>NZ_JAOWGO010000024.1:0-137498 GCF_030333105.1 Citrobacter sp. Cm038 | reverse complement strand
CTCCCCATGCGAGAGTAGGGAACTGCCAGGCATCAAACCAGTGAAGAAGCCCATCCTGCCGGATGGGCTTTTTTGCGTCTATGCGTTGTGAAAAGTGCCGGATTCGGCGTAAACGCCTCATCCGGATCACGTTCATTGCTTTAGCCACCGTAAAATAAATGCCGCTATCTGTGGTATATCGTTTATATCTAACAATGGAACATCCACCATGAGTGGAACATCGCTTGCAACCGCGACAACATGTTCATCAATCGTTAATTCTTCCTTGTTGCGACCACAACCTTCACGAAAAAGCATGATCTTCGCGACAGCTTCATGCTTAAAACCCTCGACAAGCACCATATCTAACGTTGAAGCATCCATTCTGCTCACCAGATATGTTAAGTCCAACTTGGGCTCTTCTGGCGTTTCCGTCATCAATGCCCAGCGCTGCTGGCTGGCGACCAGTGTTTGAGCTGCTCCAGCTTTACGCAGTTCATAGCTATCTTTGCCGGGTTTATCGACGTCCATATCGTGGTGTGTATGCTTGATCAATCCAGGGCGAATACCTCTGGCGCACAGTTCCGGTATCAGCTTTTTGAGCAGTGTGGTTTTTCCTGTACCACTCCATGCCGCAATGCCGAGTAATGGGATCATGATTTTGTCTGCCATCTCGCGAGTTCTTCTGGTGTATTCACATTTACGAATGCGTCTCTGTGATCGCTGAAATCGACGGCATGCCCGCCAGCCAGACGCATAAAGACCATTACGCGTCGTTCACCAGACTGAAGGTAGTCCTGTAACAACGGCACTATTTTTCTATTCATCAGCGCAATTGTCGGGTGATCCCGTTCTCCATCGTGCACCCATACGACTGGCGCAGAGCTACGTTGCTCTTTTAAACGTGCGGCCAGGCTGTGGGGAATATATGGCATATCGCAAGGACAGAATAGAAACCAGTCACCAGCTTCCTGCTGAAAAACTGACAGCATTCCGGCCAGCGGGCCAGGAAAATCGGCCAATAAATCGGGGATAACTTTCAAGCCGCTTTGTTGATAAACATCCTGATGGCGATTGGCGTTAACCACGACGGTCTTAACCTGCAAGGCGAGGGTATCCGCCACGTGTCTCCATAACGGCTTACCGTGAAGTTCAAGAAGGCCTTTATCTGTTCCACCCATTCGTCTGGCCTTACCGCCAGCCAGAACAACCCCTGTTATTGCACTATCCAGAATCACTGATATCGCCTCTTTTAATGTGGGATTGACCCTGCTAACGTATTCGTATTAAGACTAAGGAGCACAACCATGAAATGTAAACGTCTGAATGAAGTTATTGAACTCCTCCAGCCGGCCTGGCAGAAAGAACCCGATCTTAACCTGATGCAATTTTTGCAGAAACTGGCAAAAGAGTCAGGTTTTGACGGAGAACTGGCGGATTTAACTGATGATATTCTGATCTACCACCTGAAAATGCGCGACTCTGCGAAAGACGCAGTGATTCCAGGTATTCAAAAAGATTATGAAGAAGATTTTAAAACTGCACTCCTGCGAGCACGTGGCGTAATTAAAGAGTAAAACCTTGTAATCGCCGCCACCGAAAACGCTGCGAAATGATATCCTGAATCATTCGTAGTATTTTCCGGATGATGGGATGAACGACAACGCTTTTACTTTCCAGACGCTACACCCGGATACCATCATGGATGCACTGTTTGAGCAGGGGATCCGGGTGGATTCCGGGCTGACCCCGCTTAACAGCTATGAAAATCGTGTCTATCAATTCCAGGATGAAGACCGTCGACGTTTTGTCGTAAAGTTTTACCGTCCTGAACGCTGGTCTGTTGATCAAATACTGGAAGAACACCAGTTTGCCCTTGAACTGGTGCGCGATGATGTACCCGTTGCGGCGCCAATTGTGTTTGATGGCCAGACGTTATTGGGTCATCAGGGATTTCACTATGCGATATTCCCCAGTGTGGGTGGCCGCCAGTTTGAAGCCGACAACATCGATCAGATGGAGGCGGTGGGCCGCTATCTGGGACGCCTGCATCAAACTGGACGTAAACGTTCTTTTGCCTTTCGACCGACAATTGGTCTTGAAGAGTATCTGACTGAGCCGCGTAAACTTTTCGAGCATGCGCGGATCATTCCTGCAGGGCAAAAGGCAGCTTTCCTTAAGGCAACGGATGCGCTCATCACGGTGGTTACCAAGCGCTGGCATACCCGTTTTGAAACGCTACGATTGCACGGTGACTGCCATGCCGGGAACATTCTGTGGCGTGATGGCCCGATGTTCGTCGATTTAGATGATGCTCGTAATGGTCCGGCAATACAGGATCTATGGATGCTCCTTAATGGCGATAAAGCAGAACAACGTATGCAGCTTGAAACCATTATTGAGGCTTATGAAGAGTTTAGTGAGTTTGACATCGCTGAAATCGGACTCATTGAACCTTTACGCGCCATGCGTTTAGTTTATTATCTTGCCTGGCTGATTCGACGTTGGGCTGACCCTGCGTTCCCTAAAAACTTTCCATGGTTAACCGGGGAAGATTACTGGCAACGTCAGACCGCGACCTTTATTGAGCAGGCTAAAATTCTGCAAGACCCCCCCTTACAATTAACGCCAATGTATTAATCGGAGAGACCTGAACATGAAAAAAATATGGCTGGCGCTGGCTGGTATGATCTTAGCTTTTAGCGCATCGGCAGCGCAGTTCCAGGATGGCAAGCAGTACATCACACTGGAAAAGCCTATTGTGGGTGAGCCTCAGGTGTTGGAGTTTTTCTCCTTCTACTGCCCGCATTGCTACCAGTTTGAAGAAGTGCTTCACGTCTCTGATAACGTGAAGAAAAAACTGCCGGAAGGCACCAAAATGACCAAATATCACGTTGAGTTTTTGGGGCCTCTTGGCAAAGACCTGACTCAGGCGTGGGCTGTTGCTTTGGCACTGGGCGTTGAAGATAAAGTTACTGTACCGTTGTTTGAAGGGGTACAGAAAACGCAGACCGTCCAGTCTGTTGCTGATATTCGTAAAGTGTTTGTCGATGCGGGTATTAAAGGTGAAGACTATGATGCTGCATGGAATAGCTTCGTGGTGAAATCACTCGTCGCACAGCAGGAAAAAGCGGCGGCTGATCTGCAACTGCAGGGCGTCCCGGCGATGTTTGTTAATGGTAAGTATCAGGTAAATCCGCAGGGTATGGATACCAGCAGCATGGATATCTTTGTACAGCAGTATGCTGATACCGTGAAATATCTGGTTGGTCAGAAGTAAAAGAAAAAGCCGGTCACTGACCGGCTTTTTTATGTGAGGCTTTAATCGCATCAAGTTGCATGTCTTTCTCACTCCACAGCGTATTCAGCCATAGCTGGAACCGACGTTTAAATCCTTTATCGTTAACGTAATCACCGTGCAGTTCTTCTTTAATTGTCTCCAGATTCACTCTCACGACAATGCGTGTCAGCTTGCCACTCAGCATATCGTAGAAAGGACGATGACTGTTTTCTGGATAACACAGCGTAATGTTGAGCAATTTATCAAACTGAGACCCTAGTACATTTAGCGCCATCGCAATGCCTGCGGCCTTGGGCGGCAATAGATTTTGATATGGCGAGCGGGTTTGCAGGTGTTTCTCTTTCGTGAAGCGCGAACCTTCAACAAAATTCACAATGGTTGTCGGATGGAGGCGAAACTTCTCACAAGAGCGACGCGTTGTTGCCACATCTTTACCGCGTCGTTCCGGATGACGGAGCAAATAGCCGCGCGAATAGCGTTTCATAAACGGCATATCCAGCGCCCAGCATGCCAGTCCAATAAAGGGGACCCAGGCGAGTTGCTGCTTAAGGAAATATTTATTCATGGGGATGTGTTTACGGAACAAAACGCAAAGCACAACGATATCAGCCCAGCTGTAGTGATTGCAGATGAGCAGATACCAGTTTTTCTTGCTAAGACCTTCCAGTCCTTCAACGTCCCACTTCAGTCGCGGATTAAGGTGTAACAGTAACGCCAGACCTTCACACCAGCAGTACATCATGAAATTACAGAAGACGGATACCTTGCGCCAGACGATGGGAAAGGGCAAAAGGAGTTTTACAACCCCGGCAAGGATGATCGGCACAGAACAAAAAATCGTGACCAATATGGTCAATACGATACTCAGCAACAGCGTTATCGCAGCGAGTATTCTCGTCATAATTAAATTATTCAAAAGGTTAGCCATAGATAGTGCGCGAAAGAGGCGCAAGGGGCTGATTTTATCAGAAAACGAACCAAATGACGGGTCTTCGCTGAATAGAAAAAAAGGTAATATCTATCCACATCCAGATATAAGTCTAAAATAAGCTATAAAATTCTGCTGCTCAATATAACGCGATGAAAAATATATAAAATTATTATGCTTTGTAAATTATCTTGCTGTATTTAAAGGGCTGAAAATTATTTACTCACAAAGTTATCCACAGCTCACTTTGCGGACAGTCCAGAAGATCTGCAAAAGTTTTTCCACAAATGCGGTGAAAAACTCATGTTTTCATCCTGTCTGTGGCATCCTTTACCCATAATCTGATAAACAGGCACGGACATTATGGTTCAGATCCCAGAAAACCCACTTATCCTCGTAGATGGCTCATCTTACCTGTATCGCGCATACCATGCGTTTCCGCCGCTGACCAACAGCTCGGGAGAGCCTACGGGCGCTATGTACGGTGTCCTCAACATGCTGCGTAGCTTGATTCTGCAATACCAGCCGACGCATGCTGCAGTGGTCTTCGACGCTAAGGGTAAAACCTTCCGTGATGAGTTATTCGAGCATTACAAATCACATCGTCCGCCAATGCCGGACGATCTGCGTGCGCAGATAGAACCTTTACATGCGATGGTCAAAGCGATGGGGCTGCCGTTACTGGCGGTTTCCGGTGTGGAAGCGGACGATGTCATCGGTACGCTGGCGCGAGAAGCAGAGAAAATAGGGCGCCCGGTGCTGATCAGTACCGGTGATAAAGACATGGCTCAACTGGTGACACCAAATATCACGCTTATCAATACTATGACCAATACTATCCTCGGGCCGGATGAGGTAGTGAATAAGTATGGCGTGCCACCTGAGCTGATCATCGATTTCCTGGCGCTGATGGGCGACTCCTCCGATAACATTCCAGGTGTTCCGGGAGTGGGTGAAAAAACAGCTCAGGCATTGCTTCAGGGACTGGGAGGGCTGGATACCCTCTATGCTGAATCAGACAAAATCGCGGGGCTAACCTTCCGTGGTGCAAAAACCATGGCTGGCAAACTCGAGCAGAATAAAGAAGTGGCATACCTTTCTTATAAGTTGGCCACGATTAAAACGGATGTTGAACTTGAATTAACCTGTGAGCAGTTGGAAGTGCGCCAGCCTGCAGCTGACGAACTGCTTGGCCTGTTTAAGCAATATGAGTTCAAACGCTGGGTTGCTGACGTTGAAGCCGGCAAATGGCTGCAGGCGAAAGGAACAAAGCCAGCGGCAAAACCACAGGAAACAATAGCTATCGATGAAACGCCTGAGGAGCCGGCAACAGTTCTCTCATTCGATAACTATGTCACTATTCTGGACGAAGCGACGCTGGAAGAGTGGATTGCAAAGCTAAAAAAAGCACCGGTCTTTGCCTTTGATACTGAAACTGACAGCCTGGATAACATCTCTGCGAACCTGGTTGGTCTCTCTTTTGCCATTGAGCCAGGCATAGCTGCATATGTTCCTGTTGCCCATGATTACCTGGATGCTCCCGATCAGATCTCTCGCGACCGTGCGTTGACGCTGCTGAAGCCGCTGCTGGAAGATGAAAAGGCGCATAAGGTTGGGCAAAATCTGAAGTACGATCGTGGCATACTGGCAAACTACGGAATTGAGCTGCGCGGCATCGTTTTTGATACCATGCTCGAATCCTACATTCTCAACAGTGTTGCCGGACGACACGACATGGACAGCCTGTCCGATCGTTGGTTGAAACATAAAACGATCACTTTTGAAGAGATCGCCGGGAAGGGTAAAAACCAACTGACCTTTAACCAGATTGCACTGGAAGAAGCCGGACGTTATGCCGCGGAAGATGCTGACGTTACGTTACAGTTGCACTTGAAAATGTGGCCAGAACTGCAAAAGCATCAAGGGCCGCTAAATGTGTTCGAGAAGATCGATATGCCGCTGGTACCAGTACTATCTCGCGTAGAACGCAATGGTGTGAAAATTGATCCGGCGGTACTGCACAAACATTCAGAAGAGCTAACACTGCGTTTGACGGAGCTGGAGAAAAAAGCGCATGAGATAGCTGGAGAGGCATTTAACCTCTCTTCTACCAAGCAGCTGCAAACCATTCTGTTTGAAAAGCAGGGCATCAAACCGCTGAAGAAAACACCGGGTGGTGCGCCGTCAACGTCGGAAGAAGTGCTGGAAGAGTTAGCGCTGGATTACCCATTGCCGAAGGTGATTCTGGAATATCGTGGGTTGGCAAAATTGAAGTCTACCTATACGGATAAACTTCCTTTGATGATCAATCCTAAAACCGGACGCGTACATACCTCGTACCATCAGGCAGTCACGGCTACCGGTCGCTTATCTTCTACCGACCCTAACCTGCAAAATATTCCGGTTCGTAATGAGGAAGGTCGTCGTATTCGCCAGGCGTTTATTGCACCAGAAGACTACGTTATTGTCTCTGCGGACTACTCGCAGATTGAACTGCGTATTATGGCGCATCTCTCGCGTGACAAAGGTCTGCTCACTGCGTTTGCTGAAGGGAAGGACATTCACCGCGCAACGGCTGCTGAAGTCTTTGGCTTGCCGCTCGATTCTGTGACCAACGAGCAGCGTCGCAGTGCGAAAGCTATCAACTTTGGTCTGATCTACGGGATGAGCGCCTTTGGTCTTGCGCGCCAGTTGAATATTCCGCGTAAAGAAGCGCAGAAATACATGGATCTCTACTTCGAACGTTACCCTGGCGTTATGGAATACATGGAACGCACGCGCGCACAGGCAAAAGAGCAAGGGTATGTTGAAACCCTGGAAGGGCGTCGCCTCTATCTGCCGGATATTAAATCCAGTAATGGTGCTCGCCGCGCCGGTGCTGAACGCGCAGCGATTAATGCCCCGATGCAGGGTACTGCTGCAGATATTATCAAGCGAGCCATGATAGATGTGGACGGATGGCTACAAGCCGAGCAGCCGCGCGTACGCATGATCATGCAGGTACACGATGAACTGGTATTTGAAGTGCATAAAGATGACCTGGAAAGCGTATCGAAAAAGATCCATCAACTGATGGAAAATGGGACGCGGATTGATGTGCCGTTACTGGTGGAAGTGGGTAGTGGTGAAAACTGGGATCAAGCGCACTAAGGGTTCAATGAATAACGTGCTCTTTTCGTAACTAAGCAACATAAGATAGAGCTTTTTGTGATATTCATTAGAATTCCCTATGTCGGGAGTGAAAAAAAATTACAAAAAGTACTTTCTGAGCTGCTCAAAAAAGAGTAAAGTTATTCGCGTAGGGTACAGAGGTAAGATGTTCTATCTTTCAGACCTTTTACTTCACGTAATCGGATTTGGCTGAATATTTTAGCCGCCCCAGTCAGTAATGACTGGGGCGTTTTTTATTGTGCTCGTCATACTTCAAGCTGTATATGCGTTGGCTTTCTTGCTCACTCCAGTCCCTCACCGGAGGCGCCTTCAGCTGTTCAAAGTCGTTTCCGACGAATTTTTCCTGGTATCGCCGCCTTTACGCAACTCGAATTATTTAAAGCAATAATAAAGATCTGTAGGCCGGATAAAACGTGTAACGTTACCATCCGGCATATCAGTGGATTATTCCCCGTCCTGCATCTCTTCAATCGGTGCCAGTTCGCTAAACCAGACATCCAGCTTCTGACGCAGTTTGTCCACGCCCAGCTTCTTCAGCGATGAGAATGCTTCGACCTGTACATCGCCATTAAATGCCAGCACCGCTTCACGTACCATATTCAATTGGGCTTTCCGTGCACCGCTGGCCAGTTTGTCCGCTTTGGTCAGTAATACCAGAACCTGAACGTTGCTCTCTACTGCCCACAGAATCATCTGCTGATCGAGATCTTTTAGTGGATGGCGAATATCCATCAGGACAACCAAACCTTGCAGGCTCTGACGTTTTTCCAGGTATTCAGCCAGCGCGCGTTGCCATTTGCGCTTCATCTCTTCCGGAACTTCTGCATAACCGTATCCCGGCAAGTCAACCAGACGCTTGCCGTCAACAACTTCAAAAAGGTTGATGAGCTGTGTACGGCCAGGTGTTTTAGAGGTACGCGCCAGACCCTTTTGATTTGTCAGGGTATTTAGCGCACTGGATTTGCCTGCGTTGGAACGGCCAGCAAAAGCCACTTCGATTCCCGTATCGGAAGGTAAATGGCGAATATCAGGCGCACTCATCACAAAGTGCGTCTGTTGATAATTCAAATTAGTCAAAGCGGTCGTCTCCATCAATCAAGGCTTTGCAGCGATTATACCTGAACACCAGCAAAAGGCTGGCTTTTCGACAAGTGTGTTGTGTAAGTAAAAACCGCGCGCTTTGTGAGACATTGCCGATCGAATCTATGCGATATGACAGAGCAAATAATGATATAACTCAAATAAATCAGATAATTAAACATTAGTTATATTCTGAAAAGCTGAAATTGCTACCCAGGTTACTTGTACGGTTAAGCCAAAAGGGTAAAGTAGCGTCCATAGCGAGGAAGCTTACAGGATATACGACTCAGGATGAGGGTCAGGAGCGCCAGGAGGCGAAGACACAGGATTGTCAGGAAGACAAACGTCCGGAGACGTTAGTAAAAGGAAATGGAAACAACACGGAATGTTTCAGGCTAAGGGAAAAACAGGGTGTGTTGATAGCCAACATGGATTGTAAAGCCTGTTAAGGGTGAGAGTCAGGAAAAAAGGCGACAGATTACTCTGTCGCCTTTTTTCTTTATTTCTGCTAGATTCCGGCGCAATTATATACTGAATAAAAACAGCCAAAGACGAATCATGATGAAACCAACTTCTACACCACGCGGTAAAGGTCCTGCAAAAGCGCGCCGTAAAACACGCGAAGAGATTAACCAGGAAGCCCGTGACCGTAAACGCCAGAAAAAACACCGTGGTCATGCGGCAGGTAGCCGTGCGACCGGTAGTGACGGCGCATCAGGTGGCGGAAACCAAAGTAAGCACAAAGATCCTCGTATTGGCAGTAAAACCCCCATTGCATTGGGTGTGACCGAAAAGGTCACCAAACAGCACAAACCGAAGAGTGAGAAACCTATGCTTTCACCACAGGCTGAGTTGGATTTACTGGAAACGGATGAGCGCCTGGATGCGCTGCTGGAACGTCTTGAAGCGGGAGAAACCCTGAGTGATGAAGATCAGGCATGGGTTGATGCCAAGCTGGATCGCATTGATGAGCTGATGCAAAAGCTGGGTCTCTCCTATGACGACGAAGAGGAAGATGAAGAGGATGAAAAGCAGGAAGATATGATGCGCCTGCTGAAGGGTGGTAACTAACGGTTTTGTACCGTGGGCCTTCCTGTCCTGCTTATAACCCTTCCGGTTATATGTTATCTGGTGTGGTTATTCGTTAAACTACAGCGATTGTCGCGGCGCCAAAAGTGGCTGCGCAGCCGGCTTATCACCCACAATGGGACTAAGCCGGTACGCCGTACTCGCCAGAAACGCCATCGGAAGGAGTGAGCATGTCTGAACAGCTAATAGACTGGGATCTGGCCCTGATCCAGAAATATAACTATTCCGGGCCACGATATACCTCGTACCCGACCGCGCTGGAGTTTTCTGAAGACTACGGTGCAGAGGCGTTTTCGCAGGCCGTTGCGCGCTACCCTGAACGTCCACTCTCTTTATACGTCCATATCCCGTTTTGCCACAAACTGTGCTACTTCTGTGGCTGCAACAAAATTGTGACTCGTCAGCAGCATAAAGCCGATCAATATCTGGATGTGCTGGAACAAGAAATTATTCATCGTGCACCGTTGTTTGCCGGACGACATGTTAGCCAGCTGCACTGGGGCGGTGGCACCCCCACTTATTTGAATAAAGCACAGATCAGCCGTTTGATGACGTTGTTACGTGACAACTTCCACTTTAACGCTGATGCCGAAATCTCGATCGAAGTGGATCCACGTGAAATCGAGCTGGATGTCCTTGATCATTTACGTGCAGAAGGGTTTAACCGCCTGAGCATGGGGGTGCAGGACTTCAACAAAGAAGTTCAGCGTCTGGTGAACCGCGAACAGGACGAGGAGTTCATTTTTGCGCTGCTTAATCATGCGCGTGATATTGGCTTTACCTCGACGAATATCGACCTTATTTACGGGCTGCCAAAACAGACGCCGGAGAGCTTTGCTTTCACTCTGAAGCGTGTGGCAGAGCTGAATCCCGACCGCCTGAGCGTCTTTAACTATGCGCACCTGCCGACGCTTTTTGCCGCCCAGCGCAAGATCAAAGATGTTGATCTGCCCAGCGCGCAACAGAAGCTGGATATTCTGCAGGAAACCATCTCCTCACTGACCGAAACTGGCTATCAGTTCATTGGGATGGATCACTTTGCCCGCCCGGATGATGAGCTGGCAGTTGCGCAGCGTGAAGGCGTTCTGCATCGTAATTTCCAGGGCTACACCACCCAGGGTGATACTGACCTGCTGGGGATGGGTGTTTCTGCCATCAGTATGATTGGCGACTGTTACGCACAGAACCAGAAAGAGCTGAAGCTTTACTATCAGCAGGTAGATGAGCGCGGTGATGCTTTGTGGCGTGGGATCGCGTTAACCCGTGATGACTGCATTCGCCGTGACGTTATTAAGGCGCTTATCTGTAACTTCCGCCTCGATTACGCCGCCGTGGAGCAGCAATGGGGGCTGAACTTTATTGAATATTTTGCCGAAGACCTGAAACTGCTGGCACCGCTGGCGGAAGATGGGCTGGTGGACGTCAATCAGAAGGGGATTCAGGTTACGCCGAAAGGCCGCCTGCTGATCCGTAATATCTGCATGTGCTTTGATGCTTATTTGCGTCAGAAAGCGCGGATACAGCAGTTCTCGCGGGTGATTTAGTGATGTTGCCCGGTGGCGCTACCGCTTACCGGGCCTACAAGTCGTGACAACCTGTAAGCTGGATAAGCGTTAGCGCCACCCGGCACGCATTCAGCTAAACAGTCCAACCAGCGCCGCACACAGCACTGCGGCAACCGCAGTTTGTGGCGTATGGCTTTCTACTGAACCGCTCGACAGAAGATTAATGATTGATTCCAGCATGATGACTTCTCCCCGTTTGCCGGGCACGATCATACTTAACTCATCGGAACAGTAAAGTACAAAATAGCAGCAATTTGCGCTCAATTATCAATCTTTACACAGTGACAAATTGTCACTCCATTCCGAGCTCTTTTAATTTACGCGTCAAGGTGTTACGCCCCCATCCTAACAAGCGTGCCGCTTCCTGTTTGTGCCCTTGGGTATGGCGTAGCGCAGTGGTTAACAGCGTACGTTCCATTTCAGGTTGCGCCTCAGACAGTAAGTTTTGATGGCCGGAACGTAATGCCCTGTCAGCCCACTGTGCCAGTAAGGTTGCCCAGCTGTCCGGTTGCAAGTGCGAAGGGGCATCTGGAACTGTGGCCTCAAACAGTTCAGCCGGTAAGTCCTGAATTAGCACTTCCTGCCCGGCGGCCATTACGGTTAACCAGCGGCAGGTGTTCTCAAGCTGGCGCACGTTCCCCGGCCAGGCAAGACGTGTGAGCGCTGCTTCGGTTTCGGGGTGTAATTGCTTGGCTTCAACGCCCAGTTCGCGGGCGGCGTCCTGTAGAAAATGACGAGCCAGGCGGGGGATATCTTCCCGACGTTCACGCAGCGGCGGCAAATGGACGCGAATAACGTTCAGACGATGGAATAAGTCCTCACGGAACTTGCCTTCCTGCACACGCAGTTCGAGATTCTGATGTGTCGCCGCGATGATACGTACATCCACCTTCACTGGCGCATAGCCGCCAACGCGGTAAAATTGTCCGTCGGCTAATACGCGCAATAACCGCGTTTGTACATCCAGCGGCATATCACCAATTTCGTCGAGGAAAAGTGTGCCACCGTCGGCCTGTTCGAAGCGCCCCTGACGAATGGTATTCGCACCGGTAAACGCCCCTTTTTCATGGCCAAACAGCTCAGATTCGATTAAATCCTTCGGGATAGCCGCCATATTAAGTGCGATAAAAGGCGCTTTGACGCGAGGACTGTGACGGTGCAGGGCGTGGGCGACCAGTTCTTTACCAGTTCCGGATTCACCGTTGATTAATACGCTTATTGAAGAACGGGAAAGCCGCCCAATAATACGAAATACATCCTGCATCGCGGGGGCTTCACCGATGATATCGGTCGTCGGGCCGTTGATCTGAATATTCCGCGGTTGCTGCTGTTCCTGATAATGGCTGATAGCGCGCTCGACCAGTGCAACAGCCTCGTCGATATCAAAAGGCTTAGGCAGATAATCGAAAGCCCCTTGCTGATAGGCGCTGACGGCGGCATCCAGATCGGAATGTGCCGTCATTATGATGACCGGAAGCATTGGATGGCGCTGTTTGATCTGTTTTAACAGCGTCAGGCCGTCCATACCCGGCATTCGGATATCCGATAACAGCACGTCCGGCGTTTTGCTGGCCAGCGCATCCAGCACTTCTTTACCACTTTCAAATGTCGTGCAGCTAAGTCCTGCCCCTGCGAGCGCACGTTCAAGCACCCAACGGATGGAACTATCGTCATCAACTACCCAGACTATTCCTCGTTGCATAAACGTCACCTTTATTTCCTGATAGGCAGGTAAACCGAGAACTCGGTATGACCCGGCCAACTGGTAAATTCAATTTTGCCGGAATGTTGATCAATCAAATTACGGGCGATGGATAATCCAAGTCCGGTACCACCCTCGCGACCGCTGACCATTGGGTAGAACAGCGTATCCTGCAAGTGAGGGGGAATACCCGGACCGTTATCCTCAACATCAATACGTGCAGCCAGGCGATAACGCATACCGTGTAGCGTGAGCTGGAAAGCGGTGCGGGTTCGCAGAATAATCTCGCCACCTTCTGGCCCTAACGCCTGTAGCGCATTGCGCACGATATTCAACAGAACCTGCTCTATCTGATCTGGATCGTGCAGCAGTTCTGGAAGACTTGGGTCGTAATCACGAATCAACGTGACGTTTTCCGGTAGCTCCATTGAGACCAGTGCCACCACGCGTTCAGCCACTTTGTGAATACTTTCCGTAACGTGCATACCTGGCTGTTGTGGACCCAGCAAACGGTCAACCAGATTACGCAGGCGATCGGCCTGCTCAATAATGACTTTGGTATATTCTGTCAGCGCCGGGTCCGGGAGTGCTTTACTGAGAAGCTGCGCAGCACCACGTAGCCCGCCCAGTGGGTTTTTAATTTCGTGCGCCAGTCCGCGTACCAGATCGCGGGCCGCAATTTGTTGAGCATGCTGGAGCTGCTCCTGACTCAGACGGCGCTGGTTATCCATTGGGGCCATCTCCAGCAGGATAAGGCCGTCAGGAAGCCGCTGAGCGGTCACTGAGAGGATATGTGAGTGGCTGTCTATTACCAGCGTCACTTCGTTGTCCGTAAAGCCCTGGCCAGCTTCCAGGCTCTCTCGCATCAGTCCGATGTTCAAAGAGAAATAGCTCAACAGATCAGGAAGCGGTGTACCAAACAGTTTACGAGAACTTTGGGCGAGCAGCTGCTGTGCCGCGGGGTTGGCGTAATGTACCGCCAGCTCATCATCGACAAGTAAAATGCTGTTGATTAACGAATTGAGGATCTGCCCAGCATCGGGCAGCGTGCCGGTTGCCATTCAGCAGTCTCCTGAAAAAGGTTGCACCAATTTAGTGCATTATAGCTTTTTACTTAGAAAAAGCGCGAAGGATCAGGTTGTTGGTGGAGAAAAAAGCCCATCGTGTGATGGGCTAAAAGTTCCACGGCAACTAAAAAACTCCTGGCGTCTTCCACGTCGCTGCTGCGTTAGCTACCTTCGCTCACCCCACTCACATAGCTATCTATGCTCCTGGGGATTTGCTCAGTTGCCGCTTTGCCGCAACGTGAAATTCGTCGGATTATTAAAATACGGTTAAACGCTGTAGTACAGCTCGAACTCTACCGGGTGCGGCGTCATGCGTACGCGGTCATCTTCTTCGCGACGCAGTGCAATGTACGCGTCAATCGCTTCATTGGTGAATACGCCACCTGCAGTCAGGAACTCGCGGTCAAGATCCAGTTCTTTCAGTGCTTCTTCCAGAGAGCCAGCAACCTGTGGGATCTCTTTCGCTTCTTCTGGCGGCAGGTCATACAGGTTTTTATCCATGGCTTCGCCAGGATGGATTTTGTTCTTGATACCGTCAAGGCCAGCCATCAGCAGCGCGGCGAAGCACAGGTACGGGTTAGCCGCTGGGTCCGGGAAACGCACTTCGATACGACGTGCTTTCGGAGAGGCGACTACCGGAATACGGATAGATGCAGAACGGTTACGGGCAGAGTAAGCCAGCATTACCGGTGCTTCGTAACCCGGGACCAGACGCTTGTAGGAGTTGGTGGTCGGGTTTGCCAGGGCGTTAATTGCTTTCGCGTGTTTGATAACACCACCGATGTAGAACAGCGCCTGCTCAGACAGACCAGCATATTTGTCGCCAGAGAACAGGTTTACGCCGTTCTTGGACAGGGACATGTGGCAGTGCATACCGGAACCGTTATCGCCAAACATTGGTTTTGGCATAAAGGTCGCTGTTTTACCGAAACGGTGTGCAACGTTGTGAACCACATATTTGTAGATCTGAATTTCGTCCGCTTTTTTGGTCATGGTGTTAAAGCGGGTAGCAATTTCGTTCTGACCCGCAGTCGCCACTTCGTGGTGATGCGCTTCAACAACCAGGCCCATTTCTTCCATGATCAGACACATGGTAGAACGGATGTCCTGGGAGGAATCAACCGGAGGAACCGGGAAATAACCGCCTTTCACGCCAGGACGGTGACCTTTGTTACCACCTTCATATTTGGTGGAGGAGTTCCAGGCACCTTCGATGTCATCGATAGCGACGTGGGAACCGGAGATGGATGCGCCGAAACGGATGTCATCAAACAGGAAGAATTCTGGCTCTGGCCCGAACAGAACGGTGTCTGCGATGCCGGTAGCGCGCAGGTATTCTTCAGCACGTTTAGCAATAGAACGCGGGTCGCGGTCATAACCCTGCAGCGTACCTGGTTCCAGGATATCGCAACGGATGATCAGAGTAGACTCTTCAAAGAACGGGTCAATGAGAGCAGTAGAAGCATCTGGCATCAGAACCATGTCTGATTCGTTAATGCCTTTCCAGCCACCGATTGAGGAGCCGTCAAACATTTTGCCTTCTTCAAAGAATTCGGCATTTACCTGATGAGCAGGAATAGTGACGTGCTGTTCTTTACCTTTAGTATCGGTGAAGCGTAAATCAACAAACTTCACTTCGTGTTCATTCAGCATCGTCAAAACGTGTTCAGCGGACATACTTACTCTCCCGGATTGGTCATTGTCGTCGTGGTAACGAAGTCTACAATTCTGCAAAAAATTGGCCGTGTCGCCGTAAAAAATATAAAGCGAAATCTGTGCCAACTTTTAAATTGCCCCTAAAAGGCGTTATCATGCGCACCATCGTGCAAAGGGGCTGCACCATGAATGTTGTATTGCACCATTATAGTGCTTTAATGTGAACATTAAGCACCATATTGGTGCAATGGACATCAAAATACCCCTTTTAACGCTCCGTGAATGTGATCACAAAGAAACTCTGCAATACTTGTTTGCGGAGGATGTTTGTGATCCTGTTTTGTACTGCGATTAATCCGTGTACAATAACGCGCTATTTCTAAAATGCCTGAGGCAAAGTTGTGATCGAAAATTTGCGTAACATCGCCATCATCGCGCACGTAGACCATGGTAAAACCACCCTGGTAGACAAGCTGCTCCAACAATCCGGTACGTTCGATGCACGTGCTGAAACCCAAGAGCGCGTGATGGACTCCAACGATTTGGAGAAAGAGCGTGGGATTACCATCCTCGCTAAAAACACCGCTATCAAATGGAATGACTACCGTATCAACATCGTTGATACCCCTGGGCACGCCGACTTCGGTGGTGAAGTTGAACGTGTAATGTCCATGGTAGACTCCGTACTGCTGGTCGTTGATGCAATGGATGGTCCGATGCCGCAGACGCGCTTCGTGACCAAAAAAGCCTTTGCCCATGGCCTGAAACCAATCGTTGTTATCAACAAAGTTGACCGTCCGGGCGCGCGTCCTGACTGGGTTGTTGATCAGGTATTTGACCTGTTCGTTAACCTTGATGCTACCGACGAACAGCTGGACTTCCCTATCGTTTACGCTTCTGCGCTGAACGGTATCGCGGGTCTGGATCACGAAGATATGGCTGAAGATATGACTCCGCTGTATCAGACCATCATCGATCGTGTACCAGCACCGAACGTTGACCTTGATGGCCCGCTGCAGATGCAGATCTCTCAGCTTGATTACAACAACTATGTTGGTGTTATCGGCATCGGTCGTATCAAACGCGGTAAAGTTAAACCGAACCAGCAGATCACTATCATTGATAGCGAAGGCAAAACTCGTAACGGTAAAGTCGGTAAGGTCCTGACCCATCTGGGTCTGGAACGTATTGAGAGTGACATTGCTGAAGCGGGCGATATCATCGCGATCACCGGTCTGGGCGAGCTGAACATCTCTGACACTATTTGCGACCCGCAAAATGTCGAAGCGCTGCCGGCACTGTCTGTTGATGAGCCGACCGTAACCATGTTCTTCTGCGTAAACACCTCTCCGTTCTGTGGCAAAGAAGGTAAATATGTTACCTCTCGTCAGATCCTTGACCGCCTGAACAAAGAGCTGGTGCACAACGTGGCACTGCGTGTTGAAGAAACCGAAGATGCGGATGCATTCCGTGTATCCGGTCGTGGTGAGCTGCACCTGTCAGTTCTGATCGAGAACATGCGTCGTGAAGGTTTCGAAATGGCGGTTTCCCGTCCGAAAGTTATCTTCCGCGAAATCGACGGCCGTAAACAAGAGCCGTTCGAAAACGTCACGCTGGACGTTGAAGAGCAGCACCAGGGTTCTGTGATGCAGGCTCTGGGTGAGCGTAAAGGCGACCTGAAAAACATGAATCCAGATGGTAAGGGCCGCGTACGCCTTGACTACGTGATCCCAAGCCGTGGTCTGATCGGTTTCCGTTCAGAATTCATGACCATGACCTCTGGTACTGGCCTGCTGTACTCCACCTTTAGCCATTACGACGATGTTCGTGCGGGTGATGTTGGACAGCGTCAGAACGGCGTACTGATCTCCAACGGTCAGGGTAAAGCAGTTGCGTTCGCACTGTTCAGCCTGCAGGATCGCGGTAAGCTGTTCCTGGGTCACGGTGCTGAAGTTTACGAAGGCCAGATCATCGGTATTCACAGCCGCTCTAACGACCTGACTGTAAACTGCCTGACCGGTAAGAAACTGACCAACATGCGTGCGTCTGGTACTGACGAAGCAACGGTTCTGGTTCCGCCGGTTAAGATGACTCTGGAGCAGGCTCTGGAATTCATCGATGACGACGAGCTGGTAGAGGTTACTCCAACTTCCATCCGTATCCGTAAACGTCACCTGACCGAAAACGATCGTCGCCGTGCAATGCGTGGCGCGAAAGAAGAGTAATTAACGCTCTTTTCGTGACAAGACCCCGCCTACTGGTGGGGTTTTTTTTTGCCTGTTATTCCTGGAATCAGGTGAGAGTTACGCTTAATCCCTGCCTGCCGTCTTAACCACTTCCACTTCAGATTCCTGCCATAAGAGAGCTTTGTCACAATTATTTCTAAAGCTCGATGCGTGTGTTTGCTTTCTTTTTCGACGTCAGCGTATGATAAAATCATCTGGTTTAAACCAAATGGATTAAACAATGACGAGTAATCAGTCGACCGTTGAAAATGCGAAAGAGAAGTTAGATCGTTGGTTAAAAGATGGGATCACCACACCGGGCGGAAAACTCCCTTCAGAAAGAGAACTGGGAGAGCTGTTGGGTATCAAGCGTATGACGTTACGTCAGGCGTTATTAAACCTCGAGTCTGAATCCAAAATCTTTCGTAAAGACCGCAAAGGATGGTTTGTCACACAGGCTCGTTTTAACTACAGCCCGGAATTATCGGCAAGCTTTCAGCGCGCAGCGCTTGAGCAGGGCAGAGAGCCTTCTTGGGGATTTATCGAGAAAAGCCGGGTATCTCACTATCCTGAAGCTACCGCTCCGCTGGTAGCTGCTACGCCGTCTGATGAACTGTATCGGATAACGGGTTGGGGAGCACTGGAAGGGCATAAGGTTTTCTATCACGAAACGTATATTAATCCCAAGGTTGCTCCGGGTTTTATTGAACAGCTTGAAAGTCAGTCATTTTCTTCAGTGTGGGAAAACGAATATAAAAAAGAAACGGTAATCAAAAAACTGGTTTTTAAACCTGTCAGAATGGCCGGTGATATTAGTAAATTTATTGGCGGCTCTGCTGGAATGCCTGCCATTCTTATTGAAAAACATCGGGCCGACAGCGATGGCAACATCGTGCAAATAGATATTGAGTATTGGCGATTTGAAGCAGTTGATCTCTTCATTAACTTGTAGGTACGTTTATGGTCACTAAAGATAATGCACATAAAATCCTGGCTCGTGTAGATAACCTTCCTCTATATCTACACGCGTATGCTTATCATTTAAATATGCGTCTTGAGCGAATATTACCGAATGATTTATTAGATATTGCTAATGAAAATAATCTGCGTGGCGTGAAAATTCACGTTCTTGATGGTGAGCGTTATTCTCTGGAAAATATGAATGACAATGAGCTGTCAGTATTTGGTGATAAAGCGCGTAAGTTGCAGCTGGATATTCATATTGAAACCAGCTCCTCTGATAAAAAGGCCATTGACCAGGCCGTCTCTATTGCCTTAAAAACAGGTGCCTCTTCCGTAAGATTTTATCCACGCTACGAAGGAAATCTTCAGGATGTTCTTGCAACAATAACTCAAGATATAAAATATTTGCGTGAAAGATATCAGGATAGCGGACTGACATTTACGTTAGAACAGCATGAAGACTTGAAGAGCCATGAATTAGTGTCATTAATTCAGAACAGCGATATGGAGTCACTCTCTTTACTCTTTGATTTCGCAAATATGATCAATGCGAATGAACATCCGTTAACAGCGCTAGATACGATGTCACCGCACATTACTCAGGTGCATATTAAAGATGCGTTAATCATTAATGAAAAAGCGGGGCTGGGCCACAAAGCCTGTACATCGGGCCAGGGAGATATGCCATTTAAGGCGCTACTGACCAAACTGATCTGTTTAGGTGATGATGAGCCACAGGTAATGGCTTACGGACTGGAAGAGGAAGTTGATTATTATGCTCCAGCGTTTCGTTTTGAAAATGAAGGCGATAATCCCTGGATCCCATGGCGCCAAATGAGTGAAACACCGTTGCCAGCAGCTGATCTTCTGGAAGAACGTCTAATTAAAGAAAAAAACGATGCTATTCAACAATTAAAATTTGTGCGTAGCGTGCTACAACAAATTAAAAATGAGGCACATGATATTCTAACTAATTAAAAAATCTTCGTTTCTTTTTAGGTTGCTTAAACCATTCCAGGGGAATGGTCATATTGTTATTTTCAAAACAAATGATTTAAATAATCATTTAGGGGATGCTATGCTCACAAAAAAGAAATGGGCACTTTTTAGCCTGTTAACGCTGTGCGGCGGTACAATCTACAAATTACCTTCACTGAAAGATGCGTTCTATATTCCGATGCAAGAATACTTCCATTTGACCAATGGTCAAATTGGTAATGCAATGTCAGTGAACTCATTTGTGACTACCGTGGGCTTTTTCTTATCTATTTATTTTGCAGATAAATTGCCACGTAAATACACCATGTCTTTTTCTCTTATTGCCACAGGATTGCTGGGGGTCTATTTGACCTCTATGCCTGGCTATTGGGGGATCCTCTTTGTCTGGGCGCTGTTTGGCGTCACCTGTGACATGATGAACTGGCCAGTACTATTAAAATCTGTTAGCCGTCTGGGGAATAGTGAACAACAGGGTCGATTGTTTGGTTTCTTCGAAACGGGCCGCGGTATTGTTGATACGGTTGTCGCATTTTCCGCGCTGGCCGTCTTTACCTGGTTCGGTAGCGGATTGCTGGGATTCAAAGCCGGTATCTGGTTCTACTCTGCCATCGTGATTATCGTGGGGATCATTATCTTCTTTGTGCTGAATGATAAAGAAGATGCGCCTGTGGCAAAAGTGCAGGATGCAGAAGATGCGCCGAAAAATCCCAGCATGACATCGGTATTGAAGGATAAAACCATTTGGCTAATCGCCTTCAACGTCTTCTTTGTGTATGCCGTCTATTGTGGATTAACATTCTTCATCCCGTTCCTGAAAAACATCTATATGCTGCCGGTCGCGCTGGTGGGGGCTTATGGGATTATTAACCAGTACTGTCTGAAAATGGTCGGTGGCCCGATTGGCGGGATGATCTCGGATAAGATCCTGAAATCACCCAGTAAATACTTATGCTATACGTTCATGATCAGCACGGTAGCTCTGGTGTTGCTGATGATTCTGCCGCATGAAAGTATGCCGGTTTATTTAGGCATGGTGTGTACACTGGGCTTCGGTGCGATCGTCTTTACGCAGCGCGCTGTTTTCTTTGCCCCGATTGGTGAAGCTAAAATTGCCGAGAACCAGACGGGCGCTGCAATGGCGCTGGGCAGCTTTATCGGTTACGCCCCGGCGATGTTCTGCTTCAGTCTGTACGGATATATTTTGGATTTAAACCCGGGTCTTATCGGCTACAAAATCGTGTTTGGCATTATGGCGTGCTTTGCCTTCTGCGGTGCGATTGTCTCCGTGATGCTGGTTAAACGGATTAGCCAACGCAAGAAAATGCTGGAAACTGCAGAGGCGTAACAGGCTTCGATATCGAAGAATACGAAAAAGCCGCTGATTATCAGCGGCTTTTTTATCAAACGGATCAGGAGGTCACCTGATCAGCAACAACCAGTTCAATATTCTCTATATCAAGCAATTGCCTGAAGGAGTTTGGCGGTGGAGCATCGGTAAAAAATGCCCGAATTTTACGCATATTACCAATAGAAACAGCAGCCGAGGCGGTAAACTTAGTATGATCGGCAACCAACAGCGTATTACGTGCATGTTTGATCATAGTTTTAGCTACAAGCGCTTCGTTAACATCAAATTCCAGTAGCGTGCCGTCTTCTTCAATGGCACCAATGCTGGTAATCAAATAATCGGCTCTGAATCCTTCAATGAAGTTCACTGCGCCAGGGCCAACAATACCGCCATTATGAGCACGTAATGTTCCGCCAGGCACCATTACCTCAAGATCTTGATTCTTATACAGGATCTGCGCAACACGAAGGCTATTAGTAATGATGCGTAAGTCCCGGCGATTTAACAAAGCCCGCGCGACGGCCTCTACCGTTGTTCCGATGGTAATAAAAACCGTACAACGCTCAGGAAGATAGTCAGCAACCGCCTCCGCGATCGCTTCTTTTTCCTGAGTAAGAGACAACTCCCGCTGTTCAAAGGCGGTATTCATGACGCTGGATACTCGTCCGGCTCCACCATGATGTCGGGTGATCAGGCCCTGTTCGCTCAACTTACGAATATCCCGGCGCACAGTTTGCGTGGAAACATCCAGCAACTGCGCCAGCTCTTCGATATTCATATAGCCGCGTTCTGTAATGTAATGAACAAGCTGATCGTGTCGCGGATTACCGGTGACTTCAATGATGCTCATGAATACTCCTGGACTTCTTCCCCGTAATTGCTGGTTATTTTACGCATAAAGTGACAAAAATGATTCGGTTTGCGCACGATTAGGAATTCCGGCTCGTCCGCCAGCCTGAGTACATTTCATCGCGGCCACCGCACTTGCGAAGCTGATCGCTTGTTCGGTGGGCATTTTCTCTGCAAGAGCAACCGCCATTGCACCGTGGAAAACATCGCCTGCTCCGGTTGTATCTACCACATTGACTGAAAATGCAGCCTGTTGATACATATGTTCATTTTCAATCCATTGCGACCCCTCGCCACCAAGCGTAACGTACACTTTACCATCAGTTCGCCCGGCAGCCAGTTTTAGAGCATGTTGTGTATTATCCTGCCCAGTCATTCGCTTAAGTCCTGGAGCCGAAAAAACCGCGTGGTCGGCAAGTGCCACCAATGGGGTTATATCTTGCGGTGTCATATCTGCATCCAGTAGCGTCTGTACACCAGCTGCACGTGCCAGTGCGAAGGATTTTAATGTCCCTTCATGCCAACGCACATCTGCAAGAACGATGTCATAGCGAGTAAAATCAATCGATTCTAGCCACTTTGCATCTGTATCGAGATCCGGGCTTGGATAGTTCACGATGATGCGTTCGCCGTGTTGATCAACCAATATTGCGGATTGAGATGAACGGGAATTTGGGTACTGACGACAGAATTGTGTATTAACCCCCCAGCCCTGAAGTTCGTTAAGCAAGGTATTCCCACAACTGTCATCACCCACCCGACCGATAAAATCGACGTCAACGCCGAGCCGGGCAATAGCGACGGCCGCTGTTGCTGCCGGGCCGCCACCTGTCTCCAGATATTGATTTGACTGATATTTCCCACCGCCGTCAGGCAGCGTGTTTAACGAGTAAATACGGTCCTGAACGGTAATTCCAACACATGCGATTCTGGTCATATTTGTTTAGTCCTGTGTGATCCTGTCTTCTTTTGTTCATTTTAATGACATAAATGATCAAATTAGTGACGCATGTCTTGTTTTTCGTCATAAATTACAAATATGCTCAAAAACAGACGGAAATGAGTTTTTGTTTGTAATTATTTTGTCAACCTAAGACAGGAGACCGTTCATGATTACCGTTGCATTTTTGGGATTGGGTCAGATGGGCAGCCCAATGGCTAACAATCTGTTGCAAAAGGGACATGCCTTACGCGTGTTCGACGTAAACCAACAGGCCGTTAATGAGTTAGTACAAAAAGGTGCAATTGCTGCCCAAACTCCCGCCGAAGCTGCTAAAGGTGCCGAATTCATTATCACTATGCTGCCAAATGGCGACATCGTTCGGCAAGTGCTACTGGGCAAAGATGGGGTGAGTGAAGGTCTGTCTCATGATGCGCTGGTTATTGATATGTCCACCATTCATCCATTGCAGACTGATGCGTTGATTACTGAAATGCAAGAGAAAGGCATCAGCATGATGGATGCTCCGGTAGGCAGAACGTCCGTTAACGCTATCGACGGTACGCTGCTGATCCTCGCGGGCGGTACACCTGAACAGGTTGAACGCGCTCGTCCAGTTTTGATGTGCATGGGAAATGAGTTGGTAGAAGCCGGGGGGCCTGGTATGGGGATCCGCGTAAAGCTTATCAACAATTACATGAGTATCGCGCTAAATGCCTTGTCAGCGGAAGCAGCAGTGCTTTGCGAATCATTGGGTCTGAGTCTGGATGTAGCAATCAAGGTCATGAGCGGTACGGCCGCAGGTAAGGGGCACTTTACGACAACCTGGCCTAGCAAAGTGCTGAAAGGGGATCTTTCCCCGGCATTTATGGTGGACCTGGCGTTGAAAGATCTACGTATTGCTGTCGATGTCGCCAGCCAGACCGGTGCACCACTCAATATGGGGATTGCTGCTGAAACGTATTACACCAGCGCCAGTGAGAATGGTAGAGGCCGTCAGGACTGGAGCGCTCTGTTATCTCAGGTTCGTCAGCAGGCTGGTCGACCAGATTCACTTTAAATTTTAAACATTCACAGGAGTTACTATGTCTTCCCACAATACCTCATACACGCTGAAAGATATTTCTCGCCCTGGTGGAGGATTTGCCATGCTGGCTGTCGATCAGCGTGAAGCTATGCGCCTGATGTTTGCTGCTTCAGGGCATCCTAAACCAGTTGCTGACAGCGTATTAACTGATTTTAAAGTCGCTGCGACCCAAATTCTGTCTCCTTATGCCTCTGCGGTTCTGGCCGATAAACAATTTTGCCTCGAGCAGATTGTCTCACAGGGCGCAGTAGCGGATTCATGCGGCCTGATTGTGGCGGCTGACCATTTTGTCCCGGGCAATGGTATCCCGGTAGATAGTGTAGAAATCGACAGGGCAATTGACCCTCATAAAGCCCGTGAGATGGGGGCAAAAGCGATGAAGCTGTTGGTGCTATGGCGCGAAGATGAACCAGCGGAAGCACGTCTGGCCATGGTGGAGGAGTTTGTTCAACGATGCCGTAGTGCCGGGCTGGTTAGCATCATTGAGCCGGTCGTCCGTCCCCCACGTCGCGGTTGGGTATTTGACAAGGAAAGTGCCATTGTTGCTGCTGCGGCGGAGCTTGGCTGCACTGATGCCGACCTCTATAAAGCGGAAATGCCATTAGGCGGCAAAGGTGATGAACAGACCCTGCTTGCTGCATGTCAAAAGTTACATGATCAAATGAAAATGCCATGGGTCATTCTCTCCTCGGGCGTTGATGCGGATATCTTTGGCCGCGCAGTTCGCATCGCCATGAAGGGTGGTGCTTCGGGATTCCTGGCAGGGCGTGCTGTATGGGCGTCGGTTGTTGGCGCTCAGGATCCGCAAACTATGCTGCGTGATGTGTCCGTTCCACGTTTACAACGTCTGGCAGAAATTGTGGATGAAGGTATTTCTCAGCGTTAATCACCGATTTTTAACGAATCTGGAGCAGAACCATGGATAAGATTACCCAAGTTCTATTTTCTGATATTGGGACAGTGACGACTCAATATGTTGAGCTGCCGCACCAGGAACTTAAACCGATGGAAGTCCGCATTGCCCCTGTTTTCTACGGAATTTGCGGCTCTGATCTGCATGTACTGAAAGGGGGGCATCCCTTTGCCAAACCCCCGGTTGTGCCAGGACATGAAATAGCGGCACGTGTAACAGAGGTTGGCTGTGAGGTGACGAATGTTAAACCGGGCGACCATGTTGTTGTCGACCCGATTATGGCCTGTATGGAGTGTCGAGCCTGTAAAGCCGGCCGCTTTAATTTGTGTGAACCTCCGCAGGTAGCTGGTTTCCGCGCGCCGGGCTTCGCCCGATCGCAACATATTGTTCCGTCGCGAAACTGTCATGTTGCCCCTGCTTCCCTGCCACTTAAGACGCTTGCTTTTGCTGAACCGGCAGCCTGCGCGCGTCACTGTGTGAGTCGTATGCCGACAGCTTCTCTGGAAAGTGTATTAGTGATTGGTGCCGGAACCATTGGTTTATCCATTGTGCAGGCGCTGCGCATCATGGGGGCAGGAAAAATCACCGTCATCGAACCTGATCCTAACAAACGAGCGCTGTCGTTAAAGCTGGGGGCGGCAGAAGTTTGCGCTCCGGGGGAACTGGATCCGCAGGCTCGTTTTACGGGTGCAATCGATGTTGTTGCTGCGCAAGCCACGCTGAATGATGCCTTTACCCATGTCTATGCCGGGGGAACCGTGGTGTGTATGGGCGTACCAAGCGGTCCACGCGAAATCCCTCTCCCGATGATGCAGCGTTTCGAACGTGATCTACTGAATTCTGGCATGTATATCCCGGAAGACTTTGATGCGGTAATCGAGTGGCTTGCGGATGGGCGGTTTGATACCAGCGAACTGGTGACCGATCTATTCCCGATTGAAGATGCGGCGAAGGCGTTTGAACGTGCGCAGCAAAATGACTCGATAAAAGTCATGCTGCAATTTGCTGAGGCTTGATGGCATAACCCTCTGTCTGGCGCTACTTAATGGTAGCGCCACCCTACAACAATGAAAAAGGATACTGCGATGAGTCACATCACCAGTCCTGCACCTTATTCGATCGGTCGTCCCCAGGACGTGATTGATATTGTTAATAAACATTCAGCAGTAAACACCAGTGTCGGCATCATTTTTATCGCTCTGGGCGGTATTCTTATTGATGCTTATCAGGCGGCGATGGTGGGGTTTGGTAACAAATATATCGCACTGCAATTTGGTATTTCACCGGGCCTTGCGGCAACGGTCAACGCATCTGTTTTAGTTGCAGCCCTGATTGGTGGGTTGTTGGCGAACCGTGTGATTAACCGCTTTGGTCAAAAGCGTGCATTTATCATCGGGATGGGGTTGTGCACGATTGGTGCAGCAGCTGTCGCGATAGCCCCCAATATATGGTGGGTGCTAGTGTGCCGTGTGATTATGGGATTTGGCCTGGGCATTGATTTCCCTCTGGCAACAAACGCAGTTGCGGAACTACGAGGTTCAACCTCCAGGAAGACTGGTTCGTCAGTTAACCTCTGGCAAATGGCCTGGTATGTCTCAACTACAGTTGTCTATCTTGTGCTGCTCCCGCTGCTGCTGTCGGGTATTGCTGAAGAGCAATTGTGGCGCTATGGGATTTTCATTGGCGCTATTTTTGCCGTCATTATCATGATCCTGCGTTACTTCTTTATTGGTGAGTCTGCAATGTGGGCCGCGCGAGTCGGACGTTATGATGAAGCCTGCGGTATTCTGGCAAAACGTTATGGTGTCCATGCTCGCGTTGCTGCCACGTCAAAAAACAATGATATTTCCTCCGAAAAAACAGAAAGTAAGTTTCACGGTGGATATGGCATCTTATTTAATTCACGTTACCGCAAACGTACCATCCTCGGTTGCGTCGTGGCGACAATGCAGGCTTGGCAATATAACGCTGTGGGTGTTTATTTACCGTTGACTCTGGCGGGAATACTGAGTGGAGGATTAACCGGCGCGCTTAGCGGTTCCGCAGTTGTGAATGCGTTATGTGGAATTACCGGGGGATTGATCGGCTCACTTATTCTCCAGCGGCTGGGGACACGTCTTCAGTCAATGTATGGATTCGCTGTCGTGACGGTAGCGTTGCTGGCATTAGGAACGCTGGCAACCACAAATCCATGGCTTTCTTTAGGGTTGTTGGGCGCAATTATTTTCTTCCACTCTGCTGGCCCTGGTGGTCTGGGAATGACCATCGCCACGCTTTCTTATCCGCCAACCATTCGTCCGACCGGTGTAGGATTCGCGCGTGCCATTATGCGTACGGGGGCGATAGCTGGGTTGATCTTCTGGCCTATGTTGTGGGGGGCATTAAAGACAGAAGCATTCTATTGGCTGGCAATTGTTCCTTTCCTCGGCTTTCTGACATGTGTATTGATTAAGTGGGAACCACTTGGTGCAAATGTTGATGCTGAAGATGCTGAGGTGCTGGCTGAGCTGGAGAAATAACAAGCAAGCGCGTCGCATGTGTAGGCGCGCTTTCTCATAAAAATCCTCCGTCTTTAAGTGATTCTGTTGAGCAGATTTCTCGCCGACCCGGAGAGGAAAATTATGGCTGAAAAAGAACATACACCAGGGAAAGAACTATCCGGCAAAGCCATGAGGCGTGTTGTCATGGGGAGTTTTGCTGGAGCGTTGATGGAATGGTACGACTTTTTTATTTTCGGAACGGCGGCAGGACTGGTCTTTGCTCCCCTGTTTTTCCCTGATAGTGATCCTTTTATTGGTTTGATTGCCGCTTTCGCAACCTTTGGCGTGGGCTTTTTATCCCGTCCACTAGGCGGCATTGTTTTTGGTCATTTCGGCGATAAAGTTGGCCGCAAAATAACGCTGATTTGGACATTAGCAATTGTCGGCTCCTCAACGTTTTTAATCGGTTTTATACCAACATACCAGGATATTGGTATCTGGGCGCCGATTATATTGATGATTTTGCGTCTGGTTCAGGGGTTTGGTTTGGGAGGCGAGTATGGTGGAGCGGCGTTGATGACCATTGAATCTGCTCCCGAGGCGAAGCGTGGATTTTTAGGTTCGCTCCCGCAAACGGCGGCCTCAGTCGGAATTATGCTGGCAACGGGCGTATTCGCACTGTGTAACCATTTCCTGACCCAGGAGGAATTTCTTTCCTGGGGATGGCGTATCCCATTTTGGTTATCCTCCATCATGTTAATTGTGGGGATGTTCATACGACTTCATACCGAAGAGACTCTGGATTTTAAACAGCAAAAAAATGCTGTAACGCAGACCAAATCGACCCCTCCGCTGATTGAACTCTTCCGTAAACACCCGCGCAATATTCTGCTGGCGCTTGGTGCCAGGTTGGCAGAGAGTGTTTCATCGAACATCATCAACGCGTTTGGGATTGTCTATATTTCCAGTCAACTGGCGTTATCAAGGGATATCCCACTCAACGGTATGCTGATCGCTTCAGCGATTGGTATTGTGAGTTGTCCGTTAATTGGCTGGATCTCTGACCGTGTCGGGCAACGAAAAATGTACCTGCTCGGGGCGGGCTTTTGTATTCTGTTTGCGTTCCCCTTCTTCTTGCTGCTGGACACAAAGAACACTCTTATCATCTGGGGCTGCATGATCCTTGGTTATAACCTGGGGCCTACGATGATGTTTGCGGTACAGCCCACGCTGTTTACCCGCATGTTCGGTACCCGGGTTCGTTATACGGGGCTGTCATTTGCCTATCAGTTTTCTGCCATTCTGGGCGGGTTAAGCCCGTTGATTGCCTCCAGTTTGCTGGCTCTGGGTGGCGGTAAGCCGTGGTATGTAGCACTGTTTCTGTTTGTTATCTCAATACTTTCATTTATTTGCGTCTGGCTTATTGAGCCACATTCGGACAACAAAAATGACGCTAACAATAATTAACTTCTTACCTAAATATCAGAGAAAAATTAAATGAATACTGAACTGAGTACCGAACATCAACAAGCATTACAGCGTGCGTTTGATGCCCCCTGGCCAGGGCCTATCGGCCAACCGGTTTTGCTGGAAAAAGGCCATCTCCGTCTTCAGGTCTTTCCGCGTGATGGTGCCAGAATTACCTCGCTACAGGCATTTGGCTTTGAAGTCTTGAGGCAATGGGAACCGCAGCGCAGGGCGTTTCAATATGGCTGCTTTCCCATGGTCCCTTGGGCGGGGCGCCTCGGGTATGCAACGCTGAAAGTGGGTGAGAAGCAGTATGATTTACCGGCTAATAAGCCCCCCCATGCTTTGCACGGTATGGCTTGTTATTCATCATGGGAAATTATTGAACATAAGAAAGATAAATTGATGCTGCGTATGCCGTTGGGTGCGCCTTGGCCTTGGCAGGGTGAGGTCTTGCAAACGCTAGCCCTAGAAGACAACGCGCTAATTCTGCGATTAGAAATTCGTTCTATGTCAGAAACCTTTCCGGCATCAGCAGGCTGGCACCCCTGGTTTGTTAAACACCTGGATGCGCAGCATGAAGATGAGGAATTGCGGGTGAGCTTTAATGCCGACTGGCAGGAAGAAGCTGGAAGTAATGAACTACCGACAGGCAACAAGGTCTCTCCGCAGCTTGGTCCATGGGATGACTGCTTTGGTTTTAATGCCGATCTTCATGTCAGATTACAATGGCCAGGAAAGCTGAGCATGGTGATGACATCGGCTGCACAAAGTCTGGTTGTCTTTGATAAACAGCCCGATGCAACCTGTGTCAACCCGCTCACTCAGGCACCGAATGCAATAAATGTGACGCCACAATTTGTCAGCGTCGATCTTCCACTGGTGATTGAGTCTCGCTGGCAATTTAGTCATGAAGACTAAGGTAATTACCGAATAATCCCGACAGGGACTCATAGTCAAACTTCTCCTTTCCCGCTACAGTTATTCATCCACGGCGAGTAAGGAGAAGGGCATGCTCTATATCTTTGATTTGGGTAATGTGATTGTCGATATCGACTTCAATCGCGTGTTAGGTACATGGAGCGATCTGAGTCGTGTACCGCTGGCTTCGCTGAAGCAAAGTTTTACCATGGGAGATGCTTTTCACCAGCATGAACGGGGTGAAATAACGGATGAGGCCTTTGCCGAGGCTCTGTGCCATGACATGGCGCTTCCGTTGAGTTATGAGCAGTTCTCTCATGGCTGGCAGGCTGTTTTCGTCGCATTACGACCTGAAGTGATCGACATTATGCATAAACTGCGTGAGCAAGGGCATCGCGTGGTCGTGCTCTCGAATACCAACCGCTTGCACACGACGTTTTGGCCGGATGAGTATCCTGAAGTTCGTCAGGCTGCTGACCATATTTATCTTTCCCAGGAACTCGGCATGCGTAAACCGGAAGCGCGGATTTACCAGCATGTCCTGCAGTCTGAAGGTTTTTCCGCTGCGGATGCGGTCTTTTTTGATGACAACGCCGATAATATTGAAGGGGCTAACCGGCTAGGGATCACCAGTATCCAGGTCGTCGATAAAACGACCATTCCTGACTATTTCGCGAAGTTGTTATGCTAAAAAATGTACACCAAAAAGCCCGGCATCATACGCGTCCTGTATGGGCCTGGCTTAAGCTATTATGGCATCGCATTGATGAGGACAATATGACGACGCTGGCAGGAAATCTTGCCTACGTTTCATTGCTCTCATTAGTGCCGCTTATCGCCGTTGTTTTTGCTCTTTTCGCCGCATTTCCGATGTTTTCTGACGTCAGCATTCAGCTACGGCATTTTATTTTTGCTAATTTTATCCCGGCGACGGGTGACGTCATTCAGCGTTATATCGAACAGTTTGTCGCAAACTCAAACAAAATGACAGCGGTTGGCGCGTGTGGGCTGATTGTGACGGCGCTATTGCTGATGTATGCCATAGACAGCGCGTTGAATACCATCTGGCGTAGCAAGCGTACACGGCCTAAAGTGTATTCTTTTGCTGTCTACTGGATGATTTTAACGTTGGGTCCGCTGTTGGCAGGGGCCAGCCTGGCAATCAGCTCGTATCTGTTGTCACTTCGCTGGGCCAGCGATCTCAACTCAGTCATTGATGATGTACTGCGCATTTTTCCGTTGGTGCTCTCCTGGCTCTCATTCTGGCTGCTTTACAGCATCGTACCCACGACGCGCGTACCCAATCGCGATGCGGTGATCGGGGCATTTGTCGCTGCCGTTTTGTTCGAAGCCGGGAAAAAAGGATTTGCGCTCTACATCACTATGTTCCCGTCTTATCAGCTTATTTACGGTGTCCTGGCGGTGATCCCCATTTTATTTGTCTGGGTGTACTGGACGTGGTGTATCGTCTTGCTAGGCGCGGAAATAACTGTCACTCTCGGGGAATACCGCAAACTTAAACAAGCCGCAGAACAAGAAGAAGCAGAGCAACCATGATTGCATTAATTCAGCGCGTAACCCGTGCCAGCGTCACCGTGGAGGGCGAGGTGACGGGTGAAATCGGCCCAGGACTTTTGGTCTTATTAGGTGTCGAAAAGGATGATGATGAACAGAAAGCGAACCGCCTGTGTGAACGCGTGCTCGGATATCGAATTTTTAGTGATTCCGAAGGTAAGATGAATCTGAACGTGCAGCAGGCCGGTGGCAGTGTGCTGGTGGTATCACAGTTTACGCTGGCAGCAGATACCGAACGCGGTATGCGCCCCGGATTTTCAAAGGGTGCGGCACCCGATCGGGCAGAGGCGCTGTACGAGTACTTCGTTGAGCGCTGCCGTCAGCAGGAAATGAACACGCAGACCGGACGATTCGCTGCTGATATGCAGGTTTCACTGGTTAATGATGGCCCCGTGACGTTCTGGTTACAGGTATGAACCAGCTTCCGGCGTGGTCGCGGGTAACAAGAGAGAATACAACTATGTATCACCTTCGAGTACCGCAAACAGAAGAAGAACTGGAGCGTTACTACCAGTTCCGCTGGGAGATGCTGCGTAAACCGCTGCACCAGCCAAAAGGCTCAGAACGGGATGCCTGGGATGCCATGGCTCATCACCAGATGGTGGTGGATGAAGAGGGTAATCTAGTTGCTGTAGGCCGTCTGTACATCAATGCGGATAACGAAGCCTCTATACGCTTTATGGCGGTTGATCCGTCAGTACAGGAGAAGGGACTGGGAACGCTAATGGCGATGACCCTCGAGTCTGTGGCGCGTCAGGAAGGCGTTAAGCGCGTAACCTGCAGCGCCCGTGAAGACGCAGTCGAATTTTTCGCCAAGCTGGGATTTGTGAGTCAGGGAGAAATTACCACGCCGCAGACCACGCCAGTGCGCCACTTTTTGATGATTAAACCCATCGCTACGCTGGATGATATTCTCCATCGTGGTGACTGGTGTGGGCAGTTACAGCAAGCCTGGTACGAGCATATTCCGTTGAGTGAGAAGATGGGTGTGCGTATTCAGCAGTATACCGGGCAAAAATTTATTACGACGATGCCCGAGACCGGCAATCAGAATCCTCACCATACCTTGTTCGCGGGAAGCCTGTTTTCACTGGCGACATTAACCGGCTGGGGACTCATCTGGTTGATGTTACGCGAGCGCCATCTGGGCGGGACAATTATCCTCGCCGACGCACATATCCGATACAGCAGGCCTATCACCGGGAAACCCACTGCCATCGCTGATCTGGGCTCACTGAGTGGAGACCTCGACCGTCTGGCGAGAGGCCGCAAGGCGCGAGTTCAGATGCAGGTAGAGCTGTTTGGCGATGATACGGCGGGCGTGGTATTTGAAGGCACGTACATCGTGTTGCCTGCGAAACCCTTCGGACCGCTGGAAGAGGGCGGCAACGAGGAAGAGTAGTCAGAAAGGGATTCCTTTTTATTCGATGAACGCGTCTGCCGGAAGATTACGGGGTGCTGCGAGCGCCTTGTGATGCTCGGCTTCGCTGCACCTTTGGCTTCACAAAGAAATAGTTTTTACTACATCACTGAAGGTACCCCACTCTCCAGGCCACGTCACGTATAGCATTGCGTGCCGCATGGCTAATACCTGCAAGCTGAAAAAAACCGTGGATGACACCGAAATAACGCTGGCAGGTGCACTCTACACCTTGCTCCAGGAACCGTTGATACAAGGCTTCACCTTCATCGCGTAGTGGGTCAAATTCAGCGGTAATGATGTGTGTGGGTGGTAAACCGTTGAAATCATCCCGCCACAATGGGCTGGCCTCAGGGTGGAGAGGATCGGTATGCGACAAATACATCTCATAGCCAGACAGCAGCGTGTCGCGAGTAATGATGTAATCCTGCCCATTACGGGTATAACTCTCAAACCTGGCGGTTGCATCCAGCATTGGGTAAATCAGAATAAGCTTGGCGGGTTGCCAGATATTTTTGGCTTTCAGGCGTAGTGCGGTGACCAGCGCCAGATGCCCGCCCGCGCTATCGCCAGTAAGCGTGATGTTATTGCGGTCTACACCCAGTTTCTCGGCATACTTCCAGATGATATTAGACCCTCTTTCGGCATCATCATGTGCTGCCGGGAAAGGGTGTTCTGGCGCAAGGCGGTACTTCACCGCAATCACCCGGCAGCCGCTGTACCAGGCAAGTTGCCTCAGTTGGTTATCATGTGTCGTAAATCCACCGCTGACAAAGCAACCACCATGATAATAGATGACGCAGGGCAGTAAACCCGAGACGCCGGGCGGCGAAACGACGCGAAATGTCATGGCATCGAGTTCAATATCTTCAACCTGTACGTGGGTTTCTGTTTCCCCGGCGAGCACGGTGCTGGCGATGTACCCTGCTCTCCGGTCATCAATACTCTGTGTGCGTGAAGAAGGGCGACCCGCTGCAATAAACTCTTCAACCAGCTGTGCAATTCCATTTTCCAGTGCCATTTTTTTGTCTTTAACCTGTGTGAATATACAGTGTTATAGCCTGGATATTAGCAAAAGAAAATGGAGAATTTTGTCTGGACAGTGATTCTGGAAAGCGGCTCGCAAAAGTAAATTAACCACTCGCAGAGCTCTTCTCTTTAGAATTTACCGGGTATAAATTGCTCGTGTTTTAATCTTGAGTGATATACTGGAGATATATATGAGCGTGATGGTTGGACTTGGTATGGGCCGAATTTTACTCGATTTATCAGATGAAGTGATTAAACGACTGGACGATCTCAAAGTGCAGCGCAATCTTCCCCGCGCGGAACTGTTGCGAGAGGCTGTTGAGCAATATCTGGAAAGACAGGAGCAGGCAGAAACCACGATTTCTAGCGCACTTGGCTTATGGCAGGGCTGTGAAGAAGACGGTGTGGAATACCAGCGCAAACTGCGTGAGGAGTGGTAATGGCTAATGGATCGGCACTTTTTGACACCAATATTTTAATCGACTTATTCAGCGGGCGGTGCGAAGCAAAACAAGCGTTAGATGCATGGCCGCCGCAGAATGCGATTAGCCTTATTACCTGGATGGAAGTGATGGTTGGTGCCAAAAAGTACAATCAGGAGCACCGCACGCGCGTTGCGATGAGCGCATTTAATGTTATCGGTGTATCGCAGGAAATTGCCGAGCGAAGTGTTGCTTTGCGCCAGGAGTATGGAATGAAACTTCCGGATGCCATTATTCTGGCGACAGCGCAGGTTCATCGCCTTGAACTGGTCACGCGTAACACCAGGGACTTTGCCGGAATACCGGGCGTGACGACGCCATACGAATGGTAACTTGGGCGACTTACGCCGCCCGGTACAACAGAGAATTTACTCTCCCTCTCCCGGAAACAGGAACGGGTTGATGGAACTGCGGGCAAAACCCTCTTGTTCCATGTGCGCGTCCAGCATCAGTGAGGCGAGGTCGTCGGCAACAGCTTCTACTTTAGGGTCTTTTTCCTGATATAAAATCTTCAGGTAAGTTCCGCAGTCGCCACAGCTTTCAGCTTTAATAGCTGACTGCTCGTTATCCAGTGACCAGTAGTTCAAATCACGGCTTTGCTCGCAGTTGCTGCACTTCACGCGCACGACGTGCCACTCGGTTTCACACAAGTTGCAGTGCAGATAGCGCAGCCCCTGAGTGGTACCAATTTGCACCATACTGGAAACTGGCATCGAACCGCACACTGGGCAGAACTGGCGTTGTTCACCGTATTCTGCACGCGCTTTTCCGGGGATCAGGCTTGCCATTTGTGCCCAGTAGAGTGACAGAGCGGCCCAGATGAACGGCGCTTTATCGCTGCTGACAGACGCAAAATCAGAAGCAAACAGCGCACTGGCCATCAGTTCCAGCTCTTGCTCTGAGGCTTTTTCCAGATTCTCGATCACTGCTAAAGCTGGACCGCTCATTTCCGGTTTCAGCTCAGCAATTAACGATTGCAGCAGCTTTTGCCAGTGCTTATCGCGTGGAAGGACGTGGATATCCAGCGGCGGCTTGCCCTGATCGTTTGCTTCTTTGATGCGTGCGGTCAGGTCTATCTGCAGCGGATGGTCGTACAGCACCACTTCCTGTGCATGGGCGATCAGCGCGGCAAAGCGCAGGTAATCACCCAGCGGGTTGTTTTCAGCCAGCTCGCGCAGACGTTCAGCACGGCGGTTATACAAATTTTTGAGCCTGGGGAATAATAACGGCGGAATCATATCCGCCGTGCGTTTATCGCTCTTCTCCAGCTCATCTTGCGGGATTATGCGAATACTCATTCAGATGACTTTTCCTGTTTCTGGCGGACTTCACGGTACCAGCGTGGGTGATGTTTCTTCGCCCATGAATTGGTGACCCATCCTTCCACCATCGCGGTAATGGTGCCTTTCACCCAAAGGGCGGCGTAAATGTGCACCATGATAACCACAATTAACGCTACTGCGGCAAATGAATGCAGCATTAACGCGAATCGGATCACCGGGATTGAGAAAGCAGGCGCAAAATATGGACGCCAGATGACCACTCCACTCACCAGCAACAGGACCAGGAAGATAATCGCCGCCCAGAATACGCATTTCTGGCCGAAGTTATAACGTCCCGTGTCACCTACTTCCTCGTTGACGACGATCTTACGAATATTCTTCGCCCAAAAGATATCATCCCGATTGATTAGATTGTGGTGCCAGTAACGGAAAAACATGATGATAAACGAGGCAAACATGATCACACCGACAAACGGGTGCAGAATTCGCGCCAGTTGTGGAGTGCCCATAATTTGCATCAGCCAGTTAAAAGACGGGAAGAGAAAGCCCATCCCGCTCACTGCCGCCAGGATGAAACAGAAGGCGGTGATCCAGTGGTTGATGCGTTCCGGCGCCGTGTAGCGCACGATGGTGTCACGTCGTTTCATTTGCGCACCTCGTCTTTTTCTTCATGCAGATTGTCTTCTTCCTCTTCCGCACGGTTCGGACCGACACCGACGTAATGGAAGATACTGGCCGCAAATGTCGCTGCAAAGCCGACGGCTGCGAGGGGTTTCCAGATGCCTTTCCAGAACTTCACGGTGGCGCTGATTTCCGGGTTCTCCGGCAGGCCGTGATACAGATTCGGCTTGTCGGCGTGGTGCAATACATACATTACGTGCGTACCGCCAACACCCGCTGGATCGTACAGACCCGCATTGTCGTAACCACGAGTTTTCAGCTCCGCCACGCGCTCGCCTGCCAGCGTTTTCATCGACTCTTTGGTACCGAAATGAATCGCGCCGGTTGGGCAGGTTTTCACGCAGGCCGGTTCTTGCCCGACCACGACACGGTCAACGCACAGCGTACATTTATAGACGCGGTTATCGTCCGGGTTGAGTCGTGGCACGTCGAACGGGCAGCCCGCGATGCAGTAACCGCAGCCAATACACTGCTCGGACTGGAAGTCGACGATACCGTTGGCATACTGAATGATTGCGCCTTCAGCCGGACATGCCTTCAGGCAGCCCGGATCGGCGCAGTGCATACAGCCATCCTTACGGATAAGCCATTCGAGTTTGTCGTCTTGTTCCACTTCCGAGAAACGCATCACCGTCCAGGATTTGGCGGTTAAATCAGCCGGGTTGTCATATACCCCAACGTTGTTACCCACTTCATCACGGATATCGTTCCATTCCGAACACGCCACCTGACATGCTTTACAGCCGATGCAGGTGGTGACGTCGATAAGCTTTGCCACCTCTTCCTGATGGTCCCGCGCCTGAGGCGCGGGCGTGAAACCGTTAGTGGCGGAACGACGAATGATGTCTTGCGATTGATAAGCCATAGGTCGTCTCCGTTACACCTTTTCCACGTTCACGAGGAAGGACTTAAATTCCGGTGTCTGCGTGTTCGCATCACCGACGAATGGCGTTAACGTATTAGCGATAAAGCCTTTTTTCGCCACGCCTTCGTAGCCCCAGTGAATAGGAATACCGATAGTGTCGATATCCTGACCGTTTGCCTTCAGCGTGCGAATGCGTTTTGTCACCACTGCTTTGGCTTTAATGTAGCCGCGGTTAGAGGAGACTTTGACAGTATCGCCGTGGGATATACCGAGCTTATTCGCCAGCTTCTCACCAATTTCTACAAACTGTTCTGGCTGGGCGATGGCGTTCAGCAGCGCATGTTTGGTCCAGTAGTGGAAGTGCTCAGTCAGGCGATACGTTGTCCCGACGTACGGGAACTTATCTGCTTTCCCCAGTGCTTCTTCGTCGCCTTTAAAGATACGGGCGGCAGGGTTAGAGATAACGTTCGGGTGCAGCGGGTTAGTCCCCAGTGGGGTTTCAAACGGCTCGTAGTGTTCCGGGAATGGGCCTTCTGCCATTTTATCGATAGCAAACAGACGTCCCATACCTTCGGGCTGCATGATAAACGGTCCGACATTGCTGCCAGGTGCGGCGGCGCTGTAGTCCGGAATATCCATCCCGCTCCATTTCGCCCCATCCCATTTCAGGATCTGGCGCTTCGGATCCCACGGGTTACCCTGTGGGTCAGCGGAGGCACGGTTATACAGAATGCGCCGGTTGAGCGGCCATGCCCATGCCCAGCCCAGCGTATTGCCAAGGCCCGACGGGTCGGCGTTATCGCGACGCGCCATCTGGTTGCCTTCCGGCGTCCAGCTTCCGGCGAAAATCCAGCAACCGCTGGAGGTCGTACCGTCATCGCGCAACTGGGCAAACGAGCTAAGCTGTTGGCCTTTCTTGACGATAACCGCGCCGGTAGCCGGATCGGTGATGTCGGCCAACGCTTTACCGTTACTCTCCATCGCCACTTCTTCCGAAGCCGGTTCATGTGGTGTGGAGTAGTTCCAGGTCATACTCAGCACCTGTTCCGGGTTTGCGCCGCCCTGTTCGGCGTACATTTTACGCAGACGCAGGAAGATACCGGCGAGGATTTCACCGTCAGTGGCGGCAATCCCTGGGGCATCCGCACCTTTCCAGTGCCATTGCAGCCAGCGACCAGAGTTAACGATAGAACCGTTTTCTTCCGCGAAGCAGGTGGACGGCAGGCGGAAAACTTCAGTCTGGATTTTCGAGGGATCAACATCGTTTGACTCACCGTGGTTTTGCCAGAAGGTGGACGTTTCGGTGTTGAGCGGATCGATAGTTACCAGGAACTTCAGTTTCGACAGTGAAGCCACGACCTTGTTTTTGTTAGGGAATGAGGCAACCGGGTTGAAGCCCTGGCAGATGTAGCCATTCACTTTGCCCTGGTTCATCATCTCGAAGTACTGCAGAACGTCATACCCTTTGTCCCACTTCGGCAGCCAATCGAAGCCCCAGCTGTTTTCCGCTGTCGCTTTATCGCCAAAGAAGGCCTTCATCATCGAAACGAAGAATTTCGGGTAGTTGCCCCAGTAGTTTACCTGACCTTCCAGCAACGGTTTTGGTGTGTTAGCAGCAAGGTAGGTTTGCAGGTCGGTTTGTTTTTCGCTTGGCAGCGTCATATAGCCTGGCAGGCTTTGTGACAGCAAACCTAAGTCAGTCAGCCCCTGAATGTTGGAGTGACCACGCAGGGCGTTAACACCGCCGCCAGCCATACCCATATTGCCAAGCAGCAACTGGATCATCGCCATGGTACGAATGTTCTGCGCACCAACGGAGTGTTGTGTCCAGCCCAGCGCGTACAGGAACGAGGCGGTTTTATCTTTCACGCTGGTTTCAGCGATATATTCGCAGACTTTCAGGAAGTCGGCTTTCGGCGTACCGCAGATGTTTTCTACGACGTCCGGCGTGTAGCGGGAAACGTGTGTTTTCAGCAGGTTCCAGACACAGCGCGGATGTTGCAGGGTGACATCGCGTTTGGCGAAGCCTTTTTCATCCAGCTCGTAGTTCCAACTGGTTTTATCATACTTGCGTTTATCCGCGTCATAGCCGGTGAACAGGCCATCTTCGAAGCCATAATCTTCACGCACAATCAGGCTGGCGTTGGTATAGGCCTCGGTGTATTCGCGGTTAAATTTTTCGTTATTCAGCAGGTACAGCAAAACGCCTGACAGGAATGCAATGTCAGTACCAGAACGAATTGGGGCATAAAAATCAGCCACCGCAGCAGTTCGCGTAAAGCGCGGATCGATCACAATCAGCTTCGCGCCGTTGTGAATTTTGGCTTCCATCGCCCAGCGGAATCCGACCGGGTGAGCTTCAGCGGCGTTACCGCCCATCACCACGATAAGGTTGGCATTTTTGATGTCGACCCAGTGGTTGGTCATCGCACCGCGACCAAATGTTGGAGCAAGACTTGCTACCGTTGGTCCGTGTCAGACACGCGCCTGGTTGTCGACCGCGAGCATACCGAGCGCGCGAGAGAATTTTTGCGTTAAGTACCCGGTTTCATTACTGGAAGCGGAAGCACACAGCATCCCGGTTGAAAGCCAGCGGTTAACGGTAACGCCTTCGGCGTTCTGCGCAACGTAGTTTGCGTCGCGGTCTTCTTTCATCAGTTTAGCGATGCGGTCAAATGCCTCATCCCAACTGATTTGTTGCCATTTATCGGAGCCAGGCGCGCGGTATTCCGGGAATTTGAGGCGGCTTTCGGAATGGATAAAATCCACCAGACCGGCCCCTTTAGGGCAAAGCGCACCACGGTTGACCGGATGGTCCGGATCACCCTCGATATGGAAGATGGATGCTTTGGCGTTTTTTGCTCCGTCACCGAGACTGTACATTAACAGTCCACAGCCAACGGAACAGTAAGTGCAGGTGTTACGGGTTTCGCGGGTGCGCAGCAATTTATATTGCCGTGTTTCCGCTAGCGCTACGCCGGGTGCAAAGCCCAGTGCCGCTGCCGTGGTGCCTGCCATACCGCCAGCGCAGATCTTAAAGAACTGCCTTCTGCTGACCTGCATGGTTCGCTCCTTGTTTCGACATTGTCACGTTCCCTTCGTTTTTTGTAACGCGAACGCGAGGGAAGTGGTTGTTATTTTTCTTTGCGGACGGGACCGCAAAGGTCCAGAATTGGGTGAATTTCCCTCCGTCCAGGAGGGGTTTGTAAAGAATACCACAATGTTGGTATGTGTGTTCCAATATGGTTAAAAGAAAGTGAATAAGATTATTCAAGAAAACAACCAAAATGTGACGACTGTTACGGGATCACGTCAGTTGACCCTCTGGAAACGTGAGGATTTGCAACATCCTCAGCCGGATGAGGTGGCTGAAGAAGTGCCTGTTGCGCTGGTTTACAACGGGATTTCACACGTGGTGATGATGGCATCACCGAAAGATCTTGAGCATTTCGCGCTGGGCTTTTCGCTTTCTGAAGGCATTATTGAGAGCCCACAGGATATCTTCGGGATGGAAGTGGTTCCTTCCTGTAACGGACTTGAGGTGCAGGTTGAACTCTCCAGCCGCCGTTTTATGGGGTTGAAGGAGCGTCGTCGCGCACTGGCAGGTCGCACTGGCTGCGGCGTTTGCGGCGTGGAACAACTCAATGACATTGGTAAGCCGGTCCAGCCTCTGCCGTTTACGCAGACATTTGATCTGGCGGACCTCGATCGCGCATTAACGCATCTGAATGATTTCCAGCCCGTAGGTCAACGTACTGGCTGCACGCATGCGGCGGCCTGGGTACAGCCGTCGGGGATTCTGGCGGGCGGGCATGAAGATGTTGGCCGCCATGTTGCACTGGATAAATTACTGGGGCGGCGCGCAATCGAAGGGGAAAGTTGGCAGCAGGGGGCGGTATTAGTTTCCAGTCGTGCCAGCTATGAGATGGTGCAGAAGTCAGCGATGTGTGGTGTTGAGATCCTGTTCGCTGTTTCTGCGGCTACGACGCTCGCCGTTGAAGTTGCCGAACGTTGTAACCTGACGCTGGTGGGTTTTTGCAAACCGGGTAGGGCGACAATTTATACGCACCCACAGCGTCTGATTGCTGAATGATATAAATTCAAAAAAATTGAACAAGACTGGCAAATCCTTCCGCTTTTAGTTGTGTGATGTGAGGGCTATTATTTATCACATCAAGGCACGGTGCCTTATTCAAACAACTAAGTTAAAGGGTTTATATCATGAAAAGCATCAAAACTTTTGTCGCAGTTATCGCTCTCGCTACTTCATTCGGTTCTTTCGCTGCTCAATCAGTTACTGCAACCGGTTCTACACTGGACAGCGCTGAAGCAAAAATCGCTGCACAGGCTGAACGTGCAGGTGCCAGCGATTATAAAATTACTCAGGCATACACCGGTAACCGCGTGCATATGACCGCTGAACTGCTGAAATAATATTGCAGACCATTGTTGAAAGAGCGCCTCAGGGCGCTTTTTTCATTTCTGTGGTTACTCTTTTAGTAGCGAGATAAATGCTTCATAGCCAGTTAATTCGATAATGTCTTCGGCTGGATGGCGGTACAGCACGCTGGCCAGATAACTGAAGATTTTTAATTCATGCCGTGCGTCGGCGGCGGCACATGCGATAAGGACATGGCTGACCGGTTCGTTGTTAACCTGCACCGAATGGGTGAGAGTAATAAAAAAACCGCGAAAGCGGCGTTCCTGCTCACTCCAGCAATGGGGGATCGCCAGCCGGTTGACAATCAGATTTTCACCTTCGCTCTCACGAGCGCAGATATGCCGCGCTTCATCATCAGTCATATGTTCTTGCGTCACGAGCTGTGCGCAAATTTTCACAATAATGCTCCGCCAGCTTTCGTCCGGTGTATTCGGATAATGAAAGCTACCCGCCGCTGAAAAAAAACGCTCCGGCTGCTGGCGAATAAAGGCCGTGGCAAGAAAGTTTTTGATCTGCTCTGTTCCTGCCGAGGTAATGATGCTTTTAATGGTGATGACATTTTTTACTGAATCATCAAGTAAATAATGGCTGTTATTGATGATCAGTAACGGTTTTACTTCCTGGAAAATTGCATTCAGTTCGCCAGGCGTACGCGCAATGATTACCCGGCAATTTAATACATCCCGTTCAATGGCTTGCTGGTTAATCGTGGCAATCGCATTTTGGTCAGATAACAACATAATGGGCTGACGCTCATTTTGATGCCGTTCCAGTGCGCAGGCAAAATACAGCCCGGTCAGATCACTATCAAAAAGTGGAGTATTTAACTGCTCACGCAGCAGGGCAATAAAACGCAAACTCATATCGAAGGCGGCTGGCCAGACTGCTTTTAGATTGTTCATGCTGCTCTGGCGATGTTCAGGTATCCAGACAGGTGCTGCAACACATCTCAGTAAGTGTCCGGTGATGTTATCAACCAACTGGCTATCGATAATGTTGAGTGAGGTGGTGCCCGGTAACTTTTGTAGCACTGAAATTATAGCACCGGGGGTTATCGCCGCGGCTTGCTGTTGCTGCATTTCCAGCAACCCACTCAGCGTTCTGAATGCGTTATCTCCCAGGTAGATCCCACTCTGTTCCACGGTATTTTTCAGCGACGTATGCCGACATTCGGGCCAGCAGGCGGTGAGCTGATTGCGCAAGGCATAGACCGCCAGTACCAGGCTGGCGAGGTATTCACCTGATATCAGGGGGAGTTCATCGAGGCCTTCACATGCAACGTTGAGCCGTTCAATATTGTCATGTGTGAGGCCTGGTAGCGGGATCAGGAACATGTCTTTTTTGAACAAGTTCGCCAGCAGAATAATACGTTTTTCTTCCGGCTCATCAATGAAGTGCCCCACGCCCGGACGGCTGGAAATGCTAAATGTGCGCTCATAGCGTTGCTTCAGGCGCGGTAATCTGTCGGCCACCCAGGTCTCGGGTAAGTTTAACGCAGACGCCAGCTGCAGGCGGGTCGTGAAGGTGTTCAGTAATAGAAACGCCAGCAACCGGTCATCATTATCATGTCGTTGCAGAAGCTGGAAGTAGCTACGTCTGTCAACAATATCCAACTGATATCCCGCGCTGCCACCTGGCTGGATACGCGCTTTGCCGCTCAGAGTAAAATTAAGGTAATCAATATCACGCAGGATGGTTCTGCCCGAAACGCCAGTTTGTCGTGCCAGCTCGCTAAGCGGGCTGGCCTGCTGTTCCAGAATGTCCACGATCTTTAACTGGCGGTCGTTCAACATATACATTTCCTCTTTCAGGCTGCTTCTGCGTTGGCCGTATTCATTCACCCCGGTTACGTACTACCTGTACGCTCCTGTGGATTCATTCATTTGCCGCTTTGATGTAACCCGAACGAGTTCGTGTATCGATATCCTGGCGAAAGTGGGTAAACTCTTCGACCTTCTCTGCAGTCAGTGAACACAACAGTTCTCGCACCAGCGTAAACAGGGCGTCATAGTCTGTTGCAGAAATCATGCCGCTGTTGGCGTGCAGATAGCGGGTGGGCAGGCACAATGCCGCGACGGGGCGACCGCCGCCCATCACGTTGTAGCGACCGCCGTCCGTTGCGCCGGTTTTCATGGTGCAAAATTGCAACGGGGCACCACTGCTTTCCGCGCTCTCTTTTAACGCGGCGACCAACTTCTGGTTAGGGAAATAGCGTTTATCAAACAGCATCAGGCCTGGCCCATCACCCAGTTTCAGCGGGTATTTGATGCTGTCGATTCCCGGCACGTCGCCCGCGACGGCGGTATCGAGCACGATCACCACGTCAGGTTTAATGTGCTCGGCTGAGGTTTGCGCTCCGCGCAGCCCAACTTCTTCCTCCACGCTGCCGACGCCGTACAGGGTAATTTCAGGGTTATCCACCGTCTGCAACAGCTCCGCCATCAGAGCGCAACCGACGCGATTATCCAGCGCTTTACCCACTATTTTATCTTCACCCCAACGAGCGAAATTCGCCTCCGGGCTGATGAAATCACCGACGGCGATGCCCTGTTTTTCCACCTGCTCACGACTTTTCGCACCAATATCAATGAACATTTCGTCAAAGTTCAGTGGTTGTTGTTTCTGCTTTTCCGTTAAAGCATGGGGCGCTACGGAGCCAATGAGGCCAGGAATTTTACATCCTTCGCGGGTGCGAATGGTTACCCGATGGTTGAGCATCGACTGGTTCCACCAGCCACCAATAGTGGTAAAACGCAGAAAACCGCTAGCGTCGATATGCGTCACCATAAAACCGACTTCATCCATATGGCCGACGATTGCAACTTTCGGTCCCCGATGTCCTTTGCGGGCGACAAAACTACCCAGACCGTCAAAGGTAATTTCATCCACGCAGGACTCTAGCGAATTGATGAGGATGGTGCGCACTTCCTGCTCATCGCCGCTGACGGCACTGGCCTCGCATAACTGCTGAAGTAATTCATTGTTCATGTGCAAGCTCCTGCTGCGCGGCCTTAGCTTTCCGTTTGAGCCACAGTCCTTTAAGGATGATGATTAACGCAATGTTCAGTGCCAGACCGATTGCCAGCACCAGATAAAACGACCCAACCGGCGACATCAGGCCGATCAGCGGATCAAAGATACCTAATCCCGGCGCCAGCCGTTTGATTCCGAAGGCGATTACCAGCATGCCAGTAATACCGCCAGAGAGCGTATTGGCAGTGATCATCGGTAACGGTGCGGCCAGCGCGTAAGGGATTGCGGGTTCAGTCGCAACCGTTGCGCCTACCACAATCGCACTACTGGCGGCGGCCTTCTCCTGTTGAGTAAACAGTTTAGGCGCCAGATATGTAGCGATACCCGCTGCGACGGGGGGCATCAGTGCCACTACACCGACGATGGCGTACCAGTCGTAGATCTGTTTTTCCAGGAGTGAGAAGCAGAAGAACCATGCAGTTTTGTTGATTGGTCCGCCCATGTCGAATGCCAGCATCGCTCCGACAAGAAAGGCTGCACCCATTTTCATTGATGGGGGAATAGTGTTCAGGAAGTGCAGTAATCCGCTCATGATGTCGGACATCACCGGGCCAATGACATACCAGGTCAATACCCCAAACACCAGCAGAGTCACGAATGGGATCAACATTGAGCCGAGCAGCGGCTGGAGCGCTTTGCCGAGGCGTACTTTGCGAAACCACAGCACGAAATAGCCGACCGCCAGTCCCAGCACCACCGCGCCGAGAAAACCCGCACCAGACTGGGTGCCCAGCAATCCTTTATCGTTCGCCAGATAGCAAACCAGAAATGCCGGAGCGAAAGCGGGTTTATCAGCAATCGACCATGCGATGTATGCGCCCATAATCGGGATCATAAAGGTGAAGCCGAGATAGCCGATAGACTCGACTACCCAGGTAAACGACGGCGCACCTTTCGACATATCGGTATACGGTAAACCGAGCTGCACCAGCATATTGGCGAGCGCAACCAGAATACCGCCGCCAATAACAAACGGCAGCGCGGCGGAAACTCCCGCCATCAGATGACTCATCACACTGCCTTGCTGAACATCCTGTTTACCTAATTTCATGCCGCTATCTGTTGTAAACAGCTGCGAATGTGAAGGAAGTTGCGTGAATATCTGATCGATATTTTTCAGCGCCTGGGAAATAGCGATCTCATACACTTTCTTCCCGGAGAACCGAACCCGATCTTCGGCGCTTAATCCGCGTCCCGTTGCCAGAATCACGTAGTCCGCAGCGGCTATTTCTTCGCTGGTCAGGCGGTTTTCGACGCCGCTTGAACCTTGAGTTTCGACTTTAATCGTATGGCCAAGTGACTGCGCTTTCTGTTCCAGCGCTTCTGCCACCATGTAGGTGTGGGCGATTCCCGCAGGACAGTTGGTGATCGCCACTAAACGTAAGGATGACTCCATAGCCGCTTCCTTATGAAGTTAAGGTCTGATTTAGCAAGGCAAGAACCTGTTCAGCGTTGCCCTGTTTCAGTTGGTTGATGAAATCCTGATGGATAATTTTTCGGCACAGGGTGCCGATGATTTGGACCTGAGAGTCTTCGCCGGTTTGCGGTACACCGAGGCATATCCAGCAGTTGACGTCCTCACTGTCGCTGGCTTTCCAGTCCACGCTTTCGGATTTACGCGCAAACAGAACGAAGGGCTGCTTCACGCAGGTGCTTTTGCCGTGGGGAACAGCGATACCCGATCCAAATCCGGTGGAATGCAATTTTTCTCGTAGCAGCAGCGTTTGCAGGAACAGGGGGCGATCGGTGATATAGCCGTTCTTAAATGCCATATTTGCGAACTGCTTTAGAATGGAATAAACGCTATTGCCCTGAATATTCAGATCAAGACAGTTTGCGGTGAGGGCTGCCATGGTAAGACTCCATTAAAACCTGTTTGATTTGATTTTAACGGTGGGACGGTGAAGAGATGAGAGGCAATATGTCGGGGAAATGTGACAATACACCGCTGAGTCGGGTACTGTTTTTGCGGGGTGCTACACATAATCATATGGAAAATTAACCTGATGAATTTGTCGTCATCAGGTTAAAGGGGGAATCAATTTATTCCTGCCATTCTCAACAGTGCTGTCACGACCGCCGCGGCAATAATCACCACAATTAGTGGCATCTTACGCCAGGCGAGAAATACGGCGAAGCCAACACCCAGCAGGCGCGCCATACCGGCAAAATGTTCGCCTTCATAAAAGGTGGTTGCCAGTGCGACGGAGAACAGTAATACCGTTGCAGCATCTGAAAGCAGCGCCTGGGAACGCTCGGAGAACGCCAGGCGGCTACCCAGTTTTGCTCCCCCTAAACGCATTAGATACGTTCCCAGAGACAGGATAGCGATACCGACGATAAACAGCGTCATGTTGCCCATTATTTTTTCCTCGTCAGTAGGCCAAACAGTGAGAACAACACCGGCAGTCCCACCGGGGCAAAAGGTACGGCGGCGAGCGACAGCGCAGCACCGCTACAGGCGCGGACCAGTGTGGTACGGTTTTTAAATGCCGGAACAACTAAGGCCAGCAGAATGGCGGGAAATACGGCGTCCAGACCGATGGTTTCTGGTGCTGGCAATAGCTTGCCAACCATCGCCCCAAGCAGCGTGCCCAATGGCCAGATAATGGCGACGCCCAAACCGCACAGCCAGTAGGCCGCTTTACGCTGCTCCGGTGTTTTTTGCGACAGGCCAAACACCACGCTTTCATCGTTCATGATATGGCAGCCGAGGAAAGTGGCGGCACGTGTTCCAACCAGGTCGCGCACCGTAACGCCAAACGGGACGTGACGGGCGTTAACCAGCAGCCCGGCTGCCGCTGCGGCCAGCGGGTTACCCCCGCTGGCGACAATGCCGATAAACATAAATTCGGATGCGCCAGCCAGCACAGTAATGGAGAGTACAAACGGTACCCAAAGTGGAAATCCGTAAGCCATTGCCAGTGAGCCGTAAGACATCCCTACCACACCGACCGCCAGACACACTAAAAGTATCGCTTTTATCGTGTCGCCTTTAAGACTGGAAAAATAATGTTTCATACTGTTTTGGCTATATCGAACGAATTTCCATTATAATGAACGCAACAGATTTGCTTTACAAGTCGAACGATTCGTTCGATATAAAAAACATGGAGTCATGTATGACCCAACCCATCAGTATGATTGCGAAAAGCCTGGTGCGCGAACGTCAGCGTACCGGTCTGTCACTGGCAGAGATTGCACGACGCGCGGGGATTGCAAAATCCACGCTTTCGCAACTGGAAGCGGGCAATGGAAATCCTAGCCTGGAAACGCTGTGGTCGCTGTGTGTGGCGCTGGATATTCCCTTCGCACGGCTGCTGGAGCCTTTGGAGCAAAAAACCCAGGTGATACGTCGCGGTGAAGGGACAAAAGTGGTGGCTGAGCAGGCTCATTATCAGGCGATTTTACTGGCAGCTTGTCCACCGGGTGCAAGAAGGGATATCTATTTGCTGCTGACACAACCGGGAGCAGATCGTATTTCTCACCCGCATCCGCCGGGATCGGTCGAGCACATTATTGTGACGCAGGGCAAGGCGCTGGTGGGACTGACCGAAGCCCCCGAGGAGTTGGCAGAAGGGGATTACATTTGTTACCCCGCTGATCAGGAACATATCTTTAAAGCGCTGGAGCCTGACACGCAGGCAATTCTGGTGGCAGAGCAGAACTGATCTCAAAATGACGTTGTGCCGGATGATGGTGCTTGCACCCTTATCCGGCCTGTGGACTGTATTCGCCGTAGGCCGGTCAAGCGCAAGCACTATCCGATGTACACATCACTCCAGGTAAAACACTTCTTTTAGCTCTGCACTTACCGGGCTGTTGTCCGGATTGGCAGGCATTACGTCACGCATATGCTTCCACCAGCGCTGACAAACGTCGGTACTGGCTACCGCATTCCAGCGCTCTTCGGACTCAATCTCAACGGTGGCGAACAGTAAATTGCGTTCCTGGTCGAGATAAATGGCATAGTGATGTGCGCCGTGGGCTTTCAGTACGGCTTCCAGTTCCGGCCAGATGGGATTATGACGACGCTGATACTCTTCATGTGCATCAGCATTCACCTGCATCACAAAGGCTTTGCGGATCATAACGCCTCCAGATACAGCTCGCGGACTTCGTCGCGGCTGGCGGTGCGCGGATTACATGGTGCACACGGATCGGCCAGAGCTTTGTCCAGCCAGCCTTCGATATCCTCTTTGGTGACGCCAAGCGAACTAAACCCGGCAGGAATACCGACACGTTTGCTTAACGCGCGGATAGCGTTGATGGCTTCCATGCTTGCGGTCTCATCGCTCATCACTCGGGTATCGACATCCATTGCCTGCGCTACGCGAGCAAAGCGAGCCACGGCGTTCGGGCGGTTAAAGTTTTCGATAACGGGCAGCAGGATGGCGTTGCAAACGCCGTGCGGCAGGTTATGCGTTGCGCCCGGCTGATGTGCCAGCGCATGCACCAGCCCGAGGCCGGCGCTGTTGAACGCCATGCCCGCCAGGTACTGGCCAAACGCCATTTGTTCACGCGCTTCGAGGTTATGACCATCGTCAACCGCTTTTGGCAGCCACAGGTTGATCAGGCGAATGGCTTCCAGCGCGTTGGCGTCGGTCAGTGGATGCGCACCGATGGAAACATAGGCTTCAATCGCATGAGTCAGGGCGTCCATACCGGTGGCCGCGGTGACCGAGGCCGGAATTTCCAGCATGACGCTGGCGTCATCCACGGCGATATCAGGAATAATGTTCGGATCGATAATGACCTCTTTGACCTTGCGCGCGGAATCGATGATCACCGCATTACTGGTCATTTCTGCCGCTGTGCCTGCGGTGGTGTTAATTGCGACCAGCGGTACGCCCGCATTTTTCACTTTGCCCACCCCGGAATACGCGGTAGACGGACCAGGGTTTGCGGTCAGAATTTTCACCGCTTTGGCGGTATCGATTGGGCTGCCGCCGCCGAAAGCGATAATGTAATCACACTGTGCGTCCTGATACGCCGCAAAGCCTTTCTGCACCAGTTCTTCTGTTGGGTTAGGGAACACCTCGTCGAACAAGTGATACGACATTTTATGCGTATCAAGCGCGGCAAACAGGCTATCCAGCAGGCCAAGCTTGACCAGTTGACCATCGGTAACGATCAGCGCTTTACCCCATTGCTTGTTAGCGACCAGATTAACCATGTCGCCAATTGCCCCTGCGCCGTGAAGACTGATTTTAGGAAGTGCCAACATAAAGCTCATGAATATTCTCCTTAAAAGTAATGTCCTGTAGGCCGGATAAAGCGAACTGCCATCCGGCATTGTGTTATTACCTGATGACGACGCTGGCGCGCCTTATCAGGCCTACGGTGGGAGGTATCAGTACAGCTCTAATGCGCTGGCAAGCGGGGTGACGCCGAAACGTTTGCCGAGAGCAATCAGCTCTTCACGCGTGATGGTTTGCTTCATACCGCCCATCGAATAAATTTTGACTAAAACTTCAGCAGATTTCTCTGCGGTATCTATCAAACCGAACGCTTCGTCGAGTGTAGGGCCGCTGCCGAACACGCCGTGGAACGGCCACAGTACCAGTGAGTGCTTTTGCATTTCCTGCGCGGTGGCCTGCCCGATTTCATCGGTGCCAGGCACCATCCACGGCAGAATGCCGACGCCATCCGGGAACACTACCAGGCACTCGGTGCTGCCTTCCCACAGTTTGCGGGTGATCAGCGCGGTGGTGTTTTCCAGCACGTAGGTCAGGGCAATCAGGTTGGTCGCGTGGCAGTGCATGATCACCCGATCTTTACCGTGGGTGGCTTTAATGCGCTCACAGTGGGAAAGAAAGTGAGCTGGCAGTTCGGAAGTTGGAACGGCTTCGTGGGTCAGCCCCCAAAGAATGTGATAGCCCGCACCGTCGCTGTCGATTTTCACTACGCCCAAATTTGCTGCCGGATCGAGCTGGACGTTGCGGAAGAATTTGCCGGAGCCGGTGACGATAAAAGGCGTGTTCGCCAGCAGCGGCATCGGCTGACTCAGCGCGATATAACGTGGTTCTTTGTGGAAATCGGCGGTAAAGGGCGCAATATCCGCTTCATCCAGGCGCAGCGTCAGGTTGCCTCCGTTGCGCTCATCCCAGCCTTTCAGCCAGGCATCAGAAGTGGCTTTGATCATTCCCTGAACGAACCAGGATGTGGTTATGTTCTGCATGTTTGGTGTTCCTGTCTGTTTTGTTGCCCGATGGCGGATTACGCCTTATCGGGCCTACGATGTATGTCGTTTCCGTAGGCCGGATCAGCGCAGCGCCATCCGGCAATCAGGGTTATTTACGTTTACTCAGAATCTCTTTTTCATAGGCGCGGACACTGTCCAGCCACTGGCTGCCTGCCGGAGCGTCATGACGCTGGCAATACATCTCCCAGACCGCCTGCCACGGCAGAGATTTCTGCTCTTCCAGCAGGGCCAGACGTGCGGTGTAGTCACCACTGGCTTCGAGCTGACGAAGCTGTTCAGTCGGCTCTAACAGCGCACGCAACAGGGCTTTTTTCATATTGCGGGTGCCAATAACCCAGGCCGCGATGCGGTTGATTGAGGCATCGAAGAAGTCGAGACCGATGTGTACACGGTCGAACAGGTTGTGGCGGACGATCTCGCTGGCAATCGCCTGGGTTTCATCATCCAGCAACACCACGTGGTCGCTGTCCCAACGGACCGGACGGCTGACGTGCAGCAGCAGGCGAGGTACGTACAGCATGGCGGCGGAGATCTTGTCGGAAATGACTTCAGTCGGGTGGAAGTGACCCGCATCCAGGCACAGCGCAGTCTGGCGGCTGGTGGCATAGCCCATGTAGAACTCGTTGGAGCCGACGGTGTAGCTTTCTGCGCCGATGCCAAACAGTTTGCTCTCCACGGCATCGATGTGATGCGCTGGATCGAGTTTTTCGCTGATGACATCATCCAGCGCTTCCAGCAGGCGCTGACGCGGAGCCAAACGGTCGACGGTAATGTCTTTCATGCCATCCGGGATCCAGATGTTCATCACCGATGGTGTTCCCAATTGCTCGCCGAAATAGGCCGAAATGCGGCGGCTGGCTTTGCAGTGGTCAATCCAGAACTGACGGATGCTGTCGTCAGCATGTGCCAGCGTGAAGCCGTCGGCACTCAGCGGGTGAGAGAAACAGGATGGGTTGAAGTCCAGGCCTAACTGGTTTGCTTTCGCCCATTCAACCCAGTTTTTAAAGTGTTCGGGTTTGATTTGGTCGCGGGCAACTGGCGTATCGGATTCCAGATAGATAGCATGCAGGTTCAGACGTTTTGGACCAGGGATCAGGCTCAGCGCCTGCTCCAGATCGGCACGTAGTTCGACGGCATTACGCGCTTTGCCCGGATAGTTGCCGGTAGCCTGAATACCGCCCGTGAGCGAACCTTCCGGGTTTTCGAATCCAGCGACATCATCGCCCTGCCAGCAGTGCATAGAGACTGGCAGGCGATCGAGCTGGCGTAATGCCTCTTCGACATCGATACCTACCGCTGCAAAACGTAGTTTTGCCAGTTCCCAGGCTTGTTCAAGTTGAGTGGTCATGCGCAAAGCTCCTTTGTCTGTCGTATTGATTGAAACTGCGCCTGGTAGCGGGCAATTTCACTTTCAGGATTTGGAATGAAGGTCGTCAGGTCATAGTTGGCTATCACTAGCTGGCGGAAATCATCGACGTTGTTCAGCTCGTCCAGCGTCATCAGTTGAACGCCAATATTGCCGAGGGTAGAGGCTTCAATTGGCCCGGACATGACGCGGATACCGCAAGCATCAGCGCAAAGTTGGTTGAGTAACGCGTTCTGGCAGCCGCCACCGACAATATGTAATTGGCTGAATGCCTCACCCCGAAGGTCCGCCAGTTCCTGCAGGACGTCGGCGTACAGCAATGCCAGGCTGTCGAAAATGCAGCGAGCCAGTTCAGCGTCTTGCGTGGGAACGGCCTGACCTGCTTCGCGGCATGCCGCCTGAATTTCCGCGCACATATCGTCAGGATTGATAAAGCGGTCGTCGTTAGGGTTTATCAGGGAACGGCAGGCCGGTAAGGCTTGCGTTTGGGCGATAAGCGCCGTCAGGTCGGTGATGTTCCGTTCTTTTAACACGCGCTGGAGCAGCCACAGCCCCATGATATTTTTCAGCACGCGGTAGCGTCCTTCCGCGCCGCCTTCGTTAGTGATATTGGCTGCCAGCGCCGTATCGTTGGTATACGGTGTTCTGCTCTCAAACCCCATCAGTGACCAGGTGCCTGAAGAGAGATACGCGCTGTTTTGATCGGCCAGCGGTGACGCGATCACCGCACTGGCAGTGTCGTGGCTGGCGACGGCAACCACAGGGATTTGATTTTTCTGCGGGCAAATCCAGTTGCCGATAACGTTCCCCGGATGTGTGGGACGACCGAACCAGGATTTTGCTGCACCGGTCCAGGCCAGCAGAGTGTCATCCCAGTCGTCGGTGTTGATATTGACTAACTGGGTGGTTGTGGCGTTGGTGTATTCCCAGTTCAGTTCACCGGTCAGGCGATAGCTGAAGTAATCGGGGATCAGCAAGGCATGGGCCACCTGGGAGACCCGTTCTGGCTGTTGTTCTGTCAGGGCTCGGAGCTGATACAAGGTGTTGAAGGGGAGAAACTGAATACCGCTACGGCGATAGATCTCGCTTTTGCCAAGCTGCGCCATGGCATGTGCCATAACGCCCGTTGTGCGGCTGTCGCGATAAGAGACGGGGAGTCCGACACGCTGACCGTTTTTGCCGATCAGAACGTAATCCACGCCCCAGGTATCAATTCCGATGCTGTCTATCCGAATGCCTTCATCGCAGACTTTCTTCAGACCAAGGCGAATGTCGTTTTCCAGGCTGTCGATGTCCCAGGTGTCGAAACCGTCTGTTTTTTGCAGACAGTTAACGAAGCGATGGATTTCACGCAGCGTCAGGGTGCGGTGTTCACTGTCGTAACGCGCCAGCATTACGCGTCCACTGGATGCGCCGAGATCGACAGCGACACAATGGCGAAGAGTCATAGCGAGGTCCTTCTGAGTTTTATTACGCTCAGTCTAAGAACTCCCGGAAAGGTGTACCTTCTTGTTAGTGACAGCCTCAATAAGCGGCTGGCAGCCTGGCAAAGGTGAACGTGATGGTGTTCACAATTCCTGGTAATGGAGGTGATTTTGCCTGGTGTGACCCCTTCCGCAATTCCCGTTTTTTCCCACTATTTCTTGAAGAATTAACTCTGTTTACGCGCTTTGGCGTCAAAAATTTAAGGTGAGGTTGGTAACCCTTAATTACTATTCAGCCATGTTCATTTGATCGGGAAGGATGTCATCATGACCGTACTGCATTGCGTGGATTTTTTTCCGACAGGTAAAGCAACCCTCACGATTGAACCGCGGCTTCCTCAGTCAGCATTCCCTGAACATCACCATGATTTTCATGAAATTGTGGTGGTTGAGCATGGGACAGGTATCCATGTGTTCAACGGACAGCCCTACACCATCAGCGGCGGAACAGTCTGTTTTGTCCGCGATCATGACAGACACTTATATGAACATACTGACAACCTGTGTCTGACAAATATTCTGTATCGTTCCCCGGATGCGTTTCAGTTTCTGGCCGGACTGAACCAGCTTTTGCCCCAGGAACTGAACGGTCAGTATCCGTCCCACTGGCGGGTAAATCAGGGCGTGTTGCAACAGGTTCGTTTGCTGGTGGGGCAGATGGAAAAACTCGGTGATGAGATGGACACGCCGTCGGCGGCAAATCGCGAGATCCTGTTTATGCAACTGCTGGTGTTGTTACGCAAAAGTAGCCTGATGGAAGTGGCTACAGATAATGATGCGCGGCTTAATCAGCTGATGGCGTGGCTGGAAGATCACTTTGCCGATGAGGTGTGCTGGGAAGCGGTAGCCGAAAAGTTTTCGCTCTCTTTACGCACTATGCACCGCCAGCTTAAACAGCAAACCGGATTGACGCCACAGCGCTATCTTAATCGTCTGCGGCTCATTAAGGCCCGGCATTTATTACGCCACAGCGATGATAGTGTTACGGACATCGCTTATCGCTGTGGTTTTGGCGACAGTAACCACTTTTCGACGCTGTTTCGCCGGGAGTTCGACTGGTCGCCACGCGATATTCGCCAGGGACGTGACCGCACTGCGGGAAGCAGCCTCCAGTAACGCGAATGCTATCAACGTTTTTTGCCGCCAGTTCTCAGATAATCACGTTCCTTAACGCCGGATGACAGTTTCGTCTTATCCGGCTTACAAGGGCGCAGTGTCGGCCTGATAAGCGTATCGCCATCAGGCAACAAAGCATCGAGGTGGTACGGTGACTGAGCGGTTAATTCTTCTAAAGTCAGACTTTTTTGCCAATGCCCGGCAGGCGGTCGCCGTTGCCGATCGCTATCCGCAAAACGTCTTTGCTGAGCACACCCATGAGTTTTGCGAACTGGTTATGGTCTGGCGAGGCAATGGCCTGCATGTTCTCAACGATCGCCCGTACCGCATCACCCGTGGCGATCTGTTTTATATTCGTGCTGAAGATAAACATTCCTACACCTCAGTTAACGACCTCGTTTTGCAGAATATTATCTACTGCCCGGAACGGCTGACGTTGAATCTGGGCTGGGAAAGCGCGATCCCAGGATTTAATGACTCGGCGGGACAGCCGCACTGGCGACTGGGCAGCGCCGGGATGACTCAAGCCCGGCAGGTCATTAGCCAGCTTGAGCATGAGAGCCATCAACGCGACCCGCAGGCTTTTGACCTGGCAGAGCTGTTATTTGGACAACTGGTGATGATCCTGAAACGGCATCGTTATGCCACGGACACGCTTCCGGCGACATCAAGCGAAACGCTGCTGGATAAACTGATCACCGCTCTGGCCGGGAGCCATGAACACGCCTTTGAACTGGACAAATTTTGCGACCGTGAGCAGTGCAGCGAACGTGTTTTGCGCCAGCAGTTTCGTAACCAGACAGGAATGACTATCAACCAGTACCTCCGGCAAGTGCGAATTTGCCATGCTCAGTATCTGCTTCAGCATAGTCGGTTGATGATCAGTGAAATTTCTATGCGCTGTGGCTTTGAGGACAGTAACTATTTTTCGGTGGTGTTCACACGGGAAACCGGGATGACGCCCAGCCAGTGGCGTCATCTCGGTAATCAAAACGATTAGCTTGCCATTCCCATACCGACAATATTGGCCGCGACGATAATCACCACGCAGCCGAGGCTTAGCACGCTGACCGGATGTCGGCCCGCATTGCTCCACTCTTTCATAATCAGGCCTACAATACCGCCGCACAGGACGTAGAAACTCATGTGCAGCATCCAGCTCATGTAGTCATACTGCGCCGGAATTTTGGCATGGCCCCAGGCGTAAAAGAAGAACTGGAGATACCACATCAGCCCGGCGAGCGCCGAAAACAGGATATTGCTGATAATCAGCGGTTTTGCTAACGAGAAGTCGGCTTTTATCGACAAGTTTTTCATTTTTGCCAGACGAATGAAGCAGTAGCCGAGGTTGATTACCGCACCGCCGCCCATGATCACCACGTAGCTTGGCAGGGCAACATACAGCGGATCGATCCCGAGTGCGGCAGCGGCTTCGTGCATCGGTTTTGCCGCATCCATTGCAAAGGACATCCCGGCGGAGAAAAAGCCGCACATCACCGCCAGTATCAGACCTTTTTTCAGGTTGAACTCTTCCGCTTTGATGCCCATCTTGCGCTCTTTTAGCTGCCCGGCGCGGGTGACAATTGCTACGCCGATCAGGGCGACCAGCACACCGAACAGGGTCATACGGCCACCGGGTGTGCCGACGAGCACATCAAATTTACCGGCAATGATAGGCGTCATTAAGGTGCCGACAATCAGCGTAATACCGATGGCGATCCCGATTCCCATCGACATGCCGAGGTAGCGCATGGTCAGACCATAGTTAATGTTACCGATCCCCCACATCGCGCCAAATAAAAATATCGGCAGCAGTGTGGAAGCGCTGAAAGAACGGTAATAGGCCCAGAAGTCCGGTAGCAGGATCGAACTGACGAGCCAGGGAAGGATTAGCCATGAAACAAAACCGCCTATGGACCACATGGTTTCCCAGGTCCAGTGTTGTACCTTTTTAAAAGGGGCGTAGAAACAAGCGGCACTTGCGGCACCAATAAGATGCCAGAATATCCCCATCGTAATTGCGTTACCCATTCTGTTTCCTTTTAAATTATCGATCTGGCTGGATAAAAATCTCCCGTTTTGATGATCGAAAGTCTAAAGAGTGAGCAATGAATTAACCTTCAGCATGCTGCCGCAGGATTGGCAATGCTGGCAAAATTCAGGGGATGATAGGGATGTTGATCACAAATTGATCTTCCGCCCCTCTTTTTTGAGAAGGGCGGAAATGTCGCGGGTTAGCAGATTTTTACTGCCTGAATGCCCAGCAGCCAGGCGAGTTTATCCAGCACGTCGCCATGATGACCAAGGCCAATGCTGCAATGGTGGGCTGGACCGCCCAGGCACCACTGCGTTGTGAATTCGCGAGCCGATAAAGGGAAACGATAGCGGCTGTTGGTGTTGCCGATATCCAGTACTTCACCCGCCACAGCTTCACCTTCGGCATACTGCAAACGCACGCCGTTTTCGGCATCTTCAACAACCGAAAGAAAGGTTACCGGGCCGGGTTTTACGGTCATCTGGATAGATACACCTTTACCGGGTTTACCATGATAAACCGGCAGCGGTACCAGGTTAACCGGGCCGTCCGCCATCAGCGGATGTGCCGGGCCGTCATGCCCCCACAGTACAACATTGTCATTAAATTCAATTCCATAGGGTTCAGAGAACGAACCTCCGGCCCCCAGGAGCTGCTGGATCTTCATTGCCAGCACGTTTTTGATTTCATATTCTCCTGCCACGGGAATACCGCGGTGGGTGAGCAGCGTGTTACCGAGGATGATTGAGGTGATGATATTTTCGTAAGCATTACCGCTTCGACCTTCGTAGTAATAGGCCAGTGCGCCAAGGGTATTCCGGGCAATAAGTTTATCCATGGCGCAGGCCGTGGTGAGCGCGCGGTCAAGTTCAGCGGGTTCACAGGCTGCTTCCACCTGTAGCACGCGGTTCGTCTCTTGCCGTTTAGCGCAGAGGTCCGTCTCGCTGACCTGCTCGCGATATTCCGCCAGCTCACACATTTCCAGCGGCTTAAAACGTACGCCCAATCTGGCGGATAAATTCGTCATATTGCTGTAAACGTCCACCATACCGTCATAATAGTGTCCGAGTACGCCGACCTGACAGTTTGACAGCATCTGGCGTACGTTCAGGGCCTGTAGCCACTGCGCAGTTTGTTGCCAGACGTACTCATCGCCCTGTAATGCACCCACAATCAGTTGAAAGCGGATATTCGCGCGGTTAAACACGTTTGCCAGTTCGGGCGCGCTGCAGGCCTGGCAGTGCGCCAGCCATTCTCCGGTACGCCCGCCCCGATCCGGGATTTGACGGATTGTCGAATAGGGCAGGCCAGGCTCTGGCTGTAAGGCCAGAATAATGACCGGCTTGTTGATGCTTTGCACCAAAGGCAGTACCGTTGCGCTAAGGGCATAGGTGCTGATGTACAGGCAGACAGCATCGACAGGCTGCTGCTGCAACCGCCTGATAAGGGCGTCGGCTTTGTCGACGTTATCGATCAGGCCGCCGTTAATTACGGTGGCTTGTTGCGCCGTCAGACGCTCGTCAATTGTTTGCAGATAGTCCTGAAGTCGTGACTCCAGGCCAGTAAACTGGGGCCAGTATGTGTCGAGGCCGATACCGAAAAGGGCGATGTTGACAGACATAGCAATATTTCCTCGTGAGATAATCCAGAGACTATCTCTTGCTTTGTCTCCCGTGTCCTTTATGTCGTTGCCTGTTTTCTCTGCGTGTTGGCAAAATTCGCCTGATTATTCCGCTAATGCTCACATTTTCATCTCATAATAGCCATGTAAAAAGTACGGCATTGATAATCATTTTCAATATCATTTAATTAACTATAATGACTCAACTGCTTACGCGGCGTTAACACTGGCCGCCCGACAATACTGGAGATGATTATGAGTTATACACTGCCATCCCTGCCGTACGCTTATGATGCCCTTGAACCGCACTTTGATAAGCAGACGATGGAAATTCACCATACCAAACACCACCAGGCCTATGTAAACAACGCTAACGCTGCGCTGGAAAGCCTGCCTGAATTCGCCAACCTGTCTGCTGAAGAGCTGATCACCAAACTGGATCAACTGCCTGCGGATAAGAAAACCGTACTGCGTAACAACGCTGGCGGTCACGCTAACCACAGCCTGTTCTGGAAAGGCCTGAAAACCGGTACCACGCTGCAGGGCGATCTGAAAGCCGCTATTGAGCGCGACTTTGGCTCTGTTGATAACTTCAAAGCTGAATTTGAAAAAGCGGCAGCAACCCGTTTCGGTTCTGGCTGGGCGTGGCTGGTTCTGAAAGGTGACAAGCTGGCTGTTGTTTCCACTGCTAACCAGGATTCCCCGCTGATGGGCGAAGCTATCTCTGGTGCTTCTGGCTTCCCGATCGTGGGTCTGGACGTATGGGAACACGCTTACTACCTGAAATTCCAGAACCGTCGCCCGGACTACATCAAAGAGTTCTGGAACGTGGTGAACTGGGACGAAGCAGCAGCGCGTTTTGCGACGAAAAAATAAGTTTGATGATGCCTGAAACCTGATAGCGTTACGATTATCAGGCCGGGATCTGATGACCTGATACAGCCCTTACAAGTCATGCTTGTGGGGGCTTTTTTGTGATCAAAATCAACATGGGAACATTGATCCATTTAAATTGAAACAATGTTTTATTGTGCGATTAGGATCACTTTTATCTGTCCTCTGAGTGTCTATCTTCTTTCCATCAAGACGGGCGCATCTCATAAGCAAGATGCAATCGCCCATAAAAATGCCCCATTTTTATGTCTACAGGTGATGGAAATGCATATCAAACGTACGATAGAGAAAATCCCAGGCGGTATGATGCTGGTGCCGCTATTTCTGGGCGCGTTATGTCACACCTTTTCACCCGGCGCCGGAAAATACTTCGGCTCATTCACCAACGGTATGATCACTGGCACAGTGCCGATTCTGGCTGTCTGGTTCTTTTGCATGGGGGCGTCGATTAAGCTAAGCGCCACCGGAACCGTACTGCGTAAATCTGGCACGTTAGTAATAACCAAGATTCTTGTGGCATGGGTAGTGGCGGCGATCGCTTCGCGCATTCTTCCAGAACATGGAGTGGAGGTGGGGTTCTTTGCCGGGTTGTCCACACTGGCGCTGGTGGCTGCAATGGATATGACCAACGGCGGGCTGTATGCCTCGATCATGCAGCAATACGGCACCAAGGAAGAGGCTGGGGCGTTTGTCCTGATGTCACTGGAGTCCGGCCCGCTCATGACTATGGTCATTCTGGGAACTGCGGGGATTGCTTCGTTTGAACCGCATGTGTTTGTCGGTGCGGTGTTGCCGTTCCTGATTGGTTTTGCACTGGGAAATCTGGACCCTGAGCTTCGCGAGTTCTTCAGTAAAGCGGTGCAAACGCTGATACCTTTCTTTGCCTTCGCATTGGGTAACACCATTGATTTGAGCGTGATTGCTCAGACCGGCGTGCTGGGTATACTGCTGGGCGTAGCGGTGATTATCGTCACCGGTATCCCATTGATTATCGCCGATAAACTGATTGGCGGCGGGGATGGTACGGCGGGGATTGCGGCTTCCAGCTCTGCAGGTGCGGCAGTTGCCACGCCGGTGCTGATTGCCGAAATGGTTCCAGCGTTTAAACCAATGGCTCCGGCAGCGACTTCTCTGGTGGCAACCTCGGTGATTGTGACATCAATTCTTGTGCCGATTATCACTTCTATCTGGTCGAAAAGAGCTAAAGCCAGAGCGGCGGAAATTGATATTCGCGGCACGGTGAAGTAAATATTTTTTACCGGATAGCGCTGCGCTTATCCAGCCAATGTAGGCCCGGTAAGCGTTCGCGCTACCGGGCATCAGGTGCAAAACTAAAGGACAAAGACCTCGTCAATTGTCCGACACTCACTCTCGTTCAGTTCCCCACCTGCATTACGTGAAACCCCTGAGCAATAACCATACTTACGTGACACTACAGTTTTAATGGTGGTGACAAAATCCTCGCCAATCGCGTAGATGGACATATACGTGCCAATCTTATCCTGAATGTCGCGTAGCGCCGCCAGGTCGCCCTGCTTAAATGCCTCGCGCGCGCTGACAAACAGTTCCGGCATGACGTTGTTCAACCCTGAGATAATCCCTGCGCCACCTGCCAGCAGGTTAGGAATGTAGTATTCGTCGTAGCCGGAGAGCACAGCAAAATCTTCCCGCACGGCGCGGGTTGTCTGAATCATGCTGCGGGTATGCGACTGGCAGTCCACTGTGTCTTTAATACCGGCGAAGTTCGGGAACTCAGCGGCGAGTGTGGCAACCAGTTCAGGCGTTAAATCACAGCCGGTACGTGCCGGGAAGTTATAGGCAAACCATTTTCCACTGAGCTTCTGTCCTAGCTGGCGGAAGTAGCTCAGCAACTGTTTCGATGTTTGTCCGTAGTAGTAAGGTGGCAGGATCATGACGGCATCATATCCCGAGTGAAACGCTTCTTGCGCCATCAGCAGAACATCATTTTGGCATGTGGATGAGACATTTGCGACCATCTTCAGCGAGCTCATGGCCCGGGCCTCACGGATCAGTAACAGTCTCTCTTCCAGCGTAAAGGAGGCAAATTCCCCAATGCTGCCCATCAGTAAAATAACGTCGATCTTTGCCTCGGTAAGGCGTTTGAGATGCTGACTCAGACCGTTGAGATCGATCTTGCCATCATTGTCCATCGGCGTAATGGACGGACACCAGACGCCAGCAAATTGCGATTGACCAGTCACGTTGTTGACTCCTTAATTGAAATGATGTTTCAAAACCAGTTTACATTGATAGCATGTGTACCTAATTTTCATGTGAACCGTGCTCTCATTTTGAGCGACTGGGGTAAAATAAATATGGTGTAATGGGGGAAATTTATCGGGAGAGGGAACAGATGCGATATCCGGTTGATGTTTTTACAGGCAAGATTCGGGACTACATAGGAAGCCGTCCCAGCGCGATTGCGAAAGTTCAGGTCGATGGCGAGCTGATATTGACTGAACTGGGTCTGGCAGGCGATGAGCAGGCGGAAACGAAAATTCACGGTGGACCGGACCGAGCGCTGTGCCACTATCCGCGTGAACACTATCTGCACTGGAGACAAGAATTCCCCGAACAGTCAGAGTTATTTATTGCCCCCGCCTTTGGTGAGAACCTCTCAACTGAAGGAATGACGGAAGAGAATGTTTATATCGGTGATATCTTCCATTGGGGAGAGGCACTGATTCAGGTCACGCAGCCGCGCTCGCCGTGTTTTAAGCTTAACTACCATTTTGGCATCAGTGATATGGCCAGCCAGATGCAAAACTCAGGCAAAACCGGCTGGCTGTACAGCGTTATCGCGCCAGGGATGGTGTCGGCGGATGCCCCCTTGATTCTGACTTCACGTGTCAGTGACGTCAGCGTACAGGAGGCAATTGCTATTGCCTGGCATATGCCGTTCGATGATGAACAGTACCACCGTTTGCTGTCGGCTGCGGGATTATCAAAAAGCTGGACCAGAACGATGCAGAAACGTCGTTTAAGCGGCAAAATCGAAGACAATTCGCGGAGATTGTGGGGGAAATAATTCCCCCAGCAGGAAGCGTAGACCGGGTAAGGCGAAGTCGCCGCCCGGCACAACAGGTTTAATTACGAGCGTTTATACAGCGGCAGCCAGAGAACCAGACGCAGACCACCCAGCGGGCTGTCTTCGGCCTTCACCCAGCCACGGTGCTGCTGAATAGCGGTTTCAACGATCGCCAGACCCAGACCGGTACCGCCGGATTCGCGGTCACGCGCTTCATCGGTACGATAGAACGGACGGAAAATCTGTTCTCTGTCTTCGGGACTCACCCCCGGGCCATCATCGTCTACGGTGATGGTAATCCCGTCTTTATCCACCGCGAAGCCCACTTCAATCTTGGTGTGCGAGTAACGCAGGGCGTTGCGAACAATGTTCTCCAGCGCACTTTCCAGCGCATTCGGGTTACCGTACAGCGGCCACGGCCCTGGCGGGAAGTTTACCGTTAACGATTTACCCATCTGCTCAGCTTCAAAGGCGGCGTTATCCAGCACTTCGCCCCACAACTGGTTTGCTTTCACGGTTTCACTGACCAGCGCGTTTTTCTGTTGATTACGCGACATGACCAGTAAATCGTTGATCATGCTGTCCAGTCGGTGTGCTTCCGTTTCAATACGTTCCAGCTCTTTGCTCTCACCGCTACGACGGCGTAGCAGAGCGGTACCCAGTTGCAGGCGCGTCAGCGGCGTTCTCAACTCGTGGGAGATGTCCGACAACAGCCGTTGTTGGCTGGTCATCATCCGTTCCAGAGCGGTCACCATCTGGTTAAAACTGGCGCCTGCTGCAAGAAATTCCTGCGGACCTGCTTCCAGTTCCGGATGCTGACGCAGGTTACCCTGTGCCACTTCATCCGCCGCATTTTTCAGCTTACGTGCCGGTTTCGCCAGGCTCCAGGCAAGCCAGAGCAACAGCGGGGAACTGACCAGCATGGTGACGATCAGCAGTAACAGCGGTCGGTCAAACAGCAGGTTGATAAAGTCTGATTGTGAACTGCTGGCAGGTCGAATGAGATACAGTTGGTAGTTATCTTCGCCATCTCTGACAGAGAAAGGCCCGACCATCTCAACGCGACCGTACTTTTTCTTTTGTGGGTGGTCGGCGTTATCCGCCTGACCAATAAAGTTACGAATGATCTGCATTTCGTTGCGTTCTGCACCGATCACGCGTCCTTCCGTCGTAACAAGCAATAAACGTTGTCCCGGCGGTGCCCACTTGTCTATTGCACGGAACAGGCGACGCCACCACATCAAATCATTGGGTGGATCGTTCGCGAGTTCAGCTTCAACGTGTTGCTCGATCATCAACCCCTGGCGCTGTTCGCTGTCCAGTAGCTCGGTCATCTGGCGTGAGTCGAGCTTGGGTAACATCAGTACCAACATCAACACCAGTGCCAGCGTCAACCAGAAGATGGCAAAGATGCGTGCGGTTAAGCTCCCTATCATGAAGCGGAGACCATCAGGTAGCCGCGACCGCGCAGGGTTTTAAACCACGGGTGTCCGTCTTTACGCTCTGGCAGCTTACGACGCAGGTTAGAGATATGCATATCGATAGCACGGTCGAACGGTGTCAGACGTTTGCCCAGCACTTCCTGGCTTAAATGTTCACGAGAAACCACCTGACCGAGATGCTGTGCCAGCAAATAGAGCAGGGTGAATTCGGTGCCAGTTAACTCCAGGGTTTGTCCATCGAAGCTGGCTTCCTGGCGACCTGGGTTGAGGCTTAACGCATCCACTTCCAGCGTCGGCGAACCGTTGTCGCTGTTCTGCTGCTGTTCGCTCCAGTGTGAGCGGCGCAGAATAGCGCGGATGCGCGCGACCAGTTCACGGTCGTTAAACGGTTTCGGTAAATAGTCGTCCGCGCCCAGCTCAAGGCCGAGTACGCGATCCAATTCGCTGCCGCGTGCGGTCAGCATGATTACGGGTGTCTGGTGTGTCTGGCGAAGCGCTTTCAACGTATCAATGCCGTTTTTCTTCGGCATCATGACATCGAGCAAAAGTAAATCGATGCTGTCATCCAGAAGCTCAAGTGCCTGCTCCCCATCATGGGCAACCAGCACATCGAAACCTTCCATTTCGAGCAACTCCTTTAACAGGGATGTCAGCTCTCGGTCATCATCAACTAACAGGATTTTATTCATTGTTTACGTACCTCCGAGGCAGAAATTACGTCATCAGGCGGCGCTAATCTATGACTTTACGTTGTTTTACACCCCCTGACGCATGTTTGCAGCCCGAATCGTAAACTGTCTCTCGTTGAATCGCGACAGAAAAGATTTTGGGAGCAAGTGATGGGCAAAGTTACCGCTGCCGTCATGGCCTCAACGCTGGCACTCAGCACTTTAAGCCATGCAGCTGAAGTCGTCACAGGCGATCACTGGCACCTGGGAGAAAGCGGCTCGCAACGTAATGCGCAGAGCCACATGTTCGACGGTATCAGTTTAACCGAACATCAACGCCAACAGATGCGAGATTTAATGCAGCAGGCAAGACATGAGCAGCCTCCTGTTAATGTTAGCGAAATAGAGACAATGCATCGCCTTGTCACCGCAGAGAAATTTGATGAAAGCGCTGTGCGCGCTCAGGCAGAAAAAATGGCACAAGAGCAGGTTGCCCGCCAGGTTGAAATAGCCAAGGTTCGCAACCAGATGTATCGCCTGTTAACGCCCGAGCAGCAAGCGGTTTTAAATGAGAAACATGAACAACGAATGGAGCAACTGCGCGACATGGCGCAATGGCAAAAAAGCTCATCGTTGAATTTATTGAGTAGTAGCAACTCACGTTCCCAGTAGTAACCCTGTTTTCCTTGCCATAGACACCATCCCTGTCTTCCCCCACATGATGTGGGGGTTTTTTTTGCCCAAAATTTGACACTCTGTTATTGCCTGACTGTTTTACTTCATCCGTTATACTAGCGGCATATCCTGGCAGGAGTGTTTATGAATCAAACCTATGGGCGGCTGGTGAGCCGGGCGGCAATCGCCGCGACAGTGATGGCATCGCTGTTACTTTTGATCAAAATTTTTGCGTGGTGGTACACCGGATCGGTGAGTATTCTGGCTGCACTGGTGGATTCTCTGGTAGATATCGCCGCGTCGTTGACCAATCTTTTGGTGGTGCGTTATTCATTGCAACCGGCTGATGATGAGCACACTTTCGGACATGGGAAGGCAGAATCGCTGGCGGCGCTGGCACAAAGTATGTTTATTTCAGGCTCGGCGCTGTTTTTGTTTTTGACCGGTATTCAGCATCTGGTCCAGCCGACGCCGATGAAAGATCCGGGCGTAGGGGTGATCGTCACCGTCATTGCGTTAATTTGTACTATCATACTGGTCACGTTTCAGCGCTGGGTTGTGAAACGTACGCAAAGTCAGGCTGTCCGGGCAGATATGCTTCATTATCAGTCTGATGTTATGATGAACGGAGCGATCCTCGTTGCGCTTGGCCTTGCCTGGTATGGCTGGCATCGTGCGGATGCCTTGTTTGCCCTCGGAATTGGCATCTATATTTTATATAGCGCATTACGTATGGGGTATGAGGCGGTGCAATCCTTACTGGATCGCGCTTTACCCGATGGGGAACGTCAGGAAATTATTGATATTGTGACGTCATGGCCGGGAGTCAGCGGCGCTCACGATCTTCGCACGCGGCAGTCAGGGCCGACCCGCTTTATTCAGATTCATTTGGAAATGGAAGATAATCTGCCGCTCGTTCAGGCGCATTTAGTGGCTGAACAGGTTGAGCAGGCAATTTTGCGGCGTTTCCCGGGATCGGATGTGATTATTCACCAGGATCCCTGTTCCGTCGTACCCAGGGAAGGCAAGATGTTTAATTCGTTGTAAAAAGTGTGCCAGGCCAGCATTTTGTGTATAAATTACCACCATTTGGCCTGACCTGAATCAATTCAGCAGGAAGTGATTGTTATACTATCTGCATATTCGTTGGATCGTTTCGATATGCGGAATCGACTTCCGGCAGCAGATTTCATTTTGCATTCCAAAGTTCAGAGGTAGTCATGATTAAGAAAATCGGTGTGTTGACAAGCGGCGGTGATGCGCCGGGCATGAACGCAGCAATCCGTGGTGTTGTACGTGCAGCGTTGTCGGAAGGACTGGAAGTCATGGGGATCCATGATGGCTACCTGGGTTTGTATGAAGACCGTATGGTCCAGCTTGACCGCTACAGCGTATCCGACATGATTAACCGTGGCGGTACTTTCCTCGGTTCTGCTCGCTTCCCTGAATTCCGCGACGAAAATGTGCGTGCAGTGGCTATCGAAAACCTGAAGAAACGTGGCATTGATGCACTGGTTGTTATTGGTGGTGACGGTTCTTACCTGGGTGCAAAACGCCTGACTGAAATGGGTTTCCCGTGCATCGGTCTGCCGGGCACGATCGACAACGATATTAAAGGCACTGACTACACTATCGGCTACTTCACTGCACTGGGTACCGTGGTAGAAGCGATTGACCGCCTGCGTGATACCTCTTCTTCTCACCAGCGTATTTCCATCGTTGAAGTGATGGGCCGTTACTGTGGCGATCTGACCCTGGCGGCAGCAATCGCGGGTGGCTGTGAGTTTGTTGTGGTACCGGAAGTGGAATTCAGCCGTGACGATCTGGTCGCTGAAATCAAAGCTGGGATCGCGAAAGGTAAAAAACACGCCATCGTCGCCATTACTGAGCACATGTGTGACGTTGACGAACTGGCGCATTACATCGAGAAAGAAACAGGCCGTGAAACGCGTTCAACCGTACTGGGCCACATCCAGCGTGGTGGTTCTCCGGTGCCTTACGACCGTATCCTGGCTTCCCGTATGGGCGCGTATGCCATTGAACTGCTGCTGGAAGGTCATGGCGGTCGTTGCGTCGGCATTCAGAATGAACAACTGGTTCACCACGACATCATTGACGCAATTGAAAACATGAAGCGTCCGTTCAAAGGTGACTGGCTGGACTGCGCGAAAAAACTGTACTGATTGTTTTTTCCGCGCCTGATGGCGCTACGCTTATCAGGTCTACAGGTTGCAGAGACTTGTAGGCCGGATAGGGCGTTAGTCGCCATCCGGCACATCCCCTCGCTTTTATTCCCCCAAGTTATAGCAAATCTTTTTTTATTCTTTAATGTTTGGATCGCTTTCTGGCACGCTTTGCTCATCACAACACAACATAAGAGAGCTGGGCGATGAACAAATGGAGCGTGGGGTTAACATTATTGCTGGCATCGACCAGCGTTCTGGCAAAGGATATTCAGTTACTTAACGTATCGTACGATCCAACGCGTGAACTGTACGAACAGTACAACAAAGCATTCAGCGCGCACTGGAAACAAGAAACGGGTGATAATGTCGTGATCCGCCAGTCACACGGTGGCTCCGGCAAACAGGCAACCTCCGTTATTAACGGTATTGAAGCCGATGTGGTAACCCTGGCGCTGGCCTATGATGTTGATGCCATCGCTGAACGTGGTCGTATCGATAAAAACTGGATTAAGCGTTTGCCGGATAACTCTGCGCCTTACACCTCCACCATCGTCTTCCTGGTCCGCAAAGGAAATCCAAAGCAAATTCATGACTGGAACGATCTGGTTAAACCGGGCGTGTCGGTCATTACGCCAAACCCGAAAAGTTCAGGCGGCGCCCGCTGGAACTATCTGGCCGCGTGGGGCTACGCGCTGCACCACAACAACAACGATCAGGCCAAAGCACAGGACTTCGTCAAGGCTCTGTTTAAAAACGTTGAAGTACTGGATTCCGGCGCACGTGGTTCAACCAATACTTTTGTCGAGCGCGGGATCGGTGATGTGCTGATTGCCTGGGAAAATGAGGCGCTGCTGGCGACAAATGAACTGGGTAAAGATAAGTTCGAAATTGTCACTCCGAGCGAATCTATCCTGGCGGAACCGACCGTTTCTGTTGTCGACAAAGTGGTCGAAAAGAAAGATACCAAAGCAGTGGCAGAAGCTTATCTGAAGTATCTCTATTCCCCGCAGGGTCAGGAAATTGCAGCGAAAAACTACTATCGTCCACGCGATCCTGAAATTGCGAAGAAATACGAAAATGCGTTTCCGAAGCTGAAGCTGTTCACCATCGACGAGGAGTTTGGCGGCTGGACAAAGGCGCAGAAAGAACACTTCTCTAACGGCGGCACGTTCGATCAGATTAGTAAACGGTAAGTGCGGATGTCGTTTTCAGGCCCGGTGGCATAATGCGACCGGGCTTTTTTATTTGTCATCATTTTGCGTTACTCTTCCACTTCAATAAGATACAGGGAACGCGCAATGAAAAAAGCAGGCTATTTTTTACTGGTGGTGATCGTTATCGCTGCGACGGCGGGTATTGGCTACTGGAAGTTTACCGCTAATCCGGACGCGTTACGCCAGATTGTGCTTGAGCAATGTCTGCCGAACCAGTTACAACACCAAAATCCTGCACCGTGCGCTGAAGTTAAGCCGGATGCCGGATACGTGGTGTTCAAGGACCGTAACGGCCCTCTGCAATATCTGTTGATGCCTGGCTACCGTATTAACGGGATGGAAAGCCCGCTGTTGCTGAAATCGGGCACGCCAAACTTTTTCTGGCTCGCCTGGCAGGCGCGTAGCTTTATGAGTCAGAAATATGGTCAGGAAATTCCCGACAAGGCAGTATCACTGGCGATCAACTCAGTCACTGGTCGCACGCAAAACCACTTTCATATTCATATCTCTTGTCTGCGTCCTGATGTCAGAACGCAACTGGATGACAATCTGGCGAAGATCGGTACTCGCTGGCTGCCTTTACCCGGTGGGCTACGCGGACACCAGTATCTGGCGCGCCGCGTGACGGAAAGCGAGCTGGTACAACGTAGCCCGTTTATGATGCTGGCGGAAGAAGTTCCTGATGCGCGTGAGCACATGGGCAGCTATGCGCTGGCGATGGCACGCCAGAGCGATGACTCCTTTGTCCTGCTGGCGACGCAGCGCGATCTGCTGTCATTGAATCTCGCCTCCGCCGAGGAAATTCAGGATCATCAATGTGATATTCTGAAGTAACCCCACCTAATCTGGCGTTTACTCTCTTTGCCTGTCCCCGTATTCTTGTTGAAAAAAACAACAGGAGACAGGCATGTCGATCTGGCTTACGCACCCTCTGTTTATTCCTTCTCTGGTGGTTGGCATCACCATTCTGCTCTGGGCAACGTCGCTGTTACCGGAGTTTATAACCGCTCTGCTGTTCTTTTCTGTGGCGATGGTGGCCAAAATTGCTTCACCGGATGTGATCTTTGGTGGCTTTGCATCGTCAGCGTTCTGGCTGGTCTTTAGCGGTTTCGTACTGGGTATTGCGATTCGTAAAACGGGACTGGCGGATCGGGCTGCGCGTGCGTTGTCGTCCCGGCTGACCGACTCCTGGCCGTTAATGGTTGCGAGCGTGGTGCTGCTTAGCTATGCGCTGGCGTTTGTAATGCCATCCAATATGGGGCGCATTGCGTTGTTGATGCCGATTGTTGCGGCGATGGCGAAACGTGCCGGAATTGCCGATGGTACCCGCGCCTGGTACGGCCTGGCGTTAGCCGTTGGTTTTGGCACCTTCCAGCTTTCCGCCACGATTCTACCCGCGAACGTACCTAACCTGGTAATGAGTGGTGCAGCAGAAGGCTCTTACGGTATCCATCTGAATTACCTTCCCTATTTGCTGTTACATACGCCTGTGCTGGGTTGGCTGAAAGGTGTGGTACTTATTGTGCTTATTTGCTGGCTGTTCCCCGGCAAGCCTCATGCACCGCGTGATCTGACGCCACCTGAACCGATGAGTGGTGATGAGAAACGTCTGGCCTGGATGTTGACGGTCGTGCTGATTATGTGGGTGAGTGAAAGCTGGCACGGCATTGGTCCAGCCTGGACCGGCCTGACGGCAGCGGTCATTACGCTGTTGCCCCGTGTTGGTTTTATTAATGGGGAGGAGTTTTCCAGTGGCGTAAATATCCGCACCTGTATATATGTGGCAGGTATCCTGGGGCTGGCGATCACTGTGACGCAGACCGGCATTGGTAGTGCGGTGGGCGAGGCACTGTTACAGGTGATGCCGTTGGATGCGAATAAACCGTTTACCAGCTTCCTGGCGTTGACCGGTATCACCACCGCGCTCAATTTTATTATGACGGCTAACGGCGTTCCGGCACTGTATACCACGTTGGCCCAGAGCTTTTCCGATGCGACCGGGTTCCCGCTGTTGTCGGTGATTATGATTCAGGTTCTGGGTTATTCCACCCCGTTGTTGCCGTATCAGGCATCACCGATTGTGGTGGCGATGGCGTTAGGGAAAGTGCCCGCAAGAGCAGGGATGTTGCTGTGTATTACGCTGGCGGTGGCGACGTATCTGGTACTGTTGCCGCTGGATTACGTGTGGTTTAGCGTATTAGGGAAATTATAGTTTCATCGTGGTGTTAATTTTTTGTTTTGTGAGATGATGAATTGTTTTATTTGTGCTGATACCGGTTAATACCGGAGCGCGTACTTGCGCACTGGAAACTCAAGGATTGATTCATGGACAGATTGACCCCCATCCGCTGTTGGCCTGCCATCATCTCGATCGTTATTACGCTGACAATCTGGTTTATTATTCCTTGCCCCCCTGACGTAACTCCTGAGGCGTGGCATCTGTTGGCGCTGTTTATCGGCACGATCGCGGCGATTATTGGCAAGGCCATGCCCATCGGCGCTATCGCAATTGTGGCGATTATGCTGGTGGCTATGACAGGCGTTACCAACCCTGGTAAACCTTCAGCGGCGTTGAACGACGCGCTAAGCGGTTTCTCGAACCAACTGATCTGGCTGATTGGGTTATCCATCATGCTGTCGCAAAGTCTGTTGAAAACGGGGCTGGGTGCGCGTATCGGCTATGGGTTTATTGCCTTGTTCGGCAAAAGAACACTGGGTATCGCCTGGGCATTAACGCTGGCGGAAACGATGATCGCGCCCGTAACGCCGAGCAATACCGCGCGCGGCGGCGGCATTATCCATCCGGTGATGCGGGCGATTGCAGAAAGTCTCGGGTCTCAACCCGGCGACAAGGAAAATGGTTCAACGGGGCGATATCTTGCACTGGTGAACTACAACATTAACCCGATCAGTTCAGCAATGTTTATCACAGCGACTGCACCTAACCCCTTAATTGTTAGCTTTTTGACTAAAGGGTCAGATGGGGTGCTGAATATGACCTGGGGGATGTGGGCCATCGCGGCGCTCCTTCCTGCTGTCGTCTCATTGATCGTGATGCCCATCGTTATCTGGTGGCTCTATCCACCGGCCATTACGCGTACGCCGAATGCGCCGCAGTTTGCCCGGGAAAAGCTGGGCGCGCTTGGCCCGCTATCGCTGGCAGAAAAAATCACCCTCGCAGTTTTCGTTTTGTTGCTTTGCCTGTGGGCGGGTGTTCCTGCGATGCTGATGGGCAACGGCTGGGCTGTTAACCCCACCAGTGCGGCGTTAATTGGCCTATCCATTCTGCTCGTGACGGGGGTATTAAACTGGGACGATATTCTTAAATGCCGCGGTGCATGGGATACGATAGTCTGGTTTGCCGCTCTGGTGATGATGGCGGACTTCCTGAGCAAACTGGGTCTGGTGGGTTGGCTGGCGACGAGCGTGGGCAGTGCAATTGATCATCTCGGTGTCCACTGGAGTATCGCGACACTGCTGCTGATCCTGCTTTACGTCTATTCACACTACTTTTTCGCCAGTACCACCGCGCATATTACGGCCATGTTCGCGGCGTTCTTCGCTGCGGGATTAGGTCTCGGCGCTCCCCCGGCACTGCTTGGACTGATGCTGGGTTTCTCTTCCTCACTGATGATGTCGCTCACGCATTATGGTACGGGTACTGCACCCATCATCTTTGGCTCGGGCTATGTCACGTTGGCGGAGTGGTGGAAAACGGGGCTAGTGATGAGCGTGGTCAACCTGACTATCTGGGGAGTGACCGGAGCCTTTTGGTGGCACTGGCTGGGATACTGGTAAAACGGAATCGCCGGATGTGACGGGAGGAGCATGCCTCCCGTCGCAACGACTTAAGCCTGTTTAGCGGCTTCAGCTGCTTTAACGATCACCGCGAAGGCGTCAGCTTTCAGCGAAGCACCGCCAACCAGCGCACCGTCGATGTCCGGCTGGGCAAACAGTTCTGCTGCGTTAGCTGCGTTTACGGAACCGCCGTACTGGATGATAACTTGTTCAGCGATTTTCGCGTCAGCTTTAGCAATGTGGTCACGGATGAATTTGTGAACAGCCTGAGCTTGTGCCGGAGTTGCAGATTTGCCAGTACCGATAGCCCATACAGGTTCGTAAGCGATAACCACGCCTTCGAATGCCGCAGCCCCCTGAGTTTTCAGAACGGCGTCGATCTGACGTGCGCAAACTTCTTCAGTTTTGCCTGCTTCGTTTTCTGCTTCGGTTTCACCAATGCACAGAACCGGGGTCAGACCCTGTTCTTTCAGCACAGCGAATTTTTTAGCGATCAGCTCGTCAGACTCTTTGTGATAAGTACGACGCTCGGAGTGGCCGATAATGATGTACTGCGCGCCGATGTCTTTCAGCATTTCAGCTGAAGTTTCACCAGTGAATGCGCCAGACAGGTTCAGGTCAACGTTCTGCGCGCCCAGGATGATGTGGCTACCGGCAGCAGCGTGTTTTGCCAGGTCGATATACATTTCCGGTGGAGCGATTGCTACTGCACAGCCAGCTACGCCAGCCAGTTCTTTACGCAGGTTAGCAACCAGTTCGTTTACCATATGGCGGCTGCCGTTCAGTTTCCAGTTACCCATCACTAAAGGATGTCGCATTTCATTTCTCCACGCTTTATCAGCGAATTAAGGAATATGGCCGCCCGTCAGGGCAGCATGGTCTGTGAAACAGTATAGAGATTCATCCCTGGAAAGGCTTTGCTTTTTGTCATTTATTCGACTCCTCCAGACTCTCAGATAATGCCAGCTTAATCGGTTCAACAGCGAAGGTCAGCCCCTTTTCGCCGTTATCTGCAACAACATAGCGAATTGCACCCTCAGTTTCTGCGTAGTAATGCTTACCTTTGCCTGCGGTGAGCAATTTTTGCAGCTTTTTCTGGCTTTGTTCTTTGGTCAGTAAAGGGGCTACGGTGCGGATGATGGCGCTCATGTATTCCAGCGCTTTCGCTTTGGCGGCCTTTTGTTCCGGCCCCTGAATCGGCAGCCAGGTTACCTGCATGCTTTTGATTTTCAGCGTACCGCGCTCAAGAGCAGATGACGCATACAGGTTTTCATTGATCTTACTGGCGGCGCGGGTGAGATTTGCCTTATCACGGCTGCTGTCGATGGCACGGAACTCATTCAATGCAAGTTTTGGATTCTGCGTATTAAAGTTTTCACGAAATTGGCTGATCGACAGATCAAACGTCGGCGCACCCGCCAGCAGGTAGGGGGCTGTGGTTGCTGTCGAGTGCTCTTCCGCCAGTGCCGTAGTGTTTACGGACAGGGCTGAAAACAATAATAAAAACAGAGTAAATCCTTGCTTCATCAATCGTACCTTTCGTTATGACTGTCCACGATTAAAACGATAACTGTCGGGCTTGTCAAAAGGGTAAACTGTTCTGAAGGCCAATTTTAAAGGAACCTACATGACCATACAGCAGTGGTTATTCTCATTTAAAGGGCGTATCGGACGCCGTGATTTTTGGATTTGGGTCGGCCTCTGGATTGTCGGTATGCTGGTTCTGTTCTCACTGGCGAGTAAAAAATTACTCGATATCCAGACGGCTGCGTTTTGCCTGGTCTGTCTGTTTTGGCCGACGGCGGCAGTGACGGTAAAACGCCTGCATGACCGGGGGCGCTCTGGATTGTGGGCGCTATTGATGATTCTGGCGTGGATGCTGCTGGCCGGAAACTGGGCGATATTGCCAGGCATCTGGCAGTGGGTGGTAGGTCGCTTTATTCCTACGCTGATTCTGGTCGGTATGATTATCGATCTGGGCGCGTTTGTTGGCACTCAGGGTGAAAACAAATTTGGCGTAGATACGCTGGATGTGAAGTATAAAGGGTAAAGCGTAGGCCGGATGAGGCGTTGCCGCCATCCGGCAGATCGCCCGCTGGCGCTACGCTTATCGGACCTACAAAATCAATAAACCCACGGCAATGTCTTACCAGTAGTGCTCGGCAGTCATATGGCCCGGTCGACGACGCAGATGTTTGGTCATCTGCCGGGTCTCTTTCAGTAACTGCTGGGTATCGCGTACCATCTGTGGATTTCCACAAAGCATCACATGGCTGGTGGTGGTATCCATTGCCAGCCCAACTGCTTTTTCCAGCTCGCCGTTTTCAATTAGCGCGGGAACCCGTCCAGTAAGCGAGCCTGTAGCCGTTTCACGGCTGACGACGGTCTGGATACGTAATTTACCTTCGTAGCGTTTTTCCAGCCTCTGCATCAGCGGCAGGTAGCTTAAATCGGCGGCATATCGGGCAGCATGGACCAGCACCAGATTTTTAAAGCGATCAAGATCTTTACCCAACTGCAGAATCGACAAATATGGGCCGATAGCGGTGCCGGTTGCCAGCATCCACAGCGTGTCACAATCGGGAACTTCATCCAGCACGAAAAATCCTGCGGCTTCGCTTACGACCTGCACTTCATCGCCAGGTTTCAGCGCAGCCAGACGTGGACTGAGTTTACCGTCGGGAACGGTCACCAGATAAAACTCTAAATCAGGATTATCAGGCGCGTTCACATAGGAATAGGCGCGCTGGACGCGCTCACCGTCGATCTCAAGGCCAAGCTTAGTAAACTGACCAGCAGTGAAGGGATGAACTGGAGCTCGCACGGTCAAACTAAACAGGGCATCGGTCCAGTTATGTACCTTCGTGACTTTACCTGTTACCCAATCTGCCATGGTTTTCTCCTGTCTGATTTGCTTGCCTTATCTTCGTTCGCTGAACAAAAAAATTCCAGTCCCGGAGGACTGGAAAGCTCAATCAAACAAATCTGTTACAGGATGTGCGCCTGCACATCAGGATCTTTGCGATCCAGGTAGTGAATGGATTGAATGCGGCGGATCGTGCGCGATTTCCCGCGGATCAGCAGTGTTTCAGTGGTTGCGATATTGCCTTTACGGCTAATCCCTTCCAGCAGGTCGCCTTTGGTGATCCCGGTCGCTGAGAAAATCACATTGTCGCTGCGCGCCATTTCGTCCAGACGCAGCGCTTTGCCTGCTTCAATGCCCATTGCCTGGCAACGAGCCAGTTCCTGTTCGCCAATGCGACGATTCTCTTCGCTGTCGCCCTTGACGTCGTGACGTGCCAGCAGGCGGCCCTGCATGTCGCCATCCAGTGCGCGGATTACGGCAGCGGAAACTACACCTTCCGGTGCACCGCCGATACCGTACAGTACGTCGACTTCGCTGTCTGGCATGCAGGTCAGAATTGAGGCGGCGACATCGCCGTCAGGAATGGCAAACACGCGTACGCCCAGCTTCGCCATCTCAGCGATAACTTCATCATGACGAGGCTTTGCAAGGATGGTGACGGTCAGCTCACCAAGTGGTTTACCGAGTGCGGCAGCAATGTTACGCAGGTTAGCTTCCAGCGGCAGATTCAGGTCGATTGATCCTTTCGCACCAGGGCCGACAATTAGCTTTTCCATATACATATCCGGCGCGTTCAGGAAGCAGCCTTTATCACCGACAGCCAGTACTGCCAGGGCATTCGCCTGGCCCATTGCTGTCATGCGCGTGCCTTCGATTGGATCGACAGCTATGTCCACGGCATCGCCGAGACCGGTCCCAACCTTCTCACCGATAAACAACATTGGTGCTTCATCGATTTCGCCCTCACCAATAACAATAGTGCCGTCGATGTTGACCTGGTTGAGCATAATACGCATGGCGTTCACCGCCGCGCCGTCAGCGATGTTTTTATCGCCGCGACCCAGCCATTTATAGCCAGCCAGTGCGGCTGCTTCGGTCACGCGTGAAAATTCAATGGCAAGTTCTCGTCTCATTGCAAACTCGTAGCAGAAAGGAATGGCGCGAAGTGTAGCACAGGGTAAGGGGCTGGATTATTGATGTGTGTGCGTGTGCAGGGTTGAGAAGGTTTTGCCGGATAAGGCGTTAACCCCATCCGGCATTTCAGCATTACTCTTCGTGGTCTTCCCACGCAAGGGCGCGTTTGACCGCTTTTTTCCAGCCGCTGTAACGGAAGTTACGCTCTGTGGTTTCAATACCAGGGCGGAATTCACGTTCAATAACAGCTTTTTCCTGCAACTCATCCAGATTCTGCCAGAAACCTACGGCCAGGCCTGCCAGGTATGCGGCACCCAGTGCGGTAACTTCGCGGACTTCCGGGCGCTCAACGCGAGTGCCGAGAATGTCTGACTGGAACTGCATCAGGAAGTTGTTGGCAACCGCACCGCCATCAACACGCAGTGCGTGCAGACGAATACCGGAATCGGCCTGCATCGCTTCCAGAACATCACGGGTCTGGTAAGCGATAGACTCGAGCGTTGCACGGATGATGTGGTTAGAGTTTACGCCACGGGTCAGACCGAAAATCGCGCCACGGGCATACGGGTCCCAGTACGGTGCACCCAGACCAGTGAATGCCGGAACAACGTACACGCCGTTGGTGTCTTTCACTTTGGTGGCAAAATATTCGGAGTCGAAAGCATCGCTGATGAGTTTCATTTCATCACGCAGCCACTGGATGGATGCGCCAGCCATAAACACCGCACCTTCCAGCGCGTAGTTCACTTCTCCGGTTGGGCCACAGGCGATGGTGGTCAGCAGTCCGTTTTCGGACTTAACCGCTTTCTCACCGGTGTTCATCAGCATGAAGCAGCCGGTGCCGTAGGTGTTTTTCGCCATCCCTTCCTTCACGCACAGTTGGCCGAACAGCGCAGCCTGCTGGTCGCCTGCGATACCGGAGATTGGAATACGTGTGCCACCTTTACCACCGATGTTGGTCTGACCGTAGACTTCGGAGGAACGACGAACTTCCGGCAGCATTGCGCGCGGGATGTCCAACGCATCCAGCATCTTGTCGTCCCAGTCCAGGGAGTGGATGTTGAACAGCATGGTACGTGAGGCGTTGGTGTAATCCGTTACGTGTACACGTCCCTGAGTCATTTTCCAGATAAGCCAGGTATCCACTGTACCGAACAGCAGTTCACCGCGACGAGCGCGCTCACGAGAACCTTCTACGTGGTCAAGGATCCACTTTACTTTGGTGCCGGAGAAATACGGGTCAATTACCAGGCCGGTGTTGTTACGGATGTAATCTTCCATCCCGTCGCGCTTGAGTTTCTCGCAAATATCAGCGGTACGACGACACTGCCACACAATGGCGTTATAGATAGGTTTACCGGTCTCACGCTCCCAGACGATAGTGGTTTCACGCTGGTTAGTAATACCAATCGCTGCAATTTCATCGGAACTGATATCGGCTTTCGCCAGCACTTCTACCAGCGTGGAGCTTTGGGTCGCCCAAATTTCCATTGGGTCGTGTTCTACCCAGCCTGCTTTCGGGTAGATTTGCTCGAATTCGCGTTGTGAAACGCTAACGATATTTGCATCGTGGTCCATCACGACCGCGCGGGAGCTGGTGGTGCCCTGGTCGAGCGCAACGATATATTTTTTCTCAGTCATAATTTTTTGTCCCGTAGTCACATTACTGCGAAGCTTTTTGTTGAGTGTTGGCCGCAATGTCTTTCTCTTCAATCGCGCAGACATCGCACGGTAAATGGCGACCAATCAGTTTGCGATATGCCCATGCGCCCAAAATCGCGCCGGTAATCGGGCCAAACACCGGTACCAGGAAGTAAGGAATATCGCGACCACCCGTAAAGGCAATCTCTCCCCATCCTGCGAGCCCGGCGAATAGTTTCGGCCCAAAGTCACGAGCCGGGTTCATCGCAAAACCGGTCAGTGGACCCATGGAGGCACCAATAACGGCAATCAATAAGCCGATCAGCAGGGGTGCCAGCGGACCACGAGGTACACCGTTACCATCGTCGGTCAGTGCCAGAATCAGCCCCATTAGAATAGCGGTAATGACCATTTCAACCGCGAAGGCCTGCACAAAATTGATATGCGGGTTCGGATAGGTGGAGAAAGTACCAGCCAGACCCAGGCTCTCGGTACTGCCGCGCACGATATGGTTAGTTTGTTCGAAATCGATGAAAAGATTGTAATAAAGCCCGTAAACCAATGCCGCTGCGCAAAAGGCGCCGGCAATTTGCGAAATAATAAAAGGTACTACTTTGCGTTTGTCAAAACACGCAAACAACCAGAGTGCGATTGTGACTGCTGGGTTCAGGTGTGCACCAGAAACGCCTGCCGTCAGATAGATAGCCATCGCTACCCCCAGACCCCAGATGATACTGATTTCCCACTGACCAAAAGTAGCGCCAGCCACTTTAAGTGCAGCAACACAGCCCACACCGAAGAAAATCAACAACCCGGTACCGAGGAATTCAGCAATGCACTGGCCTTTTAAGGTTGATGTTTGACTCATAATCGGATCCTGAAGAGAGTTTAATGTTTATTGTGTTCGAGAAGGTCACTGACATCCCCGGAGCCGGTAGGCACACTGTTAATTTATCGTTAACGAGCAAAAACGAGAAATATCGAAATTGAAATGTGTGTACTGCATCAACAAAATGAGCGTTATCGCGCCATAACGAGGTATTTGTTATACAAAAAGAGTGTGAGCTGAATCATTTCATTAACCAATATGTTAACACTTTTGAGTTATGCGCTGTCTGTCACCAGGACAAAGATTAAAAGTGTTGCAAACCGCAATCTGCGCGGGATGCTGCTGGACAGGGATGGCGCGGCTTCATACAATCGGAGCTAAGTAGAGTGCGCTCGTTTTTATTAAGGCGTCGCCGGTTATCGGGACGAGGATTTTTATCCATCAACGCCTTGCAATTCAGGAGAGGTATGACGATGTCATTAGAAGTGTTTGAGAAACTGGAAGCAAAAGTACAGCAGGCGATTGATACCATCACGCTGTTGCAGATGGAAATCGAAGAGCTGAAAGAAAAGAATAACTCACTGTCGCAGGAAGTTCAGTCTGCACAGCAGCAGCGTGAAGAGCTGGAGCGTGAGAATAACAGCCTGAAAGAACAGCAGAATGGCTGGCAGGATCGTCTGCATGCTCTGCTCGGCCGTATGGAAGAAGTCTAATTACGCTTTATCTTTCGCGCCGTAGCAGCGTTGGCTGCGCTTAGTTACCCCAGTCTCGTAGTTTACTACGCTCCTGGGGATACCTTCGTTTGCCGCCTTGCTACAACACGAAATCTCTCGCGTAATCGCCCCTACGTGTAGGCTGGATAAGGCGCAAGCTGCTTCCGGTACTCAGCGATAACGCATAAAAAAGGCACCTTGCGGTGCCTTTTTTGATCACTCGATATCGAGCGGGTCTTCGGAAAGGATTATCCCGGTATTGTCGGCGTACAGATGGTCGCCGGAGAAGAACGTCACGCCACCAAAGTTGACGCGCACATCGCTTTCCCCGGTTCCTTCACCTGCGGCACCCACCGGAATAGCGGCAATCGCCTGAATGCCGATGTCCAGTTCTTCCAGATCGTCCACCTGGCGGACTGAGCCGTAGATGACCAGACCTTCCCACTCATTCTGTACAGCCAGACGAGCCAGTTCGGCATCGACCAGCGCACGACGGACAGAACCGCCGCCATCGACCAGCAGAATTCGACCACGGCCATTTTGTTCGAGCAGATCGTACAGCAACCCGTTGTCCTCGAAACATTTTACCGTGATGATTTGTCCGCCAAACGACGACCGTCCCCCAAAGTTAGAGAACAGCGGTTCCACGACGTTGACATCTTCCTGATAGATGTCACAAAGCTCGGATGTATCGTATTTCATAGGCTTAACGTTCAGTTGCTGCGAGAATTTTTAGTATATCGCGCTATGTGTACTGTTGGCAAAATCATCAATTGTTAATTGATATTTGTCAGTTAAAGGGACCACTGACTTAAGAAAATCCCAACAACAAACAGTAAGTTAGTTAATAGCGCAGCTTTCACGGTGCGTTCCAGCATTGGGCGCATCGCTGTAGGATCCATCTCATGCATCACATATCTTGCCTGTTTGATCAGCAACGGAGCGGCCAGAATAAACAGCCATCCCCACAGACTTTGCAGCGAGAACAGGTTAAACAGTGCCAGGCAGACCAGCGTACCCATCAGCAGGCAGGCATGGTAACGACGGGCATTGACGGCGCCTAAACGTACAACCAGCGTGTTTTTGCCATTTTCTCTGTCGCTGTTGATATCGCGCAGGTTATTGATATTGAGCACGGCGGTTGCCAGCAGACCGCAGGCCGTTGCCGGCAAAATCAACGCGGGAATAAGCGTATGCGCCTGCAGATACCAGCTCCCCATAACGCTGAGCCAGCCGAAGAAGACCAGCACGGAAATATCGCCCAGGCCAATATAGCCGTAAGGACGATTACCTACGGTATAAGTGATAGCGGCGATAATCGACAGGCCGCCGAGTATCAAAAAGCCGACAAAATCAGTCAGCGTGTGGCAGGCCACTGCTACCAGCGCCAGACCGGACAAGCAGATTAAGACCACGGTGATAATCAACGCGCGCTTCATTTCCTGCTGCGTGATGACCCCTTTTTGCATTCCACGTAACGGCCCTATGCGGTCGGGCTTGTCGCTGCCTTTGACAGCATCGCCATAGTCGTTCGCAAGGTTGGACAGAATTTGCAGCAGTCCTGCCGTGATTAATGCCAGCAGAGCAACCAGCGGATCGAAATACCCTTGCCACCATGCTAATGCCGTACCGACGATGATCGCCGCGAAGGCGAGCGGTAAGGTCTTAGGTCGTAAACTTTCCAGCCAGGCTTGTGAGCGGCTAATTTGTTGTTGTTCAGTCATATTTAGCGCCAATAAAAATGGGGCTTTATCAGCCCCATCAACAGTGATGAAAATGCATTGAACGCGATTATAGGATAAAACGGCTCAGATCTTCATCTGCGACCAGCGCATCCAGATGTTTGCTCACATATTCGGCATCAATTGTGATGCTTTGGCCGTTCAAATCGCTCGCATCATAGGAAATATCTTCCATCAGACGCTCGAGAACGGTATGCAGACGACGTGCACCGATGTTTTCGGTGGTTTCGTTGACCTGCCAGGCCGCTTCGGCAATACGTTTAATACCTGATTCAGTGAAGTCGATATTCACGCCTTCGGTCGCCATCAGCGCTTTGTATTGCACGGTGATAGAGGCATTCGGTTCAGTCAGAATACGCTCGAAATCGCTGGTGGTCAGCGCCTGTAGCTCGACGCGGATTGGCAGACGACCCTGCAGTTCTGGGATCAGGTCAGACGGTTTCGCCACCTGGAACGCGCCGGAGGCGATAAACAGTATGTGATCGGTTTTCACCATGCCGTGCTTGGTGGAGACGGTGCAGCCTTCAACCAGCGGCAGCAGGTCGCGCTGTACGCCTTCACGGGACACATCCGGACCAGAAGATTCACCGCGCTTACAGATTTTGTCGATTTCGTCGATAAACACGATCCCGTGTTGTTCAACGGCGTCGATAGCTTCCTGTTTCAGCTCTTCCGGGTTGACCAGTTTCGCCGCTTCTTCTTCAATCAGCAGCTTCATCGCATCTTTAATTTTCAGCTTACGCGGTTTTTGTTTCTGGCCGCCTAAGTTCTGGAACATGGACTGCAACTGGCTGGTCATCTCTTCCATTCCCGGAGGCGCCATGATTTCTACGCCCATCGGTGCAGCAGCGAGATCAATCTCAATCTCTTTATCGTCCAGTTGGCCTTCACGCAGTTTTTTACGGAACGCCTGACGTGCAGCGGAAGGTTCCTGCGGCTGTTCTGACTGTCCCCAGTTATTTTTGGCTGGAGGAATCAGCACATCGAGAATACGTTCTTCCGCCATTTCTTCTGCACGGAAGCGGTTTTTCTCGATAGCCTGAACGCGAACCATTTTAATGGCTGCGTCGGTTAAATCGCGGATGATGGAGTCAACTTCTTTACCAACATAGCCTACTTCGGTGAATTTCGTTGCTTCAACTTTGATGAACGGTGCGTTGGCCAGTTTTGCCAGACGGCGGGCAATTTCGGTTTTACCGACACCGGTTGGACCAATCATCAGAATGTTTTTTGGCGTGACTTCATGGCGCAGCTCTTCGTCGAGCTGCATACGGCGCCAGCGGTTACGCAGGGCAATCGCCACGGAACGCTTGGCGTTATCCTGGCCGATAATGTGTTTGTTCAGTTCGCTGACAATTTCGCGTGGGGTCATTTCAGACATGGGGGATCCTTACGCTTTGGAGTTCAATTCTTCGATGGTATGGAAGTGGTTGGTATAAATGCAGATATCCCCTGCAATATCCAACGCTTTCTCAGCAATCTCGCGTGCGCCAAGCTCGGTGTTTTCCAGCAGAGCGCGTGCTGCAGCCTGGGCGTAGGGACCGCCGGAGCCGATGGCAATCAGATCGTTTTCTGGCTGGATGACATCGCCATTACCCGTGATGATGAGCGATGCAGTTTCATCTGCAACGGCCAACAATGCTTCGAGTTTGCGCAGCATACGATCGGTTCGCCAGTCTTTCGCCAGTTCAACGGCAGCTTTCACCAGATGACCCTGATGCATTTCCAGTTTGCGTTCAAACAATTCAAACAGCGTGAATGCATCCGCAGTGCCGCCCGCAAAGCCCGCAATGACTTTGTCGTTGTACAGACGGCGGACTTTTTTCACGTTGCCTTTCATTACGGTGTTACCCAGTGTGGCCTGACCATCACCGGCGATTACCACATGGCCGTTACGGCGTACGCTTACTATTGTTGTCACGAGCAGACCCCTTGGTTACAAATGCAGAATACAGGCCCCGCACAGTGTACGGGGCGTAATGCAAGTATAGATGGGGGGGATTTTGGGGGTTTCAACCCCCGGTAGCGAGTCGAATGCAGTTTGTGTGGCCAGCCACTTTCAGACGACTGATAGTGTTGTCAGCATTTTCTTTGCCTTTGAGCGGGCCAATGACCACGCGATTCCAGCCGTTGTTGGTGGTTATGCGGGAATTGAAGCCCTCAAAGGCCAACTGTGCACGCACAGTTTCTGCCTGCTCAGCCCCTTTAAATGATCCACACTGAACCATCCAGCGACGTTCATCTTTTTTCTCTGCCGTCTGTTTTGGCGCTTCTGTTTCATGCGTAATCGGCGCGGCTGGTTGCGTTTTCGGCTGAGCAGCTGTGGTATGCGCTGGCGTCTGCAACAGATCCTGGTACGGCTGTTGGGCCGCCGGTTTTGGCTGCGTTTGACGCGGCTGTTGTACCGGCGCAGCCTGTACCGTACGCGTTTGTTGCTGTTGCTGTTGCTGGTAAGGTTGTTCCGTTACCCGCGTACGCGGCTGCTGAGCCTGTTGCTGTGCGTTGGTCCACTGCTGTTGCTGCACCTGACGCTGGCGCTGCAGAGTTTGCTGGCGTTGTTCAGGCGTTTGTTCGTTCCACGGTACCTCATTGAGCTGCGTGGGCTGCTGACGCATATCAGCCTGCATTTGCGCCAGGAGCTGACGCTGCTCATTGGTAAGCTGATCGGCGTTAAGCACTTCACCGCCAGCAGAAGGTTCGGTTGGCGCACGCACGCCCGGCTGGCGGCTTTCCAGCTCTTTGATGTATCGCCAGCGTTCTTCCGGTTTCGGTGGGATCCCATTACCGGTGACTTTCTGGCTTTGCAGCGTTTCGGACTCTTCTTTCTTGTGATGCGTAATGAAGTACAGACCACCGATAAAGGTCACAAGTACGGCTGCCGCAATAGCGACCATCGCGGGGGATACCGCTGACGTATTGCGTTGCTTTTTCCGTGAAGTGCTCTTTTTGCGCCGCGAAGGTGCCGGTTGGCCGCGACGTACATAATCTCGTTGTGCCACTATCGTTTCGCTGTATTTATTCGTTCGTCAGCCCGCCATGTTACTTAAGCGGCGGGCCTTTGACCAGACAGGGGAGTCCGAAAGCACTTTACTTTAAGTCAATGCCCGCGTAGAGCCCCGAATAATAAGCTCACAGTCCAGTAAACGTGAGCCACTACTGACGTTATGCCCTTGTAATTGATCGAGCAGTAACAGCATAGCTTCACGTCCGATATCGAAACGCGGCTGTGCAACGGTTGTCAGGGGTGGATCACAAAATTCTGTGAGTGAAATGTTATCAAAGCCAATAATGGATAAATCGTCAGGTACTTTTAAGCCCTGACGTTTGGCATATGAGAGTGCGCCCAGCGCCATGACATCGCTGTGACAGAAAACAGCGGTAGGCGGCTGTGGTAGCTCAAGCAGCTGTTTCAGTGCGTTTGCACCTGCTTCATAGGTAAAATTACCGCGCGCGATAAAATGTGGATCGACCGTAATCCCGCTGCGGCGCAACGCCTGAACGTAACCTTGCAGGCGGTAGTGACACAGTGGCATATCCTCTGGTCCGGCGATACAGCCAATACGCTGATGACCCAGTTCAAGCAGATAGTTCATCGCATTAAACGCAGCGGTGAGGTTATCAATATGAACGGTGGGGAGCTCCAGCTCTGGCGCGAATTCGTTGGACATCACCATCGGTGGCAAATTGCGTTGCTCTTCCACGCTGGCATCAAACGGCAGACGTGAGCTAAGCAGTACCATGCCATCGATCTGCTTGGTGATAATGAGGTTAAGAAAAGTCTTTTCCTCCTGGTTCTGGTGCGCGCAATCACCGATCAGCACCAGGTAACCCTGCTCTGCGGCGGTGACCTCAATGCCCCGGATAATTTCACTAAAGAACGGGTCGCAAATATCCGGAACAATCACCAGAATGGTACGTGATTCATTGCGCTTAACGTTGCGCCCCATCGATTGGGGGAGATATCCCACTTCCAGCGCGGCCTGCTCAACCCGGCTACGGGTGGACTGAGAGACTTTGTCCGGGTTCATTAATGCACGGGAGACGGTTGCCGTGGAGACTTTCGCCTTCAGGGCAACATCTTTCATCGTAGCGGCAGCGACCTGCTTATTCGGTTTCACTCTTTCTCCTCGCCAGAGAGCTGCTGGCGCAGACCTGTCCCTGGGTAACCTTCATTTGAAATATTTTTATCAGATAGTGAATAGAAGCAGTTACAGAATTTTCATAAAAAGTGTGATGGATATTTAATTTTACGATCCGCCTCGCATCATGAGGGGGCTATCCCTCAATGGGATCGACATCCAACACCCATTTGACCTTGCGTGCATCAGGCAGCGTATTGATTAACGCCAGTGTCCCGCTAACGATATGTTGTAGTCGAATGCGTGACGGATGTTGCAACAAAATTTGCCAGCGATAACGGCCGCCACGCTTGGGTGCCAGTGCAGGAACCGGGCCGAGCACCCAGAGTTTGTCGTCGGCCAGCGGACTGGCCTGAATCAGATTGCGCAGTTGCTGCAGGAACATCGGCGCATGCTGATTGTTATGGTCTTCTGCCCGTACGATCACATGGCTGGTCCACGGTGGAAGCTGCAGCGTTTGGCGTTCGGCCAGTGCCTGTTCGGCAAAGGCGTCATAACCTTTATACAGCAAGGTTTGCAGCAGTGGATGTTCAGGGTGGTGCGTTTGCAGCACCACTTCACCCTGTTTACCGGCACGGCCTGCACGCCCGGATACCTGTGTGTAAAGCTGGGCGAAGCGCTCTGCTGAACGAAAATCTGCCGAGAATAGCGCCCCGTCCACATCCAGTAATGCCACCAGTGTGACGTCCGGGAAGTGGTGACCTTTTGCCAGCATTTGTGTGCCGATAAGAATTCGTGCGCCGCCGCGATGCACTTCTGCCAGATGCTGCTCCAGCGCCCCTTTACGGCTGGTGGTATCGCGGTCAATACGCGAAATCGGTACACCTGGGAAGAAGGGGGCTAAAGCCTGTTCAAGCTGTTCGGTGCCGAGTCCGACCGGTACCATATGCGTAGAACCGCAGGAAGGACACTGACGCGGTATGGGACGCTGACTGTCACAGTGGTGGCAGCGCAAATGATGCTGCGCCTGATGCAGCGTGTAGTAGTGATCGCAGCGCGGGCATTCGGCAATCCAGCCGCAGTCGTGGCATAGCAGTGCAGGGGCAAATCCCCGGCGATTAAGAAAGAGAATTACCTGATTATCCGCCTGCAGATGCTGACGCATGCGGGTGATAAGCGCAGGAGCCAGTCCGGCCTGTACCTGCTGACCTTTTAGATCCAGTACGTGCTGAATGGCAGGACGTGCATTTCCGGCGCGGCGCGTCAGGCGCAGCATACGGTATTTTTTTTGCCGCACGTTGCACAGCGTTTCCAGCGCCGGAGTGGCCGACCCGAGAATAATGGGGATCTGCTCGCTGTGGGCGCGGTAAACCGCCAGATCGCGGGCGTGATAGCGCCAGCCTTCCTGCTGTTTATAGGAGCTGTCATGCTCTTCGTCGATGACAATTACGCCGAGATTTTTAAACGGTGTAAACAGTGATGAACGCGTACCGATGACAATCGCCGCTTCACCATTTTTCGCTTTCAGCCAGGCAGAAAGACGTTCGCTGTCATTCAGACCGGAGTGCAATACTTCTACCGGAGCATTGAAGCGTTCGCGAAAGCGGGCAATGGTTTGTGGTGTCAGACCAATCTCCGGCACCATCACCAGCGCCTGTTTGCCCTGGGCGAGGATATTTTCCAGTACGCTCAGATAGACTTCTGTTTTGCCAGAACCCGTCACGCCTGCTAGTAGCCAGGCGCTAAAACAGTCTGATTCGCTGTGAATCGCTCCAACGGCAGTGGCCTGTTCGGTATTTAGCCGTAACCGCTCACCGGAAACGGCGTAGTGCGTGCGCCAGTCACTGAAACCTGGCGTTTCGCTCGCCAGGTCGCAGAGACCTTTTTTACGCAGTGCTTGTAATGCGGCGTCATTAAATTCGAGTTCAGCCACCTGGTCACGCCAGATTTTTCCCTGGCGTAGCGCTGCCAGCGCCTGCTGTTGTTTGGGGGAGCGCTTCAGGCTGTTTAAATCAATAACCTGACCTTCTTCGGTGGCAAACCAGTACCACATTGGCGCGTTAGTGGCAGGTCTGCCCTGGCGTAGCAGAATAGGCAAAGCATGAAACAGCACGTCGCCAATAGGGTGGTGGTAATAATCAGCAGCCCACAGCAGTAAACGCCAGACGGAGGAGGAATAGACCGGTTCGCTGTCCAGTACCTCAATCACGGCTTTTAATTCATTCAGCGGCAGTTCGCTTTGCTCGCTTACCGACAGGACAATGCCGACACGCTCCTGCTGCTTGCCAAAGGGCACACGTACGCGACACCCGGCTTTGGCGTTCATGCCTTCCGGCAAGAGGTAGTCAAAGGTGCGGGGTAGCGGGACGGGTAAGGCAACGTGCGCAACGGGCATTTAATCATCCTGACTTGAATTCTGGCGGGTTAGTATACACATTAGTGAGAAGCGGAATGCGGATCAGTTTGCATGAGCAGGTTAATTTCTGTATGATTCGCCGCCTTTGATACAAATTTGTATCACTGACCTATACTATTAACATCGCGTGGTGTCTGGCGTTAGGGCTGGAAGAGCGACGCGGCCTTAAACCGAGGTTTCCCCATGAAAAAAGATATTCACCCGAAATACGAAGAAATTACTGCAAACTGCTCTTGCGGTAACGTCATGAAAATCCGCTCTACCGTCGGTCACGATCTGAACCTGGACGTGTGCGGTCAGTGCCACCCGTTCTATACTGGCAAGCAGCGTGATGTTGCTACCGGTGGCCGTGTTGATCGCTTCAACAAGCGTTTCAGCATCCCGGGCAGCAAATAAGTTTTTCTGCTGTCAAAAAAAAGCGCCTTACGGCGCTTTTTTTGTATCCGGCGTTTAGTATTCCCACGTTTCCGGGTCGATCCCCAGTTCACGCATAATTACCTTCGCCTCTTCAGGAATTTCATCACTGCGTTCTTTACGCAGATCATCATCGTTGGGTAACGGTTGCCCGGTAAAGGCATGCAGAAACGCTTCACACAGCAGTTCGCTGTTGGTGGCGTGGCGCAGGTTGTTCACCTGACGACGCGTGCGTTCATCGGTAAGGATTTTTAACACCTTCAGAGGAATGGAAACCGTAATTTTTTTGACTTGCTCACTCTTCTTACCGTGCTCAGCGTATGGGCTGATATATTCGCCGCTCCATTCAGCCATGAGATACCTAATCCTCTTTGTCATTTATATTGAGGCCGGAAACTGAGCCCGAGCCATAATTTCATTGCGCGTAGTTTATCGTAGTGGCGAGGCCCTGACACGAAGTTAGCCATCGCAGATGTGCGCTAATGCATATAATTTTAACGGCTATTTCCAGTTTGCTCAATCTATACGCAAAGAAGTTTAGATGTCCAGATGTATTGACGGCTATTGTAACAATGATTACTCTGGTGCCTGACTTTTCACCGGCTCAGCCAGGAACTCCTCAATATGACGCGTAAACAGGCCACCATCGCAGTGCGTAGCGGATTAAATGACGACGAGCAGTACGGTTGCGTTGTCCCGCCGATTCACCTTTCCAGTACCTATAACTTCACCGGTTTTAATGAGCCGCGAGCCCATGACTATTCACGTCGCGGCAACCCGACGCGTGATGTCGTCCAGCGCGCGCTGGCTGAGCTGGAAGGAGGGGCTGGTGCAGTGCTGACCAATACTGGTATGTCGGCGATCCATCTGGTGACTACGGTGTTCCTGAAGCCTGGTGATTTACTGGTGGCGCCACACGACTGTTACGGCGGCAGCTATCGTCTGTTTGACAGTCTGGCGAAGCGCGGTTGTTATCGCGTCCTGTTTGTCGATCAGGGTAATGAGCAGGCGCTCAAGGCGGCACTGGCGGAAAAACCGCAGTTAGTGCTGGTGGAAAGCCCGAGTAATCCCCTGTTACGCGTGGTGGATATTGCGAAAATCTGCCAGCTGGCGCGTGAAGCTGGCGCGGTGAGTGTTGTGGATAACACTTTTTTAAGCCCTGCACTGCAAAATCCACTGGCATTGGGCGCCGATCTGGTGTTGCATTCATGCACGAAATATTTAAACGGTCACTCTGATGTGGTGGCTGGCGTAGTGATTGCGAAAGATCCTGAAACGGTCACTGAGCTGGCATGGTGGGCGAATAATATTGGCGTAACCGGCGGCGCATTTGATAGCTATCTGCTGTTGCGTGGCCTGCGTACTTTGTCACCGCGTATGGAGGTGGCACAACGTAATGCTCAGGCGATTGTGGACTATTTGCAAACCCAGCCGCTGGTGAAAAAACTGTATCACCCGTCACTGCCGGATAATCAGGGGCATGAGATTGCCGCGCGCCAACAAAAAGGCTTTGGCGCGATGTTGAGTTTTGAACTGGATGGTGATGAGCAAACGCTGCGTCGCTTCCTGGGCGGGTTGTCGTTGTTTACGCTGGCGGAATCATTAGGGGGAGTTGAAAGTCTGATCTCCCACGCCGCAACCATGACACATGCGGGTATGGCACCAGAAGCGCGTGCTGCTGCCGGAATTTCTGAAACGCTGCTGCGTATCTCCACCGGTATTGAAGATGGCGAAGATTTAATTGCCGACCTGGAAAATGGCTTCCGGGCTGCAAACAAGGGGTAAACATGAGTGTGATTGCGCAGGCAGGGGCGAAGGGTCGTCAACTGCACAAATTTGGTGGTAGTAGTCTGGCAGACGTGAAATGTTATTTGCGTGTCGCAGGTATTATGGCGGAGTACTCGCAGCCTGACGATATGATGGTTGTTTCAGCTGCAGGCAGCACCACTAACCAGTTGATTAGCTGGCTGAAGTTAAGCCAGACCGATCGTCTTTCTGCGCATCAGGTTCAGCAGGCGTTACGCCGCTATCAGAGCGAACTTATTAGCGGCTTATTGCCGCCAGACGTGGCCGATGGGTTGATCGGCGCGTTTATCAACGATCTGGAGCGCCTGGCCGGTTTGCTCGACAGTGGCGTGAACGATACGGTCTACGCCGAAGTCGTAGGGCATGGCGAAGTGTGGTCGGCACGCCTGATGTCTGCCGTGCTTAATCAGCAGGGGCTGGAGTCGACCTGGCTGGATGCGCGTGAGTTTTTGCGTGCTGAGCGCGGCGCTCAACCGCAGGTGGATGAAGGTCTCTCTTACCCATTATTACAACAACTGCTGGCTCAGCATCCGGGCAAGCGCCTGGTAGTGACCGGTTTTATCAGTCGTAGCAATGCGGGCGAAACGGTATTGCTGGGGCGTAACGGCTCTGACTACTCTGCGACGCAAGTCGGTGCGCTGGCGGGTGTTTCCCGAGTGACCATCTGGAGCGATGTCGCCGGGGTATACAGTGCGGACCCACGAAAAGTGAAGGATGCCTGTCTGTTGCCATTGCTGCGTCTGGACGAAGCCAGCGAACTGGCTCGTCTGGCCGCTCCGGTTCTGCATGCCCGGACTTTACAGCCGGTTTCTGGCAGCGATATCGACCTTCAGTTGCGCTGCAGCTATACGCCGGATCAGGGATCGACGCGCATTGAACGCGTGCTGGCTTCCGGTACCGGAGCGCGTATTGTGACCAGCCATGACGATGTCTGCCTGATTGAATTCCTGGTTCCAGGTGGTCAGGACTTTAAGCTGGCGTATAAAGAGATCGATCAGATTTTAAAACGCACACAGGTGCGTCCGCTGGCGGTTGGCGTGCATCCCGATCGCCAACTCCTGCAATTTTGCTACACCTCAGAAGTCGCTGACGGCGCACTGAAAATTCTTGATGAGGCCGGTTTACCTGGCGAGCTGCGTTTACGTCAGGGGCTGGCGCTGGTGGCGATGGTTGGGGCTGGCGTGACACGCAATCCGCTGCACTGCCACCGTTTCTGGCAGCAACTGAAAGGTCAGCCGGTAGAGTTTACCTGGCAGTCGGAAGAGGGCATCAGTCTGGTTGCCGTACTGCGTACCGGTCCGACTGAAAGCCTGATTCAGGGACTGCACCAGTCTATCTTCCGCGCAGAAAAACGTATTGGTCTGGTGTTGTTCGGGAAGGGGAATATTGGTTCTCGCTGGCTGGAACTGTTCGCCCGTGAACAAAGCACGCTTTCTGCACGTACTGGTTTTGAGTTTGTGCTGGCAGGCGTGGTGGATAGCCGCCGTAGCCTGCTGAACTATGAAGGGCTGGATGCCAGCCGCGCATTAGCCTTCTTCGATGACGAAGCAGTGGAACAGGATGAAGAGTCGCTGTTCCTGTGGATGCGCGCCCACCCGTATGATGATTTAGTTGTGCTGGACGTGACCGCCAGCGAACAGCTGGCGGATCAGTATCTGGATTTCGCCAGCCACGGTTTTCACGTTATCAGCGCCAATAAACTGGCGGGAGCTAGCACCAGTAATAAATATCGCCAAATTCACGATGCCTTCGAGAAAACGGGTCGCCACTGGTTGTATAACGCCACCGTGGGTGCCGGATTGCCGATCAACCATACCGTGCGCGATCTGATTGACAGTGGAGACACCATTCTGTCGATCAGTGGGATCTTCTCCGGTACGCTGTCGTGGCTGTTCCTGCAATTTGACGGATCTGTCCCGTTTACCGATCTGGTGGATCAGGCGTGGCAGCAGGGGTTGACTGAACCGGACCCGCGAGTGGACCTTTCGGGCAAAGATGTGATGCGCAAGCTGGTGATTCTGGCGCGCGAAGCCGGTTACGATATCGAACCGGATCAGGTTCGTGTGGAGTCCCTGGTACCAGCGCACTGTGAAGAAGGCTCAATTGATCATTTCTTTGAAAATGGCGATGAGCTGAACGAGCAGATGGTACAGCGTCTGGAAGCCGCCCGTGAAATGGGGCTGGTGCTACGCTACGTGGCGCGTTTTGATGCTAACGGCAAAGCACGCGTCGGTGTTGAAGCGGTGCGACCAGAACATCCGCTGGCGGCGCTACTGCCGTGCGATAACGTGTTCGCCATTGAAAGTCGCTGGTATCGCGATAACCCGCTGGTGATTCGCGGACCGGGGGCGGGTCGCGATGTGACTGCTGGCGCTATTCAGTCGGATATCAATCGCCTGGCGCAACTGCTGTAGTTTTGTTGCCGGATGACGCTGAGTTTATCCGGCCAGTGTGATTGTTAGGCCGGATAAAGATGTTAACGCATCTTATCCGGCGTGCAGCTTCGCTATTCGTGAGCTGAAAAGACCTCTTTTGCAGCGAAAAGGCCATTCAGCGCGGCTGGAAAACCTGCATATACAGCCATCTGCATTATCACCTCAATGATCTCTTCCTGCGTTAATCCAACATGCAGAGCAGCGGCAATGTGTACTTTCAACTGTGGCGTCGCGTTGCCAAGAGCGGTTAATGCGGCGACGGTCGCAATTTCCCGACTGCGTAAATCGAGTCCCGGTCGGGAATAGATATCACCGAAAGGAAATTCGAGCAGATAGCGGGCGAAATCTGGCGCAATATCTTTCAGGCTTTCCAGCACTGCGTCGCCGCTTTTGCCATCCACCTGTTGCAGCATTTTTTGTCCGGTAATATAGCGTTCTGAAAACATGGTTTATCCCTCGTTTGTCTGGTGTATGACGTGAGGATAGGTTGTGGGCGTTTCTATAGATAATACCGTTTTCGTGATACCTTTTCGGTATGACAACCCAACCGCTTAATTCTCTGGATATCCGCCTGCTACGCTATTTCGTCGTGGTAGCGGAAGAGAACAACATGAGCCGTGCGGCACAGCGCCTGTTTATGTCGCAGCCTCCGCTCAGTCGCCATATTCGCCAGCTTGAAGTTCGCCTGGGGGTGACGCTTTTTACCCGTCATAGCCGTGGACTCTCGCTGACGGAAGATGGGTTGCGTGTACTGGAGATGGTTCGCCCGCTGCTGACGCTACAGGACACAACCTATCTTGCGTTGAGCCAACTGGCGAAAGCGGATGGGCAAGCGCTACGACTGGGGTTAAGCACAGCGTTTGAGCAAGGTATATTTGCATCGTTTGAGTCGCATTTGGTTGAGCGTGTCGAGACGCTGCACATTGTACGTCACGCGTCGACCGAACTGGTGCGGCAGGTACGCCGGGGTAAACTGGATGCTGCGCTGGTGGCATTACCGCTGGAAACGGCGGGGCTTACGGTGACGGATTTACCCTGGCATGAGCCGCTGATTGCCGCGTTGCCAGCCTCCTGGCCAGAAGCGGCTGAGAAATCGCTGTCACTGAGGACGCTCAATCACAGGCCGCTGTTCTGGTTTAAGAGAGAGCGTAATCCGGCCTTTTTCGACTATACCCACCAGATATTCAGACGCGCAGGTTATTCTCCTGCCTGTATTGAAGAACCTCTTGAACATGATGTTTTATTAGCCCGAATTGCGCATGGCGATGGCCTGAGTATTCTCCCCGCCTCTTTTGCGGCTATTCAGCGTCAGGGCGTGACTTTTTGCCCGCTGAATGGCTGTGATTTGCGTATCAACACTGGTCTGGTGATATCACCAGGGCAGGAAGATCGCCTGAAATGGCTCCCGGCGTTGATAAAATCTCTTCTGCCAGCAAACCAGAATGAATTTATTTCACCTTCGCTGAGTATTCCTCACCTTCCACAATGATTTTTCAGTTGACGTCACTGCGCTTTTCCGTCATTTTTACATCTAGACGTCTAAACGTATAGCAGTTCACAACACAACATATAACGACAAAAGATTGATGAGGTAAGGTATGAGCTTTTTTCACGCCAACCAGCGGGAAGCCCTGAATCAGAGCCTGGCAGAAGTGCAGGGTCAGATTAACGTTTCGTTCGAGTTTTTCCCGCCGCGCACCAGTGAAATGGAGCAAACCCTGTGGAACTCCATCGATCGTCTGAGCAGTCTGAAACCTAAGTTTGTTTCCGTCACCTATGGTGCAAACTCGGGTGAGCGTGACCGCACGCACAGCATTATTAAGGGAATTAAGGATCGCACGGGCCTCGAAGCGGCTCCGCACCTGACCTGTATTGATGCTACCCGTGATGAGTTGCGCACTATTGCTCAGGATTACTGGAACAACGGTATTCGTCATATTGTTGCTCTGCGCGGTGATTTGCCGGCAGGTGGTGGTAAGCCGGATATGTACGCTTCTGATCTGGTGACCTTGCTGAAAGATGTCGCAGATTTTGATATCTCAGTTGCGGCTTATCCGGAAGTGCATCCTGAAGCGAAAAGCGCACAGGCTGATTTGCTCAACCTGAAGCGTAAGGTCGATGCCGGAGCGAACCGCGCGATCACCCAATTTTTCTTTGATGTGGAAAGCTATTTGCGTTTTCGCGATCGCTGTGTGTCTGCGGGGATCGATGTGGAGATTATCCCGGGCATTCTGCCGGTTTCCAACTTTAAGCAAGCGAAAAAATTTGCTGACATGACTAACGTTCGCATTCCGGCGTGGATGTCGACAATGTTTGATGGCCTGGATGACGATGCCGAGACCCGTAAGCTGGTTGGGGCGAATATCGCCATGGATATGGTGAAGATTTTAAGTCGTGAAGGGGTGAAAGATTTCCACTTCTATACCCTCAATCGTGCGGAAATGAGCTACGCTATTTGCCACACGCTGGGTGTAAGACCGAATTAAACAGATGCCCCAGCCCTCTACGGAGGGCTTTTTATTGATCATTTTGATCTACATCTCTGTAACTTAAAATATAAAAGGAATTAGCTATCGAATCTGTGGGTTATTTCGACTATATCTTATCTCTGGTGGTGTATATCGTAGTCAGAACACTGTAAAGGGAGCATATAGATGAGCATGTCCGACGATAACCATAACGCATCAACTGCCGGTAAGTGTCCTTTTCATCAAGGCGGTCACGACCAGAGCGCGGGAGCAGGAACGAGCAACCGCGACTGGTGGCCTAATCAACTCCGTGTAGATCTGCTGAACCAACATTCCAACCGTTCGAACCCACTGGGTGAGGACTTTAACTACCGCAAAGAATTTAGCAAACTCGACTATTCTGCCCTGAAAGGGGATCTCAGAGCCCTCCTGTCCGAATCTCAACCGTGGTGGCCCGCTGACTGGGGCACTTATGCCGGTTTATTTATCCGCATGGCATGGCACGGCGCAGGTACCTATCGCTCTATTGATGGACGCGGTGGAGCGGGTCGTGGACAGCAGCGTTTTGCACCACTGAACTCCTGGCCGGACAACGTGAGTCTTGATAAGGCACGCCGTCTGCTGTGGCCAGTTAAGCAGAAATATGGTCAGAAAATTTCCTGGGCTGATCTGTTTATCCTTGCGGGTAACGTAGCGCTGGAAAACTCAGGTTTCCGTACCTTCGGTTTTGGTGCTGGTCGTGAAGACGTCTGGGAACCGGATCTTGACGTAAACTGGGGTGATGAGAAAGCCTGGCTGACTCACCGCCACCCTGAAGAGCTGGCAAAAGCGCCATTGGGCGCGACCGAGATGGGGCTTATCTATGTAAACCCGGAAGGTCCGGATCACAGCGGTGAGCCGCTTTCTGCAGCTGCAGCTATTCGTGCGACATTCGGCAACATGGGGATGAACGACGAAGAAACCGTAGCGCTAATCGGTGGTGGCCATACGTTAGGTAAAACTCATGGTGCAGCACCTGCATCACATGTCGGGGCCGACCCAGAGTCAGCACCGATTGAAGCACAGGGTTTAGGCTGGGCCAGCAGCTATGGTAGCGGTGCGGGCGCAGATGCTATCACGTCTGGTCTGGAAGTGGTTTGGACGCAAACACCAACCCAGTGGAGCAACTATTTCTTCGAGAACCTGTTCAAATACGAATGGGTACAAACTCGCAGCCCGGCCGGTGCCATCCAGTTTGAAGCGGTTGATGCGCCAGAAATCATTCCTGATCCGTTTGATCCGTCGAAAAAACGTAAGCCGACGATGCTGGTCACCGACCTGACGCTGCGTTTTGATCCTGAGTTCGAGAAAATCTCTCGTCGTTTCCTTAACGATCCGCAGGCGTTCAACGAAGCTTTTGCCCGTGCGTGGTTTAAACTGACGCACCGTGATATGGGGCCGAAAGCGCGTTACATTGGACCGGAAGTACCACAAGAAGATCTGATTTGGCAGGATCCGCTGCCGCATGCGTTCTTCAACCCAAGCGAAGAAGATATTCTTAACCTGAAGGCGACCATCGCGGCTTCCGGACTTTCCGTAGGCGAGCTGGTATCGGTGGCGTGGGCTTCGGCTTCTACATTCCGTGGTGGTGACAAACGTGGCGGTGCTAACGGTGCTCGCCTGGCGCTGAATCCACAACGTGGTTGGGATGTGAATGCCACTGCTGCACGTGTTCTGCCTGTGCTGGAAGGTATCTATAAATCTGCCCATACAGCCTCGTTGGCCGATATTATCGTGCTGGCCGGTGTTGTCGGTGTGGAGAAGGCAGCAAGCGCAGCGGGCGTCAGTATCACTGTACCTTTTGTTCCAGGCCGCGTGGATGCGCGTCAGGATCAAACCGATATTGAGATGTTTGAATTGCTGAAGCCGATTGCCGATGGCTTCCGTAACTATCGTTCCCGTCCTGACGTATCAACCACCGAATCGCTGCTGATTGATAAAGCGCAGCAGTTGACGTTAACCGCACCGGAAATGACCGTGCTGGTGGGTGGTATGCGTGTGCTGGGAACCAACTTTGATGGTAGCCAGCATGGCGTCTTTACCGATCGTCCTGGCGTGCTCAGCAATGATTTCTTCGTCAATCTGCTGGATATGCGCAACGAATGGAAAGCGGTGGATGAGTCGCAAGAACTGTTTGAAGGGCGCGACCGCCTGAACGGTGATGTGAAATACACCGCTACCCGCGCCGATCTGGTATTCGGTTCTAACTCGGTACTGCGTGCACTGGCAGAAGTTTATGCTTGCAGCGATGCCCACGAGAAGTTCGTGAAGGACTTTGTCGCGGCATGGGTGAAAGTGATGAATCTGGACCGTTTTGATCTGCTGTAATCTCAACGTCTAACACTTCAGCGGCTGCTTCCCGGCAGTCGCTGAAGTTTTTTTTGAGGCGTATATACCGGTCATACTTCAAGTTGCCGGTGTGTTGGCTACACTCAGAAACCCCAGTCACATAGTTATCTATGCCCCTGGGGATTTCTTCCTTTGCCGCCTTCCTGCAACTCGAATTATTTAGGGTATAGTACATAAAGGAAACGTCACTCTACGGGATTTATCATGTCTGCCTCAGGAAAGAGCAACCCACTGGCTGTCAGTGGTCTTCTCGTTCTCACTCTTATCTGGAGTTATAGCTGGATCTTCATGAAGCAAGTCACGAGCTATATTGGCGCGTTCGACTTTACATCTCTTCGCTGTATTTTCGGCACCCTCGTCTTATTTCTTGTTTTGCTCTTGCGTGGTCGTGGATTAAGACCGACGCCGTTTAAATTTACCCTGGCGATAGCGTTGTTACAGACCTGTGGCATGATCGGACTGGCGCAATGGGCGCTGGTCAGCGGCGGGGCGGGAAAGGTCGCCATCCTCACTTATACCATGCCATTCTGGGTGGTGATCCTGGCGGCGTTGTTTCTGGGGGAGCGGTTTCGACGTATGCAATATGCGGCAATCGGCATTGCCGCTGTTGGACTGGTGCTGGTGATGCAACCGTGGCAGCTTGATTTCACCTCGATGAAAAGTGCGCTGCTGGCGATCCTTTCCGGTGTGAGCTGGGGGGCGAGCGCAATTGTCGCCAAGCGAATGTACGCTCGTCATCCCAGGATTGATTTGCTCTCACTCACGGCGTGGCAAATGCTGTATGCCGCGCTGGTCATGAGCGTCGTTGCCTGGTGGGTGCCCCAACCGGAAGTTAACTGGCAACCTATTGTTTTTTGGGCACTGGCCTATAGCGCTATTCTGGCCACTGCGCTGGCCTGGAGCCTGTGGTTGTTTGTGCTGAAAAATCTGCCTGCGAGCATTGCCAGTTTAAGTACGCTGGCGGTGCCAGTATGCGGTGTGCTGTTTTCCTGGTGGTTGCTTGGTGAAAATCCAGGACCGATTGAAGGCGGCGGCATTGTGCTGATTGTACTGGCGTTAGCGCTTGTGAGCCGGAAAACGCAGGCGGATGGAAAATGAAGCGACAGGAAGGACATTCAAAAAGACTCCCGGCGTGAGCCGGGGGTCTTGGTCAGATTTTATTCCCATTCCTGCAGATAACGCTGACCGTACTGGTCTGCCACCAGCAGGGCGGCATAAACCTGATCGGGTGTCGCACCGCCAGGCATGTTGTGAATTGTTTCGCCCTCGACACAGGCTGCTTGTGCCACTATGCGCATTTTGGCTGGAATATCCTGTTTGATGTCCAGCTGCGCCAGCGTAATCGGCAGACCAACGGAATGACACAATGCGGCGACGGTTTCAATTTCTTCTACCGGTGCGTTTTCCAGTACCAGTTGCGTTAGCGTGCCGAAAGCCACTTTCTCGCCGTGGTAGTAGTGATGTGCATCCGGGATTGCCGTCAGGCCGTTATGGATTGCGTGCGCGGCAGCCAGACCACCGCTTTCAAAACCGACGCCGCTCAGATAGGTGTTGGCTTCTACGACGCGTTCCAGTGCCGGGGTAACCACATGCTGCTCGGCGGCAAGCATGGCTTTTTCGCCTTCTTCAATCAGCGTGTTGTAGCACAGTTCAGCCAGCGCCAGCGCAGCCTGAGTACACTGACCACCCGCCATCGTGGTGGCGCCACTGCGTGAACAGGCGCGTGCTTCAAACCAGGTCGCCAGCGCATCACCAATACCCGCAGCTAACAGACGCGCCGGTGCGCCCGCCACAATTTTGGTGTCAACAATAACCCTGTCCGGATTGTTGGGCAGCAGCAGATAGCGATCGAATTCGCCAGCATCGGTATAAATCACGGACAGCGCGCTGCATGGCGCATCGGTTGAAGCAATGGTTGGCACAATGGCGACGGGTACGTCCATAAAGTGAGCCAGCGCTTTCGCGGTATCCAGCGTTTTACCACCGCCAATACCGAGAACCGCGCCACACTTCGCTTGTTCAGCCACACCGCGCAGGCGGTCGATTTCGTTTTGTGAACATTCACCGCCAAATGGCACGATTTCCAGTGATAAACCGGCATCATGGAAGCTTTTTTCTATAGCGGGTTGTGCAAAACCTAAGACAAACTTGTCCCCAACGACCAGCCAGCGTTCTGCCAGTGGTTTGAGATAGCTGCCAAGACGGGTAATAACATCTGCCCCCTGGATGTACTTACCAGGTGATTGAATTATGCGATCCATACTTTAATCCTCTTCACAGGTTGATGTGACCAAATGCGTTGTTCCAGTCCTGCTCAAACTTCTCTATTGCTGACTCTACCGCAGGGGTGTTGAGCATTTGTTGCGCTACATCTAATGGCAGGGTGATTGCCTCACATCCTGCCAGTAAGCAATCCAGTGCCTGACGTGGCGTTTTAAAACTGGCTGCCAGCACCATGCTGTTTGGTGCATGCAGCTCCAGCAATGTTTGCAACTCCTGTACAGTGCGGATACCGTCGCCGCCCTGAGCGTCAATACGGTTAACATACGGTGCGACATATTTTGCCCCGGCCAGCGCTGCCAGCAGTCCCTGCGCCGCGCTGTATACGGCAGTGCCGAGTGTTGTAATGCCTTCTTTTTTCAATTGTTTGATAGCTGCGAGACCTTCGGAAGTGACCGGAATTTTCACCACGATGCCCGGTACCGCGTTGCTCAGGCGTTTGGCTTCTTTCACCATGCCATCCGCATCCCGACTCATCGTCTGGGCAAACAGAACGCCATTTTCGCCAATGGCCTTTTGCAGGCGTGGCAGTGCGTCCCAGATGGGCTCTTTACCTGCCGCCACAATGCTCGGGTTGGTGGTCACACCTGCGATAGGGAAGATGCGGGCCAGACGTTCAACTTCCGCCACGTTGGCGGTATCCAGATACAGTTCCATATAAATACCCTCTTAAAGTTCAAGCTCGTGTTGCAGCAGGCTAGCAATAGCATCGGCAGATGCCGCGTTAACCAGTGCGTTGCGGAATTCTTCATGCATAATGCGGCGCGCCAGGCGTGAGAAAATACGCATATGCTGGTCACCGGCGGCGTGTTTGTTGAGCGTAAGCATGATGATGAATTGTGCATCTTCATCACCCCAGCGTACAGGTGCTGTCAGGCGCGCCACGCTAATCGTGGATTGTTCAATATGTTCAGACTTGCTGTGCGGAATGGCGAAGCTAAAGCCCAATCCAGTGGAGAAGACCGCTTCACGTGCCCACAGATCGGCTTCCAGCTTGCGCGGGTAGCGACAACGATTTGCCAGCAGCAGGTTGTCAGTCATTCCTTTGATCACTTCCTCTTTGTTGCGCCAGTCGCTATCCAGAGTAATACATTGCGCCGTAACCAGCGGGGCATCCTGTTGAGACATGCGGAACTGGGCCAGCAAGTGCTCCACTTCCAGCGAGGTGCGACAGGCCATCGCCTGATTCAGTAACTGGCGGCAGGCGCGGCTGTCCAGTTGCGCCATCCGTGCTTTGGCGGCAGGAATGGATGGTGCGCTCATGCTGATTTCATCTAATCCCAGGCCAATCAGTAGCGGCAACACCGATCCTTTTGCGCCAAGTTCACCGCACAGGCCAATCCACTTACCCTGACGATGTACCGCCTGTACCGCGAAATCCAGAGCGCGCAGGAAGGCTGGGTTCAGGCTATTGTAGTGGCGCGTAACCTTGGCGTTGTCGCGATCGACTGCCAGCAGGTACTGGGTCAGGTCGTTGCTGCCAATACTAAAGAAATCAATTTCTTCGCAACACTGATCGATGATAAACATTATTGATGGTACTTCCAGCATGATGCCGAGCTGAATCTTCTCATCAAACGGGATATGTTCATTACGCAACTGTTGTTTGGCTTCTGCCAGCTTCTCTTTGACCCACAGGATCTCTTCCATTGAGGAGATCATTGGGATCATGATTTTCAGGCTGCCGTGTGCAGAGGCTCGAAGTATCGCCCGGAGCTGCGTAGTAAACAGCGAAGCGTACTCTTCATAAATACGGACTGCGCGATAGCCGAGGAACGGGTTCGCTTCGGCTGGAATATTCAGGTAGTCAACGGGTTTATCACCACCGATGTCCATGGTCCGCACAATAATGCTGCGTCCTTGTGCGGACTCCAGTGCCTGGCAAAAAATGTTGTACAGCTCATTTTCACCGGGAGCGCTGGTGCGGTCCATATACAACATTTCTGTACGGAACAAGCCAACGGCTTCTGCACCGTTGCCAAAAGCCGCCTGTGCTTCCACGGAATGAGCAATGTTGGCTGCAACCTCCATACGTATACCATCTGCAGTACGAGCTTCCTGAGTCAGCCAGATACGCTGTTGTTTGCGCAAGGCCTCCTGTACGCGGGTTTCCTGTTGGTAGTAGCGGGCAACGGGTTCAGTCGGTGCGACGACGATCGCGCCTGCGTTGCCGTCGATGTAGGCGGTTTGTTGTTGCCACGGCGTTAAGGCTTCAATATCCACGCCCACTAGCGTGGGAATATTGAATGAGCGTGCAAGAATAACCGTATGGGAAGTCGTGCCACCGCTTTTTAGCAATAAGCCCTTAAGGAATGTTTTATCCAGTTCGAGGAACTGGCTGGGTGTGAGTTCATCAGCCATACAGATTGCTGGCTGGCTGAGTTTGCCCGGTGCCGGGAAGCGCTGTTCGCCATAAACTTGTTGCAGAAGTTGGAAGCAGACGTCGCGTACGTCCAGTGCGCGTTCTTGTAAATAACTGCTGCTGGAGCGGGTGAACTCATCACAGAAATGGTTGGCGCTTTCGACAATCGCCTGGGCGCAGCTTAAACCACGAGAAATGCCTGTCAGCAAATGTTGACGCAGGGAGGTGTCACTGGCCAGTGAGCGGTGAGCCTCCAGAATTGCACTGGTTGCACCATCGCTGTCGAGCAGGCGGAACTCAATATTCTTCATCAACAGCGTCAGGCCATTATCGAGCATGGATTGCTCGGCTTCCACATCGTTGGCAGTTGGGAGTTCGCCGAGCGCGTTAAGATCCAGTGAAGAGAGAAGTGTCAGCATGCCGCCTGCACTGCCGCTGCAGACTGCCCTGGCTCGAAAAAGCTGAGGATTAAGATTCGTTAGTGACGTCGGAAGCAGTTCCAGTTCACTGTTTTTGACCTCTTCCATCGGGGCATCACAGTGAGGGAATTCATCATGTAACCACTGACTCAATCTCTGGTGAGCAGTCTCCTCATCGGCACCGGAGATCAGCAGTTGACAGTTGTCACCTGCCAGAGTGTCGGTGCCAATTAGCGCCAGCGCGCTTTTGGCGTTGCCCTTTCGGTCAGTGCGAAGATTATGCCACTCAATGCGTGAGATAAAGCTGTTGCACAGCGTTTCAATGTGGCTTGCCGGACGGGCATGTACGCCATTGGGTAGCTCACAAGTAAATTCCACAATCAGGGCCATAGCCTCTCTCCCATAACGATTTCTGACTACAGAATAAAAGGGCAATGCCCAGGCCTGCCATGTGACAAATCTGTCAAAAACTGGACAAATGTAATGTAAGTTTCAAAGTGGGATATACCTCACAAGTCTTAATCCATTTAATAATTCCTGGTATTCCGCAAGTTATGAGGCGGATCGCATTTTTGTACTGATATTACAAAAATCCAGTAAATGGCCTTTTTATCCACTGTCTGCGCTGCATCGGATTGCCTATTGTTTCCGCAACAACATTATGGACATGGGCCTCAAAAAGCCCGGGAGCGACTTATGAAAGAGTTGGTGCAGATCCTGAAAAACACCCGTCAGCACCTGATGACAGGTGTTTCGCATATGATCCCCTTCGTCGTAGCGGGCGGTATTTTACTGGCGGTCTCCGTCATGCTGTATGGCAAAGGAGCGGTACCGGATGCTGTGACCGATCCCAATCTCAAGAAGCTATTCGATATTGGTGTCGCCGGGCTGACCTTAATGGTGCCTTTTCTTGCGGCGTATATCGGGTATTCGATCGCCGAGCGCTCTGCGCTGGCACCTTGTGCGATTGGTGCCTGGGTGGGCAACAGCTTTGGCGCTGGATTCTTTGGCGCGCTGATTGCCGGGGTCATCGGCGGTATTGTTGTTCACTATCTGAAGAAGATTCCGGTGCATAAGGTGTTGCGCTCGGTAATGCCCATCTTTGTTATTCCTATTGTCGGCACCTTTATTACTGCGGGCATCATGATGTGGGGACTGGGTGAACCGGTCGGTGCGTTAACCGCCAATTTGACGCAATGGTTGCAGGGAATGCAGCAGGGCAGTGTCGTGATGTTAGCGGTCATTATGGGTCTGATGCTGGCTTTTGATATGGGTGGCCCGATTAACAAGGTTGCTTATGCGTTCATGCTGATTTGCGTAGCGCAGGGTGTTTATACCGTGGTAGCGATAGCGGCTGTGGGGATCTGTGTACCGCCGCTGGGATTAGGGCTAGCGACGCTAATGAGCCGTAAAAATTTCTCTTCTGAAGAACGCGAAGCGGGTAAAGCCGCATTAGTGATGGGGTGTGTTGGTGTTACGGAAGGGGCGATTCCTTTTGCTGCTGCTGACCCACTGCGCGTAATTCCATCCATTATGGTCGGTTCGACTTGTGGTGCAGTAACGGCCGCGTTGTTTGGCGCACAGTGTTATGCCGGTTGGGGGGGCTTAATCGTTCTGCCCGTTGTGGAAGGAAAACTAGGTTATATCGCGGCGGTCGTGGTTGGGGCAGTGGTGACGGCGGTCTGCGTTAACGTGCTGAAAAGTCTGGCAAGGAAGAAAGTGTCTCTGGTTGACGAGAATGAAGACGATCTGGATTTGGATTTTGAAACGAATTAAGTGAGGAATGAGCTATGACTAAAATTATCGCAGTAACAGCATGTCCTTCTGGTGTTGCACACACCTATATGGCAGCCGAAGCGCTGGAAAACGCAGCGAAGGCCAGGGGCTGGGAGATAAAAGTTGAGACACAGGGTTCGATTGGTCTGGAAAACGAACTGACCGCAGCGGATGTGGCAGATGCCGATATGGTGATTCTGACCAAAGATATCGGTATCAAGTTTGAGGAGCGCTTTGCGGGGAAAACCATCGTTCGTGTCAACATTAGCGATGCGGTAAAACGTGCCGATGCCATCATGAACAAGATTGGCGCGCATTTGGCGCAAACCGCGTAACTTTATATGCCAGGGAGCCTGCCTCATGACGAATCGTATTCAACGCCTCAAAGCCGCTCTGTTTAAAAACCATCGTGAGATTTCGCTCGAGCGTGCGCAGCTGTATACCGCTAGCCATCAGCAGACAGAAGGGGAGCCGGTTATTCTGCGTCGGGCTAAAGCAACCGCATATATCCTTGAGCATGTTGAAATATCGATTCGTGATGAGGAGCTGATTGCCGGGAACCGTACCGTGAAGCCGCGAGCAGGTATTATGTCGCCGGAAATGGACCCGTACTGGTTGCTTAAGGAGCTGGATCAGTTCCCGACACGTCCGCAGGATCGTTTTGACATCAGCGAAGAAGATAAGCGTCTCTATCGCGAGGTGTTGTTTCCCTACTGGGAAAAACGCTCGATGAAAGATTTCATCAACGGCCAGATGACCGATGAGGTGAAGGCGGCAGTCAGTACACAGATTTTTAGCATTAACCAAACGGATAAAGGACAGGGGCATATCATTATTGATTATCCGCACCTGTTGAAACACGGGTTGGGTGAACTGGTATCGCAGATGCGTACACATAGTCGACTGAATCCGGATAACCATTTTTATCAGGCGGCGCTGTTGTTACTTGAGGCCTCGCAAAACCACATTCAACGTTATGCCACACTGGCAGAGAAAATGGCGGAAAGCTGTCCGGATGCGCATCGTCGTCAGGAACTGCTCGCTATTGCTGCTAACTCTCGTCATAACATGCAACATAAGCCACAAACTTTCTGGCAGGCGTGCCAGTTGTTCTGGTACATGAACATCATTCTGCAGTATGAATCCAATGCCAGCTCGCTCTCGCTGGGACGTTTTGATCAGTATATGCTGCCGTTTTACCAGGTTTCCCTGACCCAGGGAGACGATCCAGCCTTCTTAAAAGAGCTGCTCGAATCGCTGTGGGTGAAATGCAATGACATCGTGCTGCTGCGTTCCACCAGTAGCGCGCGCTACTTCGCCGGATTCCCGACGGGGTATACCGCATTGCTTGGTGGGTTGACGGAGAGCGGGCGCAGTGCGGTAAACGTGCTCTCTTTCCTCTGCCTTGATGCCTACCAGAGTGTGCAACTACCACAGCCAAATCTCGGTGTACGCACCAATGCGTTAATTGATACGCCATTCCTGATGAAAACGGCGGAAACCATCCGCCTGGGCACCGGTATTCCTCAAGTCTTTAACGACGAAGTGGTGGTGCCTGCTTTCCTGAACCGGGGCGTATCGCTGGAAGATGCGCGAGATTACGCGGTGGTGGGCTGTGTGGAGCTGTCGATCCCGGGTAGAACCTACGGTCTGCACGATATTGCCATGTTTAATTTGCTGAAAGTGATGGAAATCAGCCTGTATGAGAATGAGGGTAACCACGAGTTGACGTTCGGAGGTCTGCTGTCACACATTCGAGCCAAAATCAGCCACTACATTACCCTGATGGTGGAGGGGAGTAATATTTGCGACATCGGTCATCGTGACTGGGCTCCGGTACCGTTGCTCTCCTCGTTTATTAACGATTGTCTGGTGAAGGGCTGCGATATCACCGATGGTGGAGCGCGTTACAATTTCTCCGGCGTACAAGGGATCGGTATTGCCAACCTGAGTGACTCTCTGCATGCCCTTAATGGGCTGGTATTCGAACAGCAGCGCTTAAGTTTTGACGAGCTGTTGTCGGTATTGAAGCGTAATTTCGCTACGACGGAGGGCGAGAAAATTCGCGCCAGACTGATTAACCGATTTGAGAAATACGGTAACGATATTGATGATGTGGATAACATCAGTGCCGAACTGCTGCGTCATTATTGTAAAGAGGTGGAAAAATACCAGAATCCGCGCGGTGGGCAATTTACACCCGGTTCATATACTGTATCTGCACACGTACCGCTGGGATCGGTCGTTGGGGCGACGCCGGACGGTCGTTATGCCGGGGAGCAGCTGGCTGATGGCGGCTTATCGCCGATGCTCGGTCAGGATATGCAGGGGCCGACAGCGGTGCTGAAGTCAGTTAGTAAGCTGGACAACACCCTGCTGTCGAACGGCACGTTATTGAACGTGAAGTTCACACCGGCCACGCTGGAAGGTGAGGCTGGTTTGCGCAAGCTGGCGGATTTCTTGCGGGCGTTTACCCAGCTTAAACTACAGCATATCCAGTTTAACGTGGTGAATGCCGATACGTTGCGGGAAGCCCAGCAGCGTCCGCAGGACTTCGCCGGACTAGTGGTTCGCGTGGCTGGATACAGCGCTTTCTTTGTCGAATTATCGAAGGAGATTCAGGATGACATTATTCGCCGGACCGCACATCAACTGTGAGGTTGTGGAGATATCCGGCGAGGAGGTTGCACGCATTTTCAATATTCAGCGTTACTCGCTGAATGACGGGCAGGGGATCCGCACTGTAGTCTTTTTTAAAGGCTGCCCGCACACCTGCCCGTGGTGTGCTAATCCTGAATCTATTTCCCCGCGTATTGAAACAGTACGGCGGGAGAGTAAATGTCTGCACTGCGCGCCGTGTCTGCGAGATGTCGATGAATGCCCTTCCGGCGCGTTTGAGCACATTGGTCGTGATATCTCCCTTGATGCGCTGGAACGTGAGGTAATGAAAGATGATATTTTCTTTCAAACCTCTGGTGGCGGGGTGACGCTTTCTGGTGGCGAAGTACTGATGCAGGCCGCTTTCGCCATCCGGTTTTTACAGCGTCTGCGACGCAACGGTGTGCAGTGCGCGATTGAAACGGCGGGGGATGCTCCCGCCAGTCGTCTGCTCCCGCTGGCAAAGTTATGCGATGAGGTGCTTTTCGATCTTAAAATTATGGATGAAAGCCAGGCTCGCGAGGTGGTGAATATGAATCTGCCGCGCGTACTAAAGAATTTACAGCTATTAGTTGGTGAGGGGGTCAATGTGATCCCTCGTCTGCCGCTGATTCCGGGCTTTACGCTCAGCGTGGAGAACATGCAGCGTGCGCTGACCTTATTGTCATCATTAGATATAAAGCAAGTACATCTGCTACCGTTTCATCAGTATGGTGAGCCGAAATATCGCCTTCTTGGGCAGCAGTGGTCGATGAAGGATGTGCCCGCCCCGTCAGCACAAGAGGTGGCGACGTTGCGTAAGATGGCAGAAGACGCCGGATTTCAGGTAACCGTAGGAGGTTGATATGGCAGTCGCATCTGTTCGATATCTGGTTGCAGTGACCGCTTGCGTCAGCGGCGTCGCACATACCTATATGGCTGCCGAGCGGCTGGAAAAACTCTTTCAGCAGGACAAGTGGAACATCAAGATTGAAACTCAGGGGGCGCTGGGAACGGAGAATCGTTTGACGGAAGACGATATTAGTCGCGCCGATGTGGTGTTGCTGATTACCGATATTGAGCTGGCAGGTGCTGAGCGATTTACGCAAAGTCGTTACGTCCAGTCGGGAATTAGCGCTTTTTTGCGGGAACCTCAACGGGTGATGAGTGCCGTACGTAAAGTACTGTCGGCACCACAACATACTCATCTTATTCTGGACTAACTTTCTTGTCCGTCAACTGGCTGTGATATTGCCGACGATACTCTGAAGGTGAACGCTCGGTATTTTTTCGAAACAGGCGACAGAAGTAATTGCTGTCAACAAATCCACAGGTGTGGGCCACTTCTTTGACTTTCAGATCGTAACCCTTTAGTAGCGTCTTTGCGTGCTCCAGCCGCGTATGGTTCAGGTATTCGTTAAAGCCAATGGTCCCTGTTTTTTGAAACAGGTGCGAAAGGTAATTTGGAGAGATGTAGAACGCCTGGGCCACGGATTCCCGGGTGAGCGGAGAGGCGTAATGTTCGTCAATATAGTCACGAATAGCTTCAAAAAGCGCCTGGCTGCGTGACGCCGTCTGGATCTGGCTTCCCAGCAGGTCGCGACAATGGCTGAGCAGACTGGAGACGATCAGTCTGGCCGTTTGCTGCTCCTGAGGCTGCATCTGCATTTCATTGAGTGTATGTAACAGGAAAGAACCGATACGTGGCCCGCGTCGTGCGACGTGTTGCTTTGTGAGGTTTTGATACTGCTTACCATCCCACTGCACGACACTGAAACCCAGTTGCTGTTTGCCGAATAAGATGCTCAGCGTCGTTACCGGTGTTTGCCATTGTGGGAAGTTCCAGCCCCCTGCCGGGATATACAGAACATCATAAGGCGTTAACGTAGTGGATGCGCCTGCAACACTGCTATCGGTGAATTCGCCCTCCAGCACAATCTCCAGTCGCGGAAAATCAACCTGATATGCCAGCTCTGGCATTGAACCATTAGTACTGGGGAAATACACCTTGCACAGTGGTGTCGGGCCGTTAATCAGGCGGGAGAGAAGATGGCTGATGTCGTGATACATGTTAATCCCTTGCAGATCGCAGACAGGGAAACAGTAGCGTCGAAAGCGGGGAGTCTCAAGTGATAAATTACCGGATGGCGCTGCGCTTTCCGGCCTACGGGACTAAGTGGATCGTAGGCCGGATAAGGCATTCTATTACTGATTCCCGATTTGATCCCCATACGGCAGGGTATCGTAATCAATCAGGGCGTTTTTCTTGTACGGATTACCAATCCAGCGGGTTGTTTCTTTAAACTGCGGGTTGGTAATAGCACGGGTCGGATCGAATCCATCGTAAGTGAAGCCAGCTAAATCAGACCAGGTATGGATAAGCTCAGAGCTGCTGTATTTTCGATTCACATCCTGGGAGAAATCTCGTGGATGCGCGGCCTGCCATTTTTCAGAGGTCCACAGCAGGAACGGAACCGTATACATATGGCGAGTTGGGTTGTCTTCATTTCGACCCTGCGTTTTATGCGGCGGTGTGTCATATACCTCTTCTCCGTGGTCAGAGAAATAGAGCAGGAAGCCGTTCGGATCGGTCGCTTTGTAAGCTTTGATCAGGCTAGCAATGATGTGGTCGTTATAAACATTGGCATTGTCATAATCGTTATATGACTCCAGTTCATCGCTGCTCAGACCCGGAGGAACGTTGTCGATATTATTATCGAACTTGCCCTGACCTTCCGGATAACGGAATTTGTACTTAATGTGCGTACCCAGCAGATGAACGATGATGAACTTTTTCGGTGCCGGGTCAGCCATGACTTCTTTAAATGGAGCCAGCACGTTGCTGTCGTATTCGCGCGCACTTTGGGTACGCTGCTGATTCATATAAAACTGCTTGTCCGTCTGCTTAGAAAATACGGTCAGCATGGTATTACGCGCAGTCATTGTTTGCTGATTGGTGATCCAGAAGGTTTTATACCCCGCCTGTTTCATCATATTCATCAGTGACGGCTGCGTCAGATACAAATCCGGATTCTTCTCGTTAGCGAAGGTCAGCGCCTGCTGCAGGATTTCAATCGTGTACGGACGTGAGGTCACGACATTATTGAACACGGTTAAATTAGGATCAGATTTGTGCAATGCGTCCAGCTCAGGCGTGGTTTCACGTGGATAACCGTACAAACTCATGCGTCCACGCTGAGTTGATTCACCAATCACCAGTACCAGCGTGCGCGGGGCATCACCTGAGTTATCTTTAAAGTTAGCCAGTGGCGGCAGCGCATTGTTCTCATTCAGCAGGCTATTCAATGAGGTCAGTTGCTGACGATACTGATAGTAGCCTGAGATAAACTGCCACGGCGCGGCTGGCTCCATACGTGAAGCAAGGCCATCCAGCGTTTTCTCAAAAGGTTTGTGTTTAATAAACGTATTAACGGCCATCGGATGCAGAATCAGACCGTATAACAGCGCAAACGACACCAGATAACGCCAGGGTGACGGAATATAGACCGGGCGCAGGCGGGTCCACAGCAGAATAGCAACTGCCGTGTAGGCCAATGCGATAAGGACAATCTTCAGGCTGAAGTATTGGCTCAGGTATTCGCTGGCTTCGTTTGCGTTGGTCTCAAACATCACGTACAGAACGCTCTGCGAGAACTCCTGTCCGTAAATAACGTAATAGCTCAGCGCAGCCAGTGAAGCAGCCCACAGCACCACGCCAATAACGGCGGCGATAATGCGAATACGGTTTGGAAATAAGAATACTGGGATCAACCACAGTGAGCTGAACAGTAAAGAGTCGCGTAATCCGGTAGACCCGCTGTAACCACTGAAATAAATAACGGCCTGTAGTAAGGTGGAAAAAAACCAAAAATAGAGGAGCGCCCAACCCAGGGCTTTCCAGCTAAACAAAGGTTTAGGCTGGAGTTGTAAGGATTGCATAGTGTGAGCCTGTCTTTAATCGTGTCGCCAAGAGTAGCGGCTAAATATTAAGAGGAACTGAAGCTTCGCGACGTAAATATCGCGTTTTGTTGATGATTTATTCATGAAATGAATGAATCAGGCTGGAAATATATTTGAAATGAAGTGGTTATGACAAGCGTTTTCGAGGTCACCCCCGCGCAATAGCACGAGGGTGACGGGGGATTAACTTAACCTGTATTACGCATACCGGCAGCAACACCTGCGATAGTGACCATCAGCGCTTGTTCAACGCGTGGATCCGGTGCTTTACCTTGTTCTTCCGCCTGGCGCGAACGATGTAAAAGCTCTGCCTGTAGAACGTTTAGCGGATCAGTATAAATATTTCTTAACTGAATAGACTCGGCAATCCACGGCAGGTCGGCCATCAGATGTGAGTCATTGGCAATCGCCAGCACCACATTGATGTCAGCTTCCAGACGGTGACGCAGTTCTTCGCCCAGCGGCCACAGCTCTTTTTTGACCAAACGCTGATCGTAGTACTCTGCCAGCCACAGGTCAGCTTTCGAGAACACCATTTCCAGCATGCCAAGACGCGTGGAGAAGAAAGGCCAGTCGCGGCACATTGCTTCAAGCTCGCTTTGTTTTCCATCTTCAACCACTTTTTGCAGCGCGGTACCTGCACCCAACCATGCCGGAAGCATCAGGCGGTTCTGGGTCCAGGCAAAAATCCACGGAATGGCTCGCAGAGACTCTACCCCGCCAGTTGGGCGGCGTTTTGCCGGACGTGAGCCGAGCGGTAATTTACCCAGCTCTTGCTCCGGGGTTGCAGAGCGGAAGTACGGAACAAAGTCTTTGTTTTCGCGAACATAACCACGGTACAGTTCGCAGGAGATATCTGAAAGCTCGTCCATAATATGACACCAGGCATCTTTCGGCTCTGGCGGTGGCAACAAGTTGGCTTCCAGAATTGCGCCCGTGTACAAAGACAGACTGCTGATGGTGACTTCCGGTAGACCGTATTTGAAGCGGATCATCTCACCTTGCTCAGTCACACGCAGTCCGCCTTTCAGGCTGCCAGGCGGCTGGGAGAGTAACGCGGCATGGGCTGGTGCGCCACCCCGTCCAATTGAACCGCCACGGCCGTGGAACAACGTCAGCTCAATGCCGGCTTTTTCGCAGGTTTTGATCAGCGCATCCTGTGCCTGATATTGCGCCCAGGAGGCCGCCATCACGCCTGCGTCTTTTGCCGAGTCAGAGTAGCCGATCATGACCATCTGTTTGCCCTGAATAAGACCGCGATACCAGTCGATATTTAACAGCTGAGTCATAACATCGTCAGCATTGTTCAGGTCGTCCAGCGTTTCAAACAGCGGTGCTACCGGCATGGTAAAACCAATGCCAGCTTCTTTCAGCAGCAGGTGAACGGCCAGCACATCTGACGGCGTTTTCGCCATCGAGATAACGTAGGCGGCAATAGAGCCATAAGGTGCTTCGGCAATCACCCGACAGGTATCGAGCACTTCACGGGTTTCGTTACTCGGTTCCCAGCTGCGTGGCAGCAGTGGACGTTTGGAATTCAGTTCGCGGATCAGGAAGGCCTGTTTGTCTGCTTCTGACCAGCTTTCGTAGTCGCCAATTCCCAGATAACGGGTCAGTTCGCCCAGCGCTTCGGTATGACGGGTGCTTTCCTGACGAATATCGATACGCACCAGCGGTACGCCAAAACATTTCACCCGGCGGAGGGTATCGAGCAGTTCGCCATTGGCGATGATACCCATACCGCAAGCTTGCAGAGACTGGTAACACGCGTACAACGGTTCCCATAGCTGCTCGTTTTGCGTCAACAAGCCTGCAGGTTTTGGCAATTTTTCGCCTTTCAGACGCGCTTCCAGCCAGGCCTGGGTCGTCATCAGGCGTGAACGCAGCATTTTCATCAGGTGGCGGTAAGGTTCTGCCGCCCCTTCTTCACCCACCAGCGCTAAGAGCTCCGGAGTGGCATCGACCATCGATAGCTCAGAAACCAGAAACTGGATGTCTTTCAGGAACAAGTCGGTCGCTTTCCAGCGGCTGAGCAACAGCACATGACGGGTGATATCCGCCGTCACGTTCGGGTTGCCGTCACGGTCACCCCCCATCCAGGAGGTGAATCGGACCGGGACAAAATCGACGGGCAGCTTATAGTTCAGATGCTCTTCCAACTGTTCGTTCAGTTCACGCAGATAGTTCGGCACACCTTCCCACAGGCTGTTTTCAACCACGGCGAAGCCCCATTTGGCTTCATCAACCGGGCTGGGACGTATTTTACGGATTTCATCCGTATGCCAGGACTGGGCGATTAACTGGCGCAGGCGGCGCATCAGTTGGTGGCGTTCGTAATCGACGATGTCTTTGTTATCCAGTTGTTTGAGGCAGGCATTGACCTCACCCATTTTATGGATCAGCGTGCGACGGGTAATTTCGGTCGGGTGTGCGGTCAGTACCAGCTCCAGAGACAACGCCTCCACTGCTTTTTTGATGGTGGCTTCATCAAGGTTGGGCTGGGCTTTCAGTTTACGCAGGGTGCGAGCAATCACTTCCGGGTTGCTGGCAGCTTCGCCTTTTGGCGAAATGCTGTGGTATTGCTCGGCGGTGTTGGCCAGGTTCAGGAACTGGCTAAACGCGCGGGCAACTGGCAGTAGCTCGTCATTAGACAGGTTCTGTAGCGTGGTGAGCAACTCCTGGCGATTAGCTTCATTGCCAGCGCGAGATGATTTGGACAACTTACGGATTGTTTCTACGCGATCAAGAATGTTCTCTCCCAGCGCATCCTTGATGGTTTCTCCCAGCACTTTGCCGAGCATACTGACATTACTACGCAACGCGGAATATTGTTCGTTCATATGACCCCAGACACCCCATCTTTAATTTGATTGCCCTGTAGCTTTCACGCACAGCGGTATTGGCTGCGTTTGCTCACCCTGGTCACTATGCTCCCTGGGATGTGCCTGCTTGCCGTCTTGCTGCGCTGCGAAATCTTTCAGGCTCAACTTTATTCACTTTTATAAAGCCACGTAAAACCCCTGACGTCAATTGCTGCGAAATCGGTTCAGCAAACGAATAAATGGCGGGAATTTACGAAAGTTAATTCACAACCTGCCAGATAAGAAATGCTTATGGGAATATACAAAACTGAGCACAAAACGATCACGGCTGGCATGCACGCGATTGTTGGCCCGGAAAGCGTTACGCCACCGGGCAATATAAATTAATGCCAGCAGAAGTGATGAACAACCTGGGTTATCAATTCGCGAGTTGGTTTAATAAAGCGTGTTTCCAGATACTCATCTGGTTGGTGCGCCTGATTAATTGAACCCGGTCCGAGTACCAACGTTGGGCATAACGTCTGGATAAACGGCGCTTCAGTGCAGTAGTTCACCACTTCCGTTTGCGCGCCCAGCAGTTTTTCAACCACTTCCACCAATTGATGATCTGGCGGACATTCGTAGCCAGGGATGGGTGGATGCAGTTCGGATACCGTCAGACGACCCGGCCAGCGTTCACTGACCGGAGCCAGTGCATCGTTTAGTAACCCATTGAGGTCGTTGAGCGTCATGCCCGGGAGCGGACGAATATCCATGTGCAGTTCGCAGCATGCACAAATGCGGTTAGCGGCATCGCCCCCGTGGATATGGCCGAGATTGAGCGTGGGGTACGGAACCGTAAACGCCTCATAGTGATAACGTTCTTTCAGGTCATCGCGCAGCTTCATGATGTGGCCAATCGCGTCATGCATCAGCTCGATAGCGTTAATCCCACGCGCCGGATCGCTGGAGTGACCAGACTGCCCCAAAATACGTATCGCATTAGAAATATGACCTTTGTGCGCACGAACCGGTTGCAGGGAGGTCGGTTCGCCAATGATTGCACAGTCCGGGCGTAACGAGGTGGTTTCAGCGAAATAGCGTGCCCCCGCCATGCTGGTTTCTTCATCGGCGGTCGCCAAAATGTAGAGCGGCTTTTTCAGTTTCGCGACATCCACATCGCGCAGCGCATCGAGGATAAAGGCGAAGAAGCCTTTCATATCCGCCGTGCCCAGGCCATAGAGCTTATTGTCGTGTTCGGTCAGGGTGAATGGATCACGCGTCCATCGTCCGTCATCAAACGGTACGGTATCGGTATGGCCCGCAAGCAACAGACCACCTGCACCTTGTCCGATACTTGCCAGCATATTGAATTTATTGCGCGTACCGGGAACAGGCTGGACTTCAACACTGAAGCCTAATTCTTTGAACCAGTCCGCCAGCATAGTGATTAAACCTGCATTACTTTGATCGAGCGCTTCTTCCGTGGCGCTAATCGACGGTGTGGCAATCAGAGCGCGGTAAATCTCGATAAATGGCGGTAAATTGTTTTTCATTGTTGACACACCTCGGGTCATGATAGTATCAATATTCATGCATTATTTGTGAATAAAAATACACTAACGTTAAGCGTAATAAAACCCACCAAGTGTAAGGTGAGGTGATAAAGGCTTATACCTGGCAACCGAATATAAGAAGGTGAACAGCCCCGATGTTGAATACGCTGATTGTGGGCGCCAGTGGCTATGCTGGCGCAGAGCTTGTGACCTATGTAAATCGCCATCCTGATATGACCATAACCGCTTTGACTGTCTCAGCGCAAAGCAATGATGCAGGAAAATTAATCTCTGATTTACATCCGCAGTTAAAGGGCATTGTTGATTTACCATTGCAGCCAATGTCGGATATTAGCGAGTTTAGCGCAGGGGTTGACATTGTGTTCCTCGCAACAGCGCATGAAGTGAGCCATGACCTGGCGCCACAGTTTCTGCAAGCGGGTTGTGTGGTATTCGATCTCTCGGGTGCGTTCCGTGTAAACGACGGCGCCTTCTATGAAAAATATTATGGCTTTACTCACCAGCACCCGGACCTGCTGGAGCAGGCGGTGTACGGCCTGGCTGAGTGGAGCGCAGACAAACTGAAAGACGCGAATCTGATTGCCGTCCCCGGTTGTTACCCGACAGCAGCGCAACTGTCACTCAAGCCGCTGATTGATGCCGATCTTCTGGATCTCAGCCAGTGGCCTGTGATTAACGCCACCAGTGGCGTGAGCGGCGCGGGCCGTAAAGCGGCAATATCGAACAGTTTTTGCGAGGTCAGTCTGCAGCCGTATGGCGTGTTTACCCATCGCCATCAGCCAGAAATTGCTACTCATCTGGGGGCGGACGTTATTTTCACACCACATTTGGGCAACTTCCCGCGCGGGATTCTGGAAACTATCACCTGCCGTTTGCAGCCGGGTATCACCCACGCCCAGGTCGCCGATGTGTTACAGCAGGCGTATAGCAATAAGCCATTGGTACGTCTGTATGACAAAGGTGTACCGGCACTGAAAAACGTGGTTGGTTTACCATTCTGCGATATCGGATTCGCCGTTCAGGGTGAGCATCTGATTGTGGTAGCGACAGAAGATAATTTATTGAAGGGCGCGGCAGCACAGGCCATGCAGTGTGCAAATATCCGTTTCGGCTTTGCTGAGACGCAGTCTCTTATTTAAGGGTGCAATGATGAATCCATTAATTATCAAGCTGGGCGGTGTGTTACTGGATAGCGAAGAGGCGCTGGAGCGTCTGTTTACCGCGCTGGTGAATTATCGCGAGTCGCATCAGCGTCCACTGGTCATCGTGCACGGTGGTGGCTGCGTGGTCGATGAGCTGATGAAACAGCTTAACCTGCCTGTGAAAAAGAAAAATGGCCTGCGTGTGACGCCTGCCGATCAGATTGACATCATCACCGGTGCGCTGGCGGGAACCGCGAATAAAACGCTGTTGGCATGGGCGAAAAAACATCGTATTTCTTCAGTGGGTCTGTATCTTGGCGATGGTGATAGCGTTAAAGTAACCCCGCTTGATAAAGAGTTAGGCCACGTTGGGTTGGCGCAACCGGGTTCACCTAAGCTGATTAATACCCTGCTGGAAAGCGGTTTTTTGCCGGTCGTCAGCTCCATTGGCGTAACAGATGATGGGTTACTGATGAACGTCAATGCCGATCAGGCGGCGACGGCATTGGCGGCAACGCTGGGCGCGGATCTGATCCTGCTTTCTGACGTTAGTGGTATCCTCGATGGCAAAGGTCAGCGTATTGGCGAAATGACCGCTGCGAAAGCGGAACAGTTGATCGAGCAGGGCATTATTACTGATGGCATGATAGTGAAGGTGAACGCCGCGCTGGATGCTGCCCGTACGCTGGGTCGTCCGGTGGATATCGCTTCCTGGCGTCATGCAGAACAGCTTCCGGCGCTGTTTAACGGCACGCCGATTGGCACACGTATTTTGGCTTAAGACTTTATGCCCGACGGCGTTTTGCTTGCCGGGCCTACAAGACCGAAGGCTGGATGAACATAGCATCATCCGGCGGCATTGAAATCGAAGAACTTAAGGAAAAAAGTTATGGCACTTTGGGGTGGGCGTTTTACACAGGCTGCGGATCAACGGTTCAAACAGTTCAATGACTCTTTGCGCTTCGACTATCGCCTTGCGGAGCAGGACATTACTGGCTCTGTCGCCTGGTCCAAAGCGTTGGTAACGGTAGGCGTGTTGACTGCGGATGAACAACTCCAGTTGGAAGAGGCGCTGAACACTTTGCTGGAAGAGGTTCGTGTGAATCCGCAGCAAATTCTTGAGAGCGATGCCGAAGACATTCATAGCTGGGTGGAAGGTAAGCTGATCGATAAAGTCGGTCAACTCGGTAAAAAACTGCACACTGGTCGTAGCCGTAATGACCAGGTTGCGACCGATCTCAAACTGTGGTGCAAAGACACAGTGATTGAATTGCTTTCCGCCAACCGACAGTTGCAAAGTGCACTGGTGGTTACGGCGGAGAACAACCAGGACGCCGTAATGCCGGGTTACACTCACCTGCAGCGCGCGCAACCGGTGACGTTTGCTCATTGGTGTCTGGCCTATGTAGAAATGCTGGCACGTGATGAGAGCCGCCTGCAGGATACGCTCAAGCGCCTGGACGTTAGCCCGTTAGGCTGCGGCGCGCTGGCTGGCACCGCCTATGAAATCGATCGTGAGCAACTGGCCGACTGGCTGGGCTTTGCTTCGGCAACCCGTAACAGCCTGGACAGTGTGTCTGACCGCGACCACGTGCTGGAGCTGCTCTCCGACGCCTCTATCGGTATGGTGCATCTGTCGCGCTTCGCCGAAGACCTGATTTTCTTTAATACCGGCGAAGCGGGCTTTGTTGAGCTGTCCGATCGCGTGACGTCTGGTTCATCGCTGATGCCGCAGAAGAAAAACCCGGATGCGTTAGAGCTGATTCGTGGCAAGTGCGGTCGTGTACAGGGCGCGCTGACCGGAATGATGATGACGCTGAAAGGACTGCCGCTGGCTTACAATAAAGATATGCAGGAAGACAAAGAAGGGCTGTTCGATGCTCTTGATACCTGGCTGGACTGCATGCATATGGCTGCACTGGTGCTGGACGGTATTCAGGTGAAACGCCCACGCTGCCAGGAAGCGGCGCAGCAGGGCTATGCTAACGCCACCGAACTGGCAGATTATCTGGTAGCGAAAGGCGTACCGTTCCGTGAAGCGCACCATATTGTGGGTGAAACGGTCGTAGAGGCGATTCGTCAGGGCAAACCGTTGGAAGCGTTGCCGCTTGCTGATTTACAGAAGTTCAGCAGCGTAATTAGCGATGATGTTTACCCGATTCTGTCGCTGCAGTCGTGTCTCGATAAACGTGCGGCAAAAGGTGGTGTTTCACCGCAGCAAGTCGCACAAGCGATTGACTACGCGAAGGCACGTCTCGCGTAACGGCATTGATCATTATAAGGCCTGGCGTGGTGCCAGGCTTTTTGTCAAAAGACCTATTTTTTACTGACCATAATAAGCATTATCACCGTGCTTTCTTAAAAAGTGTTTATCCAGTAACGTTTGTTGCATGGCAGTCAAATGGGGTTGCAGTTGCTGTGTGAACAAATTCATATAGGCAATTTCTTCAAGCACGACAGCGTTATGAACCGCGTTGGCGGGATCAGTTCCCCAGGTAAAAGGACCATGACTGTTAACCAACACTGCCGGGATATGGTCGGGAGATATTCCACGTTGTTTAAATGTTTCAATGATTACCTTGCCGGTATCATGTTCATAATGCCCATTAATCTCGTCATCAAGCATCGTTCGTGTACAGGGAATCGCACCGTAGAAATAATCCGCATGCGTTGTTCCCAGCGGCATTAAGTCTTTTCCTGCTTGTGACCAAATGGTGGCATGACGGGAATGGGTATGAACGATCCCACCGATATTTGGAAAGGCGTGATACAGAGCCAGATGTGTGTCGGTATCAGATGAAGGTTTTTTATTCCCCTCAACAACCTTCCCGTTTTGTATGTCGACAACAACCATATCATCCAGGCTCATGCTGTCATATTCGACACCAGAAGGTTTAATGACCATTATGCCTTTTTCACGATCAATGCCGCTGACGTTGCCCCATGTAAACGTCACCAGATGATGGGCTGGCAAGGATAAATTAGCGTTAAATACTTTTTCCTTCAGTGTATCCATTCTTGACTCCAGAAATATTATTTAGCTTTATAAAAATGAGTTCTTTAATTTTGCTGGGAAATCATGTTGCTATTTAAATTACGCCGAATACATAAGATGTAAAATACAAGCAGACGATACTTATGTATAAAACGGCTAAAACGGTCAAATTCGGAAGTATTCGGGCGTATTTTTCTATTTTATTGATGCCCGTATATGCCCGTTTAGTCGTTATGCTGTGATAGTTAAATAAGAAAAGAGATTAATTCTGTGATGAAAATCTCAATATGGTGTTATAGAATTAATTTATTACATCAATAAATTGAGCTTAGATCACACTGTTAATTGTGTATTATTTCTGTAAAGCAATTCTTGATACCAATCACTTTAAGTTAAGGCAAAAAGATTAATTATGTAGACACAGTGAATTTTGTCTTGGTGGGCTGAAATTATGTTGCAGGCAGAACGTTATAAAATAATTTGCGCACACGTTCAACAAATGGGCGCTGTGCGTGTAACGGAACTGTCGAAATTATGCCAGGTATCCCAGGAAACTATTCGAAGAGATTTGACAAAACTTGAACAAAAAAAGAAACTCACCCGCAGCTTTGGCGGTGCCGTATCTTTGGATGCTCCTGATTTAATATCTACGGCTATAACAGAAGATAAAACTTGGCAAACAAATAGCGTGGATCGCGCAGAGTCATTTCGCAAGCGTACTGAAGCACATCCCGATGTTAAAGCCAAAATAACCAAGGCGGCGTTGCAGTTTATTCGCTCTGGCGATTGTATTTTGATGGATAACAGTAGCACCTGTTGGTTTCTTGCTCGGCAGATTCCGGATATTGATATTACGGTTGTGACGAATTCGTTACGGATTATCCAGGCATTAGCGTGCCGGGATAAAGTTCGCATTATTGGTATCGGCGGAGAGTATTCAGAGCGTCATGATGACTTTCATGGACCAGTAGCAGAGAGTGCGATCAGGAATTTCCAGATTAATAGCTTTTTCTTTTCATGTCAGGGGCTGAATTTGGAGAATGGAGTTAGAGATGGCAGCGAAATAAATGCCAGATTAAAACAGGTGATGCTTCAGGTCTCTGCTCAAAAAATATTAATGGTAGACTCCAGTAAGTTTGAGCAGTATGCATTCAGTAAAATTTGTATGTTAGATGAAATTGACGTCATGGTTACTAATAATTGTATTGACGAACGTTATCGTAGCCTTTACCCGCAATTAAATGTAGTAGAAGTCGATAAGTAATAGATGTTAGTCGTTAACTAAATAATTAAGGCTGTGCCCGATTATTTAGCCAATACCAGAGGAAAGTTGAAATAAATAAAAAGTCAGGCTGATATTTTTATCGGGATTTCCTGACATATGAAGAATATTTCTTAAGGAATTTACGATGAAAAAATTAATCTTACCCTGTCTGATTACTGCAGCTTTGTCATCATCTGTTGTATGGGCAGAACAACCTGCAGCAGCACAAAAAGCGAATAAACCTTTTACGATGGGCGTCGTGGTAAAAGTTGGTGGTATTCCATGGTTTAACGTGATGGAACAAGGCATTAAGGAAGAAGGTAAAGCATTAGGTGTAGATGCCTGGCAAGTAGGACCGACAACTGCGGATCCCGCCGAGCAAGTGCGAGCTATTGAAGATTTAATCGCCAAGAAAGTTGATGTGATTGGCGTTGTTCCAAATGATGCGAAAGTTCTGGAACCGGTGTTAAAGCGCGCCCAGGAGGCTGGTATTAAAGTCATTACTCATGAGTCACCGAACCAGGCCAATGCTGACTGGGACTTTGAGTTGCTTAACACCCAAACGATGGGCGCCAATCACATGAAAGACATGGCGAAATGCATGGGTGAAGAAGGGAAGTACGCAATGTTTGTAGGCAGTCTGACGGTTCCATTGGTGAATGACTGGGCTGATGCCGCCATTGCTTATCAAAAAGAACATTATCCTAAAATGACGCTCGTTGAGGATCGCTTTGGTGTAGCGGAGTCTGTAGATGACTCTATGCGTACAGCCAATGATCTGATGTCTAAATACAAAGATCTGAAAGGCATCATGTCTTTTGGTTCGCAGGGACCAATCGGTGCAGGCCGTGCTATTGATAAACGTAAGAAAAATGATGCAATTTGCGTATTTGGTACGTTCACCCCAGGCCAGGGCATTAAGTTGCTGGAAAAAGGTGCTATCGATGGCGGCTACATTTCTAACCCGATGACTGCAGGTAAAGTGTTTGTTCAGGTCGCCACGGCGATGATGAACGGTGAGCCAATTAAGGATGGTGTAAAAATCGGTGATATGGGAGAAATTAAAGTTCAGAACAACACCATTCTCAGCGATAACCCTGAAAAACTCGATCTGGAAAATACGCAACGTTTAGTGAAGTTAGGTTTGTAATTTTAGTTTGCATCACCGGGCCTAAACTGGCCCGGAAATCCTTTGGTCGTTTAGGAACAGTATGATGCCTCATATTACAGAGAAAAATACAGGTGAACCGTTAGTGACGTTAAAATCGTTAACTAAAAGCTTCGGCGGTCATCGGGCATTAAAAAATATTGATCTCACTCTAAATAAAGGTGAAGTCCACTGTCTTGCTGGTGCAAATGGTTGTGGTAAAAGTACATTAATAAAAACGCTGAGTGGTGTGTATATCCCGGATACGGGTAGCGAAATTATTATTGATAATAGATCCTGGTCCAGACTTTCACCAGATAGAGCTCGCGAGTTAGGTATCCAGGTTATTTATCAGGATCTCTCATTATTTCCTAATTTGACGGTGGCAGAAAACATAGCCTTTGAATATAACCTTAAGGGTTATTTTAGGTGGCACAAAAAAGCACATCTGAAAGCGGTATCAGAGAAGATTATACAGGAATTAAATTTTAACCTCGATGTTGACGCATTGGTTCAGCATTTGCCTATTGCGCAGCGCCAGCAGGTTGCCATTTGTCGTGCTCTGGTCGCAGAAGCCCGACTGGTGATAATGGACGAACCAACGGCTTCGCTTACTCGTACCGAAGTTAACCAACTACTACGTACGGTAAATTATCTCCGTCATAAAAATATCACTGTAGTTTTTGTTAGCCACCGCTTGGATGAGGTCAAAGAGATTTCCGACCGTATCACGGTTATTCGCGATGGTGAAATTATAGGTACCTGGGCAGCTGAACAGTTGTCTCCGGGACGCATCACAGAACTGATGACCGGCAGGACCATTGTTCACCAGAAAAAATTACCGAATAGTGTTGAAGGTAAAGTTGTCCTTGAACTGAAAAAGTTGAGCAGGAAAGGACAATTTGAAGATATTTCCCTGAAACTTCATCAGGGTGAGGTTCTGGGATTGTGCGGTTTGTTAGGTTCGGGACGAACAGAGCTGGCGTTGAGCCTATTTGGTATTACTCATCCAGATAGCGGAGATATCTATCTGGAGGGTAAAAAAGTTGTGATTAAAGATAATACCCATGCAGCGAAATTAGGTATTGCCTATGTCTCTGAAGATCGTCTTACATTGGGAGCGGTTTTATCCCAGTCAGTCAGTGACAATATGGTACTTTCGATTCTTAACAGGTTAAAAACACCATGGCAATTTATTGATGAAAAACGCCAGGACGCCTTGGTTAAAGAATGGATTCAGGATCTGGATATTAAAGTCACCAATCCTGATAACCCACTTTCAACACTTTCTGGTGGTAATCAACAAAAAGTGGTGCTGGCGAAATGGATTTTAACGCGTCCAAAAGTACTTATTCTTGATGCCCCTACAGTTGGTGTCGATATAGGAGCGAAAGACAGTATTTATCAGCTTATTCACCGGCTTTCCGGTGTAGGTATTTCAGTCTTGCTGATTACTGATGAAGCGCCAGAAGCGTATTACAACTGCGATCGTATTTTTCACATGCGGCGTGGGAAGATTATTAACGAACTGCAGCCTTCTCTCTATACCGAACAACAGCTAGCGGAGGTGATTAATGGCTAGTTTATTGCACCTGCGGTTTCCACGTTCAGTCGAAGGATGGCTGGGATGGGTTATCGCCCTGATGCTGGTACTGTTTTCTCTTATGAATGATCAATTTCTGTCAATTCAAAACCTGCTGGATCTGACAGAAAGCTATGCCGTTACAGGGATCTTTGCCCTCGGGCTATTTGTTGTGCTGGTGACAGGAGGAATTGATATTTCATTCGCTGCTGTAGCCTCAGTTGTTCAGTATGTGGTGGCGTCATTACTGCTTAACGAAACAATAGCTAATCCACTGCTATGTCTCGGGGTTGCTATTTCTCTGGGTGTTTTGTTTGGCCTGATCAATGCGATCCTCATTTATTACCTCAATGTAGTTTCCATCATTATCACCATCAGTATGCAGTCGTTGTTATTCGGCATGTTGATGTGGCTGACTAATGGTCACAGCATCTATGACTTACCTGACTGGTGGATAACGCAACGTTCCCTTTTTAGCTTCGAATTTGAAGGGGAGGTTTATCAGGTTGGATTGCCTCTGGTAGTGATGCTGGGCATGGCCTGTTTTACATGGATTGTAATGACGAAAACCCATATTGGACGTCAGCTTTATGCTGTGGGCGGCAGTACAGAGTCGGCGCGGCGTATTGGTATCCGGGTTTCACTGATTTATTTGTTCGCCTACGGCTATCTTGGCGCGGCGGCGGCGATCGGCGGAATGCTGCAGGCTTACCGCATGAGCGAGGTTGTTCCCAATGCGTTGGTTGGCGGTGAATTGGATGTTCTGGCCGCTGCTGTACTGGGAGGTGCTAGCTTATCCGGGGGTCGTGGTTCGGTGATCGGTACGCTTATGGGGGTCTTCCTCATCGGCATACTCAAAAATGGTCTCAACTTGATTGGCGTGTCCAGCTACTTCGTCAATATCGTCATCGGTGTGGTGATTGTTTCGGCTATCTGCGTCACCCATTACAAAAAGCGTAAAGAAACGGACGTTGGATTTGTCTGACAGGGGGCGTGAAATGAAAAAAAAGGCATTTTTACCAATTGATGGCACCAGCTCCGGCTTACTGGCGATATGTTTCTTTGCAGTAGTGGCTTTTAGCCTGGCGATGCCCGGACGTTTTTTTACCGATAATACTTTTCTGAGTATTGCCTTCCAGCTACCCGAGTTGGGATTGCTCACTTTCGCGATGTTTGTGCCAATGCTGAGCGGTGGGCTGAATCTGGCGATTATTGGTACCGCTAATCTAACCAGCCTGTTTATGGCCTGGCTGTTGATCCAATTCGTACCTGCTGATGCTTCTACCAGTATGCAGTTAGGGTGGTTATTTTTGGCGATAGTGGGAGCGATGATGATCGCTGTCGCGATTGGCGCTGTGACAGGAATGATCATCTCTCGTGTTGGCGCACACCCAATTTTGGTAACACTGGGCAGTATGACGATTATCAGTGGTATTGGTATTTACCTCACTAAAGGCGCTGCCTTAAGTGGTATGCCACCGATAGTCCGTAGCATTGGGTCAGAGGTCATTTATGGGATGCCGGTTCCGATGGTGATTTTTATCATTACGACTCTCGGGCTGGCACTATTCCTTGGAAAAACGCGCACTGGAAAAGTCATCTATATGTGCGGCAGCAATATTAATGCAACCTGGTTTAGCGGCATTCGCACCGAGCGCGTGCTGATTGCTATTTATGCTATCTCCAGTCTGTTATGCGTCCTGGCGGGGCTGATTATGCTTGCTCGCTTCAATTCCGCTCGTATGGGATATGGCGATTCTTATCTTCTGCTCACAGTACTGGCCATTGTTTTGGGCGGCACCGATCCGTTCGGTGGGGTAGGCAAAGTTGCTCATGTATTTTGCGCACTATTGGTGCTCCAGGTTATCGCTACCGGGCTTAGCCTGCTAGGTCTTAGCCTGCATTTTAATCTGGCTGTATGGGGGATTACATTGATTGCCGCACTGGCATTTAAGTTCTTCAAACAAAAATGGCAGGCACGGCGCGCCATGAATAACAGTCGGAAAGCGTTTCAACAACAATTGGCAACTCGTGAGGGAAGATAATGCGTAGCCACCCGTTAGGTATTTATGAAAAGGCGCTCCCCAGGAACACCAGTTGGGTCGAGAAGCTTGCACTGGCTAAATCATGCGGCTTTGATTTTGTTGAAATGTCGGTGGATGAGAGTGAGGACCGGCTGGCTCGCCTGGACTGGTCCCTTGCGGATCGTATGGAAATTATCAGCGCCATTCAGAAGACAGGGGTACGTATTCCAACATTGTGCCTCTCTGCCCATCGACGCTTTCCGTTTGGCAGTCGCGATAGTGATACTCGACAGCAAGCGCGAATTATTATGCAAAAAGCGCTACGACTGGCGCAGGATCTGGGGATTAGAACCATCCAGCTTGCCGGTTATGACGTTTATTATGAGCCGCAAAATGATGAAACTATTGCCTGGTTTGAAGATGCGATGGCTTGGGCGGCGGAACAAGCTGCGGCTGCACAGGTTATGTGCGCTGTGGAAATTATGGATACACCTTTTATTAACTCCATCAGTAAATGGAAATTGCTGGATGCCAAAATTAACTCTCCATGGTTTGCCGTTTATCCTGATGTCGGCAATCTAACTGCATGGGGCAACGAGTTGGAGAGTGAACTGGCAAAAGGTATTGATCGGATTGCCGCAATCCATCTTAAAGACACATTTCCAGTGACACCGGATTCCCCAGGGCAGTTCCGCGATGTTCCCTTTGGTGAAGGTTGCGTAGATTTTATCAAATTATTCAAAATATTACGCCAACTTAACTATCGGGGAACCTTCTTGATAGAAATGTGGACGGAAAAATCTGCAGAGCCATTACTGGAAATTATTCACGCACGCCAGTGGATAGAGAGCAAGATGCAGGCGGCTGGATGGTATGACGAGCGGTCGCTTATCGCCGGATAAGGAGAATACGATGGACCATTACTATATGGGCATTGATTTGGGCGGCACTGTTACCAAAGTGGGGCTCTACACTGCCGAGGGTAAGGAAATCACTGTGGCCGCCCAGACCTTACCATTATTGAGTCCGCAGGCGGGGTTTTGTGAACGTGATATGACTGACCTCTGGATGACAACCTGTGAAGTTATCCGGCGAGCGTTGACAGAGAGCCATCTTTCAGCGGAACAGATTCGCGGGATTGGTTTTTCCTCACACGGTAAGGGGCTTTATCTGGTCGATAAGTCAGGGCACCCGGTACGCAATGGTATTGTGTCCTCTGATTCTCGGGCCCAGCCCTTGGTTACTGCCTGGAAGGCGCAGGATATCGATCGTTTGGCTTATCCACGCAGTTTCCAACAACTATGGCCTTCTCATCCGGTCGCGTTGTTGGGGTGGTTGAAGCAGCATGAGCCAGAGAGTTACGCACGTACGGGCTATGTTTTGATGGCTCACGATTACATACGTTACTGCCTTACGGCTGAATTTACCTGTGAAGAGACTAATATTTCGGGTAGCCAGTTATTCAATCTGCAACGTAATGAATTCGATCCTGAATTGTTCTCGATATTTGGCATTGAAGAGATGATGGGGTGTATGCCTAAGGTGATCGGCTCCGCCGATCTGGCAGGAGTCGTTACGACAGACGCTGCCGCATTGTGTGGATTAAAACCGGGAACGCCGGTCTTTGGCGGCGTCTTTGATGTTGTTGGCGCAGCAATGACCTCCGGAGTGTATGACAATACGCAACTCAGCGCTGTTGCTGGAACATGGTCTATTGCCACCCGCGTTTTTGATAACATCATTCCGGCAGAATATCCGTATGTGTGGGGGAAATTCAGTATCCCTGGGCAATACTTTGCCCATGAAGGAAGCCCTACTTCTGCCAGTAATTTGACCTGGTTTATTAATCGTTTTTTCCCGGATTTACTGGACGATCATGACACGCTCAACCAATGGGCGGCTCGTGGCTACGAGAAACAGGACTGCATTCTATTTTTCCCCTGGTTGTACGGCTCAAACTACTGCGATTCATTGAGTGGTGGATTTCTCGGGGTAGGAGGCCATCACGATGTTGCGGATATGGTTTACGCAATCTATCAGGGTGTCGTTTTTTCGCATTTATTGCATCAGGACAAATTGTTGCAGCTCAGTGACGGCACGGAATCAATTCGTTTTACCGGTGGTCCAACGCATTCGCGTATCTGGATGCAAATGTTTTGTGATGCCAGTAACTTGCCGATTGAGATTGTTGATATTGAACAGTCCGGTTGCCGGGCAGCTGCAATGTGTGCTGCCGTGGGAACCGGTGATTATTCAGGTTTTGAACAGGCGATTAAAGCGACCCTGCCACCAGTGATTCGCCTGGAGCCGGATGCGGCGAAACATAGTATGTTGCGGAGCCGATTCGAACGGTTCAAACGTGTCGCTGATGCACTGAGCACGGTAGCAACGTAACAACAGCACATTGTTGTATCAATCCAGCCTGGCATTAAGCCGGGCTTTTTTACGCAAAAAAAAAAGCGGACCAGAGGTCCGCAAACGTTCACGTTGGCTTTAGTTATTTCGAGTATGAGAGAGACTCTCTGAACGGGCAGTGACTTCAAGGGTTAAAGGGTACCGCTCCGTTTCTGTGGTGCATTATTAAACAGAAAACTTGATAGGGATAATCGTTCGTTGCTATGCTACCTATCGCCATGAACTATCGTGGCAATGGAGGATGAATAATGAATATTCGTGATCTTGAATACCTGGTAGCGCTAGCCGAACATCGTCACTTCCGACGAGCGGCGGACTCCTGCCACGTCAGCCAGCCAACGCTTAGCGGGCAAATCCGTAAGCTGGAAGATGAGCTTGGCGTCATGCTGCTGGAGCGTACGAGTCGTAAAGTGCTGTTCACTCAGGCGGGTTTACTGCTGGTGGATCAGGCGCGCACTGTGCTGCGTGAGGTCAAAGTGCTCAAGGAGATGGCAAGCCAACAAGGCGAGACAATGTCTGGTCCTCTGCATATTGGTTTGATCCCAACGGTGGGACCTTATCTGCTGCCGCATATTATCCCTATGTTGCACCAGACCTTCCCGAAACTGGAAATGTACCTGCATGAAGCGCAGACGCATCAGCTGCTGGCGCAACTGGATAGCGGTAAGCTTGACTGCGTAATTCTGGCGCTGGTGAAAGAGAGTGAGGCATTCATCGAAGTTCCGCTATTTGATGAGCCGATGTTGCTGGCGATCTATGAAGAACATTCATGGGCAAATCGCGAGTGCGTTCCGATGTCCGATTTGGCGGGTGAAAAACTGCTGATGCTGGAAGATGGCCACTGTCTGCGTGACCAGGCGATGGGTTTCTGCTTTGAAGCGGGTGCAGATGAAGATACCCATTTCCGGGCTACCAGCCTGGAAACGCTGCGTAACATGGTGGCGGCAGGCAGCGGTATTACCTTACTGCCCGCGCTGGCGGTTCCACCGGAGCGTAAACGTGATGGTGTTGTCTATCTGCCGTGCATTAAGCCTGAACCACGCCGTACGATTGGCCTGGTGTATCGTCCTGGCTCGCCGCTGCGCAGCCGTTATGAACAGCTGGCAGAGGCCATCCGTGGAGCAATGGATGGCCATTTCGACAGTGCGTTAAAACAGGCGGTTTAGGCCATTTAGCGCCGCTACCCGATAGGCTTCCGCCATGGTCGGGTAGTTAAAGGTGGTGTTAACGAAGTACTCAATGGTGTTACCACCACCTTTTTGCTCCATTATCGCCTGACCGATATGAATAATTTCGGCAGCGCGTTCTCCAAAGCAGTGGATCCCTAAAATCTCTTTGGTTTCACGATGGAACAGGATCTTCAGCGTTCCTACACTCATCCCGACGATTTGGGCGCGAGCCAGATGTTTAAACTGAGCACGACCAACCTCGTAAGGGACTTTCATTGCCGTTAACTGCTGTTCGGTTTTCCCGACAGAGCTGATTTCCGGAATGGTGTAAATGCCAGTCGGAATGTCTTCGATCAAATGTGCGTTAGCTTCACCTTTCACCAGCGCCTGGGCGGCAATGCGCCCCTGATCGTAGGCTGCAGATGCAAGGCTCGGATAGCCGATAACATCTCCCACGGCATACACATGCGGCAGCGCTGTCTGGTACATGCTATTCACTTTGAGCTGCCCGCGGCTGTCTGTTTTCAGGCCAATGTTTTCCAGCGCCAGTGAATCTGTATTCCCGGTGCGACCATTCGCGTACAACAGGCAGTCGGCTTTCAGCTTTTTGCCGGATTTCAGGTGCATGATGACGCCATCATCACAGCCTTCAATCTTCTCGTATTCTTCATTGTGGCGAATAACAACACCACTGTTCCAGAAGTGATAAGAGAGCGAATCGGACATCTCCTGGTCGAGGAACGCCAGCAGACGGTCGCGGGTGTTGATTAAATCAACTTTGACGTCCATTCCGCGGAAAATCGACGCATATTCACAGCCAATCACGCCAGCGCCATAAATCAGCACATGGCGAGGTTCATGGTGCAGGCTGAGGATAGAATCGCTGTCGTAAACGCGCGGGTGGGAAAAGTCGACATCAGCAGGGTGGTAAGGGCGTGAGCCACAGGCGATAACAAATTTATCTGCCGTTAGCGTTTCCACTGTGCCGTCGTGGCATTCCAGAGCAATGGTGTGTTCATCAACAAAGCGGGCATTTCCCTGCAGAATTTCGCAGTGGTTACGCTCGTAAAACCCTTGCCGCATGCGCGTTTGCTGGTTAATCACGTTATCAGCGTGATTGAGAATATCGGCAAAGGAGGAGCGGAGGAGTCGGGAATGGTCGCTGTAAAGGGGGTTCTGATTGAATTCAATGATACGGCTGACTGCGTGGCGGAGCGCTTTAGACGGGATAGTGCCCCAGTGGGTACAACCGCCGCCGACGTTATGATAGCGCTCAATAACCGCGACGCGAGCTCCTTGCTTAACCAGACCCATTGCAGCGCCTTCGCCGCCGGGACCGGAACCTATTACTATTGCATCGTAATCGTAGGAATGTGACATGGTCAGGCTTACCTGTTCTTATACATAAAAGCAACAGAATAGTAACATCGTTGTCGGGATAACCCAATTATCGTTGTGCTTTTTTGCGAAGTCGAAGCACAAACTGCGCGTAAACAAACATTCACAAAGCCATGCCAACAACCTAATCTCTGGTATAGTGCCAGCAAGGTATATGGAAGGATTCAGACATCGTGATGGGCGTTAGAGCGCAACAAAAAGAAAAAACCCGGCGTTCGCTGGTAGAAGCTGCATTTAGTCAACTGAGCGCAGAACGTAGTTTTGCCAGCCTCAGTTTACGAGAAGTCGCTCGTGAAGCGGGCATTGCCCCAACTTCCTTTTATCGCCATTTTCGCGATGTGGATGAACTCGGCCTGACGATGGTAGACGAGAGTGGTCTGATGCTGCGCCAGCTAATGCGCCAGGCGCGTCAGCGTATCGCCAAGGGCGGTAGTGTGATCCGTACCTCGGTCTCAACATTTATGGAATTCATTGGCAACAATCCCAACGCCTTCCGTTTATTATTGCGCGAGCGCTCTGGTACCTCCGCAGCGTTTCGTGCAGCGGTAGCGCGTGAAATTCAGCATTTCATTGCGGAACTTGCGGACTATCTGGAACTCGAAAACCATATGCCTCGTGCGTTTACTGAAGCGCAAGCTGAAGCCATGGTGACGATTGTTTTCAGTGCGGGGGCAGAGGCACTGGATGTTGGCGCAGAACAGCGCCGGCAGTTGGAAGAGCGGTTGGTATTGCAGCTGCGCATGATCGCGAAAGGCGCATTTTATTGGTACCGCCGTGAACAAGAGAAGATGACGCATCACTCCGAGTAACGAGAAGGACGAGCAATGAAACAGTCAGGTCAAGATAAAGGTACTCTGCTGCTGGCGCTGGTTGCTGGCTTATCGATCAATGGCACATTCGCGGCGCTGTTTAGCTCCATTGTGCCATTCTCTGTATTCCCGATTATTTCGCTGGTGCTGACGGTTTACTGCCTGCATCAACGTTACCAAAATCGCACCATGCCTGTGGGATTGCCGGGTCTGGCTGCTGCCTGTTTCATTCTCGGCGTCCTGCTGTACAGTACCGTAGTGCGGGCTGAATATCCGGATATCGGCTCTAACTTCTTCCCGGCGGTACTGTCGGTAATTCTGGTGTTCTGGATCGGCTTCAAAGTGCGTAACCGTAAGCAGGAGATCTCTGAATAATTTCTCCGCTCTGTAGGCCCAATGGTGCTGTGCATATCGGGCCTACAGGACTGCAAACTACTTTGCTGTCAGCAATACACCACACTCCATATGGTGCGTATACGGAAACTGATCGAACAGAGCCAGACGTGAAACATTGTGCGTCTGGCTTAATGTTTCCAGGTTCTTACACAGTGTTTCCGGGTTGCAAGAGATGTACAGAATTCGCGGATACGCCTGCACCATCTTCTCCGTTTCGCTGTCCAGACCGCTACGCGGTGGGTCCACGAAAATGGTTTCACACTGGTAGCTCTTCAGATCGATTCCCTGCAAACGGTTGAATTCACGTACACCGTTCATCGCCTGAGTAAACTCTTCAGCTGCCATACGAATAATTTGTACGTTATCTATGTGGTTGGCCGCAATGTTGTACTGTGCGGCTGCAACAGATGGCTTGGCGATTTCGGTTGCCAGTACGCGGTTGAAATTTTGTGCCAGGGCTAGTGAGAAGTTACCGTTGCCGCAGTAAAGTTCGAGCAGATCGCCTTTTGAATTTTTGGTGACATCAATCGCCCATTCCAGCATCTGAATATTCATGGCGGCGTTGGGTTGTGTAAAGCTGTTCTCAACCTGGCGGTAGATAATCTCCTTCCCCGCAACCGGCAAACGCTCGTCGATATAATCCTGATCGAGCTCGATTTTGGTTTTGGTTGCCCGACCAATCAGATGCACGTTCAGATTCTGTGCACGCAACGCGTCACGCAATACCTTGGCTTCCTGGCGCCATTCGTCATCCAGCTTTTTGTGATACAGCATAGATATCACCGCCTGATTGCTCATGGTGGTGAGGTAATCAATTTGGAAGAGTTTGTGACGCAGGATACGGTTGTTGCGAACACCTTCAATCATTGCCGTCATCAGCGTGTTGATGAGTTCGCTGGCCGCCGGAAAGCTGTCGACGCGAATACGGCTTTTGGTCTGTTGATCGAACATGATGTGATACAAATCATCACCGTCATGCCACAGGCGGAATTCAGCGCGCATGCGGTAATGACTGACCGGTGAGCGAAACACTTCCGGAGCTTGATCAGAGAATGGTGTCATTAAGCTCTGCAAACGCACCACTTTTTCAGCTAACTGCGCGTCATACTGTTCTGTCGGAAGGTGTTCGGGGGTCATGATGTATCCTGAAAAATAAAAGTACGCGGGGATTGTAGGGATTGCTCAGTAGATGTCCAGTTATTGATGATTTCCGATATTGTGATATACGGTCTGGACACAAGGTTGTAACAGACTGTAGCATCCGCGTTCCGGTCCTGTGAGTTAATAGGGAATCCAGTGTGAATCTGGAGCTGACGCGCAGCGGTAAAGAAAGGTGAGATGAGAGCGTAAGCAGACACTGCCTGCGGGTGGGAAGTCTTCATTTCTTTTTATTCTATATCCTGAATAACCTTCCAAGCCCGAAGACCTGCCGGCTAACGTCGCATCTGGTTTTCACCATCGCGTACTATCGGTGGGGCCTGCGGCATCCTTCTTATATTGTGGATGCTTTACAATGATTAAAAAATCGTTGCTGTTGACGGCACTCTCCGTCGCGGCATCTTCTGGTTGGGCGCAGGACGCTAGCCCGGATACACTCGTCGTCACTGCGAACCGTTTTCAGCAGCCTGTTAATACTGTTCTGGCGCCTACCGATGTGGTGACACATGAAGATATTCAGCGCTGGCAGTCAAAAGATCTCAATGACGTAATGCGCCGCCTTCCTGGTGTGGACATCTCGCAGAGTGGCGGTATGGGGAGTAGTTCTTCTCTGTATGTCCGTGGCACTGAATCGCGCCATGTTCTGGTATTGATTGATGGTGTGCCAATGGCGCGTGCGGGTATTGGCAACGCGATTGATATTGGTCAGATTCCGGTATCGTTGGTGCAACGCATTGAATACATTCGCGGACCGCGTTCAGCGGTGTACGGATCTGGCGCGATTGGTGGTGTGGTCAATATCATTACCATGTCGGATGATGAGCGCGCGCAAATAAATGCAGGGATGGGAACGCACGGCTACCAGACCTATGATGGTGCGGTTAACAAGCGTTTTGGCGACACGATGGTGACAGCGGCCGGCGCGTACCAGACCACCAAAGGCTTTAATATCCAGCCTAATTCTCCTTACAGCGGGGACAGCGATCGTGATGGCTACCGTAATAAGCTGTTCTGGGGTGGCGTGCAGCACAAGTTTGACGATAACCTCTCTGGCTTCTTCCGCGGCTATAGCTATACCGCTAACAGCGATTACGACCAGGGTTCAGCATATGGTTCTGCTAAAGGTAATGAAGAAGGCCAGAATTACAACCAATCCTGGGATACAGGTCTGCGCTACAATTCTGGTATCTATTCTTCCCAACTGATCGCTAATTACCAACATCTTAAAAATTACAACTACACCAATAATCTTGGTCGCTATGCGGGTGATGCCACACTGGATGACATGGAACAGCGCTATATCCAGTGGGGTAATAGCGTTGAGGTCGGGCATGGGGCGATTAATGGTGGTGTTGACTGGAAACAGGAAAAGCTGACATCCAGCAGCACAACAAAATCCGATGTCTACAAACGCGATACCACCGGGCTTTACCTGACCGGGCAACAGCAGATCGATAGTGTGACGCTGGAAGCTTCAGGCCGTGAAGACCACGACGAGCAGTTTGGCTGGCATGGTACGTGGCAGACCGCCGCCGGTTGGGAGTTTGTGGACGGCTATCGCGCAACGCTTTCCTACGGAACCAGCTTTCTGGCGCCGTCTCTGGGTCAGCAGTTTGGCGCTACACGTTATGCTTCGGAATATTATTCTGGTATCTCTGCCAACCCGGATTTGAAGCCAGAAGAGTCTAAACAGTGGGAAGCGGGGATTGATGGTTTAACCGGGCCACTGGATTGGCGTCTCTCGGCATACCGTTATGAAATTCAAAACCTGATTGACTATAAAAGCACTAATGGCCTCAACCAGTATGTCAACGTCAAGTCGGCAACTATTAAGGGGCTTGAGTGGACGGGGAATGTGACGACCGGCCCGGTGGAACATCACCTGACGCTGCAATATGTTGATCCGCGCGATGATGAAACCAATAAGACCCTTGCTCGCCGTGCGAAACAGCAGGTGAAGTATGAGCTGACGGGGCAGATTTATGATCTCGGCTGGAATGTGGCTTACCAGTATATGGGGCAGCGCAATGACAACGCCTATGACGAAGCAACCGGCACTTCTCATCCGGTTAAACTAGGTGGTGTTAGTCTGTGGGATATTGGACTTTCATATCCGGTCACCTCACAGCTGACAGTTCGTGGTAAAATCGCCAACCTGTTCGATAAAGATTACGAGACAGTATATGGCTACCAAACTGCAGGACGGGAATACACCTTGTCTGGCAGCTACACCTTCTGATCCACGTCCCACCGTGCTGGTGTTTGATTCCGGCGTCGGTGGGTTGTCGGTCTACAATGAGATCCGGAATCTCTTGCCGGATCTCCACTATATATACGCTTTCGATAACGTTGCCTTTCCTTATGGAGAGAAGAGCGAGGAGTTTATTGTCGAGCGTGTCGTTGAGATAGTTACTGCGGTTCAGCAGCGCTACCCCCTTTCACTTGCTGTCATCGCGTGTAATACCGCAAGTACGGTGTCACTCCCCGCCTTACGCGAAAAGTTCGCCTTCCCTGTAGTTGGTGTTGTACCTGCTATTAAACCGGCGGCGCGACTCACGGCTAATGGCATCGTCGGGTTACTGGCTACGCGTGCGACAGTAAAGCGCTCTTATACGCACGAACTGATTGAGCGGTTTGCTAACGAATGCCAGATTGCAATGCTGGGATCTGCTGAGCTGGTGGAGCTGGCTGAAGCGAAGCTCCACGGTGAACCCGTTTCCCTGGAGGAACTGCGTCGTATTCTGCGGCCGTGGCTACGGATGCCAGAGCCACCGGATACGGTGGTCTTGGGATGTACGCATTTCCCTCTATTACAGGAAGAACTTTTGCAGGTTCTTCCTGAAGGGACGCGACTGGTGGATTCAGGAGCAGCGATTGCGCGTCGAACGGCTTGGTTATTAGAACATGAAGCGCCTGATGCGAAATCAACTGATGAGAACATTGCCTTCTGCATGGCAATGACGACAGAAGCTGAACAATTATTGCCCGTTTTGCAGCGTTATGGCTTCAAAACGCTCGAAAAGCTGACGGTTTAATCAGTTTTGGTGAAAAAACACGCAATCAGAAAGTTATTTTAAATTTCCCCTTGTCAGCCTGAAATAACTCCCTATAATGCGCCTCCACTGACACGGAACAACGGACTACAGGCCGCCGGGTCAGCGGGGTTCCACTGAGAACTTCGCAGAGAAAAGCAAAAATAAATGCTTGACTCTGAATGAGGAAAACGTATTATACGGGACCTCGCGACAGAGCGCCAAAGCGCGTCGCAACTGCTCTTTAACAATTTATCAGACAATCTGTGTGGGCACTCAATGATACGGATTCTTAACGTCGCAAGACGAAAAATGAATACCAAGTCTCTGAGTGAACACGTAATTCATTACGAAGTTTAATTCACGAGCATCAAACTTAAATTGAAGAGTTTGATCATGGCTCAGATTGAACGCTGGCGGCAGGCCTAACACATGCAAGTCGAACGGTAGCACAGAGGAGCTTGCTCCTTGGGTGACGAGTGGCGGACGGGTGAGTAATGTCTGGGAAACTGCCCGATGGAGGGGGATAACTACTGGAAACGGTAGCTAATACCGCATAACGTCGCAAGACCAAAGAGGGGGACCTTCGGGCCTCTTGCCATCGGATGTGCCCAGATGGGATTAGCTAGTAGGTGGGGTAACGGCTCACCTAGGCGACGATCCCTAGCTGGTCTGAGAGGATGACCAGCCACACTGGAACTGAGACACGGTCCAGACTCCTACGGGAGGCAGCAGTGGGGAATATTGCACAATGGGCGCAAGCCTGATGCAGCCATGCCGCGTGTATGAAGAAGGCCTTCGGGTTGTAAAGTACTTTCAGCGAGGAGGAAGGTGTTGAGGTTAATAACCTCAGCAATTGACGTTACTCGCAGAAGAAGCACCGGCTAACTCCGTGCCAGCAGCCGCGGTAATACGGAGGGTGCAAGCGTTAATCGGAATTACTGGGCGTAAAGCGCACGCAGGCGGTCTGTCAAGTCGGATGTGAAATCCCCGGGCTCAACCTGGGAACTGCATCCGAAACTGGCAGGCTAGAGTCTTGTAGAGGGGGGTAGAATTCCAGGTGTAGCGGTGAAATGCGTAGAGATCTGGAGGAATACCGGTGGCGAAGGCGGCCCCCTGGACAAAGACTGACGCTCAGGTGCGAAAGCGTGGGGAGCAAACAGGATTAGATACCCTGGTAGTCCACGCCGTAAACGATGTCGACTTGGAGGTTGTGCCCTTGAGGCGTGGCTTCCGGAGCTAACGCGTTAAGTCGACCGCCTGGGGAGTACGGCCGCAAGGTTAAAACTCAAATGAATTGACGGGGGCCCGCACAAGCGGTGGAGCATGTGGTTTAATTCGATGCAACGCGAAGAACCTTACCTACTCTTGACATCCAGAGAACTTAGCAGAGATGCTTTGGTGCCTTCGGGAACTCTGAGACAGGTGCTGCATGGCTGTCGTCAGCTCGTGTTGTGAAATGTTGGGTTAAGTCCCGCAACGAGCGCAACCCTTATCCTTTGTTGCCAGCGGTCCGGCCGGGAACTCAAAGGAGACTGCCAGTGATAAACTGGAGGAAGGTGGGGATGACGTCAAGTCATCATGGCCCTTACGAGTAGGGCTACACACGTGCTACAATGGCATATACAAAGAGAAGCGACCTCGCGAGAGCAAGCGGACCTCATAAAGTATGTCGTAGTCCGGATTGGAGTCTGCAACTCGACTCCATGAAGTCGGAATCGCTAGTAATCGTGGATCAGAATGCCACGGTGAATACGTTCCCGGGCCTTGTACACACCGCCCGTCACACCATGGGAGTGGGTTGCAAAAGAAGTAGGTAGCTTAACCTTCGGGAGGGCGCTTACCACTTTGTGATTCATGACTGGGGTGAAGTCGTAACAAGGTAACCGTAGGGGAACCTGCGGTTGGATCACCTCCTTACCTTAAAGAACC
>NZ_JAOWGO010000023.1:30393-162025 GCF_030333105.1 Citrobacter sp. Cm038 | reverse complement strand
TGATTAAAATTTCGCGGATCTGGGCCGATTTTTTTCCCGCAAACACATCGAATCAGCCTATTTAGGCTATTTTTTCCACCATTTCTGGCGTTATTTCCGGTTTTTACTGAGATCTCTCCCACTGACGTATCATTTGGTCCACCCGAAACAGGTTGGCCAGGGTGAATAACATCGCCAGTTGGTTATCGTTTTTCAGCAGCCCCTTGTATCTGGCTTTCACGAAGCCGAACTGCCGCTTGATGATGCGAAACGGGTGCTCCACCCTGGCACGGATGCTGGCTTTCATGTATTCGATGTTGATGGCCGTTTTGTTCTTGCGCGGATGCTGCTTCAAGGTTTTTACCTTGCCGGGACGCTCGGCGATCAGCCAGTCCACATCCACCTCGGCCAGCTCCTCGCGCTGTGGCGCTCCTTGGTAGCCGGCATCGGCTGAGACAAATTGCTCCTCTCCATGAAGCAGATTACCCAGCTGATTGAGGTCATGCTCGTTGGCCGCGGTGGTGACCAGGCTGTGGGTCAGGCCACTCTTGGCATCGACACCAATGTGGGCCTTCATGCCAAAGTGCCACTGATTGCCTTTCTTGGTCTGATGCATCTCCGGATCGCGTTGCTGCTCTTTGTTCTTGGTAGAGCTGGGTGCCTCAATGATGGTGGCATCCACCAAAGTGCCTTGGGTCATCATGACGCCTGCTTCGGCCAGCCAGCGATTGATGGTCTTGAACAATTGACGGGCCAGTTGATGCTGCTCGAGCAGGTGGCGGAAATTCATGATGGTGGTGCGATCCGGCAGGGCGCTATCCAGGGATAATCGGGCAAACAGGCGCATGGAGGCGATTTCGTACAGGGCATCTTCCATGGCACCGTCGCTCAGGTTGTACCAATGCTGCATGCAGTGAATACGCAGCATGGTCTCCAGCGGATAGGGCCGTCGGCCATTGCCCGCCTTGGGATAAAACGGCTCGATGACAGCGGTCATATTCTGCCATGGCAGAATCTGCTCCATGCGGGAGAGGAAAATCTCTTTTCGGGTCTGACGGCGCTTAGTGCTGAATTCACTATCGGCGAAGGTGAGTTGATGGCTCATGATGTCCCTCTGGGATGCGCTCCGGATGAATATGATGATCTCATATCAGGAACTTGTTCGCACCTTCCCTAAGCGAGGTTCTGGTTTTCAACTGTTCCGGGCTGAGACCGCCACAGGCACTGTGACGAGGCCAGCTCTTGTAATCACAATAGATATAATTAAACACAGCCATTCGCATCAGTTCACGGCTGACAAAGCGCTATCCGTGCACGCATTCCATCTTCAGTGAATGAAAGAAGCTTTCCTTCTGCACAGGCATTATCGTAGCTGTTGCCTTTAGCAGTCATGATGCCCCACAGAAGACAGGCACTGAAAGCGAATCCACGATTGCTGGTGGTCAGAATGGCGCTTTGGCCTGACATTGATTCGCTGGTTAACCGACGTCGAAACCTGTCCAACTGTTTCATCAAAACACTGGGATAACCAGCTGTCCCCAAAGTTTGAACATGGCAGAGGTCGAACACCACCATTACCCGAATGTGTATCCAGAACCAAAGGCCCCCCCCCCCCGAAACTCTCGGTTTTGGGATCGCCGAATTCATTGCATAGTGTTAATATTACCGCCAATTTTTCAGCGTTCTGATTCCTTCTGTGAATCAACGTATTGGGCTTTCCTGAGAGCCGAACGTTAAGAACCTACAATGCTTAAAATTGATAAGAAACAAGGAATATATGTCCAGGCTGACTGATTTAATAGCTAAAGCGAAGGCCAAAGACCCGCAACTGGGCGCTGATCTTGATCGAGAAATCAAGATCCTGTCGTCACGTCTTCCCTTCGGGCTGAATTTCGAGCGACATAGCCCTGAAGTCGTAGAGTTACCATTGCGACCAGTGCGCAAGGGAGATAAAGTGCGCATTTTGCCAGAACGTGGCTCCACCAAGAAAGGTGACCAGCGATTGTGGCAAGTGAAAGCAATCCATAAAGCGAAGAAGACAGCCGATCTAGAATTGCTGGGCGCAGCTGATGTCGAGACTCAGACAGTAACGCTAAGTGACCTAGTGGTTATAGCTGAATTTCGTGACACGATCTGGCCGGGTCTGGTCAGTACAGGAAAAGTACAGCGTGGTGGTGACAAACCTTACCATTCAGTAATCAATGGCGAGAACTACCATGTGTTGAAAGCGTTGACCTACACGCACAGGGGCAAGGTAGACGTCATCTATATTGACCCACCATATAACACGGGAGCAAAAGACTGGAAATACAATAACGATTATGTCGAAGGTGACGATATTTATCGACATAGTAAGTGGCTGGCTTTTATGGAACGTCGTTTGCTTATTGCGCAAGAATTATTGAACCCAGATAATTCAGTGCTAATCGTGACTATTGATGAGAAAGAATATTTACGGCTAGGGCTGTTGCTTGAACAAACGTTTCAAAATGCAAAAATTCAAATGGTCAGTAGCGTTATATCCCCTCAAGGTAGCACTCGGGGAACTCAGTTCAAACGCTCAGATGAATACATTTATTTTGTCTATTTTGGTAATTCAAGTGTGACGCCCCTGCGGCTTCCTGAAGAATGGTCAAATGGGCAAGAAACAAGTACTGTGCGAGGGTCTATTCATTGGGCTAGTTTAAAAAGAACGGGCACTGAAGCTACCCGCCAAGCTAGACCTCAAATGTTTTACCCGATATTTTTGACATCAGATTGCTCGAAATTCCACTCCGTTGGTGATCCAATAGCTATAAATGTTGAAAGATCATCTATCAGTATTCCTGATGGTTGTGTAGCCATATGGCCTCTGCGAAGAGATTCTTCAGAAGGTCGCTGGCAAGTAGGACCAGAGGCATTACGTAATCTAATTCTTGAAGGCCATGCACGATTAGGCAAGCCAAATGGTACAGAAACTGCTATTGCATATCTTAAGGCTGGTGAAAGAGCAAAAGTTGCGAGTGGAGAATATAAAGTAATAGGTCATAATTATGATGGTTCTATCATAACTGAAAATGAAAATGGGGAAACTACTCAAGCAGAATACCGGCCAACAACTATTTGGAATGTCTCTAGTCATAGCGCAGGGCATCATGGTTCAAATCTACTTCGGTCTTTGCTCCCGGGCCGTACCTTTCCATTCCCAAAATCACTCTACGCCGTTGAAGATGCGCTCAGATTTTTTGTAATAAATAATCCTAATGCAGTAGTGCTTGACTTTTTCAGTGGTTCTGGAACCACTGCCCACGCAGTCATGCGTCTGAACAAGCAAGACGGAGGTTGCCGTCAGTGCATATCTGTCACTAACAACGAAGTAGCGGCCGATGAACAAAAACTGTTGCGTGAACAGGGCCTTCGACCAGGTGATCCCGAATGGGAAAAATGGGGTATATGTGACTATATAACCAAGCCACGTGTGCTTGCTGCCATCACAGGCAAGACTCCCGATGGTAAACCGATTAAAGGTGATTATAAATTTACCGATTTATTCCCAATCTCTGAAGGTATTGAGGAAAATGCTGAGTTTTTTACCCTAACCTACGAAGCTGAGAAATCAGTTAGTCACAACTTGGCTTATACCCGAATTGCGCCGTTACTCTGGCTACGCGCAGGGGCACGCGGCAAACGTATTGACACACTGCCTCTTGAAGGATGGGCGGTGGCAGATACCTATGGCCTGCTGTCAGTCGTAGATCAGGCTACGCCTTTCATTGAAGCCATTAGCCAAACCAGTGACATACGAGTAGCCTTTATCGTCACTGACGATGACCGCCACTTCCAAGCTGTCACCAGACGTCTGCCAAAAGGTGTTGAGCCGGTACGTTTGTATGAATCGTACCTGACCAATTTCAGCTTCACCAGTGGGGAATTAACAGAATGAAGTTCACTCTCAAAGACTACCAGCGTGATGCTGTACGTGATTCGCTGGTGAATCTCAGAAAAGCTCGCCGTTTCTGGCATAACGAAAATGACAAGAGCGCCTTCTCCTTAACGGCTGTGACCGGTGCGGGTAAGACCGTCATGGCTGCCGCTGCGTTTGAAGCATTGTTTCATGGCGACGACGAGTTTAATTTCGATGCCGATCCTGGCGCGGTAGTAATCTGGTTCAGTGACGATCCTGCACTGAACGAGCAAACCCGCTTTCGCTTGATGGAAGCCAGTGACCGTATCAACTACAACGATATGGTTGTGGTTGAACATCCTTTCAGTCGGCGCAAATTTCAGGCTGGAAAAATCTATTTCCTTAACACGCAGAAGTTTGGCAAAAAAAGCCTGCTGGTACGCGGGTTCGATGATAAAGGCGGGCTCTTCGAAGCAGCTCCTGATGCACAGGCTTATACGCTATGGGATACCATCCAGAACACCATTGAAGACCCGGATCTAACCCTCTATCTGGTGCTTGACGAAGCGCACAGAGGTATGGGTTCGTCAACGGCTTCCAGTGAAGCTGCTAAGAGTACTATTGTGCAACGTCTAATCAATGGTTCGGCTGGAGTGAAAGGTATTCCAGTAGTGTGGGGTATTTCTGCCACAGTTGAACGTTTCGACAATGCTATTGCCAATGCCGGTCATCATGTCAAACTGCCGAACGTGGTGGTTGACTCAGCTAAAGTGCAGGAATCGGGACTTATCAAGGACGATATCATTCTTGGTGTACCGGATGAAGCCGGAGACTTCGATACTGTATGGGTACGCCGTGCTGCCGACAGACTCAGGGAAGTGACCGATGCCTGGGCAGAGTATGCAAAACAGCAGGAAACTGCGCGCGAAGTAGTGCCGCTGATGGTATTCCAGGTACCCAATACGCCTGACCCGAACGAAGTGGGGCGTTGGCTGGATACGCTATTCTCTCGCTACCCCGAATTGCCCATTGACAGTGTTGCTCATGTTTTCGGTGAACATACCACACAGCGTTTCGGCCAACACCAGGTACATTATATTGAACCGCAGCGGGTGCAGGAATCAACTTGGGTGCGAGTACTGATTGCTAAAGATGCAATCAGCACTGGCTGGGATTGCCCGCGTGCCGAAGTAATGGTTTCCTTCCGCGCTGCCAGCGACAAAACGCATATTACGCAATTACTGGGGCGTATGGTACGAACTCCACTGGCCAGACGTATTCCGGGTAATGAGCGCTTAAACTCTGTCGAATGCCTGTTGCCCAAGTTTAATACCAATACAGTGAGAGATGTCGTCAATACCCTGTTTAAGGGCGATGATACATCCCCTCCGAGCGGACGTATCTTGGTTAACCCTGTGGAGATGAAACCTAACCCGGCGGCTTCAGCTGCCGTATGGGAAGTATTTGAAGCGCTACCTTCACAAACCCGACCACAGAAAGGAGCCAGACCAGCCAGACGTCTGACCGCGCTGGCACAGGAACTGGTTGATGACGGCATTCTTGATGGGGCAGTCAGGAAAGCCCATGCTGCTTTGCACGCTGTCCTGGACAAATTCCAAACAGAAAATGCTGAAAAAATCAAAAACAAGCGCAATGCAGTGCTCGTAGTGGATGGTAAAGCTGTAGTTGCCAGCCTGAAGAATAAAGCAATGACCTTCAACGAATTCTGGGAGGAGGCGGACGTAGCGGTGATTGATGACGCCTACCGGCGCGCAGCCCGAATCTTCAGCCCAGATGTTTCACGTACCTATGTCGAATATCTGGCCGATAAGGTCGCGGATCGAGAAGAGGATGCTGAGGAGTATTTGGAAGCAATCATGGAAGCTCGTGTGACCGTTGCTGGTTTGGGGCTAGTGATGGAGGTGCAGGATTACTTCGATGCCGAGGCTGATAAACTGGCGAAGGCGTGGCTGGCTGAGTACACGCAGCAGATTAAGACCTTGAAAGATGAGCGTAGAGAGGCTTATCGTCAAATCGCCGAAATGAGTACCGAACCGCAGGACGTGGATCTGGTCAAGCCGGAGAACAAGTTTGAAATGACCAGGGCGCGTGAAGGTGAGAAGGAAACCGACCTTCCTGTCTGGAAACACCATTTGTTGTGTGACGAAAACGGGAATTATCCGGCTCAGTTGAACCATTGGGAAACCACGGTTTTTGAGATCGAAACCAAACGTGAAGGATTTGCTTTCTGGTATCGAAATCCACAATACACAGGGCAGTCGTCACTAGGAATCGCTTATGTTGAAGCCGAACAATACAAAATTGTTCGTCCCGATTTCCTATTCTTTGCCGAACAGGATGGCGAAATGATTGTGGACCTGGTAGATCCACATGGCCTTCATCTGGCTGATGCCTTGCCTAAACTGAAAGGACTGGCGCTATATGCCGAACACCATCCTGATGCTTATAGGCGAATCGAATCCGTCGCCGAAGTAAAAGGTAAATTACGGGTGTTAGATTTGAAACAGCAAGATGTACGAAATGCTATAGCTGTAGCTGAAAATGCAGAATTATTATTCAGCAGCAATTTTGCTGGCTATTATCAGTAACCTATTGGTAATCTGGGATCGGAATGGCCTTTTATAAGTAAAAGGCCATTTTATAAAAATACTATCCACGGCCCCCTCATCAAGTTATTTTTCATAAAATTCAGACATATAATCCAATTAATTACGATTACGGAAGCATACCATTCAGCCTGCATCTACATATCCTGCTCAGCTCAACGAAAGGCCGAGAAAAACGCTAGACTATGAATCACCCGCAGAACGGTTCAATAAGTGTATTGCGTGCATCATTTGAACTCACAGCCATAAGAGGACATTTGGCTGAAAGAATAATTAACACAATGAACTGAGCCTGCCTATTAATATATTCAATATTGATAGCTTCCAGATTTATTTAGGATAGCAATCCTTACCCGATGAATATAAATAAAGCCACCTATTGTAGTGGCTTCACTTGTCAATTATATTGGAGTGTCCCCACTGTACCAAAACAGAACTTGCCATAAATCTATATGCCTGATTTTTTAAATTGACCGGTACCCAATCGCGGTATTCTGCTCCTTTGGAAAGTCATCCTCATTATCCTTCACCATACATGGCCCCGTTCACATATGCATAATTTCTTCCTTTACGAACCAACCTGACTCAATTACGGTCCGTTCAACTAAATAGGGCGCTTTAGTGTATGCAACGACAGCGAGGCTCTCCTGTGCCCTGCTGCAGATAACATAAAAAAGGCGGCGCGATCTTTTAGGCGAAGAGTCACCCCCCGCACTTTCGTTTTCCTGATCCGTTTTAGAGTGCGGTATGACGCCCAGTAGCTTATCGTAACTAAACATGAATCCACGGGCCTCTTCATCATCCAGAATAGCCATGACTCGAGGAAACTGCAGTCCCTTCACTCCCTGATGAGTATCGTAGGAAGATGTAGATGAAATATAGCTAATATAATTTTCCAGTTCACGGACGGATGCGCTCAAAGATCTGCTCCATGCTTCATGCTCTTTGTTGACGTCCACTTCCTCCGTGGATTCATCATCCTTATGTGGCACCAGCGCTAGGTGAAGCTGGAAAGCCTCAGGCAAGATCAGCAATTCCCCTTCATGAATCAGTTTGCACACTTCTAGAATGGGGAACGCCAAGTTCTCGCCAAGAAGCACTTTTATCTTGTCTATTTGGCATTGTGCTTCACGGAAGAGCAATAGTGGATCGTCTGCATATTCGAGGCGCGAACTCGAAAAAACAGGGGAGTACTTACGCATGATTGTAGCAATTTTAAAATCATCATCACTGCGAATTGCGTCAATAAGTGGCCATAGTTGTGAGGATAAGAATGTTATCTCTTGACTATCCCCATTGATTGCTGCATCACCCAATCTTTCGACCTCTAGAAGGGGCAGAAAGAAGTTTTCGAACTCACCACGTCTGGCAGCCATATGGTGTTCAAGCGTCAGTACCATGACTGATTGTTTGTTATTCCATTCAGTATCAGCCGCCTGTTCAGCCATATATTCAGCGACCTGACGCTCAATATCGGCTCTTTCCTTGTGGGTGTTCATGTCAACCACAAACAAGCGCGCAGTTCCAGGCTGGGCGTCAGGGCGCGGCTCCTGAATATATGCATCATTGAATTGCCTGATGGAGTTAATCAAAGTGACAATTCTCACTGGTGAACGGTGATTAATTATTATCTCTGGTGACTCCCATCCAGGGGGTAGAGGAGAGGCTAAGTCGGATTTTCCCCCGCTGAATATCTGCTGCATCATATCGCCGAACAATCCAATGCAGAATTTGGTGGGATGCTCCTGCTGTGTCATAATTAACGATTCGATAAGATATTTATTCGTGTCTTGGCTTTCATCAATCAAAAGCACTGGGAATCTGCTAAATAAAATCTCTCTGAGTAGAGCTTCATTTTGGAGGAGATAAGCGGTGACGTTGATCACTTCACTATGATTTAACGCCCCTTTTTCAGGCCTGTTGCTTGTAGGGGAATAGCTGAATTTTTGAATTTTATCGAGGTATTGCAGCCGTTTCGTTTTGCTGGCTAAACTCCGTCTGTTTCTTTGCGCCGTAATACCATCAGGTTTTCTGCTTTTTTCAATGTCGCGGGTGAGTTGTTCAATACTCTTCTCGAGTTCATTTTTAAGCCATAACTTTATATCTGATGTAAATGGGTTGATCAAGTCCCAGCAAAAACTGTGTATGGTTGAAACCATGAAATTGGCATCAAAAAATAATCGCCGTTGTACTTCCTCGCAGGCTGCATTTGTAAACGTAATAATGCCTATTCTTTTTCCGCATCTAGACAGCTCCGAAGAATACCTTTGTTTCATTTTCTCCAGCACACTGACCAACGTACGGGTTTTTCCAGATCCCGCACCGGCAAAAAGCAGAAAACTTCTGGGATTCTCCAGATCAAGATAACTGAAAAGCTCTTCTACCACAGGTTCGTTCGTGGATGGTGTCTCCATGATTATTCCCCCTCCCAAACGTCAGTGACTTTCGGCACTTCCGGCGTAAGGTCTCTACTCGCCACTTCCAGCTCTTTTTTAAGCCAGTCCAGCCCCTCTTGAATATATTTAGGCGCGGCGAGTTCGGCGGGGTCAGCACAGTACAATAAATCGAGTGCCATCTCGGCTTTGTCATCTTTGAGTGCCAAATAGAGTTTTTCACAGCACTGTTCAAGCGTATCGAGGTTAAGAGCATCCTGCATTTTTTTCATCATCCCGGTAGGTTTTTCTACTTTTTTGAACAACTCGGGATTCGTCAATGCAATAGCATCTTCAAATGTGTAAGGGAAAGCCTCGGCCTCCTCCTCTTTTCCAAATTTAATGGGAATACCATATTGAAATGCAATCCTGACCTTACCACGAATTTTCTCATGCTCCGGCATTCTAAGGACCGTATCCAGCCCTCCCTCAACATCGAGCCAAATTTTTATGGTATGGCTGCCAGTAATATATCCCTTGCCAAATTCAGGCCTGATAGCTTTGGGTTTATTTCCTGAGCTAACTTTTTGAACATCTGCCGGTAGTTTGAGTGGAGGCTTTTGAGCATCCGTATCAGTGACGACAAGGGTGGGAATCCCAAGTATGTCAATCAATGCCCTCAGCCGGTGAGCATGGGCTCCTCCTACCTCCAGAATCGAAATGTAGCTGTTGTCCAAACTTGTATTAGCGTTGGGATTATTACGGATAAAATGCGGCATCAGGATACGTTCTGCCGCCCCCTCGACTAGAATAATCCCGTTCGCAAAAAAGAGATCGCAGTGTGTGGTTTTGAGATAGCGAGCCACGAACTGAGCCGTTTGTAAGACATCATCCGAGCGGATTTTACCGTTGCCAAAAGTACAGGACAGATCAATAACGTCCGCAGTCGGCACGTCATGCGGACCTGTAGCGGGTTTACGTTTGAAGTACCTGAGCTTTTCAAAGCCCACTTCATGCGCAAGGTAGCTTGAATGTGTGCTGACCACCAGTTGGCTCGAGAACCTCTTGGAAGTCCGCAAATCATCATGATTGCGCAGCACCGAATAAGCTTTTTTGATAAACACCTGCTGAACCTGCGCGTGCAGGTGAGCTTCCGGCTCTTCAATCAGAATAAGGTGAAGAGGCTCAACAAAGACATCTTCCTCTGGTTTTCTTAGGCCGGCTTTACCGACGCGCATCCATTGATCCCTAAAGCTCATCATTGTAAAAACCATGGATATCAGATTTTTGTAGCCAAGCCCGTTATATTTCTCTGACAGACTCATCAGAGGCACCCCTGCGGCGTGGCTAGTTTTCTGGATCTCAAAAAGAATGGCCGCTTCGTGGTCCAAATTATCGATCGGATTAACCCTGCTAGATAATCTGATATGGGGATCGCTGAACCCCGGATACCCCAGCGTCTCTATCTCTTTCAAGGGTTTGTTAAACACCTTGTTAAGTCTTCCATCAAAGGAGTGTTGAGCATAGGCGATGGCTTCGAGGGCATCCAAATCTTCGTCACAAGGAAGATCGGTAGGATTTAAATGCCGATTGTAGTACTGGTTAATCTGGCTAGCCAGATTAGAGGCACCATGCTGAGAACCTGTTGCCACATAGGGATCTGAAAACCCACGAGTAGCATCAATGATATCTACTTTGAACAGTCCATTGAAAGGATAAAAATCTAGCGGAAGTTGCCCCTCGACAAGAACCTGAGGGAGGAATTTGCTTCCTTGGTCCGTGATAAGTTTTGCGGGATCTAGGATGTAAGATTTTATCTCAAAAGCTTTAGACACCTCTCTTTCAAGGTATTCACGCAACGATCCCGGCCAGACTGAAAATTTGAAATCACTGAGCTCAGATGCTGAACCACCTTGAGCTTTTTCGGCATTTTTTTCTGCCGAGATTTTAAGCTGCTCAGCGGCCTTGAAGTGGGCAATAAAGTCTGCTTTTAGGGCATCAAGATCTTTGGGTTGATAAATCATCCGAATGCCTAACAGTCCGCCATCCCATTTTAATGTCGGTATTAGGTGCCGTACCCGATGGACTTCATTTTTCTCGACTTTTAACCAGACATCCAGCGTTGGGCATAAGGGCTGCCAGTCACTGATTTTTTCGCCAACCTCTTCGGCGTTCGCCCATGCTTGACCAAATTGATTAAGCTGATGCCAATTTGATAGGGTGAAATCGGCTGCGCCTAATTTTCGTGAAGATGGAGATTTACCCGATGCGATGCTCGCAGCCGTTCTTCCTCGTTGATCCAGAAAGAAAATAAGCGCATCCATTGCTGACGTCTTGCCGCTGTTATTTGCCCCAACGAGCAGTGTTTCTTCGTCAGTCAGACGAATTCTGCAAGTTTTAAGCTTTCTGTAGTTCTGGATATCAATATATTCAATTTTCATCTGGCTTCCTTTCCTAAGTAATGCCGAGATGCATCCTAAATGTCATGATCGGCATATTTGATAAGGTGATGATTTTAGGGCTGCGCAGAGAACAACAGCAGCGATTACTTTAATGTTGTATTTATTTTAAATGTTGCTGTCTAGCGGATTATCCGTTCTTCCTAGCATAGTTTTATCCAGATCAGTATTCTTGGCGTCAAGACAATGTTTGCCCCTAGCCTTTCAGCTCCCTGGAAAGCAGTGTTGTCAACTCAACTCCGTTAACCGGCAAGCAGGTAAGCCCTGCCAAACTGACGCATTTCGGGCCTTACGGTTTGGGTTTAATAGCGAACATAAATCTACAACTGGTTTACCGCCAGCGCATCAATTGCGCCTACCGCGATTGATCTTTGCATAGTCAAACGGCGGAATCCCATTATCCCGGTTAGCATCCAGAAAATCAGCCCACCATTGCAGCATCAGCCTACGTTCATCGATAAATTCCGCCTTATGAATATATGCCGCGCGCACTGAATTACGTTCCATATGGCTCATTTGGCGCTCCACCGCATCCTTCGACCATAGCCCTGACTCAATCAACGAACTACAAGCCATTGTACGGAAGCCGTGGCCGCAAATTTCAACTTTAGTGTCATAACCCATAACCCGCAGAGCACTGTTGACCGTGTTTTCACTCATGGGCTTGCGCGGATCGTGATCGCCAATGAAAATCAACTCATGTTCTCCGCAAAACTGTTTTATCTGCTTCAGGATTGCCAGCGCCTGCCTTGAAAGCGGCACCAGATGAGGTGTACGCATCTTTGATCCTCGCTGAGAATGTTTCACGCCGGGAATAGGTTCTCGCTCAGGCGGGATGGTCCACATTGACGTTTCAAAATCGATCTCTGACCAGCGAGCAAAACGCAGCTCACTGGATCGAATAAAGATAAGCAAAGTGAGTTCCGTTGCCCAACGGGTTAACGGCCTGCCGGTATAGCCGTCTATTTTCTGAAGTAATTCAGGGATGCGCTTTAATTCCAGCGCCGGGCGATGTTGTCGATTGCCAGATGCGACGGCTCCAGCCATCTCCTGCGCCGGGTTGTAATCAATCAACCCGCTTTGAACCGCATAACGCATGATGGCCGTGGTGCGCTGTTGAAGACGGGAGGCCACTTCAAGACGGCCTGATGTCTCGACGGCTTTAATGGGAATTAACAGATCGCGGGTACCCAGTTCAGCAATATTGCGAGCACCAATTGCCGGGAAGATATTGTCCTCCAGGCTCTTTTTTACGCGATTAGCATGATCTTCAGACCATTTTTGGTTAGTCGCAAGCCACTCTCTGGCAACCTTCTCGAAAGTAATAATCTCTTTCGCCTGCTCTTCTTTCGCAGCACGTTTATGCTCACGAGGATCGATACCAGCAGCTACCAGCTTTCTGGCTTCTTCCCTTTTCTTCCTGGCATCCGCCAGTGAAATTTCAGGATAGACACCGAACGCCATCAAATGCTGTTTACCGCCAAAACGGAAACGAAATCGCCAATACTTGGAACCGTTAGGTTTTACAAGTAAAAACATGCCGTCACCGTCAACAAGTGAATACTCTTTCTCCTCAGGTTTCGCAGAACGAACTTTAGTATCCGTTAGGGCCATAATGGTCCTCCTTCCATTGGTATTTCGTGAGTATACAAGCAATATCGAATCGGCAAATATACTCATTAGTATACTCACAGGCTTATTGATGTGGGTTGAGTTAGGTTGACTTCAGTTGAGGAGAAAATCGTGGAAAGCCTTGTGTGGCGCGGATTTCAGACATAAAAAAAGACCTCAGTTGAGGTCTATTTACATGCTTTTGGTGCCGAAGGCCGGACTCGAACCGGCACGTATTTCTACGGTTGATTTTGAATCAACTGCGTCTACCGATTTCGCCACTCCGGCACGGAAGGGATGCGGAAAACGTTGTGGATTATACCTGTCATGCGCCACCATGCAAGCGCCAGCATGTACCTTGCGCGCTAAGTGTTGAAAATTTCAGCATTACGTTACGCGCCTGCAATCACCATCACAGTTTATCCCCCGCAACAACCACCTTAATCCCCCCTTCTGCGAAGCGCCCCGTTACCCCATGCTCTACACTTCCAGTTCAACACCACATGAGGGGAACATGATGTCGATGATAAAAAGCTACGCCGCAAAAGCGGCGGGCAGCGAACTCGAACTCTACGAATATGATGCGGGTGAGTTAAAGCCGGAAGATGTCGAGGTGCAGGTCGACTACTGCGGTATCTGCCATTCCGATTTGTCGATGATCGACAACGAATGGGGATTCTCTCAGTATCCGCTGGTTGCCGGACATGAGGTCATTGGTCGCGTGGCCGCGCTCGGCAGTGCGGCGCAGGATAAAGGGCTGAAGATCGGTCAACGCGTTGGCATTGGCTGGACGGCACGTAGCTGCGGGCACTGCGATGCCTGTATCAGCGGCAATCAGATTAACTGTCTGGAAGGTTCTGTTCCCACCATTCTCAATCGCGGTGGCTTTGCCGAGAAGCTGCGTGCCGACTGGCAATGGGTGATCCCGCTGCCGGAGAGCATCGATATTGCGGCTGCGGGACCTCTGCTGTGCGGCGGCATCACGGTATTCAAACCGCTGCTGATGCATCACATTACAGCCACCAGCCGCGTCGGGGTGATCGGTATCGGCGGTCTGGGGCATATCGCTATTAAGTTGCTGCACGCGATGGGTTGTGAAGTGACGGCGTTCAGTTCAAACCCGGCGAAAGAGCAGGAAGTGCTGGCGATGGGAGCGGATAAAGTGGTCAACAGCCGTGACCCGCGGGCATTAAAAGTGCTGGCGGGCCAGTTCGATCTGATTATCAATACGGTTAACGTCGATCTCGACTGGCAGCCCTATTTTGAAGCGCTGGCCTACGGCGGTAACTTCCATACCGTCGGCGCGGTGCTGAAGCCGCTGCCGGTTCCGGCGTTCACTTTAATTGCCGGCGATCGCAGTATCTCCGGTTCAGCGACCGGCACACCTTTTGAGCTGCGCAAGCTGATGAAGTTTGCCGGGCGCAGTAAAGTATCTCCAACCACCGAGCTGTACCCGATGTCGCAAATTAATGAAGCTATCCAGCACGTGCGTGACGGCAAAGCCCGCTACCGCGTAGTGCTGAAAGCCGACTTCTGATGCAGTGGCTCAGTCCCATCCGGGGCTGAGCTTATTGCCCGTTACGAAACGCGAGTACCGCCTGGCGGCACTGTTCCGTCACATGTTCGATGTCGTGGTTCACGTCAATACGGGCAATATCGTGTTCATCATCCTGCGGGCATTCCAGCGCATCAAACTGACTTTTCAGCAAACCCACTGGCATAAAATGTCCTGCCCGACGCTGCATGCGCGCCAGAATGGTCTCGTAATCGCCGTCCAGCCACAGGAAATGCACATTAGGACTACCCTGGCGCAATATATCGCGATACTGTTTTTTTAATGACGAGCAGACAATAAAGCCGGTCTCATTTTTTTTATACAGGCTGTATGAGGCGTCATTTAATCGTGCTAACCAGGGGAGTCGGTCTTCATCGGTTAGCGGAATGCCTTCAGACATTTTATCAATATTTTTAGCTGGATGGAGATCATCACCATCAATGAATTTAGCCGATAATACAGCGGCAATCTTACTGCCAATTAATGATTTACCGCTACCCGAAACGCCCATCAAAATATAACTTTCCCCGGCCATCAAAAAAACTCCAGATTCCTGTTTCCATGCCGCGATACTACGCTTCCCACATTAGGAATTTCACGCTTTTTTAGCGCTGCTGCTGAGAATTACAAGGCGTATCACGTTATGCGTAACATTGTAGTGTAACAATTTTCCAGCGTGATCTATGTCACAAATAATAACAAATAAAACCGTTTAAATGCTGCCGAGGTTACTACCTGACCAGTGAGGCATTTATGCAAGTCAAAACACAATCCTGCGTTGTCGCGGGTAAGAAAACTGTTGCCATTACAGACCAAAATATTGAATGGAATAATAAAGGAACATTGGTACAAATTACCCGAGGTGGTATTTGCGGTTCCGATTTACATTATTATCAGGAAGGTAAAGTTGGTAACTTTACCGTAAAAGCGCCGATGATTTTAGGCCATGAAGTCATTGGTAAAGTTGTCCATAGTGATTCAAAAGAATTACATGAAGGTCAGTCGATTGCTATTAATCCGTCTAAGCCTTGTGGTCACTGTAAATACTGTTTGCAGCATGAAGAAAACCAGTGCACGGAAATGCGCTTTTTTGGCAGCGCCATGTATTTTCCCCACGTTGACGGCGGCTTTACTCAGTTTAAAACCGTCGATACTGCGCAATGTATTCCCTACCCGCAGCAGGCAGATGAAAAAGTGATGGCCTTTGCCGAACCGCTGGCGGTGGCGATCCACGCCGCACATGAAGCGGGCGATCTGCAGGGCAAGCGCGTATTTATTTCCGGTGTTGGCCCTATCGGCTGTCTGATCGTCAGCGCGGTGAAAACGCTTGGCGCGGCAGAGATTGTTTGTGCTGACATTAGTCCGCGTTCACTCACGCTGGCACAGCAGATGGGAGCGGATACGCTCATTAATCCGCAGCAGGACTCTCTCGACGAATGGAAAAAAGAGAAAGGCTATTTCGACGTCAGTTTCGAAGTCTCCGGGCATCCCTCCTCGATTACCACCTGCCTGGAAGTCACCCGCGCGAAAGGTGTGATGGTACAGGTTGGCATGGGCGGCGCCGTGCCGGAGTTCCCGATGATGATGCTGATCGGCAAAGAAATCTCTCTCAAAGGCTCCTTCCGCTTTACCACTGAATTCAACACGGCGGTGTCGTGGTTGGCGAATAACGTTATCGATCCGCTGCCATTACTGAGCGCCGAATATCCGTTTACCGACCTCGAACAAGCGCTGATTTTCGCCGGGGATAAAACCCAGGCGGCAAAAGTCCAGCTCGTATTCGAAGACAGACAATAAGGAATAGCATGATGAACGATCTTTTTTCACTGGACGGCAAAAATATTCTGATCACCGGTTCGGCTCAGGGAATTGGTTATTTACTGGCGACTGGGCTCGGTAAATATGGCGCGCAGATTATCGTCAATGATATTACGCCAGAACGCGCAGAAGCCGCTGTTACGAAACTGCAGCAGGAAGGTATTCGCGCCGTTGCTGCACCTTTTAATGTTACGCATAAACAGGATATTGATGCTGCCATCGAACATATCGAAAAAGATATTGGTCCGATCGACGTACTGGTGAATAACGCCGGTATCCAGCGCCGCCATCCGTTCACCGAGTTCCCGGAGCAGGACTGGAACGACGTCATTGCCGTTAACCAGACGGCGGTATTCCTGGTATCACAAGCGGTGACCCGTCGCATGGTTGAACGCCAGGCCGGGAAAGTCATCAATATCTGCTCCATGCAGAGCGAACTGGGGCGTGACACCATTACGCCGTATGCCGCATCGAAAGGCGCGGTGAAAATGCTCACCCGCGGGATGTGCGTTGAGCTGGCGCGCCACAATATTCAGGTGAACGGTATCGCGCCTGGCTACTTCAAAACCGAAATGACCAAAGCGTTGGTCGAGGACGAAGCCTTCACCTCCTGGCTGTGCAAACGTACGCCAGCCGCACGCTGGGGCGATCCGCAGGAGCTGATTGGCGCAGCGGTATTCCTTTCTTCCAAAGCGTCAGATTTTGTTAACGGACACCTGTTGTTTGTCGATGGCGGCATGCTGGTCGCCGTCTGATACAACACAACGCAACATCACGCAGCGCCCAGGCGCTGCATTTTTGGCCCCCCCTAAATAATTCGAGTTGCAGGACGGCGGCAAGTGAATGAACCCGATGAGCTTACTTGAGTAAGTGATTCGGGTGAGTGAGCGCAGCCCACACACCTGCAACTTGAAGTATGACGGGTGTATAAGAGAAACGATTATGCCATTAATAATAATTGCGGCAGGCGTCGCGCTGCTTCTGGTCCTGATGATTGGCTTTAAAGTTAACGGCTTTATTGCCCTTGTACTGGTTGCGGCTGTCGTCGGTTTTGCCGAAGGGATGGATGCACAGGCCGTTCTGCACTCAATACAAAACGGCATCGGCGGGACGCTTGGCGGACTGGCGATGATCCTGGGTTTCGGCGCAATGCTCGGGAAGCTAATTTCCGATACTGGTGCGGCCCAACGCATCGCCACCACGCTGATTAGTACGTTCGGGAAAAAGCGCGTGCAGTGGGCGCTGGTAATCACCGGGTTGGTCGTCGGTCTGGCGATGTTCTTCGAAGTCGGTTTTGTTCTGCTGCTACCGCTGGTATTTACAGTGGTTGCCTCATCTGGCCTGCCGCTGCTGTATGTCGGCGTGCCAATGGTTGCCGCCCTTTCTGTTACTCATTGTTTTCTGCCGCCGCATCCGGGCCCAACGGCGATCGCCACGATTTTCGAGGCGAACCTGGGGACCACGCTGCTGTACGGATTTATCATTACTATCCCGACGGTGATTGTCGCCGGACCACTGTTTTCCAAGCTGCTGACCCGTTTTGAGAAAGCGCCACCGGAAGGTTTATTCAACCCACATTTGTTCACCGAAGAAGAGATGCCATCATTCTGGAACAGTATCTTTGCGGCGGTTATCCCGGTAATACTGATGGCAGTAGCGGCGGTATGCGAAATTACGCTGCCAAAAACCAACAGCGTGCGGGTGTTTTTTGAATTTATCGGTAACCCTGCGGTCGCGTTGTTTATCGCCATCGTGCTCGCTATTTTTACCCTTGGTCGACGTAACGGACGTACGATTGAGCAAATTATGGATATCATTGGCGACTCTATCGGCGCGATTGCGATGATTGTGTTTATCATCGCCGGTGGTGGTGCGTTTAAGCAGGTTCTGGTGGACAGCGGCGTGGGGCAGTATATCTCGCACCTGATGACCGGCACCTCACTCTCTCCGCTACTGATGTGCTGGACGGTAGCCGCCTTGCTGCGCATCGCGCTCGGTTCAGCGACCGTTGCCGCTATTACCACTGCGGGTGTGGTGCTGCCGATTATTAACGTCACCCATGCTGACCCGGCGCTGATGGTGCTGGCAACTGGCGCGGGCAGCGTGATTGCCTCACACGTTAACGATCCGGGATTCTGGTTGTTTAAAGGCTATTTTAATCTCAGCGTCGGGGAAACGTTACGTACCTGGACGGTAATGGAAACGCTGATTTCCATTATGGGACTGCTGGGGGTTCTGGCGCTGAACGCCATCCTGCATTAATACGGTATTTACCGGGGAGCGAAAGTCAGTGCTCCCCGGCACTGGAGAGAAAATGAGGAACCACAGAATTTCTTTGCAAGACATAGCCACCCTGGCGGGTGTGACCAAAATGACGGTGAGCCGCTACATCCGTTCGCCGAAAAAGGTCGCAAAGGAAACCGGTGAACGTATCGCGCAGATTATGGAGGAGATTAATTACATCCCTAACCGTGCGCCCGCAATGCTATTGAATGCGCAAAGCTATACGCTCGGTGTGCTGATCCCCTCTTTTCAAAACCAACTGTTCGCCGACATCCTTGCAGGTATTGAATCGGTGACCTCGGACCATAACTATCAGACGTTGATCGCTAACTACAATTATGACCGGGAATCCGAAGAAGAGTCAGTGATTAACCTGCTCTCGTACAATATCGACGGTATTATTCTTTCCGAGAAATATCACACTCTGCGCACCGTTAAGTTTCTGCGATCAGCCACCATTCCGGTGGTTGAGCTGATGGATATTCAGGGCGATCGCCTGGATATGGAAGTGGGCTTTGATAACCGTCAGGCGGCGTTTGATATGGTCAGCACCATGCTGGATAAACGCCAGCGCCACAAAATTCTCTATCTGGGGTCGAAAGATGATATCCGCGATGAGCAGCGCTACCGCGGTTACTGCGATGCCATGACGCGTCGTGGACTGGAGCCGCTGCGCGTCAATCCGCGCGCGATTTCATCCATCCACCTGGGAACACAAATGATGCGTGATGCCCTCACGGCACACCCTGACGTAGACGGCGTTTTTTGTACCAATGACGATATTGCGATGGGTGCGTTGCTGTTGTGTCGCGAACACAACCTTGCCGTACCGGAGCAGATCTCCATTGCCGGGTTCCACGGACTGGAAATGGGCAGGCAGATGATCCCAAGCCTCGCCAGCGTCATTACTCCGCGTTTTGACATTGGGCGCATGGCGGCGCAAATGTTACTGAGCAAAATCAAGAACAACGACCATAACCACAACACGGTTGATTTGGGGTATCAGATTTATCACGGCAATACGCTTTAAGTCATTTTCTCTCCCTGTCGCATACTTTCTTTCATTCACATTGCCTATACTCCAGGCAGGATAAATGGAGGAAATCTTAATGAGCACACCTCTGTTAATTGCCCGCACACCGGACACCGAACTGTTTTTACTGCCAGGCATGGCCAACCGTCACGGGCTGATTACCGGCGCAACCGGGACCGGCAAAACCGTCACGTTACAAAAGCTTGCCGAATCGCTGTCTGAGATTGGTGTGCCGGTATTTATGGCTGATGTGAAAGGTGACTTAACCGGTGTGGCACAGGAAGGACAAGCGTCAGAAAAACTGCTCGCTCGCCTGAAAAATATCGGTATTACCGACTGGCAGCCACATGCCAATCCGGTAACGGTATGGGATATCTTTGGCGAGAAAGGTCATCCCGTTCGCGCCACTGTTTCTGATCTCGGGCCACTGCTTCTTGCCCGGCTGCTGAACCTGAACGACGTACAGTCTGGCGTATTAGATATTATCTTCCGCATTGCTGATGATCAGGGGCTGCTCCTGCTCGATTTCAAAGATCTGCGGGCGATTACCCAGTACATCGGCGATAACGCCAAATCTTTCCAGAATCAGTACGGCAACATCAGCAGCGCCTCGGTGGGGGCTATCCAGCGCGGATTACTGTCGCTGGAGCAACAGGGCGCAGCGCATTTCTTTGGCGAGCCGATGCTGGAGATTAAAGACTGGATGCGCACCGACACCAGTGGTAAAGGGATGATCAACATCCTCAGCGCCGAAAAGCTCTACCAGATGCCCAAACTGTATGCTGCCAGCCTGCTATGGATGCTCTCCGAGCTGTACGAACAATTACCGGAAGCGGGCGATCTGGAGAAACCGAAGCTGGTATTCTTCTTCGACGAGGCCCATCTGTTGTTCAATGACGCTCCGCAGGTGCTATTGGATAAAATTGAGCAGGTGATTCGTCTGATCCGCTCGAAAGGTGTCGGCGTGTGGTTTGTTTCGCAAAACCCGTCTGATATTCCTGACAACGTACTCGGCCAATTGGGCAACCGTGTGCAGCACGCCCTGCGCGCGTTCACGCCCAAAGATCAGAAAGCGGTGAAAGCGGCAGCGCAAACCATGCGCGCCAATCCGGCATTTGATACCGAAAAAGCCATTCAGGAGTTGGGCACCGGCGAAGCGCTGGTTTCATTTCTCGACGCCAAAGGCAGTCCCTCAGTGGTTGAACGGGCAATGGTGATTGCACCGTGTTCGCGGATGGGTCCGGTGACGGACGATGAACGTAACGGGTTAATTAATCACTCTTCTCTGTACGGCAAATATGAAGAAGAGGTCGATCGTGAATCCGCCTATGAACGCTTACAGAAAGGGGTTCAGGCCAGTACCGAACAGCAAAATACCCCCCCAGCCAACGGCAAAGCGGTCGAGGTGGACGACGGTATTCTTGGCGGGCTAAAGGATATCCTGTTTGGCAGCACCGGACCACGCGGTGGCAAGCGCGATGGTGTGGTACAAAGCGTGGCGAAAAGCGCGGCGCGTCAGGTCACTAACCAGATAATCCGTGGCATGTTGGGAAGTTTAATGGGCGGCAGAAAACGCTAGCAGGAAGACGCCCCTCCCGAACAACGAGAGGGGCAGATGTTATGACTTACGCAGCATCAGCCAGAGGCTGATCAGGAAGAACGATGCGCTTGGCAGCAACGCGCCGATAATCGGTGGAATACCGTACACCAGCGTCAGTGGGCCAAAGATCTGGTCCAGCACGTAGAACACGAAACCAAAGCTAATCCCTGTCACCACGCGCACACCCATCGGCACGCTACGCAGCGGGCCAAAGATAAACGACAGCGCCATCAGCATCATTACCGCTACCGATAACGGCTGGAAGACTTTGCTCCACATATTGAGCTGGTAGCGTCCGGCATCCTGGCCGCTCGACTTCAGGTACTTCACGTAGTTATGCAGACCGCTGATGGAGAGCGCATCTGGATCCAATGCCACCACACCAAGTTTGTCTGGCGTAAGGTTGGTTTTCCAGGTTCCGCTCACAGTTTGCGAACCGGTGATTTGTTTCGGATCCTGCAGGTTAGATTCATCAACCTGCGACAGGCGCCAAACTTTATTATCGGCATCGAATTTTGCATTTGCGGCGTAACGCACAGACAACAGGCGACGCTGATCGTTAAAGGTGTAAATACTGATACCACCCAGCTCTTCGTCACCTTTCACCCGCTCAATGTAGACAAAGCTGTCACCATCTTTCGCCCACAGCCCCTGCTGGGTTGAAAGCAGCGAGCCGCCATACATCTGCTGCGCACGATAGTTACGCGCCATCTGTTCGCCCTGAGGCGCAACCCATTCACCGATAGCCATCGTCAACAACACCAGCGGAATAGCGGTTTTCATCACCGACAATGCGACCTGCATACGGGTAAAACCAGAAGCCTGCATCACTACCAGTTCACTGCGCTGGGCCAGCATGCCCAGCCCCAGCAACGCGCCGAGCAGCGCGGCCATAGGGAAGAAGATCTGAATATCTTTCGGTGCGCTGAGCAGGGTATACAGCCCTGCGCCCATCGCATCGTAGCTCCCCTGCCCGGCTTTTTTGAGCTGGTCTACAAACTTGATTATGCCGGAGAGCGACACCAGCATGAACAACGTCATCATGATGGTGGTGAAAATCGTTTTACCGATATAGCGGTCAAGTACACCAAAGGGCTGCATTATACCGCTCCTTTACGCAGAAAACGGGCACGCAAGCGGCGCACTGGCAACGTATCCCACAGGTTAAGCGCAATCGCCAGTGCCAGATAAAGCAGGTTAACCGTCCACATCCAGAGCGCTGGATCAAGCTTACCTTTGCCACCGTTCGACTTCAGGGAAGTCTGGATCAGGAAGAACATCAGATACAACAGCATTGCTGGCAGCATGGAAAGCACACGCCCCTGACGCGGGTTAACCACGCTCAGCGGCACAACCATCAGCGCCATCATAAATACGGTGAATACCAATGTGATACGCCAGTGCAGTTCCGCACGGGCACGATCGGTATCGGTCGTCCACAATGTGCGCATATCCATCTGGTCGGTATCGTTGGGATCCAGCGCCACAGCCTGATGACCGATAATTCCCTGATAATCCTGGAAGTCGGTAATACGGAAATCGCGTAACAGTGCAGTACCTTCAAAGCGCGTACCTTTGTTCAGCACCACCACCTGAGAGCCATCGCGCAACTGGGTCAAATGTCCTGAATCAGCCACCACCACCGAAGGACGGGCGTTACCTTTCGGGCGGATTTGCGCGAGGAAGACATCTTTGAAGTTGTTACCATCGACGCTTTCGATAAACAGTACCGAACTGCCGTTGGTGGCCTGCTGGAATTGCCCCTGCGCGAGTGCAGCCATGCCAGGATTCGCTTTCGCTTCCGCCAGCACTTCATCCTGATGTTTTGAGGACCAGGGTCCAGCCCACATGACGTTCACCGCCGCAATAATACTGGTAAACAACGCCAGCACCATCGCCGCTTTCACCAGCACCGCTTTGCTCAGACCGCAGGCGTGCATGACCGTAATTTCACTTTCGGTATACAGTTTACCCAGCGTCATTAGCAGCCCGAGGAACAGGCTTAATGGCAAGATAAGTTGCGCCATTTCTGGCACGCCCAGCCCCAGAAGCGAGAGCACCAGATTTGCCGGGATATCACCGTCAACCGCCGCACCGAGGATCCTGACTAGCTTTTGACAAAAGAAGATCAAAAGTAGAATGAAAAGGATCGCAAGTTGGCTTTTGAGCGTTTCCCGTACCAGATATCTTATGATTATCACTTTAAATACGCCCGTAAAAACTCGTCTTTTGCCGGAATTTAGCTTGTTTCATGGCTTATACGTCATTTATTCTCTTGAGTCGTCGAAATCGTCGCTAAGACTATTATACTCAACGGATTCACCTCTCAGAAATTGTTCTGACGTGCCAATGCCGTAATAACGTTAAGATTAACACGAAGTCACCGCAACAGCGGGTATGAGTTACGAAAGCTTGCAATTCTATCCGTAGCCACCGCCGTTGTCTTTAAGATTCAGGAGCGTAGTGCATGGAGTTCAGTGTAAAAAGCGGTAGCCCGGAGAAACAGCGGAGTGCCTGCATCGTCGTGGGCGTCTTTGAACCACGCCGCCTCTCTCCGATTGCAGAGCAGCTCGACAAGATCAGCGACGGGTACATCAGCGCACTGCTGCGTCGTGGTGAACTGGAAGGCAAACCGGGTCAAACCCTGTTGCTGCACCATGTTCCTAACGTTCTGTCTGAGCGAATTCTCCTCATTGGTTGTGGCAAAGAGCGTGAGCTTGATGAACGCCAGTACAAGCAAGTTATTCAGAAAACCATCAACACCCTGAATGACACTGGCTCGATGGAAGCAGTCTGCTTTCTGACTGAGCTACATGTGAAAGGCCGTAACAACTACTGGAAAGTGCGTCAGGCTGTAGAGACCGCGCAGGAAACGCTGTACAGCTTTGATCAGCTAAAGACCAACAAAAGCGAGCCGCGTCGCCCGCTGCGTAAAATGGTCTTCAACGTACCTACCCGCCGTGAGCTGACCAGCGGTGAACGTGCTATTCAGCACGGTCTGGCTATTGCCGCCGGTATTAAAGCCGCGAAAGATCTCGGCAACATGCCGCCGAACATCTGTAATGCGGCGTACCTGGCGTCTCAGGCACGTCAGTTGGCTGACAGCTACAGCAAAAATGTGGTGACGCGCGTGATTGGCGAGCAACAGATGAAAGAGCTGGGCATGCACTCTTACCTCGCCGTTGGCCACGGGTCGCAGAACGAGTCGCTGATGTCCGTTATCGAGTACAAAGGCAATCCGTCAGAAGATGTCCGTCCGATTGTTCTGGTCGGCAAAGGACTAACCTTTGACTCCGGTGGTATTTCCATCAAGCCTGCCGAAGGCATGGACGAGATGAAATACGACATGTGCGGCGCAGCGGCAGTGTATGGCGTGATGCGTATGGTGGCGGAGCTGCAATTGCCGATTAACGTCGTCGGTGTGCTGGCTGGTTGTGAAAACATGCCAGGTGGTCGCGCGTATCGTCCGGGTGATGTGCTGACTACCATGTCCGGCCAGACTGTTGAAGTGCTCAATACTGATGCCGAAGGCCGCCTGGTGCTATGTGACGTGTTAACCTACGTTGAGCGTTTTGAACCGGAAGCCGTCATCGACGTAGCAACCCTGACCGGCGCATGCGTCATTGCGCTGGGCCATCACATCACCGGCCTGATGTCGAACCATAACCCGCTGGCGCACGAGCTGATTGGTGCTTCTGAACAAGCAGGCGATCGCGCGTGGCGTTTACCGCTGGGCGATGAATTCCAGGAACAACTGGAATCCAACTTTGCGGATATGGCCAATATTGGCGGACGTCCTGGCGGGGCAATTACTGCGGGCTGCTTCCTGTCACGCTTTACCCGTAAGTACAACTGGGCGCATCTGGACATCGCCGGTACCGCATGGCGTTCAGGAAAAGCCAAAGGAGCAACCGGTCGTCCGGTCGCGCTGCTGTCGCAGTTCCTGCTCAATCGTGCTGGTTTTAACGGCGAAGAGTAAGTTTGAGATTGTCCCGTAGGCCAGATAGCGCCATCCGGCCTACGGTGTGCATCATGGCAACGCATTTAAATCCACCACAAGAAGCCCCATATATGAAGAATGCAACGTTCTACCTTCTGGACAATGACACCGTCATTGATGGCTTAAGCGCCGTCGAGCAACTGGTGTGTGAAATTGCCGCAGAACGTTGGCGCGCGGGCAAGCGTGTACTGATTGCCTGTGAAGATGAAAGACAAGCTATTCGGCTGGATGAAGCGCTGTGGGCGAGACCGGCAGAAAGCTTTGTGCCGCATAATCTGGCGGGTGAAGGCCCGCGCGGCGGTGCACCAGTTGAAATTGCCTGGCCGGAAAAGCGCAATAGTAGCCCACGCGATCTGCTGATCAGTTTGCGCGTTGGCTTTGTAGATTTTGCCACCGCTTTCACAGAAGTGATAGACTTTGTCCCTTACGAAGATTCTTTGAAACAATCGGCACGCGAGCGCTACAAAGCATATCGCGTGGCTGGTTTTAACCTGAATACGGCAACCTGGAAATAATGGAAAAGACATACAACCCACAAGATATCGAACAGCCGCTTTACGAGCACTGGGAAAAGCAGGGCTATTTCAAACCTAACGGCGATGAAAGCAAAGAGTCCTTCTGCATCATGATCCCGCCGCCGAACGTTACCGGCAGTTTGCATATGGGTCATGCTTTCCAGCAGACCATCATGGACACCATGATCCGTTACCAGCGCATGCAGGGTAAAAACACCCTGTGGCAGGCAGGTACTGACCATGCGGGTATCGCAACCCAGATGGTGGTTGAACGTAAGATTGCTGCCGAAGAAGGTAAAACCCGTCACGACTATGGTCGCGATGCTTTTATCGATAAAATCTGGCAGTGGAAAGCGGAGTCCGGCGGTACGATTACCCGTCAGATGCGCCGTCTGGGCAACTCTGTGGACTGGGAGCGCGAGCGCTTTACCATGGATGAAGGCCTTTCCAATGCCGTGAAAGAAGTCTTTGTTCGCTTGTACAAAGAAGACCTGATTTACCGTGGCAAACGCCTGGTAAACTGGGATCCAAAACTGCGTACTGCTATTTCTGATCTGGAAGTGGAAAACCGCGAGTCCAAAGGCTCGATGTGGCACATCCGCTATCCGCTCGCCGATGGTGCAAAAACCGCCGACGGTAAAGATTACCTGGTCGTTGCGACAACCCGTCCGGAAACCGTACTGGGTGATACCGGCGTGGCCGTTAACCCGGAAGATCCGCGCTATAAAGACCTGATCGGCAAATTCGTGATCCTGCCGCTGGTTAACCGCCGCATTCCAATTGTTGGCGATGAACACGCCGATATGGAAAAAGGCACCGGTTGCGTGAAAATCACCCCGGCCCACGACTTCAATGACTATGAAGTGGGTAAACGTCACGGCCTGCCGATGATCAACATTCTGACCTTTGACGGCGATATCCGTGAAAGTGCAGAAGTGTACGACACCAAAGGTGAAGAGTCCGACGTTTACTCCAATGAGATCCCGGCTGAATTCCAGAAGCTGGAGCGTTTTGCCGCACGTAAAGCCGTGGTTGCCGCTGTCGACGCACTGGGCCTGCTGGAAGAGATTAAACCGCACGATCTGACTGTTCCTTACGGCGACCGTGGCGGCGTGGTTATTGAACCGATGCTGACCGACCAGTGGTACGTTCGTGCCGATGTGCTGGCAAAACCGGCCGTTGAAGCGGTTGAGAATGGCGACATTCAGTTTGTACCGAAACAATACGAAAACATGTACTTCTCCTGGATGCGCGATATTCAGGACTGGTGTATCTCCCGTCAACTGTGGTGGGGTCACCGTATTCCGGCATGGTACGACAACGACGGTAACGTCTACGTTGGCCGTAACGAAGACGAAGTACGTCAGGAAAACAACCTGAGCGCCGACGTTGCCCTGCGTCAGGACGAAGACGTTCTCGATACCTGGTTCTCCTCCGCACTGTGGACCTTCTCCACCCTCGGCTGGCCGGAAAACACCGACGCTCTGCGTCAGTTCCACCCAACCAGCGTGATGGTTTCCGGCTTCGACATCATCTTCTTCTGGATTGCCCGCATGATCATGATGACCATGCATTTCATCAAAGATGAAAACGGCAAGCCGCAGGTTCCGTTCAAGACCGTCTACATGACCGGCCTGATCCGTGACGACGAAGGCCAGAAGATGTCCAAATCCAAGGGGAACGTTATCGACCCGCTGGATATGGTTGACGGAATCTCCCTGCCTGAGTTGCTGGAAAAACGTACCGGCAATATGATGCAGCCGCAGCTGGCAGAGAAAATCGCCAAACGCACCGAGAAGCAGTTCCCGAACGGCATCGAGCCGCACGGTACCGACGCTCTGCGTTTCACCCTGGCCGCGCTCGCGTCTACCGGTCGCGATATCAACTGGGATATGAAGCGTCTGGAAGGTTACCGTAACTTCTGTAACAAGCTGTGGAACGCCAGCCGCTTTGTGCTGATGAATACCGAAGACCAGGATTGCGGCTTTAACGGCGGCGAAATGACGCTGTCGCTGGCGGACCGCTGGATCCTCGCAGAATTCAACCAGACCGTGAAAGCGTACCGCGAAGCACTGGATAACTTCCGCTTCGATATCGCCGCAGGCATCCTGTACGAATTCACCTGGAACCAGTTCTGCGATTGGTATCTGGAGCTGACCAAGCCGGTAATGAACGGTGGTTCAGAGTCTGAACTGCGCGGTACCCGCCACACGCTGGTGACGGTTCTGGAAGGTCTGCTGCGCCTGGCGCACCCGATTATTCCATTCATCACCGAAACCATCTGGCAGCGTGTGAAAGTGATTTGCGGTATCACCGCAGACACCATCATGCTGCAACCGTTCCCGGAATACGATGCGGCTCAGGTTGATGAAGCGGCACTGTCTGATACCGAATGGCTGAAGCAGGCGATCGTTGCCGTACGTAACATCCGTGCGGAAATGAACATTGCCCCAGGCAAACCACTGGAATTGCTGCTGCGTGGTTGCAGTGAAGCCGCGATTCGTCGCGTCAACAACAACCGTAGCTTCCTGCTGAATCTGGCGCGTCTGGAAAGCATCACCGTGCTGCCTGCCGACGATAAAGGTCCGGTATCTGTGACCAAAATCATCGACGGTGCTGAGCTGCTGATCCCGATGGCTGGCCTCATCAATAAAGAAGATGAACTGGCACGTCTGGCGAAAGAAGTGGCGAAAATCGAAGGTGAAATCAGCCGCATCGAAAATAAACTGTCTAACGAAGGCTTTGTGGCGCGTGCACCAGAAGCGGTGATCGCCAAAGAGCGCGAGAAGCTGGACGGTTATGCAGAAGCGAAAGCTAAACTGATTGAGCAGCAGGCGGTTATTAGCGCGCTGTAATCTGAAAGCCGGGAGGCATATCGCCTACCCGGCCTGTTATATCTTTAATATCAATGTATTGCGCGCTTCCTGGGGCGCGCAATACATCCGTTCCTGAATTTTCCTCTCTTGCACATCCCCGTCCCACAGTGTTATTAACTGCGTATATCCGCCACTACATGTCACGAGTTTTGCTATGAATGTTATTTCACCCGTCGCGGCCACCCTGCGCCTTATCACTGCTGACGATAATTCAGCCGTTGCCAGTGTGATCCGTCAGGTTTCCGCTGAATACGGCCTGACCGCCGATAAAGGCTATACCGTCGCCGACCCTAATCTCGATGAGCTATATCAGCTCTACAATCAGCCAGGATATGCATATTGGGTCGTCGAGCAGAACGGAAAGGTTGTGGGCGGTGGCGGCATCGCACCACTTTCCTGTAGCGAACCTGATATTTGTGAACTGCAAAAAATGTATTTTTTACCCACGATACGTGGACAGGGGATGGCAAAGAAACTGGCGTTGATGGCGCTGGACCATGCCCGTGAACAGGGCTTTAAGCGCTGTTATCTGGAAACCACTGCCTTTTTGCGTGAGGCGATTGGCCTGTATGAACATTTAGGGTTTGAGCACATCAGCGAACCATTGGGCTGTACCGGGCACGTCGATTGTGAAGTGCGGATGCTCAAACCCCTTTAAGTTTTACTGCATGTCAGGTGCGACTGACAGGCGAATAACGCCGGCCGCATTTGCCGCAGGCAGTTTCAGTACCTGCGACCAGAAGTCCTGCACCAGATCGCAGGCAATCTTCTCTTTACCAACGCCTTTCTGTGGATCAGCCATGATTTCAATATCATGGCCATAACGCTGCACTAACGGTGGCACGACTGTCTGCACATCCTGTGTTGCCTGCTGACGTTCAGTTTCCGTAACCGTGTGTCGGTTTGGCCCATAGGCAGCACGCATCATTGCGGCATCGCTCTCCATCCGCCGCTGAATAATATCCTTCGCAATCAAATGGACCGGGTTAATTCCACCTTTCACCGCCGGAAACAGAAAACGGAAGCACTCGTCATCCCCTTTCTTTTGCACTGCCGCAATCTGTTCAAGGTTGATTTTCATATAGGTCGTGACGTTCTCGTCCGGCGCATTCTGTAAGCGTGCCATCTGAATCTGCAATATCTGCGGTTGTACCGCATCAATCATCTCCTGCTCGCTTTTACCCTCTTTTCGCATCTGCAGGGCCTGCATGCGAATACGCTGCCATAATGCGGGTTCCTGCTCTTTTAGCACGATCATCGTTGGCAGGGTTGCCATCGCGGCATCAAATTTTTGTTCTTCGGTCTGACCTGAGGCTGCATTTTCCCGGGGGATCAGGTAATGCACGTCAAAAACGTTCCACGCAATGATCGCTATCACCATGAAAACCGCGCCGGAGATTTTCCCCACCCAGCCTTTTTTGCGAAAGATGCCCACCACGATGGCGATAACCACGCCTACGTAAGCAGCGAGTAATACATGTGTCCAGTTCATTGGTAATCCTTGTCCCAAAAAGAGACATTCTTAACGTCTGCAGACATCCTGTCACTGGGCAACAGCAAAAACTACCGAATTTTAGAGATGACCGGTACGCCACTGTGAAAACGGAACTCATCGTCCGGGGATAAGATCAGCGAAGCTTCTACTTCACCAAAAAATCGTACTCTTTCACTGATATCGTGTGCAGAAACCTGCTGTGCCAGCGCCAGATAATCCTGATAATGGCGCGCCTCTGAACGGAGCAACGACAGATAAAATGCCTGTAACTCGTCATCCAGATACGGTGCCAGAGCAGCGAAACGTTCGCAGGAACGCGCCTCGATATACGCGCCGCAAATGAGCTTATCAATCAGCGTTAACGGCTCATGGGTTCGCACCTCTTTGAGCATGCCTTTGGCATAACGGCTGGCAGTAATTTTGATATACGGAATATTGCGACTCATCATCGCCTCCCGCACCTGCCAGAAGTGGTGTAACTCTTCTTTGATCAACAAAACCATGCTGTCGATAAGCTGTCGTCCCCATGGGTCGTCAGTTTGCGGCATCACACTTTTGCCGATCTGCTTATTCAGTGAGATGAAATCAGGTTCTTCCCCTTCCCGGAAGGCAAAGGCCTCATAGGGTTTCAGCCACTCCAGCAGCGCCTGCGCTCCCTGCTTATCAGCGACATATTTACGCACCAGCAACATCGCGGTTTGCGCCGCTTTCAGTTCACAAATGAGGTGGTCGGTCAGTAACAGAGGTAGATGTTCCGGGTCTCGCGCTTTATCAAGCCATGCCTGGGGTGTTTTGCAGTGCAGGAAGTTCAGGATCGGGGAGAGTATTTGCGGGTAATCCATACGTTGTCCTTGCCCTACGACAGCAAACGCTGCCGTAGGTCAGCAGATGATTTAGTGACGCACGCCATCATCATCTTCGTCGACGAAATCTTCATCGTCGCCGTCTTCACCTTCTTCGCCGTTAGGGTCTTCAAAATAAGTACCCCACCCGTCGTACTCCACATCAAATTTTTCAGCCAGGTTCATCAGTTGCTCAACCTGGGAGTCAATCAGCTCGGCGTTCAGAGCACATTCGCTGAGGATGTCACAGCAAATTACCGTGTCGCCCTCTTCCACTTCCAGCTCTTCCGGCTCGGTCACTTCATAACCCAGTTTGAAAGCTTCTACTGCTGCTTTTTCCAGGGTTTCAAAATCATCTGCGGAAAGGTGATGCTCGATGGTATACAGCGCATCAGGATCGCTGCCATCTTCAAGTAATTCTTCAATAATCAAGCGTGTTTCTTCACGCTGTTCTTCCAGGTGTTCCGGGTTTGCCATGGCTCGTTCCTCATAATGTCCTGCCGATACTCTTATTGTCACATACCGCTGACATTGCCTCCACCTTTCCAGGAAAGATTTGTTAAACAAGGTTGCAAACGAATAAATATCCATATAAATTGAATTTTAATTCAATAAATGGCTTAAGCCATGTGAGGGAACCATGTCTGCACTTTATCAGAAGCATTTTTTGAAACTGCTTGATTTCACCTCTGCTGAACTCGCATCACTGCTACAACTCGCCGCACAACTAAAGGTGGATAAGAAAAACGGCACAGAGATCGCCAAACTGACCGGCAAAAACATCGCGCTCATCTTCGAAAAAGACTCGACCCGTACCCGTTGCTCTTTCGAAGTTGCCGCATACGATCAGGGCGCTCGCGTAACGTATCTCGGGCCAAGCGGCAGTCAGATTGGTCATAAAGAGTCGATTAAAGATACCGCCCGAGTGCTCGGTCGCATGTACGACGGTATTCAGTACCGGGGCCACGGACAGGAGGTCGTTGAGACACTGGCGGAGTATGCCGGGGTTCCGGTATGGAATGGGTTAACTAACGAATTTCACCCCACTCAGTTACTGGCCGATCTGTTAACTATGCAAGAACATCTGCCGGGTAAAGCGTTTAATGAGATGACGCTGGTATATACCGGCGATGCCCGCAACAATATGGGGAACTCGATGCTGGAAGCAGCAGCGTTAACGGGGCTGGATTTGCGTCTGGTTGCGCCACAAGCCTGCTGGCCTGAAGAAAATCTGGTTGCGGAATGCAAAGCCCTGGCACAGAAAAACGGCGGTAATATAACGCTGACTGAAGATGTTGCCACAGGCGTTAAAGGTGCAGATTTCATCTATACCGACGTTTGGGTATCAATGGGTGAAGCGAAAGAGAAATGGGCCGAGCGTATTGCGTTACTGCGTAAATATCAGGTCAACAGCAGCATGATGGAGCTGACCGGCAACCCGCAGGTGAAATTCTTGCACTGCTTGCCTGCATTTCATGACGATCAGACCACGCTTGGCAAAAAAATGGCGGAAGAGTACGGTCTGCATGGCGGTATGGAAGTGACAGACGAGGTCTTCGAGTCACCCGCCAGTGTGGTATTCGATCAGGCAGAAAACCGCATGCACACAATCAAAGCGGTGATGGTCGCGACGTTAGCGAAGTGACTATATTACATGACGGAAGTGCCGGATGGCGTCTCATCCGGCATCACAATATATTCTACGCCACCAGCATTTTCACCACAGCTTTGCGTACCAGCGCAGGCTTACCCACCGCACACAGCGGCTTATGAACCTCTCCTGGATAGAACACCACAAAGTCACCTTCATTCAGTACAACCGTTTTCTCCTCAGCCCCTTCCGGTAAAAAGGCGATATCTTTATCCTCCAGCCAGTCGGTCTCCGGCGCACCCGCAGGCAATGTGCTGAAAGTCATCCCTTCCTGGCCTTTGAGCAGGATCTGAATATCAAGATAACGGGCATGGTACTCGGCACGGCGCTGCTCGAACGGCTCGGTCATATCTTCTGCAATCAGATAAAACAGGCGATTGCCATCGATGTCATGCTTACCTTTTTCAGTTTCATCCGTCACATGCGCTTTAATGTGCTCAATCGCCTGTCGCAACTCTTCTGGCAGCCATGCTTCCAGGTGGTGAATATTGCCAATAATCATTTCAAAACCCTCAACTAAAACAACGTTTCATTTTGGTTGTTATACGAAAAAACCGTCTGCCATACAACTCCTGGTTACTGATATTTTGCGTCAACGCATGTTTATCGCTGATGATGTTGGTCAGTTGTTAATATCCAGGATGAGTTATGCATAAACTATGCATAACTCATGATCCTCTCTTTCCCTGATGTTATGTAACCTACTGTTTTACAAAATTTTATTAGAAAAACCCGCAACAGGTCACATTTCACTCTCCCTTCATAATGCCTGTATATCCTCATATTTATTTGAAAATAAAAGTTAAACCACAAATAATAAAATTAAAAAATCGCATAACCATTCAAAGATGAAAAATAAACCATTAAAAATCAACAAACTATTAAATTCACTATATTTAAGAAAACACACAAACAATTAACACAAACAAATAACAAGACATATTCCTGCGTATTAATTCAATTCAACACCCTATTATTTTTTTAATTTCTCAGAACTCTGTCATATATTAAAAAAGAAAAATAAAACGTCCGCTCTACTGTGAAAGAAATCACATTTCTATGTCAGATAAGGTCTAAATATAGATCCCGCAATTAGCTGAAAAATCATGACTGCAAAAATATTATTTGCAGGCACCTCCTCTTTATTTTTTACAATCACGTTAAAGGGATAATGATGGAAAAGCATTATGTCGGTTCCGAAATCGGTCAATTACGTAGCGTGATGCTACATCGTCCTAATCTCAGTTTAAAAAGGCTGACGCCATCGAACTGTCAGGAGCTGCTTTTTGATGATGTTCTTTCAGTAGAACGTGCGGGTGAAGAACATGACATTTTCGCCGACACACTGCGTCAGCAGGGAATTGAAGTTCTGTTACTCACTGATTTATTGACACAAACTCTTGATATCCCTGACGCAAAAAGCTGGTTACTGGATACGCAAATTTCTGATTACCGCCTTGGCCCCGCTTTCGCTACCGATATTCGCGCCTGGCTGGCAGATATGTCGCACCGGGAACTCGCCCGGCATTTAAGCGGCGGTCTGACCTACGGAGAAATCCCCGCTTCAATCAAAAATATGGTAGTCGACACTCATGATATTAATGATTTTATTATGAAGCCATTACCGAATCACTTATTTACTCGCGACACTTCATGCTGGATATATAACGGTGTGTCTATTAATCCGATGGCCAAAACAGCTCGTCAGCGGGAAACCAATAATCTCCGGGCAATTTATCGCTGGCATCCGCAATTTGCCGATGGTGATTTTATTAAATATTTCGGTGATGAAAATATTAATTATGACCATGCCACGTTAGAAGGTGGTGATGTGCTGGTCATTGGCCGTGGCGCAGTGCTGATCGGCATGTCTGAACGGACAACCCCACAGGGAATCGAGTTTCTTGCCCAGTCGCTATTCAGGCATCGCCAGGCTGAACGCGTGATCGCCGTAGAACTGCCAAAACATCGCTCCTGTATGCATCTCGATACCGTTATGACCCATATCGATATCGATACCTTCTCCGTCTACCCGGAAGTCGTTCGCCCTGACGTTCAGTGCTGGACCCTGACGCCAGATGGACGCGGCGGCCTGAAACGAACTCAGGAAAACACCCTGGTACATGCCCTCGAAAAAGCCCTGGGCCTTGATCAAATTCGCTTAATCACCACCGGTGGTGACGCTTTCGAAGCCGAACGTGAGCAGTGGAATGATGCGAACAACGTCCTCACTCTGCGCCCCGGCGTCGTAGTGGGTTATGAGCGCAACATCTGGACCAACGAAAAATACGATAAAGCCGGAATCACCGTTTTACCCATTCCAGGCGACGAACTTGGACGAGGTCGCGGCGGTGCGCGCTGCATGAGTTGCCCGCTGGAACGCGACGGTATTTAAGGGGACGTCATGGAAAACAAACCTACTTTGGTTGTCGCCCTCGGTGGCAACGCGCTGCTCAAACGTGGCGAGCCGCTGGAAGCAGATATTCAACGTAAAAATATTGAGCTGGCAGCAAAAACCATCGCCCAGCTCACGCAGCAGTGGCGGGTGATCCTGGTGCATGGCAACGGCCCGCAGGTCGGACTGCTGGCGTTACAAAACAGTGCCTACGCCAGCGTCACCCCCTATCCGCTCGACATTCTCGGCGCGGAGAGCCAGGGCATGATCGGCTACATGCTACAGCAGGCGCTGAAAAATCAGCTTCCGCAGCGTGAAATTAGCGTCCTGCTGACGCAGGTTGAAGTCGATGCCAGCGATCCGGCATTCAGCAACCCAACCAAATATATCGGACCGATTTACGACAACATCCAGGCCAGGACATTACAGGCGGAAAAGGGCTGGGTTTTCAAAGCCGACGGTAAAGCATTCCGCCGGGTGGTCCCCTCTCCACAACCCAAGCGCATTGTTGAAAGCGACGCGATTCGTACCCTGATCGCCCGCGATCATCTGGTTATTTGCAACGGTGGCGGTGGTGTGCCCGTGGTGGAGAAGGCCGATGGCTACCACGGTATTGAAGCGGTGATCGACAAAGATCTCTCCGCAGCCCTCCTCGCCAGCCAAATCCATGCCAATGCGCTGCTGATCCTGACAGATGCCGACGCCGTATACCTCGACTGGGGCAAACCCACTCAACGCCCGCTGGCTCAGGTCACTCCGGAGCTACTCAGCGAAATGCAATTCGACGCCGGTTCAATGGGGCCCAAAGTCACGGCCTGCGCCGAGTTTGTCAGCCGCTGCCACGGCATTGCGGGCATCGGTTCGCTGGCTGACGGCACGTCCATTCTCAGCGGAGACAAAGGCACGCTGATTCGCAGCGAAACCGTCGACGCATAAACCCCTTTTACCTGATGGCACGAACCCGCAGGCCGGATAAGGCGAAGTTGCCATCCTGCCTACTACGACTTAAGGACCTATTTATGGCTATTTCACTGAAAAATCGCAACTTTCTAAAACTTCTCGACTACACCCCCACCGAGATCCAGTACCTCATCGATCTGGCTATCGAGCTAAAAACCGCGAAAAAAGCCGGGCGTGAAAGACAAACACTAATCGGCAAGAACATCGCGCTGATCTTTGAAAAAACCTCTACTCGCACCCGTTGCGCCTTTGAAGTCGGCGCTTTCGACCAGGGTGCGCAAGTGACCTATCTCGGCCCAAGCGGCTCGCAGATTGGTCATAAAGAGTCGATGAAAGATACCGCCCGCGTTTTGGGTCGTATGTATGACGGCATCGAATACCGTGGCTATGGCCAGGACATCGTTGAGGAGCTGGGTGAGTACGCCGGTGTTCCGGTATGGAATGGGCTGACGAATGAATTTCACCCTACGCAGATCCTCGCCGATCTGATGACAATGCTGGAACACGCACCGGGTAGAACTCTACCTGAACTGAGTTTTGCTTACCTCGGGGATGCCCGTAACAACATGGGCAATTCGCTGATGGTCGGCGCGGCAAAAATGGGCATGGATATTCGCCTGGTCGCACCAAAATCCTTCTGGCCAAATGAAGCTCTGGTCGCCGAATGCCGTGAAATCGCCAGTGTTACTGGTGCGCGCATTACGCTCACCGACGATGTCGCTGAAGGCGTCTACGACGTGGATTTCCTCTACACCGATGTCTGGGTCTCAATGGGCGAGCCAAAAGAAGCATGGGCGGAACGCGTCAGCCTGATGACGCCCTACCAGGTTAACCAACAGGTCATCAAGGCCACCGGCAACCCTAATGTGAAATTTATGCACTGCCTGCCGGCCTTCCATAACGAGCACACCAAAGTAGGACGTGAAATCGAAGCGGCTTACGGCCTGAAAGGGCTGGAAGTCACAGAAGAAGTATTCGAGTCAGTTCACTCGATCGTCTTCGACGAAGCAGAGAACCGGATGCATACCATCAAAGCGGTCATGGTAGCGACACTCGGCGACTAATCCCTCAGGGCATATGTCGCCAGGCGACGTATGCCCGAGCTATCCGGAGAACATCATGGGCAAATTCAAATTTCCCAGCGCATATACCATTCTGTTTATTCTCATTGCACTTGTCGCCGTCATGACCTGGATAGTCCCGGCAGGGAAATACCAGATGGCGATGAATGACACACTGGGAAAAGAAGTACCGGTTGCTGGCACTTACGCCCCCACAGAGGCCCATCCACAAGGTTTTACCGCGGTATTACTGGCACCAATCGACGGTCTTTATAACCATGAAACCTACACCGCCGGTGCAATTGATGTGGCGTTGTTTGTCCTGATCATCGGCGGTTTTTTGGGGGTTGTGAATAAAACAGGTGCCATCGACGCCGGAATTGAACGCGTGACGGTGAGACTTAACGGTAAAGAGGAGTGGATGATCCCCATCCTGATGGGACTTTTTGCTGCCGGAGGAACGATTTACGGGATGGCAGAAGAGTCACTCCCTTTCTACACATTATTAGTTCCGGTAATGATGGCCGCCCGCTTCGATCCGTTAGTTGCCGCCGCTACCGTTCTGCTCGGCGCTGGTATTGGCACACTCGGTTCGACGATTAACCCCTTTGCGACAGTCATCGCTGCTAACGCAGCCGGGATCCCTTTTACCCAGGGGATGTTGATGCGCATTCTGCTACTGCTCGTCGGGTATGTTATCTGCGTCGTGTGGGTGATGCGCTATGCCCGAAAAGTTCGCAGTCATCCAGAGCTGTCTATCGTAGCGGACAAACTGGAGGAAAACCGCGCTCATTTTCTCGGTAATCGCGCCGATACCAACCTTGAGTTCACGGCTACGCGTAAAGCAATCCTGTTTATTTTCGCTGCCGCCTTTGCGGTGATGATTTATGGGGTCGCTGTACTCGGGTGGTGGATGGCGGAAATATCCGGCGTCTTTCTGGCTGCTGCAATTATCGTGGGCGTGATAGCCAGAATGAGCGAAGAAGCATTTACCAGCACGTTCATCGACGGCGCGCGGGATCTGCTTGGTGTCGCGCTAATTATCGGTATTGCCCGCGGCATCGTCGTGGTGATGGATAACGGCATGATTACCCACACGATTCTGCACAGCGCCGAGAATTTAGTCTCTGGCCTTTCTACCACCATTTTCATCAATGTTACCTACTGGCTGGAAGTTTTGCTGTCCTTCCTGGTGCCTTCCTCCTCCGGGCTTGCAGTACTTACCATGCCAATAATGGCTCCGCTGGCAGACTTCGCCCATGTGCAAAGAGATCTGGTTGTCACTGCGTACCAGTCCGCTTCCGGCATTGTGAATCTGGTTACCCCTACCTCTGCGGTGGTAATGGGGGGACTGGCCATTGCTCGCGTACCTTACGTGCGATACCTGAAATGGGTCGCCCCACTACTGCTCATTCTCACGCTGCTGAACATGGCGGTCTTAAGCATTGGCGCCATGCTGTAGCCCTTTTGCCGTCGGATATCGACGGCTTTTTTGAGCGCTCTCTCGTTTTTCTGCCCAACCGCCCGTTTGATCCGTTATCGATACGGAAAATATGGTGAATTTCGCCATCGCATTGATATAAATAATAAATATAAGGTGTCTTTATGAAGGAATACGATGATTACTCTGCCAAAGAGCAACTGCTGCTGGCGGTTTGTCAGCGCCTGATTACAGAAAAACGCTACCTGTCACAGGAAGCCATCCGCTGTGAACTACAAAACCAGGGGTTTGCCGGCATCAGCCAGTCTACTGTCTCACGCCTGCTGAAATTGCTCGGAGCTATAAAAATAAGAAATACAAAAGGGCAAAAAATTTATTCTACAAATCCCCAGTTGCGCCCTGCGCCGGATGCCGCCCGCTCTATTGCTGAAATGGTGGTCAGCATAGAGCACAATAGCGAATTTATCCTTATCCACACCGCAGCGGGATATGGCCGGGCCGTTGCCAGAATCCTCGATTATCACGCATTGCCGGAAGTTCTGGGGGTAGTTGCTGGCAGCAGTATTGTCTGGGTCGCACCTCGGGTAGTTCAGCGAACTGCGCTAGTCCACAAGCAAATTAATTATTTACTAAAGATGAATTAAAATTCATAAGAACCGTTTGCGATGAATAATTTGTGCATTATTTGCTTGATCCCATAACGTAGCTGAGTATAATCGCGGACAATTTGCCGGGAGGATGTATGGTTCAGTGTGTACGACATTTTGTCTTACCGCGTCTGAAAAAAGACGCTGGCCTGCCGTTTTTCTTCCCGTTGATCACCTATTCCAAGCCCCTCAATTGAGGGGCTTTTTTTTTGCCCAGGCGTCAGGAGATAAACATGGCTAACCCGCTCTATCAAAAACACATCATTTCCATAAACGACCTCAGCCGCGATGATCTGAATCTGGTCCTCGCGACGGCGGCGAAACTCAAAGCAAACCCGCAACCGGAACTGTTAAAACATAAAGTAATCGCCAGTTGCTTCTTCGAGGCGTCAACCCGTACCCGTTTATCATTTGAAACCTCGATGCACCGTCTGGGTGCCAGCGTGGTTGGGTTCTCCGACAGCAGCAACACATCCCTGGGCAAAAAAGGTGAAACGCTGGCCGACACCATTTCCGTCATCAGCACCTATGTTGATGCCATTGTGATGCGTCATCCGCAGGAAGGCGCCGCGCGTCTGGCAACTGAATTCTCCGGCAATGTGCCGGTACTGAATGCGGGTGACGGCTCCAACCAGCATCCGACGCAGACCCTGCTGGATCTGTTCACCATTCAGGAAACTCAGGGCCGCCTGGACAATCTGCAGATAGCGATGGTAGGCGACCTGAAATATGGTCGTACCGTCCACTCCCTGACCCAGGCACTGGCGAAATTTGACGGCAACCGCTTCTACTTTATCGCCCCGGATGCGCTGGCAATGCCGCAATACATTCTGGATATGCTGAATGAAAAAGGTATCGCCTGGAGCCTGCATGGCACTATCGAAGAGGTGATGGCGGAAGTGGACATTCTCTATATGACCCGCGTACAGAAAGAACGTCTGGACCCGTCTGAATACGCCAACGTGAAAGCACAGTTTGTTCTGCGCGCCAGCGATCTGAATGGTGCGAGAGAGAATATGAAAGTTCTGCATCCGCTGCCGCGTATCGATGAGATCACTACCGACGTTGATAAGACGCCACATGCCTGGTATTTCCAGCAGGCAGGCAACGGGATATTCGCTCGCCAGGCGTTACTGGCACTGGTTCTGAACCGCGATCTGGCACTGTAAGGGGAAATGACGATGACACACGATAACAAACTGCAAGTAGAAGCCATCAAACGTGGCACTGTGATTGACCATATTCCCGCACAGGTTGGTTTCAAGCTGCTGACGCTGTTCAAACTGACAGAGACCGACCAGCGCATCACTATCGGTCTGAACCTGCCGTCTGGCGAGATGGGCCGTAAGGACCTGATTAAAATTGAAAATACCTTCCTGACCGACGAGCAGGTTAACCAGTTGTCCCTGTACGCTCCACAAGCGACGGTAAATCGCATTGACGACTATGACGTCGTGGGTAAATCACGTCCCAGCCTGCCGGAGCGTATCGATAATGTGCTGGTATGCCCGAACAGCAACTGCATCAGCCATGCTGAGCCGGTTTCATCCAGTTTTGCAGTGAAAAAGCGCGCCGATGACATCGCACTCAAATGCAAATACTGTGAAAAAGAGTTTTCGCATTATGTGGTGCTGGCCAACTAATTGGGGTTGGTAATGAATTCCCGGCTCCCTATAATGACCGGGAACATTCTATTACCGCTGTAATTCAGGAGAAATCATGAGCAAGACTATCGCGACGGAAAATGCACCAGCAGCAATCGGCCCATACGTTCAGGGCGTAGACCTGGGTAGCATGATCATCACTTCCGGTCAGATCCCGGTCGATCCAAAAACCGGTAGCGTATCGGAAGACGTGTCCGCTCAGGCGCGTCAGTCGCTGGAAAACGTGAAGGCTATCGTAGAAGCTGCAGGCCTGAAAGTCGGCGACATCGTAAAAACAACCGTGTTCGTTAAAGACTTGAACGATTTCGCCACCGTTAACGCCACCTACGAAGCGTTCTTCACCGAGCACAACGCCACCTTCCCTGCGCGCTCTTGCGTGGAAGTTGCCCGTCTGCCGAAAGACGTGAAAATCGAGATTGAAGCGATCGCCGTTCGTCGCTAAATAATGAAGAAATCCGGGCGCGAAAGCCCGGATTTTTGTCACTGCAGGGCAATCACAGCACGCCAAACAATTTCGGCAAGAACAACGAAATCGCCGGAATATACGTCACTAACATCAGTACCAGAAAAAGTACGGCGTAGAACGGTAGCATCGCCTTCACCACTTGTTCAATCTTCTGCTTACTCACCGCACTGGCAACAAACAACACCGACCCTACCGGCGGCGTAATTAGCCCAATCCCTAAGTTAACCAGCATGATCATACCAAAATGGACCGGATCAATACCGAGCGCGTTGGTTACAGGCAACAGGACCGGCGTCAGGATCAGGATCAGCGGTGCCATATCCATCAATGTACCGATCAGCAGCAGCATAATGTTAATACACATCAGGATGACGTATTTGTTATCCGAGATGCTGGTAAAGGCTTCGGTGATGCGCATCGGCAACTGCATATAGGTCATCACCGCGCCGAACGCGGCAGCAAAACCAATCAAAATCATGACGATAGTGACCGTTTTCACCGTGCGGAACATCAGTTTCGGTAGCTCAGACCACTTATAGTCGCGATAGATAAACATCGTGACAAAGAAGGCCCACAGGCAGGCAATCGCCGCTGACTCCGTCGCGGTAAAGATACCTGACAGGATGCCGCCCATGATGATAACCACCGTCATCAGGCCCCACAGCGTATCAACAAAAATCTTCAATGCCTGACGAAACGGTACGCGCTCGCCTTTCGGATAACCACGCTTGTGCGCAAACGCCACGCACATCACCATCAGGCTAAAGCTTAACAACAAACCAGGCAGGATCCCGGCGATGAACAGCGCAGCAATCGAAACCGTACCGCCGGTCGCCAGCGAGTAAATAACGGAGTTATGGCTGGGTGGCGTAAGGATCGCCTGTACCGATCCACTGGCGGTCACCGCCGCAGCAAAGTCACGTGGGTAACCTTTTTTGTCCATCTCCGGGATCATCACCGAACCGATGGAGGCGGTGTCTGCCACGGACGATCCGGAAATCGCGCCAAAAAAGGTGGAAGCCACAATGTTAACCAGCGACAGCCCACCGCGAATGAAGCCAACGAAAATATAGGCAAAATTCACCAGCCGACGAGCAATCCCGCCTTCGGCCATAATCGCTCCGGCCAGAATAAAGAACGGGATAGCCAGCAATGAAAACTTGTTCACGCCGCTGGTCAGTTGGATCATCACCGCTTCCAGCGGGATATCAATATACCAGGCCCCAATGATGGCGCTAATACCAACCGCGTACGCTACCGGTACCCCAATCGCCAGCATAATGCCGAGCGTAAAGACGAGAATAAATGCATCCATCTGCTTTCCTTTATGAAATGGGGGCGGTAACTAGCTGGTCGATCCCAGCATGACAACAGGACGCTGATACTGCGGACCACGACAAATCTTTTCAGCAATAAAAAGCAGCGTGATGGCAGAACCAATGGGCAGCGGGAGATAGTTTTGCCCGGCACTGAGAAGCGGGAATTCCGCGACGGCTTGATCCCACAATTCAAGACACAGCGTGGTTCCGTACCAGAGAATGAACAGGCTTATCGCAATCAGCATGAGATCGGCGACAATCGAGCAGTAGCGACGGGCGGAATCTCCCAGGCGATCAGTGACCATACTCACCGCGATATGGGAACCTGCGCGATAGCTTACCGCCGCGCCAATAAAGGTGAATGTCACCATACAGAGAATGGCGACTGGCTCAGGCCATGACAGTGCATTATTCAGAACATAACGTGCAAATATCCCGACAGGAATAATGGCGACCATAACCAATAATGCGACTCCGGCAATCCACATTGAGATCCGGTAAAGAAAATCCATTACTGATGAATAGCATTCACCCATCATCATCACCTCGAATTAATCAAAAGATTCAGACGGATGGTTAATCCCACCCGCCCAATAAATTACTTCACATCCTGAATACGTTTGATCAAATCCTGGTGTTCTTTACCGTAATTATCCCTTACCGATTGCGTGGCTTTAAAGAAATAATCGGTATCAATATCATGGAACTGAACGCCATTAGCTTTCATGGTTTCCAGAGACTTCTCATTATAGGCAGCCCAGAGCTTGCGCTGTTCTACTTGCGCTTCTTTAGCGAGTTTAATGATGAGATCCTGGTCCTCTTTTTTCAATTTATCCCATTTAGCCTTCGAGAAAAGAAATAGCTCCGGGATAATAAAATGTTTACTCCAGGTATAGTTTTTAACGACAGGCAAATAGTTGTGCGCAACAAACGTTGGCGGGTTATTTTCCGTTCCGTCAATGACGCCAGTCTGCATTCCGCTAAACACTTCGCTGACGCCCATTACAATGGAGTTAGCGCCCATTGCTTTTAAAGTATCCAGCGCGATCGGGCTCGCCTGAACGCGGATTTTCATACCGTGCAAATCTTCCGGTTTAACCACCGGGTTTTTGGTAATCAGGTTACGTGTTCCGGCATCCATCCAGCCGAGAAACACCAGACGTGATTTACTGTTTGCCGTCAGGCGATCGCCAATTTCCTGGCCAATCATACCGTCAAGCACCTGATGCATATGGTTTTCATCGCGAAAAATATACGGCAGTGTAAACACGTTAATCTCAGGGAGTATTGCTGCTACTGGCGTCATCGAGACACGAATAATATCGATAGCGCCTAATTGTGCCTGCTCAATCATCTGTTTTTCGTCGCCCAACACGCCACCCGGAAATGTTTTAATCTCCAGACGACCATCCGTTGCAGCACTCAGCTTCTCTCCCATGTGCTTCACTGCCACAACGTTCGGGTAATCAGCCGGGTGAACATCTGCGGCGCGAAAAGTTTGGGCCAACGTTGAATGACTGGTCAGTAATACTGATACACCAATGCACAGACTTAACAGGTTTTTTGTCAGTTTCATTTGTCCTTCTCCAGAAGTTCATAATATCCATTAACAGGAATAGCTTGCAGAGCAAATGACTGCCGGAATTAGAAATGGGCAGCGAGAAACTTTCTTTACGACGTTACCTGTGCAGACTAACTGGTGTAACAATTTATTTCACTGACTGCCTTCACAAAAAAACGTCAACGCTAATAATTTTTAGCACAGTGTTTCATTTTTGCAACGCAGATCGTTTTATTGATAAGAAAACAAAGAGAGAGGAAGGGATTGTTACCAATTTGCCCTGTTAGTATTTCAATAAAAATAAAACAGAAATATCGTCGAGTAATATCTTCGAATGAAATAAAAAAATGCCGGATAGTGACCCAAGCACTATCCGGCAGAGAACTAAAAGATTATTGCCAGCCGTAACGACGGCTATAAAAACCTTTCACTAATTGGGTCAATGTCATGTAACCAGCCAGAATCGCAATCAGCCACGGGAAGTAGCTCAGCGGCAGAGCCTGTAATTGTAAGTAGCTGGCCAACGGTGAGAATGGCAGCGCAATCCCCACCACCATGACCACCAGCGTCATCAGCATTAACGGCCATGCAGCACGGCTCTGGATAAACGGTACACGGCGGGTACGGATCATATGCACAATCAGCGTTTGCGACAGCAGACCCACCACAAACCAGCCAGACTGGAACAACGTCTGATGTTCTGGCGTATTGGCATGGAAGACGAACCACATCAGACAAAATGTCAGAATATCGAAGATGGAGCTGATTGGCCCAAAGAACAACATAAAGCGGCCCAGTTCGGCAGGATTCCAGCGCTGCGGTTTTTTGATCTGCTCTTCATCAACGTTATCAAAAGGAATAGCAACCTGGGATACATCATACAGCAGGTTCTGAATCAGTAAGTGCAGCGGCAACATTGGCAGGAAAGGCAGAAATGCGCTCGCCACCAGCACGCTAAAAACGTTACCAAAGTTAGAGCTGGCGGTCATTTTGATATACTTAAGCATATTCGAGAAGGTACGACGCCCCTCGATGACCCCTTCTTCCAGTACCATCAGGCTCTTTTCCAGCAGGATGATATCTGCCGCTTCACGGGCAATATCTACCGCACCATCAACGGAAATGCCAATATCCGCCGCACGCAGTGCCGGGGCATCGTTAATGCCATCGCCCATAAATCCAACCACATGACCTTCGCGTTTCAGCAACGTGACAATGCGCTCTTTGTGCATCGGCGTAAGACGGGCAAACAGCGTCGTGCTCTGGGCCAGTTGTGCCAGCTCGTCATCGCTTAGCCCTTCAATGCTGCTACCAATAACCACATCGCCCGCATCCAGACCTACTTCATGACAGACTTTTGCCGCCACCAGTTCGCTGTCTCCGGTGAGGATTTTCACCGTAATACCGCTGGCCTTCAGCGCCTTCAGAGCCGGAGCGGTGGTCTCTTTCGGCGGATCGAGGAACGCAATGTATCCTTCGAGGATCAGGTCGGACTCATCAATACGCTGATAATCTCCCTCACGTGCAGGCAGGTATTTGGTCGCCACAGCCACCACGCGCAATCCCTGGCGGTTAAGCGTATCGGTAACGCGTTTAACCCGACGCAGCATATTGTCATCCAGCGGAACAATCTCGCCATTGTGACGCACCTGGGTACAGACACTGAGGATCTCCTGTAGTGCCCCTTTACACACCAGCTGATGCACATCAGTTTCTTCCGCCACTACCACCGACATCCGGCGGCGCTCGAAATCAAACGGGATCTCATCGATTTTCTGCCAGCGGGTAGAGAGCAGGCGGGCCGATTCTTCATCGACACCTTCCAGCACCGCGGTATCCAGCAGGTTTTTCAGCCCGGTCTGGTAATGGCTGTTCAGCCACGCGGAATGCAGCACATGCTCACTGGGCTTACCGGAGATATCGGTATGATTCTCCAGCACGATTTTGTCCTGGGTTAGCGTACCGGTTTTATCGGTGCACAGAATATCCATCGCGCCAAAGTTCTGGATGGCATCAAGGTGCTTAACGATAACTTTTTGCTTCGACAGTTTCACCGCACCACGCGCCAGCGTGGAAGTGACGATCATGGGCAGCATTTCCGGCGTCAGTCCCACCGCCACAGAAAGAGCAAACAGCGCAGCTTCCCACCAGTCGCCTTTGGTATAACCGTTGATGATAAGCACAACAGGTGCCATCACCAGCATAAAACGGATCAACAGCATGCTGACACGGCTGATCCCTTTCTGGAACGCATTCTGCTCGCTTTCCTGCTCAGTAACCCGACCCGCCAGTTGTCCAAACCAGGTATTCGCCCCGGTAGAAATGACGATAGCCTGCGCCGTACCGCTCACCACGTTGGTGCCCATAAAGCACAGGGTATCGCACTCCAGCGGGTTGCTTTGCTGCGGGTCTCGGCTGTTCGCCACTTTCTCAACCGGCAGTGATTCTCCGGTAAGCGAGGCTTGCGCCACAAACAGGTCACGCGCCTGAACGATGCGTAAGTCAGCCGGGATCATATCGCCTGCCGCCAGTTTGATGATGTCGCCAGGAACAAGCTGGTCGATCGGCAACTCTACCCAGCCGTTTTCTCCTTTCTCGTTGATCACCCGCAGTACCGTGGCGGTGTTGCTGACCATCGCTTTCAGCGCATCTGCCGCTTTGGTTGAACGCGCCTCCTGCACAAAATTCAGTAACGTAGAGATAGCAACCATCAGGGCAATTACGCCTGCAGCAAACAGATCCTCAGTGGCATAGGAAATGCCACCCAGAATGGTGAGCAAAATATTAAATGGGTTACGGTAACAGACCCACAAATGCACCCACCACGGCAACGGTTTCTGTGCCGGCAACTGGTTTTCACCGTGTTTCTCACGGGCACTTTCCACTTCAGCGGCGTTCAAGCCTTCAGGGTGCGCATCAAACGTTTTCCACAGCGCTTCCTCTTCCATCAGCGCCATTTTCAGGCAATGTTCGCTCAGGGAAGGTGGGATCGGCGCGCTGGCAACGGCCTGGGCATTGGGCAATGGATCGCGATGCACCAGACGATGAGGCAAATGACGATTGAGCCGGGCAAACAGCTGGCGGGTAATATTTTTAAACATAGGCAGTCCCCCTGCGCCAGTAAACACAGGCGCAGTGAATACATCAGGCACAGTAAAGCCTTGCCTGATGGCAATCTAAAATCACAACAGGGACGTCAGAACGTCACTGTCTTACATATCCGGTAAGACAGTGAAAGCAGGCTTACCGGAAAGGTTTATTTCTCCGTTTCGGGAGAGGGGTGGGATCGGGATCCATACAGCCTCCGGTAAGTGAGTGAGTTGCGCGGCGCATTATACGCAGAAAACCATAAGGTTCGTGGCAATTATGGCGGTATGATAAACCACAGTAACTAAACCAAACGTATACACATTGCCTGAATAACAAAGTAAATAAAGCAGACTTTGCCCATTGCACTCCACTTGAGTAAAGTTACCCTCTTAATTAAAACTGAATGCGCTACGGGAAAACAGGATGCAGAATCGGCTGACTATTAAAGACATCGCCCGCTTAAGCGGCGTGGGAAAATCAACAGTTTCCCGCGTTCTCAACAATGAAAGCGGTGTCAGCGAACGCACCCGTGAACGTGTTGAAGCGGTAATGAATCAGCACGGTTTTTCCCCTTCCCGCTCCGCACGCGCCATGCGTGGGCAAAGTGACAAAGTGGTAGCAATTATCGTCACGCGCCTGGATTCACTTTCAGAAAATCTCGCCGTCCAGACCATGCTGCCCGCCTTCTATGAGCAGGGTTACGATCCTATTATGATGGAAAGCCAGTTTTCACCTGAACTGGTAGAAGAGCATTTGGGCATGCTCAGACGTCGCAATATTGACGGCGTGGTACTGTTTGGTTTTACCGGTATTACAGAAGCCATGATCGCTTCCTGGCAGGACTCTCTGGTGCTACTGGCAAGAGATGCCAAAGGTTTCGCCTCCGTCTGTTATGACGATGAGGGTGCAATCCATACTCTGATGCAACGTCTGTACGACCGTGAACATCGCCAGATCAGTTTTCTTGGTGTTCCCCATAGCGATGTGACCACCGGTAAGCGCCGCCATGAGGCTTACCTTGCATTCTGCAAGAAACATAAACTGCATCCTGTTGCTGCTCTGCCAGGTCTCGCCATGAAGCAGGGTTATGAGCATGCCGCAGATGTCATTACTCCGGAAACCACGGCCCTGGTATGCGCGACGGATACCCTTGCCCTTGGGGTCAGCAAATATTTGCAGGAGCAGCGGATCGATAATCTGCAACTGGCGAGTGTGGGGAATACACCACTGATGAAATTCCTCCATCCGGAGATCATCACTGTCGATCCCGGTTACGCCGAAGCCGGACGACAGGCGGCTTTACAGCTGATCGAACAGATCAACGGCCGCAGCGAGCCGCGCCAAATCATCATCCCCTCCACCCTTTCCTGATCGCTTTCTGAGCGTTAATTTGTGATCTTCGCTACGTTTCGGGAACGTTCCCATTTTTAAATATTCAACGAAGATATACTCTGACGCCAGGTCAACAACAGGGCTTAATAATGAGCAAAATAAAACAAGCAGACATCGATCGGCTGATTGAGCTGGTGGGCGGGCGCGACAATATCGCCACGGTGAGTCATTGCATCACGCGCCTGCGTTTTGTGCTGAATCAGCCTGCGAACGCCAGTCCGAAAGAGATCGAACAACTTCCGATGGTCAAAGGCTGTTTCACCAACGCCGGGCAGTTCCAGGTGGTGATTGGCACCGAGGTGGGCGATTACTACAAAGCGCTGCTGGCGACCACCGGACAGGCCAGTGCCGACAAAGAGCAGGCGAAAAAAGCCGCACGGCAGAACATGAAATGGCACGAGCAGATGATTTCTCATTTCGCAGAGATCTTCTTCCCGCTGCTGCCGGCGTTGATTAGCGGAGGCTTGATCTTAGGGTTTCGTAACGTGATCGGCGATCTGCCGATGAGCAACGGCCAGACGCTGGCGCAGATGTATCCCTCACTGAAAACGCTTTATGACTTTCTGTGGCTGATTGGCGAGGCGATTTTCTTCTATCTGCCGGTCGGGATCTGCTGGTCTGCGGTGAAGAAAATGGGCGGTACGCCGATCCTTGGCATTGTGCTCGGCGTCACGCTGGTTTCACCGCAGTTGATGAACGCCTACCTGCTGGGTCAGCAAGTGCCGGAAGTATGGAATTTCGGCCTGTTTACTATCGAAAAAGTCGGTTATCAGGCACAGGTCATTCCAGCTCTGCTGGCAGGTCTGGCACTTGGATTGATTGAAACGCGCCTGAAACGCATCGTCCCGGACTACCTGTATCTGGTGGTGGTTCCGGTGTGCTCACTGATCCTCGCGGTGTTCCTTGCGCACGCCTTTATCGGTCCGTTTGGCCGCTGGATTGGCGATGGTGTCGCCTTTGCTGTGCGTCATCTGATGACCGGCAGTTTTGCTCCGATTGGCGCAGCGCTGTTCGGCTTCCTGTACGCCCCACTGGTGATCACCGGAGTGCATCAGACCACGCTCGCTATCGACATGCAGATGATTCAAAGCATGGGCGGAACGCCTGTGTGGCCGCTCATTGCGCTGTCGAATATCGCTCAAGCCTCTGCAGTGGTCGGCATCATTATCTCCAGTCGTAAACATAACGAGCGGGAAATTTCCGTTCCTGCTGCGATCTCCGCTTATCTGGGAGTGACTGAACCGGCAATGTACGGCATCAACCTGAAATACCGTTTCCCGATGCTATGCGCGATGATCGGCTCCGGCCTTGCTGGACTGCTGTGCGGTCTGAACGGCGTGATGGCGAATGGTATTGGCGTCGGCGGCTTGCCGGGCATCCTTTCCATCCAGCCAACCTACTGGCAGGTATTTGGCCTGGCAATGGTTATCTCGATTGTTATCCCGATGGTACTGACCTCGTTCATCTACCAGCGTAAATACCGTCAGGGCACATTACAGATTGTCTGACTTTTTTTCGGGGCGCAGTTGCGCCCCATCGCATTTGCAGGAAATAACGATGAATATTCCCCACTGGTGGCAAAACGGCGTTATCTATCAGATTTACCCCAAGAGTTTTCAGGACACAACCGGTAGCGGCACTGGCGATTTACGCGGTGTGACACAACGTCTCGACTATCTGCAAAAACTGGGGATAGATGCCATCTGGCTGACGCCATTCTACATTTCGCCGCAGGTTGATAACGGCTACGATGTCGCTGATTACATTTCCGTCGACCCGGCCTACGGTACGCTGGATGATTTTGACGAACTGGTGGCGCAGGCGAAAGCGCGCGGCATCCGTATTATTCTGGATATGGTGTTTAACCATACTTCGACGCAACACGCCTGGTTTCGCGAGTCGCTGGATAAAGACAGTCCGTATCGTCAGTTTTATATCTGGCGCGATGGTACACCGGACGCATGCCCGAATAACTGGCGTTCAAAATTCGGTGGCAGCGCCTGGGGCTGGCACGCTGAAAGCGAGCAGTATTATCTGCACCTCTTTGCCCCGGAGCAGGCTGACCTGAACTGGGAAAACCCGGCAGTGCGCGCGGAGCTGAAAAAAGTCTGTGAATTCTGGGCCGATCGCGGCGTAGATGGACTGCGCCTCGACGTCGTGAACCTTATCTCCAAAGAGCAGGACTTCCCGAGCGATCCTGACGGTGATGGACGCCGTTTTTATACCGATGGCCCACGCGTGCATGAATTTTTACGCGAAATGAACCGTGACGTCTTCACGCCACGTAATCTGATGACGGTGGGCGAGATGTCTTCTACTTCGCTTGCTCATTGTCAGCAATACGCCGCACAGGACGGCAGCGAATTGTCGATGACCTTCAACTTCCACCACCTGAAAGTAGACTACCCCAATGGTGAAAAGTGGACACTGGCAAAGCCAGATTATGTGGCGTTGAAAGCCCTGTTTCGCCACTGGCAGCAGGGTATGCACGACACCGCCTGGAACGCACTGTTCTGGTGTAACCACGATCAGCCGCGCATCGTTTCACGCTTTGGTGATGAAGGGAAATACCGCATACCTGCGGCCAAAATGCTGGCAATGGTGCTGCACGGTATGCAGGGCACACCCTATATCTACCAGGGCGAAGAGATTGGCATGACCAACCCGCATTTTCGACAGATTACCGATTATCGCGATGTGGAAAGCCACAATATGTTTGCCGAACTGAATGCCGCTGGGCGTGATGCCGATGAGCTGCTGGCGATCCTCGCCAGTAAATCCCGCGATAACAGCCGCACGCCGATGCAGTGGGATCGCAGCAAACATGCCGGTTTTACGCAGGGGGAGCCGTGGATCAATCTGTGCGACAACGCGGCTGATATCAATGTCTCAGCAGCGCTTGATGATGCCGATTCGGTATTTTACGCCTATCAGAAACTGATCGCCTTACGCAAAACTGAACCAGTTATCACCTGGGGCGACTACGAGGATCTGTTACCGGAAAGCCCGCATCTGTGGTGCTATCAGCGAGAATGGCAAGGACAGCGGCTGCTGGTCATTGCCAACCTGAGCGAGACCTTCCAACCCTGGCAACCGATCCATACCGGTGGAAACTGGCGGGTGCTGATGCACAACTATGCCGAGGTCGCCAGCCAGCCCGGAGGCATGACATTGCGTCCTTTTGAAGCTATCTGGTGGCTGCAAAAATAGCTTGCAATTGGTTTTAAGCCCGGTGCGTATAGCGCTGCCGGGCTTCTCTGCATGCATCCAGCCTACCCTTCTGTTTTTGTTGAATAATTAATCAGATTTTTCTCACCACAATTTACAATCGGCTGCAGTGCCCGTCATCTGTACGCTCCAGTTTTTACTTTGAGCTACGTCAATAAAAACGTAAACATCCTTGATGCAAATCACTACATATAGAACTTAAAATGCACTCCGACCCAATATGTTGTATTAATCGACTACAATTGCTACAACAACATTTCCCTTCATAGCAGTGGAAATGTGGATAAAAGAGGTCTGGATTGCGAGAAGTCATTGGATAGAAAGATGAATAAACCGATGAACGCTCCCTAACCTCTGTGGATAACCTGTTCTTATAAATATGGAGTGATCATGACACCGCATGTGATGAAACGAGATGGCTGTAAAGTGCCGTTTAAATCAGAGCGCATCAAAGAAGCCATTCTGCGTGCAGCTAAAGCAGCGGGAGTCGATGACGCAGATTACTGTGCCACCGTCGCAGAAGTCGTTAGCAGCCAGATGAATGAGCGCAGCCAGGTCGATATCAACGAGATCCAGACAGCGGTAGAAAACCAGCTGATGTCTGGTCCGTACAAACAACTCGCCCGTGCGTACATCGAATACCGCCACGATCGTGATATACAGCGTGAAAAACGTGGCCGTCTGAACCAGGAAATTCGTGGTCTGGTTGAACAAACCAACTCAGCTCTGCTGAACGAAAACGCCAATAAAGACAGTAAAGTGATCCCGACCCAGCGCGACCTGCTGGCCGGTATCGTCGCCAAACACTATGCACGTCAGCACCTGCTGCCGCGTGATGTCGTCCAGGCACACGAGCGTGGTGATATTCACTATCACGATCTCGACTACTCGCCATTCTTCCCGATGTTTAACTGCATGCTGATCGACCTGAAAGGTATGCTGACGCAGGGCTTTAAGATGGGTAATGCGGAGATTGAGCCGCCAAAATCTATCTCGACTGCAACCGCCGTTACGGCACAAATCATCGCGCAGGTTGCCAGCCATATTTACGGCGGCACCACCATTAACCGTATTGATGAAGTCCTGGCACCGTTCGTGACCGAGAGCTTTAACAAACACCGCAAAACTGCTGAAGAGTGGCAGATCCCGGATGCAGACGGTTATGCGCATTCCCGTACCGAGAAAGAGTGCTATGACGCATTCCAGTCACTCGAGTATGAAGTGAACACGCTGCATACCGCCAATGGTCAGACGCCGTTCGTCACCTTTGGTTTTGGCCTGGGTACCAGTTGGGAATCTCGTTTGATTCAGCAGTCCATCCTGCGTAACCGTATTGCCGGTCTGGGTAAAAATCGTAAAACTGCCGTCTTCCCGAAACTGGTGTTCGCTATCCGTGACGGTCTGAACCATAAGTTTGGCGATCCGAACTATGACATCAAACAGCTGGCGCTGGAGTGCGCGAGCAAGCGTATGTACCCGGACATCCTGAACTACGATCAGGTCGTAAAAGTCACCGGTTCGTTCAAAACCCCGATGGGCTGTCGTAGTTTCCTCGGTGTTTGGGAAAACGAGAACGGCGAGCAGATCCATGACGGTCGTAACAACCTCGGCGTGATCAGCCTCAACCTGCCACGTATTGCGCTGGAAGCCCACGGCGACGAAGCCACTTTCTGGAAGTTGCTGGACGATCGCCTGGTGCTGGCGCGTAAAGCGCTGATGACCCGCATCGCTCGTCTGGAAGGCGTAAAAGCCCGCGTAGCGCCAATCCTGTATATGGAAGGTGCCTGCGGTGTGCGCCTGAAAGCGGATGATGACGTGTCTGAAATCTTCAAAAATGGCCGTGCATCAATCTCTCTGGGCTATATCGGTATTCACGAGACCATCAATGCGCTATTTGGTGATACGCACTTGTACGACAGCGAAGCACTTCGTGCCAAGGGCATTGCCATTGTCGAACGTCTGCGTAAGGCAGTCGATCAGTGGAAAGACGAGACCGGTTACGGCTTCAGCCTGTACAGCACACCGAGTGAAAACCTGTGCGATCGTTTCTGCCGTCTGGATACCGCCGAGTTTGGTGTCGTGCCGGGCGTGACCGACAAGGGTTACTACACCAACAGCTTCCACCTCGACGTGGAGAAAAAGGTTAATCCTTACGACAAGATCGATTTCGAAGCACCGTACCCGCCGCTGGCGAATGGCGGCTTCATTTGCTACGGCGAGTATCCGAACATTCAGCATAACCTGAAAGCGCTGGAAGACGTCTGGGATTACAGCTACCAGCATGTGCCGTATTACGGTACTAACACGCCTATCGATGAGTGCTATGAGTGCGGCTTTACCGGTGAGTTTGAGTGCACCAGCAAAGGCTTCACCTGCCCGAAATGTGGTAATCATGATGCAGCCCGCGTGTCGGTGACCCGCCGTGTATGCGGTTATTTAGGCAGCCCGGACGCACGCCCGTTTAATGCCGGTAAGCAAGAAGAAGTGAAGCGCCGCGTTAAGCATTTAGGTAATGGGCAACTCGGTTAATCCCTCACGGTTTTATGCCCGGTGGCGCTACGCTTACCGGGCCTACAAACTGTGCATACATTGTAGGCCGGATAAGCAAAACGCCATCCGGCATGGTTAAGCGAAATGAATTATCACCAGTATTACCCTGTCGACATCGTCAACGGTCCCGGCACTCGCTGTACCCTGTTTGTTTCAGGGTGCGTGCACGAATGCCCTGGCTGCTATAACAAAAGCACCTGGCGGCTAAACTCCGGCCAGCCGTTTACCACAGAGATGGAAGACAAGATCATTGCCGATCTGAACGATACACGGATCCATCGTCAGGGGATCTCGCTGTCGGGCGGCGATCCACTTCATCCGCAAAACGTGCCGGATATTCTGAAACTGGTACAGCGCATTCACGCTGAGTGTCCGGGAAAAGATATCTGGGTGTGGACTGGCTACAAACTCGATGAGCTCAATGCCGAGCAAATGCAGGTGGTGGATCTCATCAACGTGCTGGTCGATGGTAAATTTGTTCAGGATCTCAAAGACCCGGCGCTTATCTGGCGCGGTAGCAGCAACCAGGTTGTGCATCATTTGCGCTAACACTTCAGGCGGATGATGTTCTGTTTTCCGCCTGTCAAAACCGGCTCACACACTCCATCGCGACTGCTTTGAATTCGTTAAAGTCACGGCAGGTACAGAGTCTTGCCATGGCGCGTTCGCGCAGAAAAGTAACGAAAATATCGTAGATTGCCATCGCCTCTTCGTACTCGCTTTTGCTGATGGCGAGTAAAAAGATCACGTGTGCGGTTTCATCTCCCCAGGCAATGCCCTGCGGAGCGAGGACCGTGTAGACCACCGTTTTCTTGGCCAGCAAACCGAGCGCGTGCGGTAGTGCAATGCCGTCACCCAGCATGGTGCTAACGATGGCCTCACGTTCCACCACCGAACCAACAAACTCCGCATCCACAAAACCTTCATCCTGCAACTGATGGCATAGTGTGTTGAACAGCGTCTGTTGATCCATTTGCCCGTCGATAATACGAAAATGCGTCGCATCGAAGTATTTGTCCAGCATCCATGGGCGGGTCCTGTCCACCAGCACCAGTTTACCAATTTGCTCCAGTTGATAATCTGTTGGAAACGGCGCAATCATCACTACGGGCTTATCTTTTTCGCTAATTCGCGCAGTAGAGATAACAAAGTCTTCGCTAATACTGTCCCGTTGTTCATAGTCTCGCAGCGTCACGGTACTTACAATTTCAATCTGTGAATACTTACGCGCCAGCACCGCTTCAATCATCCTTGCCATCGCATTTCCCGCATCACAGACCAGAAGTACACGGGGCTGTCGTTGGTAACCGATGTTGTAACTACGTTCCAGCCCAACACCAATATGCAGGACAAGGAAGCCAATCTCATTTTCACTGATCGTATACGGGGTGTATTTCCCCCATCCCGACACGGCAGCAAGTGTCATGTCCCATGCCATTGGATAGTGCTGTTTAATATTTTCCAGCAGCGGATTAGGGATCATGATCTGGTAGCGTACCCGGGTGATCATCGTCTTAATATGCGTTAGCAGATCGGCATGCAGTTGCTGGTCATTCAGCAGGTTATAGTTGTACTGGGTGTTGATAAAACGCAGGATGTAATTAACCAGCGCCTCATCATCGTCAGCATTGATGGCACTGGGGGCGATCTCCTGAACCTGACGGGCAGCAATATGCACCTTCAGCCAGTTTTCTTCAAAAACGGAAAGCGGTTTATCTGCCAACTGGTGCAATACCGCCGCAATTTCCCGCGTAGCAAGGCACACCGCATGTTCGACTTCTTCTGCGGCGAACTCAGGAAGTGGATACCCCTCGCTAATCCTGCGTACCGCCACCGCACAATATAAGCGCAGAAAAAGCTCGCCCTCATCGGTCAGGCTGATATGAAAACGGGAAAAAATATCCTGTAAAACAGGTTGCAACTGCTGCGGTACGCCAGCATTGAGCGCCTCTTCCATTACCAGCGGATGGGCAGGATCTTGCTGTGCCAGCGTCCACAGAAGATCGGTCAAACAGGCCCGAATCGCCATCTCGCTACCGAACAGCTTCATTCCATGCCGGGGGCGCGTTTCCAGCGTCAGATGATAACGTTGCAGGTGTTCACGCACCTCCGCCATGTCATTCTGCAGTGTCGCCCGACTGATGAACCATTCATCAGCTAAATCTTCCAACTTTAGCGAAAAAGCCGATGTCAGAAAACGGACCACCAGCCAGTGAACCCGTTCCCGGCTGGTACGCGGTATACGCAACAGCTGCTCTGGTTGCTGCGTTTGCAACGCGTGATAACTTGCCGGATCGTCAATTTTAAGCTGGTAGCCGTTGCCCCGACTGAGAACAAACTGTGCGCCATACTGGGTGAGTAGCGTATTCAGCGCGGTGATATCCGCTCGTACAGTACGTGTGGAAACCGACAACCGCTGCGCCAGCTCATCCTGCGGCAGCGCCTCGTTTTGCAGCATGTCAAACAGCTGTGCTAAACGTTGGTTGGGGAATCGCACGTCTTTTTCCTCATCAGTCAGTTAACCTACACAGGCCCTGGTGATCGCCAGCAGCTGGCGTACATCATCCGGGCGAGTGTTTCCATTCACCTTATCAATAATAGAACTATAAATGTGAGGAATGATTTTGCTCACGCCTGCATCAAGCGCTATCTGCAGGATTTCCGCAAAGTTATCCAGGTCTATACCACCCGTTGGCTCCAGCCAGAAGTCATGCCGGGCGCAGGCTTCAGCCACAGCCTTGTACTCGTTACGGCACTTGAGACCGCCCATCGGGAAGTATTTAATCGAACTGCCGCCCATGTCTTTGAGCAGGGCGATAGCTGTTTCTAGTGGAACAATGCCATCCGGAGACTGGCTGCTCAGCGGCCCGGTGGAGATTTTGACCATACCAGGCGTTCCGGTAGGTGACACAAGACCATTGACCACCGTCTCATTCTGCCCCAGCAGCGCACGGCTGGTTGCCACGCCGGTAAAAACCTGGTTTACATGCTGTGGCTGTACCTGGCGGGAGATTTCACTGACCATCGCCGACTGGTTGGGATCACCGGCTCCCAGGCCCACGGAGAGCGCATTGTCGATAAGCGCCGCATATTCGCGCATATCAGCCACAGCGCTTTCAACATCCGGGTAATTTTTAGAGAGCACGCCGACCAGCACATGGCCTTCAGCCGCCGCATAAATATCCCGGGCATTCTCTTTGGAACCCGCCAGCACGTTCAGGCAAACGCGATCGCGATAAAAGTTAGGGGTCAGTTTCATGCTTTTTTCTCCTGCCGGGTCACGTCACCAATACGACGCGCCACAATCTCCAGTTGTGCGCGATCGACGCTGCGCACATCCGCTTCAATAATCCCTTCGTTGGCTTTATAGCCACGGAAATAAATCGCGTACTCACCCTGTTTAAGCGCATCAACCAGTTCACCCGTGGCGATACCGGTCACCGCTTCGTCAAACTTAATCTCTGCACGGGCGATGTCGCGTCCTGCGCTATCCCATACCACGCGGGCGCTAACGCCATTAAAAGTATTCAGCGTATTGATAAATGGTGTCATTTTTTCCACCATTTCCGCGCCGCTCTCTTTCTGCGCGTTCAGATAGAGTTCAATGGCGCAGGTCAGACCGAGAATGCCTTCTTTGCCGACCTTCATTGCCCTCCCAATACCCGCTGTCTGGCGTTTTACCCACTCGACATACTGAGTTTTGCCGATCACCAGACCGCTGGTTGGCCCTTCAATGGCTTTCGCACCGCTATAAATCACCAGGTCCGCGCCAACACGGTAATAGCATTGCAAATCTTCTTCCGCCGCCGCATCGACAATCAGCGGCAAGTTATGCGTACGCGCTACCACTGCGGCCTGCTCCACACTGAGCATGCTTTTCTGCACACAGTGGTGGGATTTGATATACAGAATGGCCGCCGTGCGCGGTGTAATAGCGGCAGCCAGTTGTGCCGCAGAGCATTCGTTAGCGTAACCCGCCTCCACCAACTTACCGCCGCCAAGCGCCACCATGCTGCCAACCGGTGCGCCAAAGTTGACGTTGTGTCCTCTTGGCAGCACGATTTCATTGTTGTCAATTGGCGTAACGTGCAGATTTTCCAGCAGCCAGTCACTGTCCTTAACCAACACAGCGGCAACCGACAGGGCAATCCCTGCCGAAGCGCAGGAGACGACCGTAGCCCCCTCTACTTCCAGTAGCTTTGCGATGTAGTCTCCTGTTTTGTTGACCAGATCTTTCATCTCAAAGTACTGATTCATCCCTTCCATCGCGGCCTGTACTACCTCCGGGCGCGGCGTGGAAACACCGAGCGCCGTCATGCGACCTGAAGTGTTAATTACCTGTTTTAAATCGTATTTTTCAAAAATCGAAGACATGTTCTGCGCTCCCTTGTTCGGTCATATAACCCTTGCCCGCACGTATTGCGGCAAGCGGCACCAGCAGTTGATCTGCCTGTAAGCTGTCGTTTTCTGCATCGACCAGCACGGCTGGCTGGCGTTTAAGCATAAAGAGGGTGAGATCAGCATCCTGACCGACCTGAAGTCGGCCTTTGTTTTTCAAACGCAGACCGTCAGCAACATTGGCGGTCACGCAGTCAATAACCTGCGGTAGCGACATGCCGATGGCGAGAAACTTGGACATCACATTAGCAAGCGAATACACCGGGCCGCTGATGCGATTACGGCAATAGATGTCTGAGCTGATGGTATGCGGCAGAATGCCTAAACTGATGGCGCGCTTCGCGACCGCAAAGCTCAAGCTGGCGGTGCCGTGCCCGACATCAAGGCGAACACCACGCGCGAGAGCCTGCGACACCGAGGCTCGCAGCTCGCCTTCTGGCGTCAGAATGCGGTTCGGTTTGCCGTTGTAACAGTGGGTAATGATATCGCCCGCCGCCAGGCGCTCGGCAATTTCATCCAGATCCGGCGGGTTATTACCAATATGTACCATCAACGGCAAGTCGCCGTTTTCGGCCTGCATCACTTTGGCATGCTCCAGCGGCGTAATGCCGTTTTCACCGACCACGCTGCTGCTCATCCGCGCCTTCAGGCCGACGATAAAATCAGGGTAGCGGTTGACCGCCTGTCGCACCGCATCGGCATCAATGTTGGTCATGTTCGCCAGTTCATTTTGGGCGATAAGCCCAACGCGAGAGATATTCAGTAGCGCATAAACATCAGTGATCGCTTCACGAGTCAGCGTGTAAAAATCGTCAATATCATCAGCCCCGGTACTACCTGCATCGACCACCGTGGTGACGCCGGTGGCAATACCGACGCTGTCTGGCTGGTCATGATAAATCGGAGATTTCGGGTAGCAGTGGACGTGAGAATCAATCCAGCCTGCGCTGACGTAGCACTCGCCGCGTAAGTCGATAGTTTTTGCCGCCGGGCTATCAACATCGCCCAGCGCCGCAATTTTGCCGTCTTTGAGCGCAATATCGCTCACCGTATCGTCAACCAGACGCGCATGGCGCAGGAGTAAATCAAACATCGTTCTCTCCTTTGCCGGACAGGGCTGAGTAATCGCTCTGTCCGGCCTACAAAACAGCAGTGTTAGCTAATCGCAATCGGGAAGATTGATCCCAAAATCATCGCACCGAGGATCGCCCCGCCAGTGATCGGTTTTTGCCACAGGTAAAACAGCAGCGCACCCGCCAGAGAGCCGATACCGATAGGGATGGAGGCAGTCATCGCACTGAGAATGATCAACGGCCCAAGGAAGCGACCAGAGGCGTTACCGGCCCCCATCATTACGTCAGCGCCATAGGTCGAGTCGCTCTGATTGATGGTGAACTTACGCGCCAGAATGATGATGTAACCAATCGCCAGGCCAATCACCAGACCCGTGACCAACGAGGCGGCAAAGTTCGCTACCGGGAAAATAATGCCCGCGCCCAGCAACAATGCCGGGACGCCCAGGCCAACACCGGTCTGAATCGCCCCACCGATATCAAGGATCCCTACCAGCGAACCTTCAATGATTCGGGCAAACAGGAAACTTGCGCCAAACGCCGCAACCGCGCCGTAGGATCCGGTGTCCATTCCCGCTTTCAGCATCGCCACAAATGCCACTTCGTTAAATGCGCCGATGCCGTACAGGTAGTACATGTGCGTTCCGGCAAAGACACCGGAGGAGAGCAGGCCAACGAAGATCGGGAACGACCAGTCGGCAAACCAAAAACCTTTATTCTGTTCCATGATGACCTCCGTTATTTGCCGCTGAGCGAGTTGTGGATCAGTTCGAGCCAGTGCGGCACGGTCAGATGGAAGGATTCGATCATCTTCATATCGAAGCCGCGGAAGAAGCCGCTCAGGACGAACAACGCGACGATAGCGACCATCATCACTTTGGTGACGTGGTTCCAGCCGCTCTCTTCTACGCCTTTACCAATCAGAATACCGAGTACCAGACCCGGTACCGCATTACCCATAATGAGCTGTGCTGCACCACCAAAGACTGTCGCCCAGAAACCGGATTTCTTACCGGCATCAATAGCCGCCAGCCAGAAGATCACCGGCATCACGGTATTGACCAGCAGGTTTGCCGCAGGAACCAACACCTTAACAGCGGTAACCTGCAATGCTTCCGGTACGGATGAAGCGGTCAGGTTCAGAAAGGTCACGACGATCATGCCGATAACGCCACAGGCAATCGCCATGCGTTTAGGGTCATGCAGCGTTTCACCGACATTACGGTTTTTCAGCATCAACGCCGCCGCGCCCCAGTTAGGAATGATGCGGTGATCGACATCCTGAGTGAACGCGCCGGCCGCCACGGATGATGCCCAGGCGTTGAAGAAGAAACCCAGACCAAATGAGAAGTGAGAAGCCGGATCCCCTTCGCAGGAATTCAGTTCTCCCAGGGTACGAAATGCGCCCATCCCCTGAGTGGTAGGCGCATGAAACATGCGTGCAGCCCCAGCGCCGACACCCACGCCAACCAGCGCGCCGATGATGAGCGATTTTATTAATATTATCAGGAACATATTTATGCCTTTTAATAGTAAATCAGCGTTGCGTGACGAAATCCACCTTGTCGAGATTGATGGCAGTCACGTTGACGGTCACATCCAGCTCCACGCTGAAAGTGCGTCTTTCCCGGCGCATAAAGAAGAATAAAAATGCCTCTTTACGCACCGATTCACGCGCTTGAACAACCTGCACATCCTGTGGCTCAATACGCAGTAAGATATGCGGCGATGCCTTCATCACCGCAGCCTGAACATGATTCAGGGCATCAGCAAAGGCGCGTGCTTTCGTGTCGCCTTTACCGGTAACTCTCACCGTCGTGGTGAATTGCTCTTTCATACTCAGGCGCCGTATTTCTTTTGCCACGCCTGTACCAGACGCTCGCCCAGTTCTTCCTTATCCATAAAGCCAAAGCCCAGCACGTTGCAGCCTTCGTTAATGGCGGTCACACCCTCATCCACTGAGCGCATGCCGTATTTTGCTTTGTAGCCATATTTGGTCTGCGCAGTGATGGCTCCCGCGCCGCCGCTGCCACAAAAAGAGATGCCAAAGGTGGCGTTTTCCGCTTTCATAACGTCGCCCAGTTTCATATCTGCCGCCACACCCGGCACCACGACCGCACGACCACCAGCTTTCTCAACGCCTGCCGCCACTTTCTGGCCCTTACCCAGACGATCGCCAATCACCACAGTAATCTGTTCCATCTTTTGCTCCTTAAAGGTTATCTTTCGCGACTTCGAAATGTACCGACAGCAGCCAGGCCTCTTCTTCTGGAAGATTGCCAAACTCAGCTACGACGTCGCGGGCAAGCGCCATTGATTCGGCAGAAATTTCATCAAATAGGCTGGCATCAACGTCTGGCAAGGGCTCCCCCGTCACCGAGCGGTGCGCCATGGCGCGAACATGCGACGTCAGCATTTGTTCCTGTACGGCGTTGGGGATGATGTGGCGTTCACGCAACAGGGCATATACCTGCGCCAGCATGCGATCGGCCAGTTCACCAGACGGTGTCACCGGTTCCCCCATGTCATTTATTGCAACTCCGTTATTCACTCGTTTCACCCCACTCATGGCTATGAGGGTAAACTAGCGGTGGAGGTTAAAAGTTTGTAGCGAGTTGTTTTCCACTTCGAAGTGGAAAGGCGAGCAGCGATAGTGATCTGTGCCACAGAAAAGACGGAATTGGCGATTAATAACCAGCATAACGTGATGGGGATCGCAGGAGATTGCAGGTAAAGCACAAGCGGAAGGAATAACGGTCTGACGTTAAAAGTTAAAAAATGTGATGGGCATAACGTTTACTTATGGAGGGAATCTGATGGGTATGTCTTACCCGACCTACGTAGTCTGTAGGCCGGATAAATAAATCAACGGTACTTCTTATGGTAAGCATTGCGGGTGGATTTCAGCTCTTCCGCTACTGCCTTCGCCTCTTTGACTTTACCTTCGTTCGCCAGTTTTAACGCACCGTCAATCTGACCGATCAACGTGTCAAAACCGTGGCGGAAATCTTTCATCTCCGGGCTGTCCGGGGATTTGCTTTCCAGCTTCGGCGGCGTTCCTTTTTGTGCGTCCTGTGCGGCTGCACGCATTTTGGTTAACGCACCTTTGAGTTCAGTCGAATTATCCGTTTTTTCGACGATCTTCAGGTTATCGTTGAGGATCCCCATGTCGTCTTCGAGATCGGCAGCAAACGCAGAAGAGCCAAGAACCAGCGTTGAAGCCGCGATGATCGCTAACAGGTGTTTACGCATTGCTCACTTCCTTTTTATTATTAAAAAATAACGCCCGATACCCTAAATAATCCGAGTTGCAGGCAAGCGGCAAGCGTGTGAATCCCGGCCATTTACATAAGTAAGTGACTGGGATGAACGCGTAAAACCAACACACCTGCAGCTTGAAGTATGAAGGGTATTATTGACCGGCGATCTTCATCTCCGGCAACAGTACAGAACCACACTGTATATTACTGCGCGTTTCAATATCGTTCCCTACGGTCACAATATTGCGCCACATCTCTTTTAAGTTACCGGCAATGGTAATTTCACTTACCGGATACTGAATTTCACCGTTTTCGACCCAGAAGCCAGCCGCACCGCGAGAGTAATCGCCGGTAATACCACTCACGCCCTGCCCCATCAGTTCGGTAACAACCAGGCCAGTGCCCATCTCTTTGAGCAACTGCTCGAAGCTTAGCCCTTGTCCGGGAATACGCCAGTTGTGAATGCCGCCAGCATGACCGGTGCTTTTCAGCCCCAGTTTACGGGCAGAATAGTTGGTCAACAGCCACTGAGTCAGTACACCATCTTTGATAATGTCACGACGCTCGGTACGCACGCCTTCACTGTCGAACGGTGAGGATGCCAGCCCTTTCAACAGATGCGGGTGTTCTTCAATGGTCAGCCATTCCGGCAGGATCTGTTTGCCCAGTGAATCCAGCAGGAAGGTGGATTTGCGATACACCGAGCCGCCTGCAATAGCGCCGACCAGATGTCCAAACAGTCCGGTCGCTACTTCGTTCGCAAAAATAACCGGTGCTTTCATGGTGGACAGCTTACGCGGCGACAGGCGAGATAAGGTGCGACGGGCACAGTCTGCGCCGACCCACTCCGGCGTTTGCAGATCGCCAATTGCACGGCCAATGGTATAGGCATAATCGCGTTCCATATCGCCGTTCTCTTCAGCGATAACGCAGCTGGAAAGTGAATGACGCGTGGAGCAGTAACCCTGTAGCATGCCATGGCTGTTACCAAAAACTTTGATGCCATAGTGGCTATTAAAACTGCCGCCTTCGGTGTTAGTAATGCGCTTATCGGCCTGTAACGCAGCCTGTTCAGCACGCGCGGCCAATTCAATAGCTTCATCAGGCGACACTTCTGCCGGGTGGAACAGATCTAAATCTGGCGCATCAAATGCCAGCAGCTCTTTATCTGCCACGCCCGCGCACGGGTCCGGCGAGGTGTAACGGGCGATATCCAGCGCGGCCTGCACGGTACGTGCGATAGCCTGCGGGCTTAAATCAGTGGATGATGCGCTCCCTTTACGGTTCTGGTGATAAACCGTAATGCCAAGAGCACCATCACTATTGAATTCTACGTTCTCCACTTCACCATAACGGGTGCTGACGCTAATACCCGTGGTCTTGCTTACAGCGACTTCCGCGCCATCCGACTGACCTGACGCTAGCTCCAGTGCTGTCGAGACCGCTTCTTCCAGAATCTTACGCTGCGCTTCAACTTGTGAGATTACTTTCATCGCAAATGCCATAATGTAGAGAGTTTCTCTGAAGTCTAACAGAGAACCGTTTTTCAGTGCGCATCTTAACTGGTAACATTAGCCTCTTTTTTTAAGGAGCCTGACATGACTAAGCAGCCCGAAGACTGGCTCGACGACGTTCCCGGTGATGACATCGAAGACGAAGACGATGAAATTATCTGGGTCAGTAAAAGTGAAATTAAGCGTGACGCCGAGGAGTTAAAGCGCCTGGGCGTAGAACTGGTAGAACTGGGGAAAAACGCGCTGGATAAAATCCCGCTCGATGCGGATCTGCGTGCCGCCATTGAACTGGCGCAGCGTATCAAGATGGAAGGCCGTCGCCGCCAGTTGCAGCTGATTGGTAAAATGCTGCGCCAGCGGGATGTCGATCCTATTCGCCAGGCGCTGGATAAGCTGAAAAACCGTCATAACCAACAGGTTGTGCTGTTTCACAAACTTGAACAGTTGCGCGATCGTTTGATCGTTGAAGGTGATGACGCGGTAGCAGAAGTACTGAGCCTGTGGCCAAACGCCGACCGTCAGCAGCTTCGTTCTCTGGTTCGCAATGCGAAGAAAGAGAAAGAAGGCAATAAACCGCCGAAATCAGCGCGTCAGATCTTCCAGTATCTGCGTGAGCTGGCTGAAAACGAAGCATAATTTCATGCGTTGAAAGTGCCAGATAACTGCGTCAATGCCTTATCTGGCCTACAGTCAATTACATGCCCGGTAAGCGGCCACGCTACCGGGCATTCTCTTACTCTTCTGCTTGTGCTTTCTTCGCCAGACCATCCAACAGTTTTTGATGGATGCCGCCAAACCCGCCGTTGCTCATCACCAGAATGTGATCGCCAGGCTGCGCGGTTTTCACCACCATATCAGCCAGCGTATCAACATCTCCGCTCCAGTGAGCAGGCTGGACACAGGCTTCTGCTACTTCAGAGACCAACCACGGAATATGTGGTGGTTGCAGCAGGAATACTTCGTCCGCACGTCCTAACGAAGGTGCCAGATCGTCTTTGCACAACCCCATTTTCATGGTGTTAGACCGAGGTTCCAGCACAGCAATGATACGCGCCGTACCGCCGACTTTACCGCGCAGTGCCGCGAGGGTAGCCAGAATCGCCGTTGGGTGATGGGCGAAATCGTCATACACCGTCACGCCATTAGCTTCACCGCGAAGCTCAAGACGACGGCGGGCATTGATGAACGATCCCAGTGCGTTGGCCGCATCCGCTGGCGTCACACCAACGTGACGGGCCGCCGCAATCGCCATCAGGCCGTTGTGCATGTTGTGCTCACCCACCAGGCCCCATTTCACAACACCGGCTTTTTCACCGTCCAGCCACACTTCCCACTCGGAAGCATCAGTAGTCAGTTTTTTCGCCTGCCAGTGTCCCTGCTCGCCGACCAGTTCCTGTTCACTCCAGCATCCCATCGCCATCGTCTGTTTCAGATTGATGTCGTTTTCCGGGAAGATGATGCGACCCTGACCCGGCACAATACGCACCAGGTGGTGGAACTGTTTCTGAATCGCTTTCAGATCGTCAAAGATGTCTGCGTGATCAAACTCAAGGTTGTTGAGGATCAGCGTTCGCGGGCAGTAATGCACAAACTTGGAACGCTTATCAAAGAACGCGCAGTCGTACTCATCCGCTTCAATGACAAAAAAGTCGCTTTCGCCCAGACGAGCAGAAACCTCAAAATTACCGGGTACGCCACCAATGACAAACCCCGGCTTATAACCGCAGGCTTCCAGAATCCAGGTCGCCATCCCTGCCGTGGTGGTTTTACCGTGTGTCCCCGCCACCGCCAGTACCCAGCGATCGCGCAGAACAAAGTCATGCAGCCACTGCGGACCGGACATGTACGGAATATTCTTCTCAAGCACCGCTTCCACGCACGGATTGCCACGAGTCATGGCGTTACCGATGATCACCAAATCCGGCTGTGGGTCGAGCTGGCTGGCATCGTAACCCTGAATCAGGTCAATGCCCTGCTTCTCAAGTAAAGTACTCATCGGCGGATACACATTGGCGTCCGAACCCGTTACTTCATGGCCGAGCGAACGCGCCAGCATCGCCAGACCGCCCATGAAGGTGCCACAAATTCCCAAAATATGAATGCGCATACGTCACTATCCTTTTTTAATCTGGGGGCCATTTTACGCACATGTCTGGCAAGTGAGAAACGCATTTCAGGATATTCCGTAGTTTGCTGGCGCGATTCACCTGAGCGCGATAGCTGAAATATTTGTTAATATTGTTGCGGTCGCTTTACTCCACATAAATTGCAGGGAAAGTGTTATGAAAACGTTAGGTGAATTTATTGTCGAAAAGCAGCACGAGTTTTCTCATGCTACCGGTGAACTCACTGCTTTGTTGTCGGCAATAAAGCTGGGCGCCAAGATCATCCACCGCGATATCAATAAGGCCGGTCTGGTCGATATCCTGGGTGCCAGCGGTGCAGAAAACGTGCAGGGAGAGGTACAGCAAAAACTCGATCTGTTTGCGAACGAAAAACTGAAAGCAGCACTGAAGGCTCGTGATATTGTCGCAGGCATCGCCTCCGAAGAAGAAGATGAAATCGTCGTCTTTGAAGGTTGTGAACACGCAAAATATGTCGTGCTAATGGATCCGCTGGATGGCTCATCCAACATCGATGTTAACGTCTCCGTCGGTACGATTTTCTCTATTTACCGACGCGTAACTCCTGTCGGCACACCGGTCACGGAAGAGGATTTCCTGCAGCCGGGTAACAAGCAAGTTGCTGCGGGCTATGTTGTTTATGGTTCATCCACCATGCTGGTGTACACCACTGGTTGTGGCGTACACGCCTTCACCTACGATCCTTCTCTGGGCGTATTTTGCCTCAGCCAGGAACGTATGCGCTTCCCGGCAAAAGGAAGCACCTACTCCATTAACGAAGGCAACTACATCAAATTCCCGAATGGCGTGAAGAAGTATATTAAATTCTGCCAGGAAGAAGATAAGGCCACTCAGCGCCCGTACACCTCGCGCTATATTGGATCTCTGGTCGCAGATTTCCACCGCAACCTGCTGAAAGGCGGGATCTACCTGTATCCAAGCACCGCCAGCCACCCGCAAGGGAAACTGCGTCTGCTGTACGAATGCAACCCAATGGCCTTCCTGGCCGAGCAAGCGGGCGGCAAGGCGAGCGATGGCAAAGATCGTATTCTGGATATCACCCCAGAAAGCCTGCACCAGCGTCGCTCGTTCTTCGTAGGTAACGACCATATGGTTGAAGATGTAGAACGCTTTATCCGTGAGTTCCCGGACGCGTAAACGCAACATCCCGGTCTACACCACGTTGTAGGCCGGATAAGCGAAGCGCCATCCGCGCACGATACGGTAATATTGCCGGATGGCGGCGTAAACGCCTTTATCCGGCCTACAAAATCCATAGCCCGATTACGACACCTGCAACCGGAACGCCGCCATCGCCTCCAACAGTGCATGTGACTGCTCTTCCAGTGAGCGAGTAGCCGCCGAAGATTGCTGTACCAACGCCGCATTCTGCTGCGCCGTTTCATCCATCTGGCTCACGGCAATGTTCACCTGTTCAATCCCGCGGCTCTGTTCCTGGGAAGCGCTGGCAATTTCACGCATTAGTTTAGTCATACGCATAACTTCAGTCGCAATCTCATCCATGGTTTCGCCCGCTTGCTGCGCCAGCTCACTTCCTTCTCCCACATGCGTGTGCGAGTCGCTGATTAAGGTACGGATCTCTTTTGCCGCTTCGGCACTGCGGCTGGCAAGATTGCGCACTTCTCCTGCTACCACCGCGAAACCACGCCCTTGCTCGCCAGCACGCGCCGCTTCAACAGAAGCATTCAGCGCCAGGATATTGGTCTGAAAAGCAATGCCATCGATTACGCTGAGGATGTCGGCGATACGACTGGAACTCCCGGAAATATCACGCATTTTTTCAATAACGTAGCACACCATTTCACTACCCCGATCGGCGGTATCCGATACCGATTTTGCCATCTGATGCGCCTGTTCCGCGTTTTCCGCATTCTGTTTCACGGTCGCCGTTAGCTCTTCCATACTGGCGGCGGTCTGTTCCAGCGAGGTTGCGGTGGATTCTGTACGTTGTGCCAGGTGTTGGTTACCTGCGGTCAGTTCGCGACTGCCGAGATCAATTTGCGAGCTGGCATCACGTACGCGTTGCACAGAATCACCCAATGCATGACGCATTTCATCCATTGCAGTATTAAGGCGGTTGAATTCGGCACTGGCTGACAAGGCAGTAACGGGTGACAAATCGCCCGTCGCCAGACGCTCAAGCTGTTCCACAATGTTATCCAGAGGCTGCAGAAACTTATTTCGCAGCATAAACCAAATAACCGCCAGCAAAGCGATGGCAGCCAACATGGATATTCCCATAATACCGTGATAAATCAATGAAGTAATTACACGGGTTGCGGCATAAAGCCCCATCCCTCCAGTCAGCAACAGAAGAAAAGTCAGCAGAGACAATAACACCAACAAACTTGATCGAATTGAAAGGGATTTTGGCATCGTTATATTTCCGGTTGTAGGGATAAAACAGACCTGTACAGAACCTATCGACTACAACCGGAAAAAGTTTAGGCATTTAAATGTTTTCTATAAAATCATGATGTTACTATGGTGCCGCAGACGTGGTAACTCTGGTTACCGGTGAACTCTGACGGTTCTCCCACAACACAGTAAGACCCCGTTGCAAGGCAATAAAAATAAACAATAAAATGCCAATGGCGATTTTTGTCCACCATGAACTTAATGTGCCATCAAAATTAATGTAGGTCTGAATCAGCCCCTGAATGGCTACGCCAAACAGGGTTCCTAAAACCGTTCCCACTCCGCCGCTCAGCAGCGTACCGCCAATCACCACCGAGGCAATAGCATCCAGTTCTACGCCGACACCTGCCAGTGCATAACCTGCCTGGGTATAAATTGAAAAAACAATTCCGGCCAGCGTCGCCAACCCGGTAGACAACATATAGATGCGGATTGTCGTACTGCGGGTTGAGATCCCCATCAGGTTGGCAGAGGTGGCATTACCGCCGATAGCGTAAACCTGATTGCCAAACCGCGTACGGTGCGCAAGGAATATGCCGATCACCACCACAGCCAGCATCAGCAATCCCATCGCGCTTAGGCGACCGCCGCCGGGGATCTTCCATGCCAGGCTGGAGAGCGTGTCATAAACAGGATGGTTAATCGGGATTGATTCTTCGGAGACCAGATAGCTGACGCCGCGAAGGAAGAACATCCCCGCCAGAGTAATGATGAATGCCGGGATCTTCAGCGCATCAATTAACAACCCCATAAACGCACCGAATGCGCAGCCCATCAAAAGAATCAGGGGGAACGCCAGCAGAGGAGAAATTCCCCAGTAGCCAATGGCCTTTGCCAGAAATACGCCAGTAAAAGCAATCACTGAGCCGACGGAAAGATCGATCCCGCCAGAGAGAATGACGAAGGTCATACCAACAGCAATGATCCCTAAAAAAGCGTTATCAGTCAGGATATTGCATATCACTCGGGTAGAGGCAAAAGCCGGGAATTGCGTCAGACAGTAGAGATAGCCCAGCACAAAAACACCGAGGGTGATCATCAACGGTAAATTACGTTTTATCATGACCGCGCACTCCTTTTATCAGGCTGATAAAGCGTTGTGACTGCACGACCAGCACACACAACACGACAATGGCTTTGACCACCTGGTTCAGCTCCGGCTGGAAGCCCGAGAGTAAAATCCCGGTGTTCATCCCCTGAATAATGAGGGCTCCGACTACCGACAACAGCAGGTTGAAACGCCCTCCCATCAACGAGCCGCCGCCAATGACCACCGCCAGAATGGCATCTAACTCCAGCCATAATCCGGCATTATTAGCATCTGCCCCACGAATATCCGCAGTGACGATAATTCCGGCAATCGCTGCGCACAGGCCGCTCAGTACATAGGTGAGCATTACAATGATGCGGGTGTTCACCCCGGCGTTTTTCGCCGCGCGAATATTGATACCTACCGCTTCAATAAACATGCCCAGCGCCGTTTTGCGGGTCAACAGCCAGAATGCAACCAACGTCAGCAGCGCGATGATCACCGGCGTAGGGAACAGTAACAACGAGCCGCTGCCGAACCACGACAGATCGGGGGAATTGAAGGTGACGATCTGCCCTGAGGTGATCAACTGCGCAACTCCACGCCCGGCCACCATCAGGATAAGCGTCGCGACAAACGGTTGGATCTTGAGGATCGCCACCAGAATGCCGTTCCACAATCCTGCCAGAATACCGGAGCCTAACGCAGCGAGCAGGACAATAGGTAAACTGTGTCCTGCGACTGTCATCGCAGCGGTGGTGGCGCCTGCAATGGCCATCACCGCACCAACAGAAAGATCGATACCGCCGGTGGCAATCACCAGCGTCATGCCAATCGCCAGCAGCGCTACGGGCGCAGCGCGGTTGAGAATATCAATAGGGCTACCGAACAGGCGGCCGTCCTGCAAAATCACCTGATAGAAGTGCGGTGCTACCAGGCTATCCACCAGCAACACCAACAGCAGCGCTACCAGCTGTGGCATTCCTTTTGGCCAGCGAAACCGTCGTTTAGGCGGAGTAGACTGGGGGAGAGATTGAGGCATCACAATAATCTCCTTAGGCCGCAATGGCGTTCATAATTGCCGGTACGGACAGTTCAGCCAGTGGGATCTCTGCCACCTGTTTGCGATCGCGCATAATAATGACCCGATCGGCATAACCCACCAGCTCTTCCAGTTCGGACGAAATAACCAGCAGAGCGAGGCCATCAGCACACAGCGTTTCGATCAAGCGAATGATCTCCGCATGCGCACCGACGTCGATCCCACGCGTCGGTTCATCAAGGATCAAGAACTGTGGTTTAGTCAGTAGCCAGCGTGACAACAGTACTTTTTGCTGATTACCGCCGGAGAGAAATTCGATCGGCTGTTCTGCGTTCGGCGTACGAATGCCGAGCTGGCGGATAAAGCGCTCGGCGATCTCGTTTTGTTCTTTACGGGGAATGGGCCGCAGCCAGCCTCGCTGCGCCTGCAGGGCCAGAATGATATTTTCCCGCACCGAAGCAGCGGCAATAATGCCATCCGTTTTCCTGTCTTCCGGGCAGAAGCCGATCCCCAGGCACGAGGCCTGATGCGGCGATCGCAGGGTCTGCGGTTTACCTTTGATCAGCGCACTGCCACTGTCGGCAGGTTTAATACCGAAGATCACTTCCGCCGTTTCTGTCCGCCCCGAACCCAGCAACCCCGCCAGGCCAACGATCTCGCCGGGCCGAACCTGCAAATCAAAAGGTGCGATCGTGCCTTTCTTGCCAAAATTACTGAATGCCGCCACCGGCTTATCACTCAACAGCGTGCGACCTGCGCGCTGTAACGCATGGGTATCCAGCTCACGACCCAGCATCATTTTCACCAGTTCGATCTGTGGTAGTTCTCGTGTTTCACGGCACCCAACGAAGCCGCCGTTACGCAGAACGGTGATCCGATCGCTGACCTGATAAACCTGATCGAGAAAATGGGTGACGAAAATCAGGCTGACGCCGCGATCGCGCAGATGACGCATTAGTCCAAACAGCATTTCAACTTCCTGGGTATCCAGGCTGGCGGTGGGCTCATCAAGGATCAACACTTTCGCGGAGAGATCGATTGCCCGGCAGATGGCGACTATCTGCTGCATCGCGACGGAAAAGCGGTTAAGCGGTTCGCGAACGTCGAGAGAAAAACCGTAAGAGGCCATCAGCTCTGTCGCACGCTTTTCCATCTGTTTACGTTGCAACAGGCCAAAGCGCCGCGGCTCACGGCCAATAAACAGATTATCCGCTACCGACATATTGGGCAGCAGGTTCACTTCCTGATAAACGGTGCCAATCCCCAGTTGCTGGGCGTGGGCGGTATTTTTGGGGGAAATCGTCTGGCCTTCGAGCCAGATAGTGCCACGATCGGCATGGTAAACGCCGGTCAGCGCTTTGATCAGCGTCGATTTTCCGGCTCCGTTTTCTCCCAACAGCGCCATAATCTCGCCACGACGCAAGCTGAAATCCACGTTATCCAGCGCTTTGACGCCGGGAAAGAATTTACTTAATCCTTCGGTTCGGAGGATTTCCTGGTGCTGTTCGGTGGTCATGGTTCCCCCTCTATCAACTGCCGGATGGCGACGCTCGCATCTTATCCGGCCTACAATACACTCGCCTGTAGGCCGGCCATCCAGCATTGTTCCTCACGCTAACGACTTAGTAGCCCATGTTTTTCTTCTTCTCTAACTCTTCTTTGGCGGTATCAGGCAGATAGAGGATTGATTTGGTAATGGTCAGCTTCTCGGGCATCGTGCCGTCTTTTTTGAATTTCTCCAGCGCGTCGAATGCCGGACCAGCCATATTTGGCGTCAGCTCGACGCTGGCGTTGGCTTCGCCGTCAATCATCGCTTTATAGATATCCGGTACGCCGTCAATTGAACCGGTGAGAATATCTTTGCCCGGCTTCAGGCCTGCTTCTTTAATCGCCTGAATAGCCCCAATCACCATGTCATCGTTATGGGCGTAAACCATGCAGATGTTCTTGCCGTTGTTTTCCGCTTTGATAAAACTTTCCATAACTTCTTTACCTTTACTGCGGGTAAAGTCTCCGGACTGGGAGCGAATAATTTTGATATTTGGCGCGTTGGCAATGGCTTCAGCAAAGCCTTTTTTACGGTCGATTGCCACGCTGGCACCGACGGTCCCTTGCAGCTCAACGACGTTACATGGCTTGCCGTTCACTTCTTTAATCAACCAGTCGCCGATCAATTTACCTTCCAGCACGTTATCGGCGGTGACAGTGGTCATATAGAGAGATTTGTCTTTTACATCGATGGAACGATCGAGCAAAAAGACTGGAATTTCGGCATCTTTAGCTTCTTTTAATACTGGCTCCCAACCCGTTGCTACGACCGGTGCAATGAAGATGGCATCCACGCCCTGGGCAACGAATGAACGTACTGCTTTAATCTGGTTTTCCTGCTTTTGCTGACCGTCGGCGATTTTCAGCGTAATACCGCGCTTCTCGGCCTCGCTTTTCGCCACGTTGGTTTCTGCGGCGCGCCAGCCGGACTCAGACCCGACCTGCGAAAATCCTACGGTTAAAGGGGCTGCCATTGCCATAGACGACATGGCTGCTGAAACTGCTGTGACTAAAAGTAAGCGCTTCCACATAAGTGCGTCCTCGTAGGGTGATTATTGTTGATTAATAAACAGTCGCGAAAAAACTATAGACAATCGAGCATGTAACGAATTGAGTTACATCACACTTCAAAAAAGTAAATAAAACGTTAATCACAAGTTTGTAATCGCTTTCATTACCCTATGAAAAATGCGACTGAACTTATGGATTTTTCTGTCATGCAAACAGTGTGAAAAAGAGAAATTCAGAGGAACTAAATCGAAAAACAAGCGGAGACATTCAGCGCGAGTTGGCTATAATACCCGCCACTTGTTTGCCATAGCATATTTAAAGGAAACAGACATGAGCTTACTCAACGTCCCTGCCGGTAAAGATCTGCCGGAAGATATCTACGTTGTTATCGAGATCCCTGCGAACGCAGATCCGATCAAATACGAAGTTGACAAAGAGAGCGGCGCCCTGTTCGTTGACCGCTTCATGTCCACTGCGATGTTCTACCCATGCAACTACGGTTACATCAACCACACCCTGTCTCTGGATGGTGATCCGGTAGACGTTCTGGTCCCGACTCCGTACCCGCTGGAGCCAGGTTCAGTCATCCGCTGCCGTCCGGTTGGCGTACTGAAAATGACCGACGAATCCGGTGAAGATGCGAAACTGGTTGCAGTACCGCACACCAAACTGAGCAAAGAATACGATCACATCAAAGATGTGAACGACCTGCCGGACCTGCTGAAAGCGCAGATCACTCACTTCTTCGAGCACTATAAAGACCTCGAAGCGGGCAAATGGGTGAAAGTTGACGGTTGGGACAACGCAGAAGCTGCAAAAGCTGAAATCGTTGCATCCTTCGAGCGCGCCGCGAAGAAATAAGTTCGCTTGTGCTGATAGCCCTGAACACCAGACTCTGGTTAGTAAGGGTTTTTTTATGTCTGTGCTTTCCCCCTTCCGTTTCCTCACGCAACCTGCTGGTTCCTTTTTGACCTACCAAATCGGGTAGTCACATTTCATTTATCTTATTTGCGAATAAGATTCGATCTCATTATCATTCGCAACACGTAAATAAATGTGAATAAACGTCAATGAACCTCCACAATGTGAAGTCCCTGAAATGCTATTCCGGTGTGGCCTTCGCCACAGCGCTGCTATTTACCACTCTGTCCGGTTACGCAGGTACGCTGCCTGAGAAAGATTTTCTGACCCGCGATGTCGGTAACGGCGTGTATGAACTGGCGGTTGATGGCCAACAGAATGCACTTTTTGCTGCCTCGTCGCCGTCGTTTGATAAGGATAAAACCAGTGGGCTGATCTATAAACTCGATCTGGAGAAACTCACCACTACAGAAGTTATTACTACCAGCCGTCGCGCTTTTGCTACCGCGCTGGATGCAGAAAATCATGTTCTGTATGTCGGAAATACGCTGGAAGGTTCAGTAACGCTAATCGATACCCGCAGCGGTAAAGAGCTGGCGATACTACAACTGAGCGAGACCAAAAGCCCGAAAGACATTATCCATACCCGTGAAATGGTGCTCGATAAGCAGCATCACCGTCTGTACATTTCCGGCGTCGCAGAAAAAGGAATTGTCTGGGTAGTAGATACGCAAAAGCGTGAAAAAATTGCCACTATTGAAAATATGGGTGAATACCCGACCGGCATGGCTGTTGATGCCGATAAAGATCGCCTGTATGTCGTTAATGGCAGAAACGAGTTGATTACTCTGGATACCACCAGCCATAAAATTATTAACCGCTTTACCATTGAACCTGCCAAAAAACATTTCTTCCTGAATATCGCTCTTGATGCGAAAAATAATCGTGCATTCCTCACCGATCCTGATCTCGCGGACGTACTGGTTGTTGATATTAATAACGGAAAAGTCATTGCGCCAATTAAGGTAATTAATTCTCTTGCCGTGTTATATAACGAAAAACGTCAGGAAGTTTACATCACCCACCGCAATGCAAAACGAGTCAGCATTGTGGACAGCAAGACCTATCAGGTGAAACAAAGCATTGAAACCAATGCATTACCAAACAGTCTTGCGCTATCGACAGATGCTAACTCCTTGTATGTCAGCGTAAAACAGCCAGAAAAAATGATTGGCGTGAAGCCCGACTATGTGCTGAAAATCGATCTCTCTAAATATTAATAATCAAAAATCATTCTTTCACCTTGTCGCCAAAACGACGACAAGGTGACGTTGTTATTTTTACTTTTCAGGTGTCTTATATTATGAAAACGCGTCAACTTATTACGCTGACAGGGATCGTTGCACTCTCTGGCGGTGTTATATTCCCCTCACAGGCCGAGGAATTAAGTGAAACTTCTCGCAACAGTGAAGATGAAATGGTAATCACCGCATCCGGTTTCTCACAACAAAAACGTGAAGCCCCGGCGACCATTTCCGTTATCGATCGTAAAACACTGGATATTCAACCCGACCGTAACATCGGTGAAGCAATAAAAAATATTCCCGGCGTTTCAGTTACCAACAGCAGCGGTATGAATGCTGGCAGCATTATGATCCGCGGGATGGACCCGTCCTATACCGCATTCATGGTCAACAGCGTCAAACAAAACACCGGCGAGTCACGCCCGTACGGACACGATATTGGTACCGAAGCCAACTTCTTACCGCCGATGGAGGCCATTGAGCGTATCGAGGTTATTCGCGGGCCGATGTCATCGCTGTACGGATCAGATGCCATCGGCGGCGTGGTGAACGTTATCACTAAAAAGCCTTACGGTACAAAGGACTGGACGACGGCAATTGCCGCTAATACCTGGCTTCAGGAACACCAGTATCTGGGCAATACCAGCCAGATGAATCTGTTCACTATGGGTCCCATTATCCCTGATGTTCTGGGATTAAGCGTGGCGGCAGACTGGCTCGACCGACGCGATGACGATCGCAACAATTACTTTGGCAAGCATAACCGTAAATCCATGGATATGACGCTGGGTCTGGCCGCCAGCGAAAATAACCTGTTCGACCTCAACGTCGTCACCGGTGAACAAGAGAAAAACCGCACCCAGAAACGTGGCGCGCCGTGGTCATGGCTGTTCGATCGTAACGCCGTCACCCTCACTCATACCGGCTGGTACGCAGAAGATACCGTCGCGACAACCAATTACATTAACTACGAAAAAGGCCGGTCAAAATACGTTTACGACGGGCAATCACCGCAGTATGTGCAGATGGAAAACTACGTCGCCAACTCGCAAACCACCATCACTCTCGACAACCACAAGCTGACCGTCGGGGCGAATTTTACCCGTGAAGAGTTAAACGACCGCTTTGATGTGGCAAACAAAACGCTGCCGGGTTCAGAACCCGTGACCAAAGTCAGCCGCAACGGTTGGGCGCTGTTTGCTGAGGACGGTTGGAGTATTGATGATTTTATCCTGACTACGTCAGCGCGTATGGATCAGGATGATAATTTTGGGACACATATTACGCCAAAAATGTACGGCAACTGGGCATTCAGCGATGCCTGGGCGCTGAAAGGCGGCGTTTCCGCAGGGTATAAAAAACCAGAGCTGCGCGCGACCTCCAGCGACTTCGTCACGCCTTACGGCTCAACTGTGCCTTATCCGTTCCTGACGGTGGGTAATGACGACCTGAAACCGGAGAAAAGCGTTAACTCTGAGCTGGGTCTCTACTGGACAGGCAATACATTGTCGCTGGATAGCACCGTCTTCTATACCCAGTTCAAAGATAAAATTGCCGAGCAAACCATTTGCGAAACCACGGCGACAAATCAGTGCTCCGTAAATGGTTACAAGGCAGATTCCGTCAGTAAGTACTTCAACGTTAGCGAGGCGGATGTATACGGTGTGGAGCTCAACGCCGACTGGCAAATCAGCGCGGATATTAAAGCTAACGCCAACTACACCTGGAACCACAGCGAGCAGAAAAGTGGGGTAAATAAAGGCTACGCGCTGAACGATTACCCACGCCATATGGCAAATCTGTCGCTGAACTGGACGGCAACACAAAGTCTGGACGTATGGAGTACGGTGAATTATCGCAGCAGTAACCGCAACAGTGGCAACAACTATAAGTACGATGACTACACGATGGTAGACGTAGGCGTACGCTATAAACTCAATAAAAATACACAGCTGATGGCGGGTATCTACAACCTGCTGGATGAGGATCCGAAGCTGACTACCGCGTGGAATGAGTCCGCTCAGGTGGAAGGACGTCGCTATAACCTCGGCGCGCGAGTGGAGTTTTAAGCCCTGTAATAAAACAACGCCACCCGAGGGTGGCGTGTTCATATTAGTACTGGTCTCTGTCTAACCAGTTACCGCTTTCAATCAGCGTTAACCCCTCGACCGGACGTTGGTACACGTACATCCATGCACTTCCGTACGGCGTCTGAATTAACTGGCGTGCATACTCGCCGCCTCGCGTACGCAGAGCATCAAGCTCTGCCAGCGTAGCGTTGTCAATACGATAAACTTCCCCGTGTACCGATCCGTTTCCCGGAACTGCGCCTGGATAGTGGCCCAGACTATACAACTGGTAGTTCTCGATATTGAAATCACCCAGCAACTGGGCGTTGGTCATCCAGTGGCTGTTGCCCTGTTTGCGTCGTAAACTACCGTAGACAAATATTCGCATTGCTAAAACTCAAACTGATAGAGCAAATCAAGTGCCTGATCTACGCCAGACACGGCTTCCAGATATAGCTTAGGCATCAGACGATAACGTAGCGTGAGTGTCGCTAAGGAGTCAAATATACCCACACCATATTTCACCTGCAGACCTGGCAGTACGTATCCGCTGACAACCACCTGAGATGAGTCGCCCACCCCTTGTGTGTCCAGTGCCAGATTGCTTACGCCAAATGTCTCCCCGATTTTACCCACAACCTGACCACTTTGTGCAACCCCCAGACCAATAAGCATTGATGTCATTGCCGCACTGTCGCTCTGCTCGCTGTCCAGTCCTTGCCCACGAAGCAGGTAGGAAAGCGCCATTTGCTGTGACATCGCCGGGTCAGAGAAGATCTCCGCTTTCGGTTCATCAGCAGTACCCGTAACGCGAACACCAGCAATGACGTCGTCTTCAGTGGCATCCGGGTTACGAATCGCCTCGATGTTGAGCAACGGCTGGTCCGGCGGGCCGGAGAACAACAGCTCGCCTTTGCGCACAATAAGATCCTGACCATAAGCATGGAAGCGACCGCTCGGGATGTTAATCTGCCCGTTAAGCCCCAGCCCCTGCTTGTCCTGCGCCACTTTCAGATCGCCTGTCAGTCTTGCTTTCAGACCAAACGCATCGATGCGCACGTTGTTGCCTACATGCACGATCAGATTGCTGTTGATCGGAATACCCGCACTCTGTGGCTTCTCAGGCTGAAGATCGTTATTGAGCATTACCATATCGCTGGAGACACCCACCGCGCTTTCCGGCAGGTCATGCACCACAATACGCGCCCACGGTACATCAACGCTACCATCCAGCGTGAATAAACTTGGCGTGGCTTCGAAGACCACATCCGGAGATACATCCAGACGAACCATTGGCGGCACGGTGATACGAACGCGGCTGCCTTTAGCCGCGATACGCGCCCGCCAGTTGTCTATCTGAGTCCAGTCGGCGTCACCACTCAGGTTAATCTGTCCCTGCTGCGTGCGCACCACGCCCGCAATCGTCGAACGTGACCCCGTGAAATTAATCGCCAGCTGGCTTGGCTGCATGTCAAATGGCATAAAGTTGCCGTCAATGTCCAGACCACTAAGCTGTAACTGTCCGAGCAACTGCGGGCTTTGCACATCGCCGCCGAGGCGCAGGTTAGCGTTTAACATCCCCGCAGCTTTTTCACCACGCGAGAAGATGGGATTGACCATCGCCAGATTAAAGTTACGGATATTAACGTTACCGCCAAGGTTGCGTCGCCCTTGCGGATCGGTAACCTGCACCTGCCCGTCAAACTGTCCGTTATTGGTCAGGCGAATCAGCCATCCCAGTTCGGCACGGTTATTATGCAGGTCAGCGGTCATATTCAGCGTTTCAAATGCCACCGGCAACGGTGCATCATTGACGCTTTGTGTGACCTTCACGTTACGCCCGCTTAGCGTTACCTTTCCCTGTGGCAACCCTTCTTTAGTTGTGTCCCAGCTTACATCGGCTTTACCGCTGAACACGCCGCTCGCCTGCGTGGTATCTGGCATAAACGGTTTCAGCATCGCCAGATCGAAGCGGTTCAGATTAACCACTGCACGTCCTTCAGCACCGGCATCAATCGTCTGCGGCACGCACAGTTCAGCGTTTGGATTGTTCCAGCAGTGCGGCCCGATGCTGATTTTCTGTTCCTGATTACGGTAATCCAGCGCTATCGCGCGGTTCAGCGACCACGGACCAACCGGCGTCTGGAAGCGGGTATTGCTCAAGGCTCCTTTCCAGCGCTGTTCTTTGCGATCAAAACTCCCTGCCAGGTCAAGCTGCCCGGAGACCGGCTCCCCCTGAATACGCAGCTGCAGCTCATGCTGCTTTTCGCTGCCTTTGGCATTCAGGGTAACGAGATTGATATTCACATCAGGTTGCACAATCCGCTCTACGCGCACGTTGAGGCTACCGGCGATTTGTTCAGCCGATTTCACATCGCCTTCAACGCGCACCTGGGCAACGGAGAGTTCCTGCCAGCGCAGGCCACGGGCGGTGATATCCGCCAACAGTTGCGGCGCTTCCACCGTACCGCGAATTTTGACCAGACCTTTCGCCGTACCGCCTAACCCCGGTAGCGCGTTATCCAGGCCCGGAGCATCAATCATCGCGTCGAGATTGAGATCTTTTACCCCCAGTTCACCTTTCACCTCGGCGCTGTTACGCCCCAGTTCCAGGTGCAGGTCTGGGATTGTCCACTGCAGGTAACTGTTCCCTTTCAGTGAGCCATTCACATTAACCTTGTTCTGTTTAACGTTACCGGTCAGCTTTAGCTCCGGAACCTCCATCTGCCAGGTTCCGCCATACAAGCTACCTCGGGTTTTCACCAAACCATTCAGTTTTGACGGCCAGTCCGGAAGCTCTTTCGCAGTGTTAATACCATCCAGCGTCAGTTCTCCACGCCAGCTTATAGCCTGCTGCCAGTCAAGCAACGCTTTGAGTTCGGTTTTCCCCTCCAGCGCCGCCACGGTAAGTTTGTCGAGATTAATCTGCTGTTCGTTGCCTTTAGCATCCAGCGTAATGGTTGCCGGAGGAATGTCCTGTCCCTTCACTGCTGTGCGCATCGACAGCGTATAGTCCGTCATTTTGCCGGTCAGTTTGAGCTTGATATCATCGGCCTGGAATTGCTTATCGCCAGTAAACGGCCAGTAAACCTGTTTGCTGACGACGTCCAGATTGAGCGGTAATCCTGCTTCCGCCAGGCGCGTCTGTGCGCGCAGATCCATATCCACCGGGCCGGATAGATTAACACCCACTTCCAGTTGTTCGCGCAGCGCGCCACCAACCTTCAGCTTCACCTTTTCGCCTTTTAACGGGTCAATGTTCAGCGTGCTGTTCAGCGTAATATCGACTGGCCAAGCATCGGTCAGTTGCGCCGTACCACTGGCGTTCACCGTCCCCTGGCTGGAGTCGATATCCAGCGCATCGAGCTTCATATTGCCGTCAATGCTGCTCACTTTCAGCAACATGTTGTGTACTGTCAGATCGGTATCCCCAGTCACGCGCAGTTGCTCGCCGCGGAATTCTTCAATATTGAGATTCAGCGGCAGGTGAACATCGGTCATTTCCGGTAGGACCGGTTTTGAGAACAGATCTTTGAGCGTTTCACCCAACGGTTTCTCATCCGGCTGCGGATTCTGGATCTTCGGCTCAACAACCTCTTCCTGGGCGACTTCCGCCACTTTAGGCAGTGCAATCAGCAGGCCCTGTAATGACGTTGGCTTCAGGGTCAGCGTTTTTTCCTGCCAGTTCAGGCCGGAAGTAAAATCCAGCACGGAAACGGTGGTGTCATCAATTTTGATATTGATGTTGTTAAGCGCCACGCGTGAAAGCGTGATGGGATAAGGCGTTGACAGATTAAGCGGGCCGCTATCCTCTTCCTCCACCGGAGCAGAAGGCGGCATTTTTTTACTGTCGATAGCCACGTTAATATCTTTTAGCGACAGATCATTGACGCACAGACTGCTGTTCCACAGACAGTTGAGGCCGACGGCCAGATGCACTTCACCCGCATTCACCGCCACGCCAGGCTGATCGTAGCGGATATTTTTCAGCGATAAATCCCGCCAGCCGCCAGTGACCTGGCCTATCTCCAGCCCCGGAACCCAGCGATTAGCCGCCTTAAAGAGCAGATGCAGACCCGAGGTTGTACCCACGAGAAACGCTACGGTGCCTAACAACAGCAGGATAAAAATCAGAACGCCGAGGCTTATCTTCTTCCATAAACTCATAATTCAGGCCCCAGACCGATGTAAAACTGTAAACCATGCTCATCTTTGTCGTCGACAGGTACAGCAAAATCGAGCTTGATAGGTCCTACCGGTGACTGCCAGCGCACACCAACCCCGGCACCGGTTTTAAAATCACTTCTGCGGATATCGCTGACCGCTTCACCGCTATCAACAAACATCGCACCCCACCATTTTCCGGTCACGTTGTACTGGTATTCCAGCGATCCTGTCGCCAGTTTCGAGGCCCCTTTCAGTTTGCCGTCGCTGCCTTCAGGCGCAATAGATTTGTATTTGTAACCGCGAATACTGCGGTCGCCCCCGGCGAAGAAACGCAGATCCGGTGGTACTTTGTCGAAGTCTCCGGTTTCAATCCAGCCGAGGTTACCGCGCATCACAAAGCGATGACGGTCGTACAACGTGCGGATCCAGACGTTCTGTGCCTGGAAGACGGAGAAATCGACATCTGAACCCCAGGCGGTATTCGAGTAATCGATGGAATAGCGCTGAGAATCCCCCCAGACGGGCATCAGACCGCCGCGCGAGCGCGTCCGGCTAATCATCACACCAGGATAGAGCAGCATGGTGGTATTGGTTACATTACCTTGGGTAAAGTGGTCGAGGCTCCAGCGCAGGTTAATTGCGCGTTGCCAGCCGCTGGAGAGATCCCAGTAGCGAGAGACGGCAAGCGTGGTGGAGTCCTGCTCGGTATCGTTCAAATCGGTACGTTTAAATCCCCCCTGAACCAGGTAGTACTGCTCCAGTGGGTTCTTTAACAGCGGCATTTTATAACTGAAATCAAGAACCTGTTCAGGCGCAGAAACGCTGACGCTGGTCGCCAGACTGTGACCGTACGAGTTCATCCACGGTTTTTTCCACGTGGTTTTTAACCGTGGCCCGACGTCGGTGGAATAGCCGACCCCGGTTTCAATGGTGTTTTCCGTGCGTGGCGAGACCACGCCTTTCAGCGGCAACACTTTGGTTTTGCGGGCTTTGTCGAATTCCGGCGCGACCACTACAGAATTAAACCAACCGGTTGCCGAGAGACGACGGTTCAGCTCCGCCAGATCTTTCGATTCGTACTCTTTGCCTTCTTTGAACGGCACCAGATTTTGCAGATACTCATCGCGAATCTGCGATCCTTCAAAGGTGACATGTCCAAAACGATAACGCTCTCCGCTGTTGTAATCGATATCCCAGAATGCCTGGCGACGATCGAGCGCGATCCCGAGTTGGCTTTTATTAAATTCACTGTCGAAATAGCCCTTACGCAGCGCCACGCTGGTTAGCGACTTTTTGAAGCTGTCATAGTCGCCTTGATTCAGCACAGTGCCGATGGCTGGACGCGTTTTTAGCAGGTCCAGATAATCTCTGTCAGTGCGCGCCCCACCGCGTAAAATGACGTCGGTTCCGCCGATCAGTACCGGTTCACCGGGTGTCACTTTGGCAATCAACACCTGACGTCCCTTCGCCGGTGGTGGACGCAATTCAAAATCAATGGTCGGCTCAAAATAGCCCAGCGCTTTTAGCCCTTCGCGAATAGCATCATCGACGCGCGCACGAAAACGGCGGTCAGGCGTGACTTCATCACTCTGAATCGTGGATAACTGCGCACGGACGTTTTTTTCCAGCGGTCCCGATAATCCCTCGACCTGTAAGCGAACATTCGCAGCGGCGGCTGAGCCACTTAAGCACAGTAACCCCACCCAACATAACTGACGGATATGTGGCACATTTTCTCCTGAATATCCTTTTTTCCCACCCCTGGAAAAAAATACTATGCCGTTCCTGGGCTTAACAAAAAATCAACAATAAGAGTTGAAAAACAGACGACAACCCAAATATTTCTTATGTTTAACTCTAGACGTATTCACACCGTTTATTGTGGGCAAAGACGCGTCTTGTTACAACCTTAACCCAAATGACTGATTTCGGGAGAACGGCCATGAGTTTATTTGATAAAAAGCATCTTGTTACTCAAGCAGATGCATTACCTGGACGCAACACCCCGATGCCAGTGGCAACGCTGCATGCGGTTAACCAACATTCAATGACCAACGTGCCCGACGGTATGGAGATCGCCCTTTTCGCCATGGGCTGTTTCTGGGGCGTAGAACGTTTGTTCTGGTCACTCCCCGGCGTGTACAGCACTGCAGCCGGATACACTGGCGGCTATACCCCCAATCCAACCTATCGGGAGGTTTGTTCTGGTGATACGGGCCATGCTGAAGCAGTACGTATCGTCTATGATCCGCATGTTATCAGCTACGAACAGCTACTGCAGGTATTCTGGGAAAATCACGACCCGGCGCAAGGTATGCGTCAGGGCAACGATCAGGGTACTCAGTATCGTTCCGCAATTTATCCATTAACTCCGGAGCAAAATACCGCAGCCCAGGCCAGCCTTGAACGCTTTCAGGCAGCGATGACCGCAGCCGGTGATGATCGTCCTATTACAACGGAAATCAAAACGGCAACCCCGTTCTACTATGCCGAAGACGATCACCAGCAGTACCTGCACAAAAATCCTTATGGATATTGCGGCATTGGCGGCATTGGGGTTTGCCTGCCGCCACAAGGATAAATATCAGCCTCTGGCGACTTTACAGTCGCTTACGCTATACTAGCTTCTGAATTTACCGGCTCACTTCCACGAGCCGGTTTTCAATGAATATTCCATTGGATTTATACTCTATGGATTTCGAGTTGCAGAAAGGCGGCAAACTCGTGAATCCCCAGGAGCATAGATAACTATGTGACTGGGGTGAATGAGTGCAGCCAACGCATCTGCAGCTTGAAAGACGACGAGTATCAACTTCTCCCTTCCGAGGATCTGGCCTTAACGGTCGGATAAGATATGTTAAACAGTATTTTAGTCATTCTCTGCCTGATCGCCGTGAGTGCGTTCTTCTCGATATCCGAGATCTCGCTTGCCGCATCACGCAAAATTAAACTTAAGCTGCTTGCCGATGAAGGCAATATCAATGCACAACGCGTTATGAAGATGCAGGAAAATCCCGGCATGTTCTTCACCGTGGTGCAAATTGGTCTTAACGCCGTCGCCATTCTTGGCGGTATCGTGGGGGATGCTGCGTTTTCTCCGGCTTTTTACGGCTTGTTCTCGCAATACTTCGCTCCAGAGCTGTCCGAACAGTTGAGCTTTATCCTCTCGTTCTCACTGGTAACTGGCCTGTTCATCCTGTTCGCGGATTTAACCCCGAAACGCATCGGTATGATTGCGCCAGAAGCTGTGGCTTTGCGTATCATCAACCCGATGCGCTTCTGCCTGTTCGTGTTCCGCCCGCTGGTGTGGTTCTTTAACGGCCTGGCAAATAACATTTTCCGCCTGTTTAAGATCCCAATGGTGCGCAAAGATGACATCACCTCAGACGATATTTACGCCGTGGTAGAAGCTGGCGCGCTGGCGGGTGTACTGCGTAAACAGGAACATGAGCTGATTGAAAATGTGTTCGAGCTGGAATCCCGTACCGTCCCGTCTTCCATGACATCACGTGAAAACGTCATCTGGTTCGATCTGCACGAAGACGAGCAGAGCCTGAAGAACAAAGTTGCGGAACATCCGCACTCCAAGTTTCTGGTGTGTAATGAAGATATCGACCACATCATTGGCTATGTGGACTCCAAAGATCTGCTTAACCGCGTACTGGCAAACCAGAGCATGGCGCTAAACAGCGGCGTGCAGATCCGCAATACACTGATTGTACCGGATACGCTGACGCTCTCAGAAGCGCTGGAAAGCTTCAAAACTGCAGGTGAAGACTTTGCCGTCATCATGAACGAGTACGCGCTGGTAGTAGGGATTATCACGCTTAACGACGTAATGACCACGTTGATGGGTGACTTAGTCGGTCAGGGCCTTGAAGAACAGATCGTAGCGCGTGATGAGAACTCCTGGCTGATTGACGGCGGTACGCCGATTGATGACGTGATGCGCGTGCTGGATATCGACGAGTTTCCACAGTCTGGCAACTATGAAACTATCGGCGGTTTCATGATGTTTATGCTGCGTAAAATCCCGAAACGCACCGACTCGGTGAAGTTCTCAGGCTATAAATTTGAAGTGGTGGATATCGATAACTACAAGATCGATCAGCTGCTGGTGACGCGACTGGACAGCAAACCCAGCGTCCTGGTGCCGAAACTGCCGGATGCAAAAGAAGAAAGCAAAGCCTGAATGTCCTGAGTGTAAAAACATCAACGGCTCCTGTTTAAGGAGCCGTTTTTTATATACCACTTACACTACTGCATAGCACTTTGGTCAAGCCATCTCAGTTTGCAGACGCAAAACCTGACGGTTAACTTCGGACATCACAGAGAAATGCTGTTTGTCCTTCACTTTTGGGATAAGAATCTTACCCTTATCAAATTCAAAAGCGCCTACATCCTTGATATATAACCGTCCACGAAACAGGATCTTCACGTACTTCGCCACCTGCAGCGGGTTGTATCGTTGGAAAATTTTCATTGTTGTCTCCTGCTGAGCATTACGCCTTTGCGGTACCACAATCGGTCCGACAATACTCAGGCGCAAATTTTAATGCCCTATGACTATAGACTATCTCTACGATGTTTCCAGCGTGTATAAGTTTATTTACCTTCAGGTTACAATTATTCAGAATTATCTTTTCATCCATTCGCTGTCTTCAGTATAAGCCTTCATTTTTCACAGGATTTGTGCGCCCGTCCGCAAACTGGCATCGCACTTGCGGGAAAAAGCATCATTCGCACATATGATTAAATTCCAGACCCAAGTGGTCGGATCACCTGCAAAATATAAAGAAAGAAGGAAACACCATGACCTTACAAAAACTGCTGGCGGTATCATGCCTGCTGCTACCCATGATGGCCTCCGCACATAAGTTTGAAACCAACCAGCGCGTGCCGCCGGTGGGGATTACCGATCGCGGTGAACTGGTGCTTGATAACGATAAGTTTAGTTATAAAAGCTGGAATAGCGCGCAGTTGCCAGGGAAGGTACGCATTGTGCAACACATTGCCGGACGCACTTCTGCCAAAGAGAAAAACGCGACGTTAATCGAGGCAATCAAAGCGGCAAATCTGCCGCACGATAAATACCAGACCACCACCATCGTCAATACAGACGACGCCATTCCAGGCTCCGGCATGTTCGTTCGCAGCAGCCTTGAGAGTAATAAGAAGCTCTATCCCTGGTCACAGTTTATTGTCGACAGTAACGGTGTTGCGCGTAAAGCCTGGCAACTGGATGAAGAAAGTTCAGCCATCGCGGTACTCGACAAGGATGGCCGCATTCAGTGGGCAAAAGATGGCGCATTGACGCAGGAAGAGGTGCAGCAGGTTATTGCCCTGCTGCATAAGTTGCTCAGTAAATAGAGACCCGGAAGCCGGGGTTAAGAAACGATTCACGCGGAGTGTAATCCAGGGGTTTCCCCTGCCAGTCGTGAACGTGCGCCCCGGCTGCTGCGGCAACAGCGTGGCCTGCGGCAGTATCCCAAACATTGGTTGGCCCAAAGCGCGGGTACAGCTGTGCCTGCCCTTCAGCGACCAGACAAAACTTCAGCGACGATCCAATCGACGTGGTCTGATGCTCGCCTAATTGTTGCAGATACTCTTTTAGCTCATTGTCAGCATGCGAACGGCTGATCACCACCAGCGGTGGACGCGCGTCGCGTACCCGGATTTGCTTGCGCACGCCGTACTCTTCTTTCCACGCCTTACCTTCCGCCGCGCTGTACATCACGTTCATCACCGGCGCATACACCACGCCCAGAACCGGTTTTCCCTTCTCAATTAGCGCAATATTCACGGTGAATTCGCCGTTACGTTTGATGAACTCCTTCGTTCCGTCCAGAGGATCAACCAGCCAGTAGCGCTGCCAGTGCTGACGTATATCCCAGCCCGGGGGAGCCTCTTCTGATAAAACCGGAATATCTGGCGTCAGGGCCTGTAATCCTTCGAGGATCACCATGTGCGCGGCAATATCCGCCGCAGTGACCGGAGAATCATCCTGCTTGCTGGTGATCTCTATCGGTTTGATTCCATCGTAGACCTGCATAATGGCATCGCCCGCGTTCCGTGCAAGCTGGCATACATGTTCTAGCATTCTCCACCTCGTTTACACCCGTCATACTTCAAGTTGCATGTACGTTGGCTGCGTTCCTGCAACTCGAATTATTTAGAGTATATATCAGTGATGTTAACTCGTTGTTTTACTTATACCCGATCGTCAGGGGATCCGCCAACTGTGATAGCGTCTGCGGTTTTAAACGCTAACTTCATGTCATGATTCACAGTTCTGTAAGCAAGAAGATTTATATACATTTTCTTTTGTGGCTTAGATCTTAAAAAGGATGCCCCTGATGATTAAGTTTAGTGCAACGCTTCTGGCCACGCTGATTGCAGCCAGCGTGAATGCTGCAACCGTCGATCTCCGCATAATGGAAACCACTGATTTGCATAGCAACATGATGGATTTCGATTATTACAAAGATACACCAACTGAAAAATTCGGTCTGGTGCGTACGGCAAGTTTGATTAATGCCGCCAGGGGTGAAGTAAAAAACAGCGTTCTGGTCGATAACGGCGATCTGATTCAGGGCAGCCCTCTCGGGGATTACATGGCGTCCAAAGGGCTTAAAACTGGCGAGACTCACCCGGTCTATAAGGCGCTCAATACTCTCGATTACGCGGTGGGCAACCTCGGCAACCATGAGTTTAACTATGGGCTGGAGTATCTGCATAAAGCGCTCGCTGGCGCAAAATTTCCCTACGTTAACGCCAATATCATCGACGTTAAGACCCAAAAGCCGCTGTTTACCCCTTACCTGATTAAAGACACTGAAGTTGTCGATAATGAGGGCAAAAAGCAGACACTGAAGATTGGCTATATCGGCTTTGTACCCCCGCAGATCATGACCTGGGACAAGGCTAATCTCAGCGGTAAAGTGACGGTGAATGACATTACCGAAACCGCACGTAAGTATGTGCCGGAAATGCGCGAAAAAGGCGCTGATGTGGTGGTAGTGATTGCTCACTCCGGTCTCTCTGCCGACCCATACCAGACCATGGCGGAAAACTCTGTTTATTACCTCAGCGAAGTCCCGGGCGTGGATGCGATTATGTTTGGCCACGCTCACGCCGTTTTCCCGGGTAAAGACTTTGCCAGTATCAAAGGCGCAGATATTACCAAAGGCACGTTGAACGGTATTCCTGCAGTAATGCCAGGCATGTGGGGCGATCATCTGGGCGTGGTGGATCTGGTACTGAACGACAACAGTGGTAAATGGCAGGTCACCCAGGCGAAAGCCGAGGCGCGTCCCATTTATGACGCGGCGGCTAAAAAATCCCTGGCTGCCGAGGACAGCAAGATAGTTGAGATCCTGAAAGCCGATCACGACGCCACGCGTGAGTTTGTCAGTAAGCCAATCGGAAAATCTGCCGATAACATGTACAGCTATCTGGCATTAGTGCAGGACGATCCGACCGTCCAGGTCGTGAATAACGCGCAAAAGGCCTACGTTGAACACTTTATCCAGGGTGATCCAGACCTGGCAAAACTGCCGGTACTTTCTGCCGCTGCGCCGTTTAAGGTTGGCGGACGTAAAAACGATCCGGCAAGCTTTGTGGAAGTCGAAAAAGGCGAGCTGACTTTCCGTAATGCCGCCGATCTCTATCTGTATCCGAATACCCTGGTGGTGGTAAAAGCCAGCGGTAAAGAAGTGAAAGAGTGGCTGGAATGTTCCGCCGGGCAGTTTAATCTGATTGATATTCACAGCAACAAACCCCAGTCGTTAATTAACTGGGACGGCTTCCGTACCTACAACTTCGACGTGATTGACGGCGTGGATTATCAGATTGATGTTTCACAACCCGCCCGCTACGACGGCGAGTGCCAGACCGTGAACGCCAAAGCAGAGCGTATTAAAAATCTGACCTTTAACGGTAAACCTATCGATCCTGACGCGACCTTCCTGGTAGCAACCAACAACTATCGCGCCTACGGTGGCAAGTTCGCCGGTACCGGCGACAGCCATATCGCGTTTGCTTCACCGGATGAAAACCGCTCAGTGCTGGCGGCATGGATAGGTGCCCAGACGAAGAGTGCAGGTGAAATTCACCCAGCGGCGGATAATAACTGGCGTCTGGCGCCGATCCACAGCGATACGAAACTGGATATTCGCTTTGAAACGTCGCCGTCCGATAAAGCCGCCACGTTTATCAAAGAGAAAGGGCAGTATCCGCTGAAGAAAGTCGCCACCGACGATATCGGTTTTGCCATTTATCAGCTGGATTTGAGTAAGTAACGTTAATGCCGGATGACGGCTAACGCCTTGTCCGGCTTAAAAATTGTGTACGCACACAGGCCGGATAAGCGAAACGCCATCCGGCAACATATCATGCAACCCGCTCTTCCCTCAGTGCCAGAACCTGCGGCAAATTCATTTCAATCCAGTCCGCCAGTGCAGCAACTTTATCACTCACCTGCTCACCCAACGGCGTGAGACTGTACTCAACATGCGGCGGAACCACCGGATACGACACCCGGTTGATAAACCCGTCCTGCTCCAGCGCCTGCAGGGATTGCGCCAGCATTTTTTCACTAACGCCGCCCATCTTGCGACGTAAATCACTGAACCGGTGCGTACCATCACGCAGCGCCACCAGAATCAACACGCCCCAGCGGCTGGTGACGTGTTTTAACACCTCGCGGGAGGGACACTGTTCGGCAAATAAGTTGCCGTCACGCAATTGCTGAGAAAGTGTCGAAGTTGTCATATTCATACTTACCTTTTTGTACGTACTTACTAAAAGTAAGTTTAAGTGCTAGCTTTACTAAACACAAGACAAACACCAAGGAGTTCCCCATGATTGCGATTACCGGTGCCACTGGTCAACTGGGCCAACACGTTATTGAAGCCCTGCTGAAAACCGTACCCGCCAGCCAGATTGTGGCCATTGTGCGTAACCCAGCCAAAGCTACTGCACTCAGCCAACAGGGTATTACCGTCCGTCAGGCGGATTACATCGACGAAGCCGCTTTCACTACAGCATTGCGGGGGATCGACAAGCTGCTGCTGATCTCGTCCAGCGAAGTTGGGCAACGTACCCCACAGCATCGCAACGTGATTAACGCGGCAAAAGCCGCTAATGTGAAATTTATTGCCTATACCAGTCTGTTGCATGCCGACAGCTCTCCGCTGGGGCTGGCAGCTGAACACGTGGAAACCGAGAAAATGCTGGCTGACTCCGGCATTGCTTATACCCTGCTGCGTAACGGCTGGTATACCGAAAACTATCTGGCCAGCGCGCCAGCCGCGCTGGAGCACGGCGTGTTTATTGGTGCTGCGGGCGAAGGCAAAATCGCCTCAGCGACCCGTGCCGACTATGCTGCCGCTGCCGCACGTGTCATCAGTGAAGACGCTCACGCCGGTAAGATCTACGAGCTGGCGGGCGATGAGGGCTGGACCCTGAGCCAACTGGCCGCCGAACTGGCAAAACAGAGTGGCAAAAAAGTGGTGTATCAAAACCTGAGTGAAGCCGATTTTGCCGCTGCGCTGAAAGGTTTTGGTTTGCCTGCCGGACTGGCGGATATGCTCGCCGACTCTGACATCGGTGCCTCAAAAGGTGGTCTGTTCGACGACAGCCACACCCTGAGCCAATTAACCGGTCACCCGACAACTTCTCTGGCGGACAGCGTCAAAGGCATCGTGTAAGTGTTAAAAATCGGTTAATTATGGTGGCATCCCCGCGTATCCTCTCTGATAATGAAAGACGATGCGTGGGGAGAGAAAACGTGCAAGGTGTACCTGAGCAGTTCATTGATGAGAAAGACAGCGCCCGCTTTCGCCATCTGGCGCAGGTTCCGGGCGTTGAGTTGTATCATGCGCACATCTCCCGTTATGCCTTTGAACCACATACCCACGAAGCCTTTGGCATAGGCGCGATTGAAGCGGGTGCAGAACGTTTTCGCTATCGCGGTACGCAGCACGTTGCTCCTGCCCACTCCGTCGTCACCATGAATCCTGATGAGCTGCACACCGGAGAGGCGGCAACCGCCGACGGCTGGCGCTATCGGATGGTCTACCTCGAACCCGACCTTCTGGAAGACATCACCGGGATCCGCCACTGGTGGTTTCATGATGTTACGCGCCACGATCCGCTACGCTCGTACCAGATCTGCTCACTTATCCACGGCCTGTGGAATACCGAGGATCCGCTGGCGCAAAAAGGGTTACTGCTCGATCTGATTGATACATTCCAGCCTCTGGCCCGTCATGCGCCGGTACAACTGGAAGGCGCCCATCGCTTTGAGCGCGTACGCGAATATCTACACGACAACTACATGCACCCGGTGACGCTCGACGAACTGGCCCGCGTTGCCTCGCTGAGTCCCTGGCATTTTCAGCGCCAGTTCAAATCTCATTTCCACGTCACGCCACACCAGATGCTGATGGCGATCCGCCTGTGGCGTGCCAAATGTTTTCTTACTCACGGCATGCCCGCTGCAGATGTCGCCGCAGCGACTGGCCTGACCGACCAGTCGCATCTCACCCGCGCATTTACTCATCGTTACGGCATTACGCCTGTACGCTACCAGAAACAGGTTTTTTCGCGCTAATGCGCAATCTCATACAATACGTGGCCATTTTGCCTGCCTACACTGCTCGCAATGTTAAGCGATTTGGATGTCAAAAATGATTAGCGGTGTGTTGTACGCCCTGCTGGCCGGGCTGATGTGGGGATTAATTTTTGTCGGGCCGCTGATCGTGCCGGAGTATCCGGCAGTATTGCAGTCGATGGGACGCTATCTGGCGCTGGGACTGATCGCCCTGCCGATCGCCTGGCTGGGCCGCGGACGTCTGCGCCAGCTGGCGCGTAAAGACTGGATGACCGCACTGACGCTGACGATGATGGGTAACCTGATTTATTACGTTTGCCTGGCCAGTGCGATCCAACGCACCGGCGCGCCGGTCTCAACAATGATCATTGGCACATTACCGGTGGTGATCCCGGTATTCGCCAACCTGCTCTACAGTCAACGTGATGGCAAATTATCGTGGTGGCGCTTAGCCCCTGCCCTGGTGCTAATCGGCATTGGTCTGCTGTGCGTGAATATTTCTGAGCTGAATCAGGGACTGCCTGATTTTAGCGGTTGGAGATACGGTTCCGGTATCGCGCTGGCGCTGGTTTCCGTAGTGTGCTGGGCGTGGTATGCGCTACGTAATGCCCGCTGGCTGCGAGAGAATCCCGATAAGCATCCAATGATGTGGGCAACAGCGCAGGCACTGGTAACGCTTCCCGTCTCCCTGCTGGGATACGTTGCGGCCTGTCTGTGGCTAAATGGACAAACACCAGATTTCTCTCTGCCCTTCGGCCCACGTCCGGGCGTGTTTATCGGTCTGATGGTCGCCATTGCGGTACTGTGTTCGTGGGTGGGAGCATTGTGCTGGAACGTCGCCAGTCAGAAGTTACCAACGGTGATCCTCGGGCCGCTGATTGTCTTTGAAACGCTGGCGGGCCTGTTCTACACCTTTATTCTGCGCCAGGAGATGCCGCCGCTGCTGACCCTGAGTGGCATCGTGCTGCTGGTTGTGGGTGTGGTGGTCGCCGTCAGGGCCAAACCGGAAAAACCAAGTGTCGTCGCGGTTTCACCATCATAATGAGCCGGATAGTACTACGCTAATCCGGCCTACAGGATATTTTCTTGTAGGCCGGAGCAGACGTTAAACTTTAAACACCGCCACCGTCTGATTCAGGCGTGCAGCCTGCTCTTCTAGCGCGGCAGCGGCAGAAGCAGACTCTTCCACCAGCGAGGCATTTTGCTGCGTCACGCGGTCCATCTCAGCAACCGCCTGACCTACCTGATCAATACCCCGACTCTGTTCATCTGAGGCGGATGCAATCTCACCCATGATGTCAGTCACCCGGCTGACGGCACTGACTATTTCCGCCATCGTTTCACCGGCTTCATGCACCAGCGCAGTACCGGCGTTGACCCGGTTACCGGAATCATCAATCAGCGCCTTAATTTCTTTCGCCGCCTGGGCGCTGCGCTGCGCCAGCGTACGCACTTCTCCTGCTACCACAGCAAAACCGCGCCCCTGCTCACCGGCTCGCGCCGCTTCTACCGCCGCGTTCAGTGCAAGAATATTGGTCTGGAAGGCAATACCGTCGATAACATTGGTAATTTGCGCAATTTTACTCGAACTGGTGGCGATCTCATCCATAGTGCGCACCACACCATCGACCACAGCGCCACCTTTCTGCGCCGTCTGTGAGGCATTTTTTGCCAGACTGGTTGCCTGCCGCGCATTGTCCGCATTCTGTTTCACGGTAGCGGTAAGCTGCTCCATACTGGCAGCCGTCTCTTCAAGAGAGGCGGCCTGTTGTTCAGTACGGGAAGAGAGATCATTACTACCCGCAGCGATTTCCCCCGCGCCGGTGTAGATGGTATCTGCCCCATCGCGTACGACGCCAACCGTGTTTGCCAGCGCCTGTTGCATATCACGGACATTACGCGCCAGTAGCGCCATTTCATTACTGCCCTCGGCGCTGATACCGTGGGTCAGATCGCCAGCGGCAATATGGCGGATGTGCCCAATTACCTCATGGAGTGGCCTCAGCAGTACGCGTTGCATGGCTATCCAGCTGACGACAATAACGGTTATCACGATCAGCATCACCGCGGACAACAGCCAGATAATCTTCTGATAGTCCTTCTCGTTATCCTGTACACCAGCATTTGCCAGAGCAGATTGCGCAGCGCGCCATTCCTGATAAACCCCCTGCATCGCCGTCTGCTTTTGCTCAGCATTCTGTTTAAACATCTCCTCCAGTTTGCCTTCAGCGAGCAGCGCATTCATTTTTGCCAGCGTTGCAGAATAGATGCCGTATTGCTCTTCGAGCCGGTCAGCCAGATGCTCATCCAGACCCGGCGTTTCCGGCAAGGCATAGTATTTATCGTAATGATCTTTGGCATCATTCAGCAGGCGATTTGCTGTATTCACCAGTTCCTTCAACTGGCCACCGTTAATTTCATTCGCCATCGTCCCTTGCAAACGCAGCATACCCCGATTGAGCGTGACGCGAGCCTGGTTCAGGCTAATCCAGGCATCAGTAAACTCGGCCACATTCTGGCTGGAAAGCTGAGACACGTTAAAGTTTTGCTTGTCGTTATTGAGCGCGCCAATAAAAACGCCTGCGGAAATGAGCTGCATTGCGCCCAGGGCGAGTAACACGGTGATAAGTAAGGTTATCACTTTGATTCGTTTGAACATCTGTTGCCTTTTTATTATGCAGGTATTGTCTGAGGTCTAACTATCGGCAGCGGCGTCCGCTTATTTAATCTTGTGACGCGGTTTTTTTCGCCGTTTTTCCCCTTTTCAATAAGATTCAGCATGTTAAAGAGATAAGAAATTTTCGTGACAACCATCACATAATCCTCTGCCCCGAAAGGGTTATATCCTTCTCTATAAGTTGCATTTAAAATGCACCTTATATTATTGAGAATGAGGTAACGGCTATGTCTTATCGCGATCAACCTTTAGGTGAACTGGCGCTCTCTATTCCTCGCGCTTCGGCACTGTTTCGTAAATACGATATGGATTACTGCTGTGGCGGTAAGCAAACGCTGGCACGCGCTGCCGCACGTAAAGAGCTGGATGTAGAAACTATCGAAGCACAGCTCGCACAGTTGGCAGAACAACCGCTGGAGAAAGACTGGCGCACCGTAGCGCTGGCAGAAATCATCGACCATATCATCGTTCGTTATCACGACCGCCACCGCGAACAACTGCCGGAACTGATCCTGCAAGCCACTAAAGTTGAACGCGTTCATGCAGACAAACCTAACGTACCACGCGGTCTGGCAAAGAACCTGACCATGCTGCATGAAGAACTGTCCAGCCACATGATGAAAGAAGAACAGATCCTGTTCCCGATGATTAAACAGGGAATGGGTAGCCAGGCGATGGGACCTATCAGCGTGATGGAAAGCGAGCACGACGATGCCGGTGAACTGGTAGAAGTGATCAAGCACATCACCAACAATGTGACGCCTCCGCCAGAAGCCTGCACCACCTGGAAAGCCATGTATAACGGCATTAACGAGTTGATCGACGACCTGATGGAGCACATCAGTCTGGAAAACAATGTGTTGTTCCCGCGTGCCCTCGCTGGTGAATAAAAAGGGCGCCTGAGAGCGCCCTGTTTTACGGAATATTAGAGCCGCATCGCGGCTCTTTTTTTATTAGCGTACGCCAGCCATGCGTTTCTTACCGATAAACAGCCAGCCCAGCCCCAGTGCAATGAACCACAGCGGCGTTACGATCAGTGCCTGTCGGGTATCCTCTTCCAGCGTCAGCAGTACCAGTACAAACACGAAGAACGCCATGCACACCCAGCACATCAGCTTGCCTAACGGCATCTTGTAGATCGATTTCTCATGCAGATGCGGACGCTGTTTGCGGTACACCAGGTACGAGCAAAGAATAATGGTCCAGACAAACATGAACAGAATCGCTGATACGGTGGTGATCATGGTGAATGCGCCAATCACACTCGGGTTAACATACAGCATCACTACGCCGCCCAGCAGGCAGATACAGGAGAACGTCAAACCTTTCGCCGGTACTGCACGTTTAGACAGCTTGGCGAACGCTTTAGGCGCTACGCCTTCCTGCGCCAGACCAAACAGCATACGACTGGTTGAGAACACACCGCTGTTCGCAGAAGACGCAGCAGAAGTCAGAACCACAAAGTTAATCAGGCTCGCCGCTGCCGGTAGCCCTACCAGCACAAACAGCTCAACGAACGGGCTTTTGCTTGGAACAACCGAGCTCCACGGTGTTACAGACATAATCACGATCAGCGCGAAAACATAGAACATGATAATACGGATCGGAATCGAGTTAATTGCTCGCGGCAGAGATTTCTCCGGGTCTTTGGTTTCCGCAGCTGTCGTTCCCACCAGCTCGATACCCACAAACGCGAACACCGCTATCTGGAAGCCAGCAAAGAAACCACTCAGACCTTTCGGGAACCAGCCACCATCATTCCATAAGTGCGTAAACGACGCTTCAACGCCGGTTGGCGACTGGAAGTGCGTCAGTACCATCACCAGACCGACAACAATCAGTCCAACAATGGCGACGATCTTGATCATGGCAAACCAGAACTCCATCTCACCGAACATTTTAACGGTGGCGAGGTTGAGACTCAGCAGCAGAATGATCACTGCCAGTGAAGCAACCCAGTCAGAGAGTCCAGGGAACCAGAATTGCGCATAAGCCGTAATGGCGACAACGTCCGCCATCCCGGTAACTACCCAGCAAAACCAGTAGGTCCAGCCGGTAAAATACCCAGCCCATGGCCCGAGAAGGTCAGAGGCGAAATCGCTGAAGGATTTGTATTCGAGATTCGAAAGCAACAGTTCTCCCATTGCCCGCATCACGAAAAACAACATGAAACCGATGATCATATATACAAAGATGATCGACGGTCCGGCGAGACTGATGGTTTTTCCGGAGCCCATAAACAGGCCCGTGCCGATGGCACCACCGATTGCAATAAGTTGAATATGACGGTTTGTGAGATTGCGCCGTAGCGACTGTTCAGACGAACCCTCTTCGTCGGCAACGACTTTTACCTGATCTACCATGTTTTTTTCTTCCTGTACCTGTCTGTGTTGTTCAGGCTCTACGGCCTTTAATGTGTCTATGATACGACGATCCCGTTAGCAGGACTCATCGATATTAGGTAAGAATCGGCGGGATGAATACTAAGATTTAGATATAATGTTAATTTAATGTTTAAAGTGAGTGTCATATCACTCTGATACCGCGAATTAGCTCACAAAAATACACGCAAGAACGTCATTTGCAAGATAAAATATCGATACTATTACAACTATAGGTTTTAAAACTAATTTTCCGCTCCCCTCAACCCTGAGGGGAACAGAAGTCACTGCTTACAGGATCTCGAGCAGCTCAACCTCGAACACCAGCGTGCTGAACGGAGGAATGGACGCGCCAGCGCCACGCTCGCCATAAGCCAGTTCCTGAGGAATAGTCAGTTCCCATTTGGAACCCACCGGCATCAGGGTCAGCGCTTCAATCCAGCCAGGGATCACGCCATTAACCGGGAATTCAGCCGGCTCACCACGAGCGACAGAACTGTCAAACACAGTACCGTCAATCAGTTTACCGGTATAGTGCACACGTACGCGGTCGGTACGCGCCGGAATTGCACCTTCACCCTGAGTCAGAACACGGAACTGCAGACCGGATTCAGTGCTGTTCACACCGTCTTTCTCACGGTTTTCTTCCAGATATTTGACGCCTTCGGCGGCCATAGCCTGGAAACGTTCACGACGTACCGCATCTGCACGTTCGTGGATTTCACGCAGTGCGCGGTGCACAACGTCAACAGGCACAGCTGGGTGTTTGCCTTCCAGCGCATCAGCAATACCAGCGACCAGCGCTTCAGGTAACAGCCCTTCCAGACCGGATTCGCTCAGTTGCTGTCCAACCTGCAAACCAATGCCGTAGCTTGCTTGCGCTTCGATAGTGTCAAAAGTCGGGGTGGCCATCATATTTCCTTTCATCGGATGTAAAGTAGCGGGCAGCATATCAGCCATGCCGCATCCGGTAAAACTTTGTATCAGGAAGAGATGACAAATCGCGAGGAAAAAGAAACAATGGCTATATTCCGCATCAATATCACGAAAGCGGATGTATACCCTGAAAAATTCGAGTGCAGGCAGGCGAACGAATCCCGATGAGCTTACATTTATAAGTAATTAGGGTGAGTGAGAGCAGCCAACACACCGGCAACGCGAAGCATGAAGGGTATTATGACGAACATCATAGCGTTAGCCATCTATACTCTATGATCGAGGAACGATAAGCGGAGCAGGAGGAAAGCCATGCCCGGGCGCTTTGAATTAAAACCAACCCTGGCGAAAATCTGGCATGCACCGGACAATTTTCGCATTATGGACCCGCTACCGCCTATGCATCGCCGTGGCATCATTGCTGCTGCAATCGTGCTGGTGATAGGTTTCCTGCTCCCTTCTAATGACTCCAGCGATACTCCAGTGGTCACACGTGATGCACAACTGGATTTCCAGTCGCAATCACAGCCGCCGACTGAGGCTCAGCTTCAGGCACAGCTGGTTGCCCCGCAAAACGATCCTGGCCAGGTCGCTCCGGTTGCGCCGGAACCGATCCAGGAAGGAGAACCAGACGTACAGCCGCAGGCTCAACAATCTCAGCCCCAGACGCAGCCTTTTCAGCAGGATAGCGGGATTGACCAGCAATGGCGCACCTATCGCGTAGATTCAGGCAAAACGCTGGCGCAGGTATTCCGCGATCATAACCTTCCACCAACCGATGTGTATGCTATGGCACAGGTCGAGGGGGCAGGAAAACCGCTGAGTAATCTGAAAAATGGTCAGATGATACAGATCAGGCAGAATGCCAATGGTGTGGTGACGGGTTTAACTATCGATACCGGTAATGGTCAGCAGGTGCTGTTTACCCGCCAACCCAACGGCAGCTTTATTCGCGCACGGTAATTTTTAGTCCGGGTGGCGACGTCAATGCCTCACCCGGACTGGCATCGGCCTGATAAGCGCCACGTTATCAGGCATTCTGTGGTTTGCGCACTTTACTGACCTTATTCACCCACCAAATCCCCGAACAGACCAGCACCAGCGCAACCGCGTATTTCCACTCCAGAATATTCTCGCCGAGGAAGATCGCCGACAGCACCGCTCCCGAAACGGGAATAAGAAAGTTAAACGGAGCGATCATCCCTACACGATTGTACTTGAGCAAGATGCTCCACAATGCGAACGCCACCGAAGAGAGCAGCGTCAGGTAGCCAAGAATCGCCACCGAAGACGAACCGTGTACGGTCAGCGTCCCACCGAAAGCATAGCCCCCGATAACCAATGCCAGACCGCCTATCCCCAGTTGATAGCATGTCATCACCGTCGGATCCACTGTCTGAGAAATACGTTTACCGTAAAGCGTGGCGGCAGAGAGAATAAAGGCTGCCAGCACCACCGAGCCATCCCCTAACAGACTAAAGCTAAAGTCCATCAGGCCACTGTTAAAGTTCACCACCATCACACCGGTAAAGCCCAGGATACAGCCCAGCGCCTTGTTGTAGCTCAGCTTGTCGTTCTGGTAGATAAAGTGGGCCAGCAGTACGCTAAAGAACGTGCCAGTGGCGTTCATGATTGAGCCTTTCACACCCGTCGTGAACGCCAGACCGATGTAAAAGAAGATGTATTGCAGTGAGGTCTGCGTCAGTCCCAGCAGCGTGAGCTGTCCAAACTGGCGTGGGCTTAACCTGCCGATAGGTTTACGCTGCATCATAGCCAGCAACAGTAGTAATAATCCCGCAAACAAGAAGCGGTATCCGGCAAAGACAATTTTCGACGGAATGTCATCCGTGGCAATCTGGAAGATCTCATACCCGCTTTTTATCGCCGGATAGGCACTTCCCCAGAGCAGGCAGCAGAACGCCGCGCTCAGATAGACTACGTTTTTACGCGCAAACAGAGGTTGGTGCGTTGTTTCCATTCCATCACCACTTTGAAATAATGTTTTATTTTTACGATTATCCCGAAAAGGATAGAGAATAGCCAGAGCGAAAAACAGGAGGGGGAGAAAAGCAAAACGCCGGCACAGGGCCGGCGCTTTTACGCGGTTTTCAGAATAAAAACTTATTCTGCAACTACGTTTACAGTCAGCTTAGCAAACACTTCGCTGTGAACCTGGAAGCTCACTTCATGCTCACCAGTGGTACGCAGAACACCGTTCGGCAGACGAACTTCGCTCTTAGCCACTTCAACGCCAGCTGCAGTTACAGCGTCAGCGATGTCGCGAGTACCGATGGAACCGAACAGTTTACCTTCATCGCCCGCTTTGGACGCGATGGTTACGGTTTCCAGTGCGTTGATTTTCTCAGCACGAGCTTCAGCAGCAGACAGAACGTCAGCCAGTTTGGCTTCCAGTTCAGCGCGACGCGCTTCGAAAAATTCAACGTTTTTCTTGGTAGCAGGAACAGCTTTACCCTGTGGTACCAGGAAGTTACGAGCGTAGCCCGCTTTAACGTTAACCTGATCACCCAGGCTACCCAGGTTTGCTACTTTATCAAGCAGAATAACTTGCATTACCTTATCCTCTCAAAGTCGTATTAATGGACCGTGACCGATTACTGATGACGATCAGTGTACGGCAGCAGGGACAGGTAGCGAGCGCGTTTGATAGCGCGAGCCAGCTGACGCTGGTATTTTGCACGGGTACCGGTGATACGGCTTGGGACAATCTTACCGCTTTCGGTGATGTAGTTTTTCAGCGTAGCGATATCTTTATAGTCGATCTCTTGAACGCCTTCCGCGGTGAAACGGCAGAACTTGCGACGACGGAAATAACGTGCCATATGGCTAGTCTCCAGAATCTATCAATTCAATCTGCTCGGCATGCAGAACCATTTTGCTCAGGCCGTTCTTTGCCTTATGGCAAGAAATGAACCCCTGAACGGTCACTGCGCTACCGACCGTTATACTGTGAGTAATGGCCTGGTTTTCGTGTCCGCTAACAATAACGGGCATTTGACACCATGCCTGCCGGTGAAAACCGGCTTCCTCCTGCACAGAACGATGCTCAAGCACGAACTGGCAATGAGGAATTCCTGATGGACTGACCTTTCGAAGGGGAGCCCTGCACACGGTGCCGGACAACGCCAGACGGTTGGTCATCAGAAATTACTCTTCAGAATCCCCAGCATCTGCATCATCTGCGGTTTCGTTTGCGAAATCATCGCGACGTTCACGACGCTCGTCTTTCGCTTTAACCATCGGAGATGCTTCGGTAACAGCGTGCTTAGTACGCATTACCATGCTACGGATAACGGCATCATTGAAGCGGAAGTTTGTTTCCAGCTCATCGATAACTTCCTGCGGCGCTTCAACGTTCAGCAGAACGTAGTGAGCTTTGTGCAGTTTGTTGATCGGGTAAGCCAGCTGACGGCGGCCCCAGTCTTCCAGACGGTGGATCGTGCCTTCTGCTGCAGTGATTGCACCAGTGTAGCGTTCGATCATACCCGGAACCTGTTCGCTCTGGTCAGGATGGACCATAAAAACGATTTCGTAATGACGCATCGAATTGCTCCTTACGGATTATTCAGCCTCCTGTCTGGGTCAGCCGAGGCCCGGGGAGGCAAGGAACGTGTTAAAGGTCGGCTGAAAAATTGACGCGTAATCATACTTGCGCCTACAGCCAAACACAAGGCGATTGTTCGATTATTTATCATGGCGTCATTAATACATATCCAGCAGCATTTTGACGCTGATGCAAATGGAGACAATCACAATCATCGGTCTGATGACTTTCTTTCCTCGCGTCAGCACCACCGTGGCCCCCAGGCGCGCACCGAGGGATTGTCCCACGAACATGACCAGCCCGAGCGACCAGATCATTTTACCGCCGAAGATAAAAAACAAAATCGAGGCGATGTTCGATGCCAGATTAATAAAGTTAGAGTGGATTTGCGCCTTATCGATGCTGTATCCCCAAAGCAGGATATAGCAGAGCGTATAGAAAGAGCCGGCCCCAGCGCCAAGAAACCCATCATAAAAACCCACGCACCCGCCGCCGATAAGTGAAAAAAGAAGCAGTGACACCTGCTGTTTTCTTTTCGGTTCACTGAGATTAGGGGCAAATATGAAATAGATGGCGACGGCGATAATCAGTACCGGCAGCAACTTTTTTAGCAGGTCCGGCTCAATAAACTGGATTAATGTGGTGCCCAGCGCAGAACCAATAAAGGCAGATAAAAATACATATTTGTGTTCCTGAACATTGATATGCCCTCGGCGTAAAAAATAAATCCCGGAGGTGAGCGAACTACCCAACGCCTGAATTTTATTGGTCGCCAATGCGTTGGCCGGCGGCAAACCGGAAATCAACAATGCGCCAATAGAGAGAAACCCACCGCCCCCCGACACTACGTTAATAAAACCAGCTACCAGCGCAACCATAAACATAATCAGAAAATAGCTGAAATCCATGAATGAAGTATCCATAAGTTTTTGCCTTATAATCATAAAGTTATATTATTTTTTTCAGCTCACTATAGACGGCGTACTCATTCGGTTAAATTGACCATTTGGTAAGAGGTTATGCCTGGAAAACAGGAATTTTTAACCACAGCGGTAGACATCAGCTAACTGTTAATTAAAGGAAAGACAGGCATGCGGTAATTTTTTGAACAACTGCATCAGAAATGGTCGCTATCGACTCCGTCGGTAACGGTTAAAATTAAATCAGAAGTTATCTACTCACAGGAGAAAGCGAACCAGAGACCGCAGTCGAGGAGGTACATATGCGAGCCCGTGTTTTGACCCTTCTGGCTGTACTTTTGCTCAGTGCAAGTGCAACAGCAGCCATCAAGATTGACAATCATCAGGCCAGAAATATGGATGATGTGCAGAGCTTAGGCGTAATTTACATAAACCATAACTTCGCCACTGAAAGTGAAGCCAATCAGGCCCTGAATGAAGAAACAGATGCTCAAGGCGCTACCTACTACCACGTAATCCTCACCAGGGAGCCAGGTAGTAACGGAAATATGCGCGCCAGCGCGGATATTTATCGCTAGCTATCCAGAAATAACCAACGAGAACATTGCCACAGTTTGACTTGCCCCCTTCATTGGGGGCTTTTTTTGCAGTAAAACGCATCCGGAGCTGATCGATAACATCCCCTGAAAGCGTTAGCTCCGGAGCGTTTTGTTTATTTCTGTCCGTAATAGGCGTTCGGGCCGTGCTTACGCATGAAGTGTTTGTTCATCAGGTAGCCATCAATGGGATTGAGGCATGGGTTGATGCCGCGCGCAATCCACGCCATCTTCGCCACCTCTTCCATCACCACTGCGTTATGTACCGCCTCATGGGCAGTTTTCCCCCACGCAAACGGACCGTGCTGATACACCACCACACCTGGGGTATGCAGCGGTTCAACGTCCCCCAGAGTTTCAATGATGACCTTGCCGGTGTTCAGCTCATATTCGCTCTGTACCTCTTCTTCGTTTAACGCCCGGGTGCAGGGAATATCGCCAAAGAAATAATCCGCATGCGTAGTGCCAAGTGCTGGGATCGCCAGCCCCGCCTGCGCCCATGCCGTCGCATGGGTTGAGTGGGTATGCACCACGCCGCCGAGCGACGGATAGCGGCGGTACAGTGCCAAATGCGTCGCAGTATCAGAGGAAGGACGATAACGCCCTTCCACCACGTTCCCTGTCATATCGACCACAACCATATCGTCTGCGGTCATGGCCTCATAAGCAACACCGCTGGGTTTGATCACTACCCACCCGCGTTCGCGGTCGATGCTACTCACGTTACCCCAGGTAAAAGTCACCAGTCCGTAGCGCGGCAAATCCATGTTGGCATCGAACACCTGCTGTTTAAGCTTTTGCATTACGCCGCCTCCACCAGACCAACGCTTGCCATACGCGCTTTCACCCAATCACGCGCTTTCGCCACTTCTCGTGCCGGATCATCTGCCGTTTCACTCCACATCTCAATCAGGTAGGGCCCGCAATACCCACTCTGCTTGAGTGTCGCAAAACAACGTTCGAAATCCACCACGCCCTCGCCAAACGGCACGTTTTTGAACACACCGGGTTTGGTGTCTTTAACGTGTACCGCCACGATATGTCCTATCCCGGCCTGTAATTCCATCTGCACGTCGTTATCCCACGCCGACAGATTGCCAATATCAGGATAAAGCTGGAACCAAGGATTGTTCAGGTAGTGCGCATAACCCAGCGCCTTGCTGATCGAGTTCATCAGGGGATAATCCATAATCTCCATCGCCAGCGTCACCTGAGCACGACTCGCCATTTCCACGCTCTCTTTCAGCCCATCGCGAAAACGACGACGCGTTTCGTTATTGGCCTTCTGGTAGTAAACGTCGTAACCCGCCAGTTGGATCACGCGAATGCCAATATCCTGAGCAAATCGGATCGCTTTACGCATGATCTCCAGTCCCTGGTCACGCACCGCGTCATCTTCGCTACCGAGCGGAAAACGACGATGCGCACTCAGGCACATGGAAGGGACACGCACACCGGTTTCGGCAATCGCACTTACCAGCGCCAGACGCTGCTCACTGCTCCAGTCCAGGCGCGCCAGGCGGTCGTCTGTTTCATCAACAGACATCTCAACAAAATCAAAACCCAGTTCTCTGGCAAGCTTCAGCCGCGTTTGCCAGCACTCCCCGACGGGGAGCGCTTTTTCATAGATACCGAGCGGGATCTGTTTCGATAACATAACCGCTCCTTAGCCCCAAAGCTGGGCGATGGAACGTTTGAACTGACGAGCAGCTTCTACCGGTGAGGCTGCATCACGAATGCTGCGACCGGCGATAAAAACATGGATTGGAATGCCTTTGAACAACGGTAGATCCTCCAGCGCCAGACCGCCGGTAACGGTGACTTTGAAGCCCATATCGGCCAGACGTTTGATGGCACTGATATCTGCGTCCCCCCACGCCACACCTGCGGCCTGTGCATCGCGACTACGGTGATACACAACCTGTCCAATGCCCGCGTCACGCCATTCCTGCGCCTGTTCCCAGGTCCAGTAACCGGTCAGTTCAATCTGTACATCGCCATTGAATTCTTTCGCCACATCCAGCGCACCTTTGGTGGTGTTGATATCCGCACAGCAGATCACAGTCACCCAGTCAGCGTTGGCTTCAAAGCACATACGAGAAAGAATTTTGCCTGCATCGGCAATTTTGGCATCCGCCAGTACGATTTTATGCGGATACAGCGCTTTAAGATCGCGAACCGCACGCACGCCTTCAGCGACACAGAGAATCGTACCAACTTCAATGATGTCCACTTCATCTGCAATCAGGCGTGTTGTTTCATACGCGGAAGCCATCGTTTGATTATCCAGCGCTACCTGCAACATAGGTAATGACATTTTAGTGTTCCTTTTAAGCAGCCGCCGCAGTGGCGTTATCAATTAAATCCAGTACTTCCTGCGCGGTGCGGCAGGCACGTAAACGATCAAAATTAGCTTCATCTTCAAACAGATTAACAATCTGCATGATGCCAACCTCCTGATGCGTGTTGGCATCCACTGCCGCCATGGTGATCAGAATATCAACCGGGTCGTTATCTTCATGGTTAAACACCAGCGGTGTTTTCAGCGTAACCAGGGCAAACCCGGTTTTCTTCACACCTTCCTCCGGGCGGCCATGAGGCATAGCCAGACCAGGTGCTATCACAAAATACGGGCCAAACTGCTCTACGCCGTCGAGAATCGCCTGGTAGTAACGCGGTTCGACAACATCGGCCTTAACCAGCAGATCGACGCCCAGCTTTACGGCTTCCTGCCAGGTGCTGGCATCAGCCTGCAAAAGGATGGCGTTATTGTCCGCTAATGAATCACGTAATTTCATATGGCGTCCTTACTTCACATCCTGCGGAAAATGTTCTTTGATCACTTCCAGCAGCTTTGGACCAAAATCGGCTGGCGATAGCATATTGCGTACGCCAACGACATATTTGTTACCGGAAACAGTGATTTCACCGGCGATATGGGTAGAGGCGATGATGATATCTGCGCCGCTCAGCTCGCTTTTGTATTCGCCCACCGCGCAACTGTTCACCGTATGGTCAATATTTGACTGGGTTAAAAACTGATCCACTTTCATTTTCATGATCATGGAACTGCCTTGCCCATTGCCACACACAGCCAGAATACGTACGGTCATAATCGGAACTCCTTATTAGGCAGATTGTCCTGCCAGTTGTTTTTCTGCATCTTCCTCAGCGCGCAATGTGCGCCCTGCGAAAAACATATAAGCCAGTGAAATCAGAATCATGACGGCCATAAAAATCAGTCCGAGTGAGGCAAAGCCCTGCATCATCGGTGGAGCCAGAATCGACCAATCCGCCATCCCCATCCAGGCGCTCATGCCGGTGAGTTTCACCGCCCAGACGCAGCCAAAGATTTCGATCATCCCCATCACCAGACAAATTTTGAGCGCCGCACGCCAGCCGCCAAAGTGGTTAGCAAACACACCAATAGTGGCGTTAGAGAAGAACATTGGGATAAAGCCAGGGATTATCAGAATGGATGAGCCGAAACCCACCAGGATACCGACGGCGATCAACTGGCCGATGGTGCCCCACATAAAACCCCAGACCACCGCATTTGGTGCAAAGCTATAAATCGCCGCACAGTCAATCGCCAGTACTGCGCCGGGAATAAGGCGTTGAGAAATACCATTGAACGCTTCTGAAAGTTCAGCAACGAACATACGTACGCCCTGGGTGATGATGAAGATCGCGACCGCGAACGAGAAACCAGTTTGCAGGATATAGATAGTCCAGTGGGTTTTACCCGCCATCGCCTGGACAACATCAATACCGAAGGAAAGCAGGATCGCTCCAAAGAAAATGGTCATCACAATGGCTGTAGAAACGATGTTGTCATGGAAGATATTCAGCCAGCCAGGCAACTTAAGATCTTCGACGCTCTCTTCTTTTTTACCCAGATATGGTGCGAGTTTGTAAGCCATCCACGAAGCGAATTGCTGCTGGTGACCAATGGAGAAGCCGCAACCGTCGGTGACTTCCTGGGTCGGCTTGTACATCATGTTGGAGGTAATGCCCCAGTAGAGCGACACCAGCACCGCGGTACAGATAATGGTGGTCCACATCGGGTAACCGAAGATGTAGAAAGAGACCGCAATCAGCCCCGCTTGCTGGAACATGATGTGGCCGGTCAACATGATAGTGCGGATACCGGTAATACGCCGCAGCAGGACGTAACAAATGTTCAGCGCCAGCGCCAATAACACGGCGTAGCCTACCCAACTATAGGCATCGCCCATACGTTCAATGGTCGCCATCATTGAGGCGTAGGTATCTGAAATCGCGCCGTTGATGCCATAAACCTCAGACATCTTCGCCACCACTGGTTTAAAGGTGCTGGTCAGGATGCCGGACCCCGCCTGCAACAACATAAAACCGATGATTGTTTTGATCGTGCCTTTGATAATCACGCTGACGCTCTTACGCAGCAGGATGTAGCCAAGACAGGTCACAATACCCAACAGCAGCGGAGCATTGGTCATTACCTGATTAAAAAAGACGGTAAAGATGTTGTAGAGGATCTCCATAACGATCTCCAGTAAACGAAGTTGCCGGGTTTTGTTGATACCCGAATGTTGTACTCTCACTCTAATTTTCAAAAGTAATCACAACAAGATTGAATTTGATTAAATGTGACGCACCACGCAAATAATTCCTATAGATCAGGAAAGGATTAATCACCATCAACTCAAACCACAATTAAGTGCAATAAAATCAAATAAATAATAAAACACCCCAAATAAAACCTCGCGTAATTCCCTCGTAATTACACTCTGTCCGAGATGCTGGTCGCGAAAAACAAGTCATTGCCAACGTGAAAAAATAGTGTCAGGATTAATCAAAACAAATCACACTTTGATTTAACTTGAACAAACATGAAGGTAAATGCGATGAGTAAAGTAAAAAGCATCACGCGTGAATCATGGATCCTGAGCACGTTCCCGGAGTGGGGAAGCTGGCTGAATGAAGAGATCGAACAGGAGCAGGTTGCACCAGGCACCTTTGCCATGTGGTGGCTAGGTTGTACCGGGATCTGGCTGAAATCAGAAGGTGGGGCTAATGTCTGTGTCGATTTTTGGTGCGGGACAGGTAAGCAGAGCCACGGTAATCCGCTGATGAAAACCGGGCATCAGATGCAGCGTATGGCCGGAGTAAAGAAATTGCAGCCAAACCTGCGCACCACGCCATTTGTGCTCGATCCTTTCGCTATTCGCCAGATCGACGCTGTACTGGCCACTCACGATCATAACGATCACATTGACGTTAACGTTGCTGCGGCCGTCATGCAGAACTGTGCCGACGATGTACCATTTATCGGGCCGCAAACCTGCGTGGATCTGTGGATCGGCTGGGGTGTGCCAAAAGAACGCTGCATCGTAGTGAAACCGGGTGACGTTGTTAAAATAAAAGACATTGAAATTCATGCTCTTGATGCATTTGACCGCACAGCGCTGATCACACTGCCAGTCGATCAAAAAGCGGCCGGCGTCCTTCCAGACGGCATGGATATGCGTGCCGTTAACTACCTGTTCAAAACGCCGGGCGGTACGCTGTATCACAGCGGAGACTCCCACTACTCCAACTACTACGCAAAACACGGCAATGAACATCAGATAGATGTGGCACTGGGTTCCTATGGCGAAAACCCGCGCGGCATTACCGACAAGATGACCAGCTCCGACATGCTGCGTATGGCGGAAGCGTTAAATACCAAAGTGGTGATCCCGTTCCACCATGATATCTGGTCAAACTTCCAGGCCGATCCGCAAGAGATCCGTGTTCTGTGGGAGATGAAAAAAGATCGGTTGAAGTATGGCTTCAAGCCGTTTATCTGGCAGGTTGGCGGCAAGTTCACCTGGCCGCTGGATAAAGATAACTTTGAATATCACTATCCACGCGGTTTTGACGACTGTTTTACAATCGAGCCGGATCTGCCGTTTAAATCCTTCCTCTAATCGCTATGATGCCGGGTTTTTCCCGGCATTTTTCTATATTTACTTTAGTATTTTCAGGCTATTTCAAATATCATCTTAAAAAATCATTTTGTATCGGAATAGCTCATGACTGAAGCACAAAGACATCAAATTCTACTCGATATGCTGGCACAGCTGGGCTTTGTGACCGTTGAAAATGTCGTAGAACGCTTAGGAATCTCACCCGCCACGGCACGTCGGGATATCAACAAACTTGACGAAAACGGCAAGCTTAAAAAAGTTCGTAACGGCGCAGAAGCCATTACTCAACAGCGGCCACGCTGGACGCCGATGAATCTGCACCAGGCACAGAATCATGACGAGAAGGTACGCATAGCCAAGGCAGCGTCACAACTGATCAATCCAGGCGAAAGCGTGGTGATCAACTGTGGATCCACTGCATTCCTGCTTGGGCGGGAAATGTGTGGCAAGCCGGTGCAGATCATTACTAATTATCTGCCTCTGGCAAATTATCTGATCGACCAGGAGCATGAGAGCGTAATCATCATGGGCGGGCAATATAACAAGAGCCAGTCCATCACACTTAGCCCGCAGGGCAGCGAGAATAGCCTGTACGCCGGGCACTGGATGTTTACCAGCGGCAAAGGACTTACCGCTGACGGGCTGTATAAAACTGACATGCTGACCGCGATGGCAGAACAGAAGATGCTTAGCGTAGTCGGCAAACTGGTAGTACTGGTCGATAGCAGTAAAGTGGGTGAACGTGCAGGTATGTTATTCAGCCGTGCCGATCAAATCGATATGCTGATTACCGGTAAAAATGCGAACCCTGAGATCTTGCAACAGCTCGAAGCGCAGGGTGTAAACATTTTGCGCGTTTAGAGATGTTGGCGGAAAAATGATACCGTCGCTGCCAGCGCTTCTGGCGTGATACGGTGGCGCACGCCAGCTTCCCACAGGCAGGTCAGATTTTTATCCAGACCTGCCTGAATCAACGCCTGTTGTAAGCGGAAGGTTTCAACGGCCGGGACCACATCGTCATCCTGTCCATGCCACAATAAAAGCGGTCTGTCGGCCAGTCGGTCCAACTGATGCGTCACATCCCACTCAGCGAGCGGAGCTATTATCGTATCGAACTCCGTCTGCTGCTCTGGCGTCTGCACGAATAAAGGTGGAAAAAGCGTATGGGCAAGGTGGGTAAAATAGCCCGAACCCATCAGGTTGGCTGCACATTTAACCTCGGGATATCGCGCCATAATACCCAGTGCCGTCATACCACCCATTGAGGCGCCCGCGATAGCAAGACGTTCATCTAATATCCAATTCTCTGCCACCAGCGCCGCACGTAACGCCGTAAATTCCTGCATGTTTTGCTGCAAAATCTGCCAGAAGCGGTACATTCTACCCTGCGTATCACCACTGAACCGCGCACCATGATCGGGTGCTTCGGGCATAACAACCCGGAACCCGGCCTGTGCCAGAGCGACGGCAAAATAGCTGTAAACCAGGCTGGAAGAAGTGAACCCGTGATAAAAGATAATGCAGGGAAGTGTAAGGTCGTGTTGACCAGCAGGAAATGCGTGCAGGACAGGAATACCAGCCAGTTGCCGTGTTTCAATTTCTATCATTTGTCGCCTCTTTCTTTCCGGTATGCCATGGAGAAATACTTAACGCAAGTGAATGTGTTCGGCAATGATTCATAATGTTGAGAACTAGGTTACGCTTTCGCAACATTTTCATTCGAAAATCGCGCGAGAGATAACATTTCGGGAACATTCCCCTAAAGGGAAATTAATAAGGCACTACACTATGGCTATCAGGAAACGAGATAGAGTTATGCGTCGGTTTGCCTCTTTGATGCTGGTTATGTTTTTAAGCGCCTGTAGCGTGCTACAGGGGACGCCACAACCCGCGCCACCTGTCGCAGACCATCCGCAAGAAATCCGCCGTGACCAGAGCCAGGGGTTACAGCGAATGGGGACCGTCAATGCGCTGGTGAGAGGCTCTCCAGATGATGCGCTGGCAGAGATTCGTGCCAAAGCTGCCGCGGCTAAAGCTGATTATTACGTTGTATTACTGGTTGATGAAACCGTGGTAACGGGCCAATGGTATTCACAAGCCATTTTATATCGTAAATAACACGGGATTGAAATTTAGTCAGCTTTACATTGCTTTGCGCCCCTATGCGTTTACCTGTGCACAATAAACCAACAGCAGGGAGCTTGAGGTTTATTATCGCGATGGAATGCCCTGCCACGTGTAGGGGTACGAATAATGGAGCTGACGATGAAACAATCACTTGCCTTATCCTCACTGCTGCTTTCTGCCGGACTGGTGGATACCACGGCACAGCCTGCCGAGTTCGCCAGTGCTGACTGTGTCACGGGTCTGAACGAAATAGGACTGATCTCTGTCAGCAACATTGCAGGAAATCCACAGGATGTGGAACGCGTTGTGGCGTTAAAAGCGGATGAACAAGGTGCCTCATGGTATCGGATCATTCAAATGTATGAAGAACAACAGCCTGATAACTGGCGTGTACAGGCCATACTCTATGCATAGCATACTGCCAGGTGTCGCTCACTTATCTGGCCTACATCGAAAGTAAGAGTGTAGGCCTGATAAGATCCTCCTGCACAGCCGCCAGGCAAGTCATTAACACAAGCCACCCGTAGCCCGTAATAACAAGTCATTCTGCACCTGTTCAGACAAACGCCGACCACCACGCGTATCCAACATCATCTGACACCAGGCCTGCGCCACTGGCGGAGAGGCATAGCGCAACATCTGCGCCCCACAGCCGAGCAGGAAAAGCTGCTGCGTAATCTCCCGTCCCAGCTCCTCACTGGGTTTACGTAAGTGCTGTTGTAGCTGACGTACCATTCTGTCGTAATGTCGGTCTTGCCCTTTTACTTCAGCAAAAGCTTCACTGAGCATATCGTACATACCCGGTTGTTTCGTTAACACTCGCAATACATCGAGGCACATAATGTTCCCGGATCCTTCCCAGATACTGTTTACCGGCATCTCGCGGTACAAACGCGGCAGTTCACTCTCCTCACAATACCCCGTGCCACCAAGCACTTCCATGGCCTCTGCAACGAATGGCATACCGCTTTTACAGATGGCGAACTTTGCCGCTGGCGTAAATAATCTGGCCCACAGTGCTTCTTTCACATCGTTGCGACGATCCCAGGCTCGCGCCAGCCGAAACAGCAACGCCGTGTGGCCTTCCAACTGGAGGGCCATCCGGCTCAATACCTGTCGCATCATCGGCTGCTCAATCAGTGGTTTGCCAAATACCTGCCGCTGATGTGCATGATAAATTGCCACGGAAAAGGCGCGCCGCATCATACTGTGGCTACCAAGCGCACAGTCAAAACGTGTCATACCACCCATTTTCAGGATATGACGAACGCCTTCCCCCTCCTCGCCCAGTAGCCAGCCAATCGCATCCTGAAATTCAACTTCGCAACTGGCGTTAGAGCGGTTGCCTAACTTATCCTTCAGCCGTTCAAGACGGATAGCGTTACGCCGCCCATCAGGTAAAAATCGCGGGACAAAGAAGCAGGACAACCCTCCTTTAGCCTGTGCCAGCACCAGATGAGCATCGCTTTGCGGTACGGAGAAAAACCATTTATGCCCAACTAGCCGATACGTGCCATCCTCAAGGCGGTCTGCCTGAGTGGTATTGCTCAGCACATCTGATCCCCCCTGTTTCTCCGTCATTCCCATGCCAATCAGTAGACCGCGCTTTTGCCCGCCGGGCAGCAGATGTGAATCATAACGATCGCTGCATAGCGGTGTGAACCAGTCATGAAATTGTGGGGGTAACATATCAAGTAACAGCGGCGTGGCGGCAAACGTCATGGTAACAGGGCATAACGTGCCAGCCTCCACCTGCGCATGCAGCATAAAACGTGCGGCCCGGGCAACAAATGTCCCCTGTCTTGCATCTTCTTCCCAGGCAAGATTATGTACCCGGTTGGCACACAGCCCCTGCATCAGTAAATGCCAGGCGGGATGAAAACGCACGTCATCCAGTCGCTGCCCCTGCGGATCGTATCGCAATAGTTCTGGCGGATAAGCGTTGGCCAATCGTCCCAGTTCGAGCGATTCCGCCGTTCCTAATTGCTGGCCAATACTGGCAAGAAGATCGCTGTCCCAGCCAGCCCCCTCACGATTCACCGCTTCACACAGTGCACCATCGGACAGGTATAAATTGCTGTTATTGAGCGGTACAGGTTGGTTAAAAACGGTATGCGTTTGCCAGTGCATTGTGTTTCCCTCCGTCAATGGCAGTGACCATAAGTATGGTCACTCACAGAAGAGGGTGCCTGGGATAGCGGTCACAAAAAAGCCATCCCGGAGGATGGCTTGATGGAAATGGAGAGCTCAGTTACCCGCGCTGACGAACGGCCTCAAACAGGCAGATCCCCGTTGCAACGGAGACGTTCAACGATGAGACGCTACCAGCCATCGGAATACTGATCAGCTCATCACAGTGTTCGCGAGTCAGACGACGCATACCTTCACCTTCAGCTCCCATGACCAGCGCCAGGCGGCCAGTCATTTTGCTCTGATACAGAGTGTGGTCAGCTTCACCTGCCGTCCCAACAATCCAGATGTTCTCTTCCTGCAGCATACGCATCGTGCGCGCCAGGTTGGTCACACGGATCAGTGGCACGCTTTCTGCCGCGCCACAGGCGACTTTTTTCGCCGTCGCATTCAACTGCGCAGAACGATCTTTCGGGACGATAACAGCATGCACACCAGCCGCGTCTGCGCTTCGCAAGCAAGCGCCCAGGTTATGCGGATCGGTAACGCCATCCAGGATCAAAAAAAACGGCTGATCGAGAGAGGCGATCAGATCCGGCAGATCGTTTTCCTGATACTGCCGGCCCGGCTTCACGCGGGCAATAATACCCTGATGTACCGCACCCTCACTTTTCTCATCCAGAAACTGGCGGTTAGCCAACTGGATGACAACGCCCTGCGCTTCCAGAGCATGGATCAGCGGCAGCAGGCGTTTATCTTCACGACCTTTGAGAATAAAGACGTCCTGAAAGCGCTCAGGCGCACGCTCCAGCAGAGCCTGCACCGCATGGATGCCGTAAATCATTTCACTCATGAATGTACTCGTTAATAGTTTATGTGTAATGCCGGGCAGTACTTAGCTCACCCGGCTTACGGTTTATGGCCGTTATTCCGCGACTTTCTTTTTCGCCGCGCGTTTAGCTTTGGTGGCAGCAGCGATTTTAAGCGTTTTCGCCGATGGCTTTTTCGCTTTTTTGTCGCCTTTTTTCTCAGTCGCTTTTTTATCCGCCTGAGGTTTAGCTCTGCCTTTCTTCTCGCCACGGAAAGCACTATCCGGCTCGAAATTCACCTTTTTGCCCATCTGGCGACGTCTGCCGGTGTTTTTACCTGCATCACCTTTTTTCGCTTTTTCGCGCGCGGTTTTACCCTCATTACGCGGTGCGCGTTCACTGGAGATCAGGCTAAAGTCGATTTTACGCTCGTCCATGTTGACGGCTTCCACACGAACTTCCACACGATCGCCCAGGCGATACATCTGACCGCTGGATTCCCCCGTCAGGCGTTGTCCAACCTGATCAAAGCGGTAATAGTCATTATCCAGTGAGGAGACATGCACCAGACCGTCAATAAACAGCTCATCAAGACGAACAAAGAAACCAAAACCGGTCACGCTGGCAATCACGCCTTTAAAGACATTACCGACCTGATCCAGCATAAAGTCGCACTTCAGCCAGTCAGAAACGTCCCGCGTAGCTTCGTCAGCGCGGCGCTCCGCCATGGAACAGTGCTGGCCCAGTTGCAACATCTCTTCCATCGAATAATGGTAGCCCCCCGTTTCCGTGGTGTTACCTTTGTGGCCCTGCTCCTGTGCCAGCAAATACTTAATTGCACGGTGCAAAGACAGATCCGGATAGCGACGAATCGGTGAGGTAAAGTGTGCATAAGACTGCAGCGCCAGACCAAAGTGTCCGCGGTTTTCTGGATCGTAAATCGCCTGCTTCATTGAACGCAGCAGCATAGTTTGCAGCATTTCCGCGTCAGGTCTGTCGGCAATTGATTCCAGCAACTCGGCATAATCACGTGGCTCTGGTTTGTTACCACCAGGCAGTTCCAGTCCCAGCTCTGCCAGTACGGAACGGAAGGACGTGATCGCTTCAGTGGTCGGCTTGTCGTGGATACGGAACAGTGCAGGCTCTTTGGCTTTCTCAACGAATCGTGCCGCTGAGATGTTAGCCATAATCATGCACTCTTCAATCAGTTTGTGCGCGTCATTACGCTGGGTCTGTTCAATACGTTCAATGCGGCGTTCGGCGTTGAAGATAAATTTGGCTTCTTCACTTTCAAACGAGATACCGCCACGTTCTTCACGGGCTTTATCCAGCACTTTGTACAGATTGTGCAGCTCTTCAATGTGTTTAACCAGCGGCGCGTATTGCTCACGCAGCTCCTGATCGCCCTGCAGCATGTGCCAGACTTTGGTGTAGGTCAAACGAGCATGGGAGCTCATTACCGCTTCGTAGAATTTAAAGCCGGTTAAACGACCTTTCGACGAAATGGTCATTTCGCACACCATGCACAGACGATCCACCTGCGGGTTCAGCGAACACAAGCCATTGGAAAGCACTTCCGGCAGCATCGGTACGACCTGCGACGGGAAGTAGACGGACGTACCACGATTGCGAGCTTCCTGGTCCAGCGGTGTTGGTGGTCGAACATAATAGCTTACGTCAGCGATAGCCACCCATAAACGCCAGCCGCCACCGCGTTTCTTCTCACAATAAACGGCATCATCGAAGTCACGCGCATCTTCACCGTCAATTGTCACCAGCGGTAAATCACGCAGGTCAACGCGGCCAATTTTGGCCTCTTCCGGTACTTCCTCTTTAAGCCCGGCGACCTGCTTCTCTACCGCCTGCGGCCAGATATAAGGGATTTCATGAGTACGCAAAGCCATATCAACGGCCATGCTAGTGCCCATGTTATCGCCCAACACTTCAACAATTTTACCTACCGCTTTGGTGCGTCGGGTTGGGCGCTGGGTAAGTTCAACCACTACCACAAATCCCATGCGGGCGCCCATTACCTCTTCAGGTGGGATAAGGATATCGAAGCTCAGGCGGCTATCATCTGGTACCACAAACCCTACGCCGGCGTCGGTGAAGTAGCGACCGACAATCTGGCTGGTTTTTGGCACCAGTATGCGCACAATACGTGCCTCGCGACGGCCTTTACGATCCGCGCCCAGCGGCTGTGCCAGAACCTGATCGCCATGGATGCAGGTTTTCATCTGTTCGCTGGAGAGGTACAGGTCGTCTTTACGTCCTTCAACGCGCAGAAAGCCGTAGCCATCACGGTGGCCAATAACGGTACCTTTCAGCAGGTCAAGACGTTCCGGCAGCGCATAGCACTGACGGCGAGTGAAGACCAGTTGCCCATCACGCTCCATAGCGCGCAGACGGCGACGTAGCGCTTCTAACTGCTCTTCACCTTCAATGTTGAGTTCAACAGCCAGCTCATCGCGGTTGGCCGGTTTTTCACGTTTGGTTAAATGTTCGAGGATAAATTCCCGGCTCGGGATAGGGTTCGCGTATTTTTCAGCTTCGCGTTCCTGGAAAGGATCATGTGACATCTCGGTTCCTCCGTTGTCATCTCTGATGAAGATTTTCGTCACTCCACCAGCAATAATTTATAAAGCGGTTGATTATTTTCAACCAAATCGGCAAGTGTGTAGTTGTCCAGTTCCGTCAGAAAACTTTGCACTGCTTTAGAAAGCGCCTGTTTGAGTCGACAGGCAGGGGTTATGTGGCAAAACTCGCTGCTACAGTTGACCAGCGATAAAGGTTCCAGCTCGCGAACCACATCGCCAATACCAATAGCCTTAGCTGGTTTGCCCAGGCGGATACCGCCGTTTTTTCCTCGAATAGCAGTAACGAAGCCCGCCCGGCTAAGCTGATTGATTATTTTGACCATATGATTACGGGACACGCCGTAGACTTCTGTCACCTCAGAAATACTGGTCATACGTCCTTCGGGAAGCGACGCCATGTAGATTAGCGCACGTAATCCGTAATCGGTGAAACTTGTTAACTGCACATCAACCTCAGGAAAAAGGGAAAACGGATAAGCCTGGTAGTATTAATTATATTGATGATAAACCAGCCACCAGCCAGGTCGCTAATTTATTTCAGTTCGGGAAGGAAAAAAGCGAGGAACTTACAAGATTTTAAGCCGGATACCAGCGTAAAACGCCTTATCCGGCCTACAAATGCCCACTCACTGTAGGCCCGACAAGCATAGCGCCACAGGCGCTATGCAACAACCATAATTATGCGTCGAACGGGTCGCGCAGGATCATAGTTTCAGTACGGTCTGGACCAGTTGAGATAATATCAATTGGTACACCGGTCAGTTCTTCAATACGCTTGATGTAGTTCAGAGCAGCCTGCGGCAGACCACTACGTTCTTTCACACCAAAGGTAGATTCAGACCAGCCAGGCATGGTTTCGTAAATCGGCTCGATACCTTTCCAGTCGTCTGCTGCCAGCGGGGTTGTCGTGACTTCACGTCCATCCGGCATACGGTACGCCACACAGATTTTCACCTCTTTCAAACCGTCCAGTACGTCCAGTTTGGTCAGGCAGAAGCCAGACAGGGAGTTAATCTGTACTGCGCGACGCACAGCAACGGAGTCCAGCCAGCCGGTACGACGACGACGACCCGTGGTCGCGCCATATTCGTTACCCTGCTTGCACAGGAACTCGCCGACATCATCAAACAGTTCAGTCGGGAACGGACCTGCACCTACACGAGTAGAGTAGGCTTTAATGATACCCAGCACGTAGTCCACATAACGTGGGCCCAGGCCGGAGCCAGTTGCCACGCCACCAGCAGTGGTGTTGGAGGAGGTTACGTACGGATAGGTACCATGGTCGATATCCAGCAGTGTACCCTGCGCACCTTCGAACATGACAAAATCGCCACGTTTACGCGCCTGGTCCAGCAGATCGGAAACATCAACAACCATAGAGGTCAGGATGTCGGCAATCGCCATCACATCATCCAGCACTTTTTGGTAGTCAACTGCTTCAACTTTATAGAAATTCACCAGCTGGAAGTTGTGATATTCCATCACTTCTTTCAGTTTTTCAGCGAAGGTTGCTTTATCAAACAGATCGCCAACGCGCAGACCGCGACGAGCTACTTTGTCTTCATAAGCCGGACCGATGCCACGACCGGTGGTGCCGATCGCTTTCGCGCCACGCGCTTTCTCACGTGCGTTATCCAACGCGACATGATAATCAAGGATCAGAGGACAAGCTTCAGACAGCAGCAGGCGCTCACGGACAGGGATACCACGATCTTCCAGTCCTTTCATCTCTTTCATCAGCGCGGACGGAGACAGCACAACACCGTTACCGATGATGCTGATGACATTCTCGCGAAGAATACCTGATGGAATAAGATGGAGGACGGTTTTTTCACCGTTGATTACGAGAGTATGGCCTGCGTTGTGACCACCCTGGTAGCGCACAACATATTTAGCCCGTTCAGTCAGAAGATCGACGATCTTCCCTTTACCTTCGTCACCCCATTGGGTGCCCAGTACGACGACGTTGTTACCCATTTTTCAAAATCACCGTTTGCTTAAAAATGGATTCTACCACCGCTTTTTCAGATATACAGCACTTTTTGCATCCAAAAATTCGTAAATTAGTCTACTTATTAATCAGCCAATCGTTTTCCTCAACATGTAGTAGACCACAACGCCCGCAACCACAAGACCGCCGCCAAAACGACGTAAAATATTTTCCGGCAGTTGTGCCATCGCAGAGATCATTTTCTTCCAGGCACTGGGATACAGCATCGGACCAAGACCTTCCAGCACCAAAACCAGCGCGAGCGCCAGCAAAATTGTTGAGTTCATCCGCTGTCCTTATATAAAAAGAAAACCACCGCATCCCTGAGGACGCCGGTGGTTTTACTGGTCTAAAACCGCTGGGCTATTTTAGCGTGTCGCGGAATTCGGTGTCTTCATGTAACGGAAGAAATCGCTGTCCGGACTCATAATCATCACGTCCTGATTACCTTCGAAGCTCTTCTCGTAAGCACGCAGGCTACGGATGAAGGCGTAGAAGTCAGGATCCTGACTAAATGCGTCGGCAAACAGTTTAGCGGCCTCCGCATCACCTTCACCACGCATAATACGGCCCTGGCGCTCAGATTCTGCCAGCGTTTTAGTAACTTCATAGTCCGCTGTTGCGCGCAGTTTTTCCGCTTCTTCCTGACCTTGTGAACGATGGCGACGCGCTACCGCTTCACGCTCAGCGCGCATACGGTTGTAGATAGCCTCGGACACTTCGGCCGGCAGGTTGATTTGCTTGATACGCACGTCGACCACTTCGATACCCAACGCCGCCATACTGTTCGGGTTGATGACCGGTACTTTACCGTTCGTTTCAGCCTGAACACGTTCAGCTGCTTCGGCAATTGCACTATCCGCCGCAGGGGTCGCTACTTCATCTTCCGTGCCAGCAGATCCGGAGTTCAGCGCGTCACGGACTTCCAGGGTCAGACGACCACGAGAATCGGTAACGATGTCTTTTACATCCAGACGACCGATTTCAGAACGCAGACGGTCAGAGAACTTACGTTTCAACAGAACTTCTGCCTGAGAAACATCACCACCGCCTGTTGCCAGGTAGTAACGGCTAAAATCGCTGATACGCCATTTAATGTAGGAATCAACGATCAGGTCTTTCTTCTCTTTGGTAACAAAGCGATCGGCCTGGTTGTCCATGGTCTGAATACGCGCATCAAGCATTTTCACTGATTCAATAAACGGGATCTTAAAGTGCAAACCCGGTGCAAAAACCAGCGGCTTGTTGTCATCGTCGCGCAGAACTTTACCAAAGCGCAGCGTAATACCGCGCTCGCCTTCTTTGACGACAAAGACAGACATGAACAGAACTACCAGAACGATGATAATAATCGCAATAACTGACTTACGCATCGTTATTCCCCCTGACGCTGGTAGTCGTTACGCTGCGCGTTCGCGCGGCGTTGGTCCATAATATCACCCTGACTGGTGGACGAAGTGCTGCTTGCTCCAGTACTGGAGGTTGATGCCGGTGGCAGACGCAACAGGTTTGAGCTGCTGTCAGATTTTGCTGCTGGCGCATTTCCGCCTTTAAGCATCTGATCTAACGGCAGAACCATCAGATTGCCGCCCTTATCGTTAACCAGTACTTTGCGGGTATGGCTCAGCACTTTTTCCATGGTTTCAATATACAGACGCTCGCGAGTAATTTGCGGTGCGGCTTTATATTCCGGCAGAATTTTTGCAAAGCGAGCCACTTCACCCTGTGCTTCCAGGATGGTTCGCGTTTTATATGCACGCGCTTCTTCAAGAATACGCTGCGCCTGACCATTTGCGCGTGGCTGAACTTCGTTGGTGTACGCTTCAGCTTCACGGATGTATTGCTGCTCGTTTTCACGTGCTGCGATGGCATCGTCAAACGCGGCTTTCACCTCTTCCGGCGGACGTGCAGCCTGGAAGTTGACGTCCAGCAGAGTAATACCCATGTTGTATGGACGGATGGTCTCTTCCAGTTCACGCTGGGTGTCGCTACGAATAACAGTACGCCCTTCGGTCAGAATACGATCCATGGTGTATTTACCGATAACCCCACGTAAGGCGCTGTCGGTAGCCTGGCGCAGACTGTCATCAGCACTGGTTACGCTAAACAGGTAACGCTGCGGATCGGTAACACGGTACTGCACGTTCATTTCAACGCGCACGACGTTTTCGTCAGATGTCAGCATCACGCCGGATGCAGCAAGCTCACGCACAGCTTCGACGTTTACCGGAGTAACTTCGTCGATAAATGTCGGTTTCCAGTTCAGACCCGGCTCAACCAGATGGCTGAATTTACCGAAGCGTGTCACCACGCCGCGCTCCGCTTCTTTAATGGTATAGAAACCGCTGGCTGCCCAGATAATGACAATTGCCGCTGCTGCGATAGTAAAGACCCGTCCTCCCAGTTGTGGACGCGGGCCTTGCGATGAACTACCGCCACCAGAACCTGTACCTTTACCGCCACCCAGACCACCGAGTTTTTTACTCAGTTTGCGGAAGATATCATCAAGATCGGGAGGTCCCTGCTCACGACCACCTTTGTTTCCATTTCCCTCAGGGTTGCCGCCAGGTTTGCTGCTTCCCCAGGGGTCGCGGTCTTGTCCGTTATTACCGGGCTGATTCCACGCCATGTTTGTGCTCCATATTTGTTATGCGGTGATATACCCCGTTTTTTGCACTACAGGAGCGTTACCGCCTTCCTGCAACCCAAAATTCGATGAGTATTGGGCAAAAAATCCCCAGGCATTTCCTCCCGGTCAGACGATGTAATCTGCCAGGGTCGGTTCTTGTTTACAGAGGCGACGCCAGTCAACGATCGGCATACGAACTTGCAGACCTACGCTGCCATCCTCCTCCATCCACTCTTTTTCTATTGCCTGAAGTTGGTAAAACCGGCTTCTCAGACGCCCTTCCTGCGGCGGTAAACGCAACGTATGCTGCGCAACCTCACCGGAAAGCCGCTCTGTCAAAGCCTGAAAAAGTTGTGGTATACCAATGCCAGTTTGCGCAGAAACCCAAACGCGGATTGGTTTATTCTCTTCATCTCTGTCGATACGCGGTTCAAAATCATCCAGCATATCGATTTTATTCATCACCAGCAGGGTCGGGATCTCGTGCGCGTCGATCTCTTCGAGAACCGTATCCACAGCCTGAATATTTTCCTGCACACGGAAATCTGCCGCATCAATAACGTGCAGCAGCAATGTCGCCTGACGCGTCTCCTGCAAGGTGGCTTTAAACGCCGCCACCAGGTCGTGCGGCAAATGACGTATAAACCCGACGGTATCCGCCAGCACAGTTTCACCGACATCCGCTACGTCTATACGACGTAGTGTAGGATCCAGGGTCGCAAACAGTTGATCTGCTGCGTAGACCCGGGCTTCGGTTATCTGGTTGAACAAGGTGGATTTTCCGGCGTTGGTATATCCCACCAGTGATACGGTTGGGACATCCGCTTTCTTGCGCGACTGCCGCCCCTGCTCACGTTGCTTTTCAACTTTTTCCAGGCGCGACTGTATCTGCAAAATGCGATTACGCAGCAAACGACGGTCGGTTTCGAGCTGGGTTTCACCCGGACCACGCAAACCAATACCGCCCTTTTGCCTTTCAAGGTGAGTCCAGCCACGGACCAGGCGTGTAGCCATATGACGCAACTGCGCCAGTTCAACCTGCAACTTACCCTCATGGGTACGTGCACGCTGGGCAAAAATATCTAAAATGAGGCCAGTCCTGTCGATGACAAGACACTGGCATAACTGTTCCAGGTTACGTTCCTGGGCAGGGCTTAGAGCATGATCAAAAATCACCACCGCAGCGCCTGTCGCTTTCACGGCTTCCGCAATTTCGATTGCCTTACCTTCACCAACAAAAAACTTCGGGTGCGGTGCTTTACGGCTCCCGGTAATCACCTGCATTGCTTCGACACCGGCGGAAGAAACCAGAGATTCAAACTCCTGGAGATCTTCCATATCTTTGTCTTGCGAAAAATAGATGTGTACCAGTACCGCCTGCTCACCGGCATCATAACGGTCAAACAAGCGTCAACCCCTTAATATATATCAACGGGGAACGCAGGATCTCTGGCTCCCCGTGTGTAAAACAGCCAAAACCTTATTCGGTTTCTTCGCTGTCCTGTTGCGCAGATGAACCCTGCGCGTTGCTACCGTGATGGTAGTTACTGCTGGTGCCGCCGGTGGCGTTATTGCTGTGATGAGAAACCGGGCGAGACGGGACAACAGTAGAAATCGCGTGCTTATAAACCATCTGGCTGACCGTGTTTTTCAACAGGATCACGAACTGATCAAAAGACTCGATTTGACCTTGCAGCTTAATACCATTCACCAAATAAATAGAAACTGGAACACGTTCCCGACGCAGTGCGTTCAGGAACGGATCTTGTAAAGATTGCCCCTTAGCCATTCTCTCTTTTCCTTATATGCTTATTTGTACTTTGAACCTTTCGATTCTGAAAAATTGCGCACGATACGTTTCAATTGTACACATTCAGTTCGCGATAGCACCAACAACCTGTAATACTTCGTTTCGCGCCTGGTCAGGCTTTTCACTGTCAAGCCAGTGCACCCCATCCCAACCACGCAACCAGGTTACCTGCCGCTTCGCCAACTGCCTCGTGGCGCAAACACCTCTATAAACCATTTCATCATATGAGATTTCACCTTCAATGTATGACCACATCTGGCGATACCCAACACAACGAATGGAAGGCAAATCCGTATGCAAATCTCCTCGGGCAAAAAGCGCCCGGACTTCTGCTTCAAAACCTGAAGCTAACATCTGATGAAAACGCTGCTCAATTCGCTGATGGAGCAGTTCACGGCTCGCCGGGGCGATAGCAAACTGATGCACCTGATACGGCAAAGCATCTCCTGACGTTTGCGTCAGCTCCGTTAAAGTTTTACCCGAAATGAAAAAAACTTCCAGTGCCCGGGAAAGTCTTTGCGGATCATTTGGATGAATCCGCGCTGCGGCAACAGGATCAATCTCCTGAAGCTGCCGATGTAACGCGTCCCACCCAAGCTCTGCCGCCTGCTGTTCAATTCTGGCCCTGACCTCCGGATCCGCCGACGGTAACGGCGACAACCCCTCAAGCAAGGCTTTGAAATATAACATTGTGCCGCCTACTAACAGCGGGATACGCCCCGCTGCAGTAATATCAGCCATCTCGGCTAGCGCATCTCGACGAAAATCCGCAGCAGAATACGCCTGTGCCGGATCGCGAATATCCAGCAATCGGTGCGGTGCAGCCTTTAGCTCTTCAGCATCGGGCTTGGCGGTACCGATATCCATCCCCTTGTAAATAAGGGCGGAATCAACGCTTATCAACTCTACAGGCAAAACTTTACGCAATTCAATTGCTAATGCCGTTTTACCAGAGGCCGTTGGCCCCATTAAAAAAATTGCCTTTGGCAGGCTCGCCTTACTGATATCACTCATGTTTCAGGGCGTTCATTACCGAATGTAAATCAACAGGTTGTAACAGACCACCCGGCGGCGCCTTCACAAGCTGCGGACAGAGCCGCTCAACATCCGCCAACAGCGTAATAGCCTGAGCCATGCTCCACTGCGGATGTTCACTCATCAGGTTACGCGCAATCCACTGTGCAATGTTGCCATGTTCGAATACGGACTGCTGCGCCAGGTAGCCTATCAGTTCAGGAATCAAGATTTGTAAATTTTGTTGGCGTAAGGGTAAAGGCACTGCTCGGATGGTCACATGCTGCGCATCCAACTGAAATTCAATGCCCAAATCCGCCAACTGGCTTTGCGCTTTTTGCAAAGCCGCCTTTTCATCTGCGGTCACTTTCAAACGCAACGGGATCAGCAATGGCTGAGCACAAACAGGTCCCTGTCCCGGCGTCAACTGCGCCTGACGCAACCAACGTTCAGCTACCGGTAGCGCCAACAGCCGGATATGTCCGTCGCATTCGAGTAACGCGCAGTCTGCACCGACGATTGTCAGGACTCGGCCAAAACTTTGGCTGTGTCCGGCAAGAGAAGACTCTGCCACGTTGGGTACAGCGGATTTGTGCGTTGGAACCGGAGCAGGTGTCTGAAGTAGTTGTTGGTAAACTTCACCCTGTTGCTTTTGATACCCAGGCTGAGCATGCGGCCAACTGGCAGATGCCTGGCGACCGCCACCACTCCCTGCCGATACGGAATAACGCGGCGTAGTGGGTTCACGTGCTGGCGCAGGTTCTGCAAAGTGATTACGTCCCGCCGCAACCCGGTTTTCCGGGATATGCCTTGGTAGAGGATCTTCATCACCCTCCAACGGAAGCGATGTTTCAAGCTGTTGTTGCAGTACGCTCAGCACCCCCTGATAGATAAAATCATGCACCAGGCGGGACTGATGGAAGCGGACTTCATGTTTGGCAGGATGCACATTTACATCCACCTGATGCGGATCAATTTCCAGATACAAGACAAATGCGGGTTGTTGATCGGCCCCTAACTTGTCTTCGCAGGCCTGGCGGATAGCGTGGTTAATCAGCCGGTCACGCATCATACGACCATTCACGTAGCAGTACTGAATTTCTGCCAATGCCGCAGTGGTGTGATTCGGGTCAGCTACCCAGCCCCGCAACGTCAAATCGCCATGCTGCCACTCAATAGCCAGCGCCTGCTCCAGAAATGGCGTGCCACAAATAGCGCCCAGTCGACGCTCTTTTTGCCCATCGGCTGTCACCGCGCGGTACTGGCGCATTATTTTACCGTTGTGTGACAAATTAATCGTCACGTCAAAACGCGCCAGCGCAATGCGTCGGATGATTTCGTCAATATGATTAAACTCGGTTTTCTCGGTGCGCATGAACTTGCGCCGCGCTGGCGTGTTGTAGAACAAATCCAGCACTTCCAGCGTAGTACCCACCGGATGCGCAGCAGGTTTAACCGTCACGTCCATATCGCGCCCTTCAGCATACGCCTGCCAGGCTTCGGGTTGTTCTTGTGTACGGGACGTCAGGGTTAAACGTGAGACAGAGCTGATACTTGCCAGCGCCTCCCCGCGAAACCCGAGACTAACGATAGCCTCGAGATCGTCAAGTGAGGCTATTTTACTGGTGGCATGGCGAGCCAGCGCCAGCGCCAGCTCGTCTTTTTTGATACCACAGCCATTGTCACGAATGCGGATAAGCTTTGCACCACCGCGTTCGATATCAATATCAATACGTGTAGCACCCGCATCAAGGCTGTTTTCCACCAGTTCTTTTACTACCGACGCAGGCCGTTCTACCACCTCACCTGCGGCAATCTGGTTCGCCAGCTGTGGCGGTAGAACCTGAATCGGCATGGCTAATCCTTAATTTGTTAACGTATCACCCGGTGATACAGCGCTGGCTGTTTGTGACGGTGCGCCCTGCGGCCCCGTTTGCATAGGGTGCGCCAGGAAGTAGTTACGCAACCCTTTATAAATCGCCTCTGCCAGTTGCTGCTGATAATCATCGCTCGCCAGCAGGCGCTCTTCACTGTTGTTACTGATAAAACCGGTTTCAACCAGTACTGACGGGATATCAGGCGAGCGTAATACGCCAAGGCTGGCGTGCTCTGGTCGACGTTTGTGCATCGAACCAATACGCTCTAACTGGCCGATCATACTGGTCGCCACATCATACCCTACGCGCTGTGAATGACCGAACTGCAGGTCCAGCACCGCCTGGCTTAAGTACGGATCGGACTGACTGTTTGCCAGCACATCCCCCGCACCACCCAACAGCTCAGATTGCTTCTCATGCTGTTCCAGCCAGCCGGCCATTTCACTGTTGGCACGACGGTTTGACAGTACCCACACGGAAGCGCCGGTGGCATCCCGGTTTGGTGCAGCATCCGCATGAATAGAGACCAGGAAATTGGCATTTTGTTTACGAGCGACGTCAGAACGCCCCATCACCGAAATGAAGTAATCGCCATCACGGGTAAGCACGCCTTTAAACATCGGGTCGTCATTCAGCAAGCTACGCAGCTTACGCGCAACCGCGATAGTGACGTTTTTCTCCCGCGTACCGCCAGGCCCGATAGCGCCGGGATCTTGCCCACCGTGTCCTGCATCGATAGCGATAACGACTTTATCGCCATTGTTGTTGGTCGCCCGGGCGGCAGGTCGCGTGACCGTATTGCTGTTGGTCACGGCAGTTGTACGATTGCTTTCCGTTTTAAACGGATTGCGTGCAGGCTCAACCGAACGCGGGGCAACAACCGGCGCTTCAACACGCTTCACGACCACTGGTGGAGGTGGAGGCGGTGGAGCATCGGCTTTGATCGTAAACACGACAGTATAGTTACCACCGTTTTGCCGTTTCACGGCTTCAGCTTTCCCGTTTTCGGTTAAATCGACGACCAGCCGCAGAGACTGCGCGTCATTCGGCGTGCCGGAGCGGATCGCCTTCACCAGATTATTGCCACTAAACAGCAGCGGTAATCCCTGAATCACACCGGATTGTTTGATATCCAGCGCGACAGTTCGTTTCCCGTCCTGCGATACGCTGTATTCAGGATCGCCAATAAAACTTAACGTGATCCGCGCCTGTTGGTCACCGTTGGAAACCTGAAGATCCGAGAGGCTGGCGGCTCCTGCCTGCGCGCACAGCAGGACCAGGGTTGCCATCAGCCAGTTTCTGATGCGATAAATCATCCCGCCACCCTTAAGATTAATCGGCTAAACGCGCCAGCAATAAATCACCCGATGAGGAGACGGCACTTACGCGCGCCTCCCGACCTTGCGCCTGGTACTCAATGTGTATTTCGACGTCCGGGTCAGGAAGCACACCTTTACCTTGTTGCGGCCATTCCACCAGGCAAATTGCATCATTGGCAAAATAATCTCGGATCCCCATAAACTCCAATTCTTCCGGGTCCGCAAGTCGATACAGATCGAAGTGATACACCATCAGGTTATCGAGTGAATAGGGTTCAACCAGTGTGTAGGTGGGGCTTTTTACATTGCCTTTGTGACCCAACGCCTGCAGGAATCCCCGGCTAAAGGTGGTTTTACCCGCACCCAGATCGCCGTACAAATAAATAACAGTTGCGCCGTCACAGGCGTTGGCTACCCGCAGTCCCAGGTCTAAAGTCGCCTGTTCATCAGGTAGCGGAATTACTCGATTCATCATGATAAACGTCAATCACATCAGGGTTAACAATACGCTGTAGCGTGGTAAAGAGATCTGTCGCCAGCATGCCGCGAGTTCCAAAACGCGCTGCCAGCACATCCGCCGCCGCACCGTGCGCGACACATCCTGCACACGCTGCATCATACGGGGTAAGCTTCTGTCCGAGCAATGCACCAATAATACCGGAGAGCACATCGCCCATACCGCCGCTGGCCATTCCTGCATTGCCGGCATCAATAATACCCAACGCATTTTGTTCGGAGGCCACAACCGTACCCGCACCTTTCAGCACCACTACACCTCCGTACCGTTTTACCAGACGTTGTGCAGAAAGTAAGCGATCGTCTTCAATTTCTGCTATGGAACAGCCCAGTAGTCGCGCGGCCTCACCTGGATGCGGCGTGATCACGCGATTGTGACGTTTATCGGGGTTGATTGCCAGCAGGTTAAGCGCATCAGCGTCCCAGAGCATTGGTTTACGAAAATTCTCCACTTTTTGCAGCGCTTTTTTGCCCCACTCCTGCTGCCCAAGCCCAGGACCAATGACCACCACATCCGCCCATTCCAGATTTTCCTCCAGCGCATGCGGCGTTAGCGTATCCACCATCAACTCCGGACGGGCAGTCAGGATTGGCGCAATGTTTTCGCTGCGGGTCAGAACTTTAACCAGCCCGGCACCTGCGCGAAGTGCGGCTTCACCGGCCATACGTATTGCACCAGCAGTGCCATGGTCGCCACCAATAATCACCAGTCGCCCGTGGGAGCCTTTATGCGATGTCGGTCGGCGCGGCGTTAACCAGTGGGCAAGTTGCGAAGCATCAAAACGCTGAACAGGCACTTCCTGCCCTGCAAGCCAGGTCTCCAGCCCAAGAGCATTAAAATGAAGATGCCCAGTGACATCACGCGCTTTACCGGTTAACAGTCCCGGTTTTAACGCAATAAAAGTGACGGTATGCGCGGCACGCATCACCGCACCTGGCGTCGCTCCTGTCTGCGCCAGCAGACCGGACGGAATATCTATCGCCACCACGGGAGCAGGGTGCGAATTAGCCAATTCGATCAATGCAGCCAGAGGGGCGCGCGGTGCATGTTGTAAGCCGGTACCGAGCAGCCCATCAATAATGACATCCACCTTTTCCGGCCAGATAATATCTGGAGCATGGATAACGCCCCCTGCATTCAGCCAGGCGTCACGCGCCTGCTGCGCCTCTTCAGGGAGAGGCTTGTCACTCTCCTGCGCCAGTAATGTGACGTTAATACCCACCGCTTTGGCAAGCCTTGCGACCACATAGCCATCCCCACCATTATTTCCGTGGCCACAGAGCACCAGCCAGTGCCGGGAGTCCGGGTACGCGTCGCAGGTAACCTTAAATGTTGCCTCTCCCGCTCGTAGCATCAGTTCATAAAGAGTCAGCCCAAGACTGTCTGCAGCCTCACGTTCCGCTCTCTTGATGTCATCGGCGTGCCAGATGGAGTGTGGTATACTTGCGAGGTTTTTCTTCATTGTATGGTCCGTCATGTCAGAGCCCCTCGATCTCAATCAGTTAGCGCAAAATATTAAGCAGTGGGGGCTGGAACTTGGCTTTCAGCAGGTCGGTATTGCCGATACCAACCTTAGCGAAGCCGAACCCAAACTGCAGGCATGGCTGGATAAACACTATCACGGCGAGATGGACTGGATGGCCCGTCACGGCATGATGCGTGCTCGTCCCCAGGAGTTATTGCCCGGGACTTTACGCGTCATTAGCGTACGAATGAACTATCTCCCTGCCAACGCGGCCTTTGCCAGCACCTTAAAGAATCCGACCCTGGGCTACGTCAGTCGATACGCACTGGGGCGTGACTACCATAAACTACTGCGTAACCGCTTAAAAAAACTGGGAGAGATGATTCAGCAACACTGTGTTTCGCTGAATTTTAGACCTTTTGTTGATTCTGCGCCTATTCTTGAGCGTCCACTGGCGGAAAAAGCCGGGCTTGGATGGACAGGTAAGCACTCACTTATCCTTAACCGTGAAGCCGGTTCATTTTTCTTTTTGGGTGAGTTACTGGTTGATTTACCTTTGCCAGTGGATCTGCCAGCAGAAGAAGGATGTGGGAAGTGTGTCGCCTGCATGACCATCTGCCCGACTGGTGCGATCGTTGAGCCGTACACCGTAGATGCCCGTCGCTGCATTTCTTATCTCACCATTGAGCTGGAGGGTGCAATTCCGCAAGAATTTCGCCCACTGCTGGGAAATAGGATCTATGGCTGCGATGACTGCCAGCTCATTTGTCCCTGGAATCGCTATTCGCAGTTAACCGTAGAAGACGACTTTAGCCCACGCAAACAACTCCACGCCCCAGAGTTAATTGAACTGTTTAGCTGGAGCGAAGCGTGGTTTTTAAAAGTCACAGAAGGTTCTGCCATTCGTCGTATTGGTCACTTGCGCTGGCTACGAAATATCGCCGTCGCGCTGGGTAATGCCCCCTGGGATGGGGCTGTTATCAATGCGCTGGAAAATCGCCGAGGTGAGCACCCACTTCTCGATGAGCACATAGAATGGGCGATTGCGCAGCAAATTGAGAAGCGAAATGCCTGCGTGGTTGAAGTGCAACTGCCGAAGAAGCAGCGCCTGGTCAGGGTCATTGAAAAAGGCTTGCCACGTGACGCTTAAGTCATCCACAGCTTGTGTATAAAAATAAAAACACATTGATATTCAAGAGGGAAAAAATCGTCAAGTGATCGCATTAACAGTTTGAAATGATAATTAATTCAACGTATTCAATTAATTACAAAGATACTATTCACCCGGCTAAGTTTTTTGCATTCCAGGAATAATATCCGAACCTGTGGATAAGTCTGTTTACAAGAGTATGTCAAAGACAAAAGAAAACAGCCCCAACGCGATAATTCGTTGTGGATATGTTTATTGAGATAAGAATTTGGAGCGGGAAACGAGACTCGAACTCGCGACCCCGACCTTGGCAAGGTCGTGCTCTACCAACTGAGCTATTCCCGC
>NZ_JAOWGO010000023.1:0-30330 GCF_030333105.1 Citrobacter sp. Cm038 | reverse complement strand
TTTGGAGCGGGAAACGAGACTCGAACTCGCGACCCCGACCTTGGCAAGGTCGTGCTCTACCAACTGAGCTATTCCCGCACAATCTTCGATGAAATTTGTTGCTGTCGTAATTCGCATTTCTGCGTCGTTACGGGAGGCGCATTATACGAGAAATCCGTTTAGCTGCAACCCCCCTGAATACGTTTTTTTTAAAAACTCGTTCAAGTGATTACTTTGCAATCAAGCTGAACAATTTAACGTCAAATACCCGGTTACGCAAGCGCACCGGGCATAGAAATCAAAGCTTAATAAAATGCTCGCGATAGTAAGCAAGCTCAGCAACCGACTCGCGGATATCGTCCATCGCCTGATGCGTTCCCTGTTTTGTGAAACCATCGAGGATCTCTGGCTTCCAGCGACGGGCCAGCTCTTTCAGAGTACTAACGTCCAGATAACGATAATGGAAATACGCTTCCAGTTCCGGCATGTATTTAAACAGGAAGCGGCGATCCTGACCGATACTGTTGCCGCAAATAGGTGATTTCCCTTCCGGAACCCACTCTTTTAAAAATGCTAACGTCGCAAGCTCAGCTTCACGATCACCCATCGTGCTCGCCTTTACGCGCTCCACCAACCCACTACCTGTATGCGTTCTGACGTTCCAGTCATCCATTAATGCCAGCTGTTCATCAGACTGATGTACCGCAATTGTTGGTCCTTCAGCCAGAATATTCAGATTGGCGTCAGTCACCAGGGTAGCGATCTCAATGATGCGATCGCGCTCGGGATCCAGACCGGTCATCTCCAGATCGATCCAAATCAGGTTGTTTTCATTGGCACTCATGCTATTTTCCACCCTTCTTACGTGACGATACGCGAAACCATTCATGCTGCATCAAGGCGGCAAGGAAAGAAACCCTGAGGGCATAGAAAACTATGTGGCCTGGGTTTCTGAGCATAGCCAGTGCTGGGGCAGCGTGAAGGATGAAGCGTATATATTCATCTAAAATTGCGTGTATCATAGATGTTTTGCCCATAATGGGCGATCAGGAGCCAGTACGATTGAGTAAAAATAAACTCTCCAAAGGCCAACAGCGCCGCGTGAACGCAAATCACCAGCGTCGTCTTAAAACGTCCACGGAGAAACCCGACTACGACGACAACTTGTTTGGCGAAACCGCTGAAGGCATTGTTATCAGCCGTTTTGGTATGCATGCCGACGTGGAATCTGCTGATGGTGAAATTCACCGCTGCAACATCCGCCGTACAATTCGTTCGCTGGTTACCGGCGATCGCGTGGTCTGGCGTCCGGGTAAAACGGCAGCCGAAGGTGTCAATGTTAAAGGGATCGTTGAAGCGGTACATGAGCGCACTTCCGTTCTCACACGCCCGGATTTTTATGACGGCGTGAAGCCCATTGCTGCCAACATTGACCAAATCGTTATTGTCTCAGCCATCTTACCTGAACTGTCATTAAATATTATCGACAGGTATCTGGTGGCCTGCGAAACGTTACAGGTTGAGCCAATTATCGTACTCAACAAAATCGATCTGCTGGACGACGAAAGCATGGCTTTCGTAAATGAGCAGATGGATATCTATCGCAATATTGGCTATCGCGTATTGATGGTATCAAGCCGCACAAAAGACGGTCTGAAACCGCTTGAAGAGGCATTGACCGATCGTATCAGCATTTTCGCCGGTCAGTCTGGCGTAGGTAAATCCAGCCTACTCAACAACCTGCTTGGCCTGCAGGAAGAAATCCTGACCAATGATGTCTCCGACAACTCCGGCCTTGGACAACACACGACTACCGCTTCTCGCCTGTACCACTTCCCGCACGGCGGTGACGTCATCGACTCCCCCGGCGTACGTGAGTTCGGGCTGTGGCACCTTGAACCGGAACAAATCACGCACGGCTTTGTCGAATTCCATGATTACCTGGGCCATTGCAAATACCGCGACTGCAAACATGATGCAGATCCAGGCTGCGCTATCCGTGAAGCTGTAGAGAAAGGGGCGATAGCCGAAGTTCGCTTTGAGAATTATCACCGTATCCTCGAAAGCATGGCTCAGGTAAAAACGCGTAAAAACTTTTCTGATACAGACAACTGACAACTAAGCTAAGCATCGCTAGAATCGTCCCCTTTTTTTCAGGATCCGGCCCACACGCTGGATCAGGAACAAATTATGGCCTGGAGGCTACCTTGTTAAACTCATTTAAGCTTTCGCTACAATACATTCTGCCAAAACTATGGCTCACTCGCCTGGCGGGTTGGGGTGCGAGCAAACGAGCAGGATGGCTAACTAAGCTGGTTATCGATCTGTTCGTGAAATATTACAAGGTCGATATGACAGAGGCGCAAAAGCCGGACACCGCCAGCTATCGCACCTTCAATGACTTCTTTGTCCGCCCATTACGTGACGATGTACGCCCTATTAATACCGATCCAAATGTCCTGGTCATGCCGGCTGATGGCGTGATTAATCAACTGGGAAACATCGAAGAAGATAAACTTCTGCAGGCCAAAGGGCATAGCTATAGCCTTGAAGCGCTGCTGGCAGGCAACTACCAGATGGCGGACAAATTCCGCAATGGTACGTTTGTAACCACTTACCTCTCGCCGCGTGATTACCACCGCGTACATATGCCGTGTAACGGTATCCTGCGGGAAATGCTGTATGTGCCTGGCGACCTTTTCTCAGTAAATATCCTGACCGCGCAAAACGTACCGAACCTGTTTGCCCGTAACGAGCGCGTTATTTGTCTGTTTGATACTGAATTCGGCCCGATGGTACAGATTCTGGTTGGCGCAACCATCGTCGGTAGTATTGAAACGGTTTGGGCCGGCACCATTACTCCGCCGCGTGAAGGAGTCATTAAACGCTGGACATGGCCTGCCGGTGAAAGCGAAGGTTCCGTGGCGCTGCTAAAAGGTCAGGAAATGGGCCGCTTTAAGCTCGGTTCAACCGTTATTAACCTGTTTGCACCAGGCAAAGTTAACCTGGTTGAGCAGTTGCAGGATCTTTCGGTCACTAAAATCGGTCAACCGATGGCAATTTCTACCGAGTCTTTCGTAACGCCAGAAGCTGAACCTAACCCACTGCCGAAGGAAGAAATCGAAGCAGAACACGACGTCAGCCCGCTGGTTGATGACAAAAAAGACGAAGGTTAAACATAGGAATCGCTGCTGTGCGCCTGATTATCACTTTACTGATGGCCTGGTGCCTCAGCCTGGGGGCGCACGCTGCGACGGCCCCCGATGCCAAACAAATCACTCAGGAACTGGAGCAGGCCAAAGCGGCTAAGCCCGCTCAGCCAGAAGCCGTTGAGGCGCTCCAGTCCGCGCTGAATGCCCTTGAGGAGCGTAAAGGCTCCCTTGAGCGTGCCGAACAGTATCAGCAGGTTATTGATAACTTCCCCAAGCTGTCCGCAACGTTACGCGCGCAGCTTAGCAATCTGCGTGACGAACCGCGCAGCGTGCCGACTGGCCTGACTACTGATGCGTTAAACCAGGAGATCCTCCAGGTCAGCAGCCAGTTGTTGGAAAAAAGCCGCCAGGCCCAGCAGGAACAAGATCGCGCACGCGAAATCGCCGACTCATTAAGCCAGCTTCCGCAACAGCAAACCGATGCGCGCCGTCAGTTAAATGATATTGAGCGACGTCTGGGGGCAGCCAGCAGCAACTCTCCACTGAATCAGGCGATGCAGGCTGAATCGGCCAAACTCAAAGCCCAGGTCGATGAGCTGGAACTGGCACAGCTTTCCGCGAACAACCGCCAGGAACTGGCGCGCATGCGCTCCGAACTGGCAGAAAAACAGAGCCAACAACTCGACGCGTACCTGCAGGCATTACGTAATCAACTCAATAGTCAGCGTCAGCGTGAAGCCGAGCGGGCGCTGGAAAGCACCGAACTACTGGCAGAGAACAGTGCGGGGCTGCCAGAAGGCATTGTTGACCAGTTCAAGGTTAACCGTGAGCTGTCTCAGGCCTTAAACCAGCAGGCGCAGCGTATGGACCTGGTCGCCTCTCAACAGCGGCAGGCCACCAGCCAAACGCTGCAGGTACGACAGGCATTAAATACGTTGCGGGAGCAGTCACAGTGGCTTGGTGCCTCGAATATGCTGGGAGAAGCCCTGCGCGCGCAAGTCTCCCGCCTGCCAGAAATGCCTAAGCCTCAACAGCTAGATACAGAAATGGCGCAACTTCGCGTACACCGAATGCGCTATGAAGATCTCCTTAATAAACAGCCGCAGTTGCGCCAGATCCATCAGGCCGATGGACAACCACTTACCGCAGAGCAAGAGCGTATCCTCAACGCCCAACTGCGTACTCAGCGTGAACTACTGAACTCCCTGTTACAGGGCGGCGATACGCTGATCCTCGAATTGACCAAGCTGAAAGTCTCCAACAGCCAACTGGAAGATGCGCTGAAAGAGGTCAATGAGGCAACTCACCGCTATCTGTTCTGGACGTCTGACGTCAGCCCAATATCACTTTCCTGGCCTGTCGACTTAGTCCAGGATCTGCGTCGTCTTATCTCATTAGACACGTTTAATCAACTTGGCAAAGCCAGCATTATGATGTTGACCAGCAAGGAAACGCTGCTGCCGCTTTTCGCAGCGCTGGTGTTGGTTGGGTTTAGCCTCTATTCGCGTAAGCACTTCACTCGCTTTCTCGAACGATCGTCAGCGCGGGTGGGAAAAGTAACCCAGGATCATTTTTGGCTGACGTTGCGCACAGTGTTTTGGTCGATACTCGTCGCTTCCCCATTGCCGGTACTGTGGGCAACTCTGGGTTATGGTTTGCAGGAAGCCTGGCCCTATCCTCTGGCCGTCGCGATAGGCGATGGCGTTACAGCAACGGTACCAATGCTGTGGGTAGTGATGATTTGCGCTACCTTCGCACGCCCTAACGGTTTGTTCATTGCCCACTTTGGCTGGCCGCGTAACCGTGTCGCTAAGGCAATGCACTATTACCTGATGAGCATCGGACTGATTGTCCCGCTCATCATGGCGGTGATCATGTTTGATAATCTCAATGACCGGGAATTCTCCGCCTCTCTGGGGCGCCTGTGCTTTATTTTGATTTGTGGGGCACTGGCGCTCGTGACCCTGAGTCTGAAACGCGCCGGAATACCGTTATATCTCGATAAAGAGGGCAACGGTGACAACATGGTCAACAGTATGCTGTGGAATATGCTGATGGGCGCACCACTCATTGCGATTCTCGCGGCTGCCGTAGGCTACCTGGCAACGGCGCAAGCACTGCTGGCTCGTCTGGAAACATCCGTAGCTATCTGGTTCTTATTGTTGGTGATTTATCACGTCATTCGCCGCTGGATGCTGATTCAGCGCCGCCGTCTGGCATTCGATCGCGCCAAACATCGACGGGCAGAAATGCTGGCACAACGCGCACGTGGTGAAGAAGAACCGCCGCATTCCACCAGCCTTGAAGGGGCGATTGATGTCGATGAAAGCGAAGTGGATCTTGACGCTATCAGCGCACAATCACTGCGCCTGGTACGTTCTATCCTGATGCTGATCGCCCTGCTTTCGGTTATCGTGCTGTGGTCAGAAATTCACTCTGCCTTCGGCTTCCTGGAGAACATCTCATTATGGGATGTCACCTCCACGGTACAAGGCGTAGAAAGCTTAGAGCCGATAACGCTGGGCGCGGTATTAATTGCGATTCTGGTGTTTATCATCACCACTCAGTTAGTACGTAACTTGCCCGCGCTGCTGGAGTTGGCACTGTTACAGCATCTGGATTTAACACCCGGCACGGGTTATGCCATCACCACCATTACCAAATACCTGCTGATGCTGATTGGTGGCCTGGTTGGCTTCTCAATGATTGGTATTGAGTGGTCCAAACTGCAATGGCTGGTTGCCGCGCTCGGTGTGGGGTTGGGTTTCGGTTTGCAGGAGATCTTCGCCAACTTTATTTCCGGCCTGATCATCCTGTTTGAAAAACCCATCCGCATTGGCGATACGGTGACAATTCGCGATCTTACCGGTAGCGTGACGAAAATTAACACCCGCGCCACCACAATCAGCGACTGGGACCGTAAAGAAATCATCGTGCCCAACAAAGCGTTCATCACCGAACAGTTCATCAACTGGTCGCTATCCGACTCGGTCACTCGTGTGGTGTTAACTATTCCGGCACCGTCGGAGGCCAACAGCGAAGAGGTCACGCAAATCCTGCTTACCGCCGCGCATCGCTGTTCGCTTGTTATCGACACCCCGGCACCGGAAGTCTTCCTGGTTGATCTTCAGCAAGGGATTCAGATCTTCGAATTGCGTATCTATGCCGCAGAAATGGGACACCGCATGCCATTGCGCCATGAGATCCATCAGTTGATTCTGGCGGGCTTCCGTGAGCATGGCATTGATATGCCATTCCCACCATTCCAGATGCGTCTGGAAAGCCTGAATGGTAAGCAAACAGGGAGAACGTTAAGTTCTGCGGGAAGAGGCAGTCGTCCGGCAGGAAGCTTGTAATGGGTGTCTTGCCGGATGGCAGCGCTAACGCGTCTATCCGGCAAGATGATTACTCAGCCGCCCACTCTGGCTCACAGGCCATGCGACGACTGTAGTTCTGATAAATCGCCATGGCCAGCAGTGAGAAGAATATCGGGCCACCTATCATCCACAGTGCGCTGTTCCAGTCTCCGGCTTCAATCACCGGCTGGATGATGGTAAATACGTTGGCAAACGTTACCACCAGCACCACCACGCTCGTTGCCAGCAACGTTGCGGCCCGGGTTTTAAAAATCACAAACGGCCTTTCCAGCCCCTCACGGGATTTAAAGAAAGGGAAAGCCAGTGCAAGGAACAGATACGGCAACGTCATTGATACGTTCGCCATCAGCGTCAGTTTGTTATAAAACGCGGAAGCAGTATCGCCACCAAATGAAACCAACAGAATAAACAGGCTCACCAGCAGACACTGCATCCACATTGCCATCGTCGGCATACCCATGGTATTCAGCTTCGTCATTGGCGCAGGCCACAATGCTTTTGGCGTTCCCTGAATAATTGCTTTCAATGGCGAGTAGCTGAGCGTAAAGAAAGCACCGGTATAAGCGAGGAACATGGAAAGCCCGGTGATACGCGCAAACCAAATGCCCATGGTCATCGCAGATTCAGGAGACAAATGCAATGCATTACCCAACGTCACCCCCAGACTTTTCATCAGGATATAAGTAATATTGCCAAGGTTAACCGAGCTATTACTTAATACCTGCTGCCAGTTGGTGCTAACGCCCCATAAAAATATGGCCAGCGAATAACCAATTGAAATCACTATTGCGGCAAAAACAATTCCTTTTGCAAAATTCTTTTCTGGTTTATCCGTTTTATCAACCAACCCACCCACAGCTTCAATTCCACCATAAGCAAAAATAGCAAATACAACAAATGACAACATGGCCAGACCGGACTGATATCCCGGATTAGGTGAGGAGACAAAATTAATATCCTGCGCAAAGTGACCACCTGTTAATAACAAAATAGCGATACTCGCTAACAACAAAACTAAATTAAGACACATTACGGCAATTCCGCCCACAGCCGTAATACGGGCAATTTTATTAATACCTTTGGAAGCGACACCCGTCACCAAAATCATCCAGCCTACGGCGAGCAACCCAACAACCTGCGTTGGCTCAAGTCCCGCGATACGCCATTGCTGCGTCATATCTGCGCCGAATAAAAAGGTGGAAAAAGGCACCCAGACTTTTGCCGCGGTGCTCACCATCCAAATCACATAAGAGGAGAACCACATAAACGTACCGATAAACGCATAGCGCGGTCCAACGCTATTATTCATCCACGAATAGATCCCCCCTTCTTCTTTACGATAGGCAGATCCCATTTCCGCCATCATTAAGGCAAATGGAATAAAGAATAATAATGCAGAAAATACATACCATGGAATGGCGCTATAACCCATTAAATAAAAAGCTGAAGGGCTATTTGCAAATCCGAAAACTGACGTGAATATCATAAGGATGAGGCCTGACAGGCTCATCTTCTTTATTGTTTGGGTCATTAAACTATCCCTTACTCTGGAACGCGCAGGTTAAACCGCGTCCACATGTTTACACTGTCCTCCAGGCGGAGGTCAGCCATCAAAAAATCAAACCAGAATTGATACCTGAATAACGGCAAATATCCAGATTTAAACTGTGTCTATAAAGATGAAATTGAAAAAAAAAGCTACAAAATGGCGCATTACGCGCCATTTATTTTACTGCGGGGAGATTTTCAGATTCACGCCCTATCGACGGTAAAGGCGATAACATCGGCCAGGCTATCAGCACCCAGCGCCAGCATCACCAGACGATCAACCCCAAGCGCCACACCGGAACAATCCGGCATACCGACCTTGAGCGCTTCAAGCAGGTTGTTGTCGATTGGCTGCTGCGGCAAGCCACGAGCGGCACGTTTGCGATTATCCTGCTCGAAGCGTTGCTGCTGCTCACGCGCATCGGTCAGCTCATGGAAACCATTCGCCAGTTCAATACCCTTGTAGTAAACCTCAAAACGTTCAGCAACGCGGTGATCTTCGGTACTAATTTGTGCCAGCGATGCCTGGCTGGCCGGGAAGTGATACACAAACGCCGGTTTGTCTTTCCCAATATGTGGCTCAACCCCCATCGTAAACAGCAACTGTAACAGGGTATCCCGGTCTTCTTCAGTATCAGCGATGTTGCTGAGATCCAATTTAGCCGCCACTTCACGCAATTGGGTCTTATCCGCTGACAGTGGATCGATTTCCAGATGACGCTGGAAGGCTTGCTGGTATGAGAGGCTTTCCGCAGGGGAACAATCCAGCACTTGCTGGAGTAAATCATCCACTTCATTCATCAGGCGATACATGTCGTAATGGGGACGATACCACTCGAGCATGGTGAATTCAGGGTTGTGATGACGTCCCATCTCTTCATTACGAAAGCTTCTGCACAGTTGATATACCGGGCCGCATCCTGCCACCAGCAGGCGCTTCATATGGTATTCCGGGCTGGTCATTAAATAGAGGTTCATCCCCTGAGAATGTCCAGGGCCAACGAAACGCGTTTCGAACGGGAACAGGTGAATGTCCGTAACCGTCGCCTGACTCATACAAGGTGTCTCAACCTCAAGCACGCCACGATCGGCAAAAAAGCGACGAATCTCCGCTATAATTGCAGCTCGTTTTAACAGATTGGGGATGGACGCGCTCGGCTGCCAGGTTGCCGTTTCGCTCATGGTTATTTCTCCGATTTAAGACAAGGGCACGAAGTCTACTCGTATCGCGTTAGCGAGACAAATTTCACGCGGGAATAATAAACACTGGCTGGCGGGTAAAAAAAGCAACATTGGGTGGTTTAGTAATTAAATTAATCAAATTCAATGATAATTCAGCCCTCTGATACGCTAAAAAAATCGAACACGTCAAATTTCCCTCACATCCCTAAGACTATACTATTGTACCTATAAAGGAGCAGTGGAAACGCGTTCATAACCTGTCTGAATCAGATTAAGCATCTGATTCAGACAGGGATGAAATAACAACAATCTGGAGGAATGTCGTGCAAACCTTTCAAGCCGATCTTGCCATTATAGGCGCCGGTGGCGCGGGATTACGTGCTGCAATTGCTGCTGCGCAAGCAAATCCCAACGCTAAAATCGCACTGATCTCAAAAGTGTACCCAATGCGCAGCCATACCGTTGCTGCCGAAGGCGGCTCTGCTGCTGTCGCGCAGGATCATGACAGCTTTGACTACCATTTTCACGATACGGTAGCAGGCGGAGACTGGCTGTGTGAGCAGGATGTCGTGGATTACTTTGTCCACCACTGCCCAACTGAAATGACGCAACTGGAACAATGGGGTTGCCCATGGAGCCGCCGTGAAGACGGTAGCGTCAACGTACGTCGCTTCGGCGGCATGAAAATTGAGCGTACCTGGTTTGCCGCGGATAAAACCGGCTTCCATATGCTGCATACTCTGTTCCAAACTTCTTTGCAGTTCCCTCAAATTCAGCGTTTTGACGAACATTTCGTTCTGGATATCCTGGTTGATGACGGTCATGTTCGCGGCCTGGTTGCCATGAACATGATGGAAGGCACTCTGGTACAAATCCGTGCTAACGCAGTGGTGATGGCAACGGGCGGCGCAGGCCGTGTATACCGTTACAACACCAACGGCGGCATCGTAACTGGTGACGGTATGGGTATGGCGCTGAACCACGGCGTTCCGCTGCGCGATATGGAGTTCGTTCAGTATCACCCGACTGGTCTGCCAGGATCCGGTATCCTGATGACCGAAGGCTGCCGTGGTGAAGGCGGTATTCTGGTCAACAAAGATGGCTACCGTTATCTGCAGGACTACGGCATGGGCCCGGAAACTCCGCTGGGTGAGCCGAAGAACAAATATATGGAACTGGGTCCGCGCGACAAAGTTTCTCAGGCTTTCTGGCATGAATGGCGCAAAGGCAACACCATCTCCACTCCGCGTGGCGATGTCGTTCACCTCGACCTGCGTCACCTCGGCGAGAAAAAACTGCTCGAACGCTTACCGTTTATCTGCGAACTGGCGAAAGCCTACGTGGGTGTCGATCCGGTTAAAGAACCGATCCCGGTACGTCCGACCGCACACTACACCATGGGCGGTATCGAAACCGATCAGAACTGCGAAACTCGCATTAAAGGTCTGTTCGCTGTCGGTGAATGTTCATCTGTAGGTCTGCATGGTGCTAACCGTCTGGGCTCTAACTCCCTGGCTGAACTGGTGGTCTTTGGTCGTCTGGCCGGTGAACAAGCGATGGAACGTGCGTCTACAGCGAGCACCGCTAACGATGCAGCACTGAATGCGCAGGTTGCCTCCGTTGAACAACGTCTGAAAGATCTGGTTAACCAGGAAGGTAACGAGAACTGGTCGAAGATCCGCGACGAAATGGGCATCTCCATGGAAGAAGGTTGCGGTATCTACCGTACACCAGAACTCATGCAGAAAACCGTTGATAAGCTGGCTGAACTGCAGGAACGCTTCAAACGCGTACGTATCACCGACACTTCCAGCGTCTTCAACACTGACCTGCTGTACACCATCGAACTGGGTCACGGTCTGAACGTTGCTGAATGTATGGCGCACTCCGCTCTGGCGCGTAAAGAATCACGCGGCGCGCATCAGCGTCTGGATGAAGGCTGCACCGAGCGTGACGACGTCAACTTCCTTAAACATACCCTCGCCTTCCGCGATGCTGATGGCACAACTCGCCTGGAATACAGCGACGTGAAAATCACCACTCTGCCGCCAGCTAAACGTATGTACGGTGGCGAAGCGGAAGCAGCCGATAAGAAGGAGAAGGCGAATGGCTGAGATGAAAAACCTGAAAGTTGAGGTGGTGCGCTATAACCCGGAAGTGGACACCGCACCGCACAGTGCTTTCTATGAAGTTCCTTATGATGAAACAACGTCACTGCTGGATGCGTTGAACTACATCAAAGATAACCTGGCACCGGACCTGAGCTATCGCTGGTCTTGCCGTATGGCTATCTGCGGCTCCTGCGGCATGATGGTCAACAACGTGCCTAAACTGGCGTGCAAAACCTTCCTGCGTGAATACACCAACGGCATGAAGATTGAAGCGCTGGCTAACTTCCCGATTGAACGCGATCTGGTCGTCGATATGACGCACTTTATCGAAAGTCTGGAAGCTATCAAGCCGTACATCATTGGTAACCCGCGTACACCGGATCAGGGTCCAAACACCCAGACTCCGGCGCAGATGGCGAAGTATCATCAGTTCTCCGGTTGCATCAACTGTGGTCTGTGCTACGCAGCGTGCCCGCAGTTCGGCCTGAACCCTGAGTTCATTGGACCGGCCGCGATTACGCTGGCGCATCGTTATAACGAAGATAGCCGCGACCACGGTAAGAAGGAGCGTATGGCTCAGTTGAACAGCCCGAACGGCGTTTGGACCTGTACTTTCGTGGGCTATTGCTCCGAAGTCTGCCCGAAACACGTCGATCCGGCTGCGGCCATTCAGCAGGGTAAAGTAGAAAGTTCAAAAGACTTTCTTATCGCAACCCTGAAACCACGCTAAGGAGTGCAAGATGACGACTAAACGCAAACCCTATGTGCGGCCAATGACGTCCACCTGGTGGAAAAAGCTGCCATTTTATCGCTTTTACATGCTGCGCGAAGGTACAGCGGTTCCGGCAGTCTGGTTCAGTATTGAACTGATTTTCGGTCTGTTTGCTCTCAAGCATGGTGCTGAATCCTGGATGGGCTTTGTCGGCTTTTTGCAAAACCCGGTAGTGGTGATCCTCAATCTGGTTGTTCTGGCAGCAGCGCTGTTGCATACCAAAACCTGGTTTGAACTGGCACCGAAAGCTGCCAACATCATCGTAAAAGACGAAAAAATGGGGCCAGAGCCGATCATCAAAGGTCTCTGGGTAGTTACTGCGGTTGCGACCGTAGTCATTCTGTATGTTGCCCTGTACTGGTAAGGAGTCCGGGATGATTAATCCAAATCCAAAACGCTCTGACGAACCCGTATTTTGGGGCCTGTTCGGTGCAGGTGGTATGTGGGGCGCAATCATTGCGCCGGTAGTGGTTCTGCTGGTTGGCATTATGCTGCCGCTGGGGCTTTTCCCGGGCGATGCGCTGAGCTATGAGCGCGTGCTGGCATTTGCCCAGAGCTTCATCGGACGGGCATTTCTGTTCCTGATGATCGTTCTGCCGCTGTGGTGCGGTTTACACCGTATGCACCATGCCATGCATGACCTGAAAATCCACGTGCCAGCTGGCAAGTGGGTATTCTACGGTCTGGCTGCAATCCTGACGGTAGTAACAGCGATCGGTATTCTGACTATCTAATCGCATGCGTGACTTATCAGGCCCGCCACTGGCGGGCCTTTTTATTTGTGCACAACACCGGTTAACCAACGGGAAAACTCGCACATGGCAGGCGTCTCCGGGCGGGATTGTAAACGCGTTATCCAGTAACTCCCCAGATCAATCTGCGTTGAAAACGGCTGTACTATACGTTCACTGTTCAGCAAATGAGTGAACATTCTTACGGGGGCAATAGCAACGCCCATCCCTGCCTGCGCCGCTTCCAGCATCGTGACAGACGAATCAAACACTATCACGTTATGCGTTGGTGAAGGGGGAAGTTCCCCCGCAGCCTGCATCCAAAGGGCCCATTCATCACGGCGGTAAGATCGTAATAGCGGAAATTTCAGGACATCCGTAGGGACCTGAATCTGAGATGCCAATGCAGGTGAGCAAAGCGGAGACATCGGGGCACTACATAAGTATTGCGCATCAGTATCGTGCCAGGCACCACCACCGTAGCGAATAGTGTAATCCAGTCCCTCAGCGGCAGGATCCACGCGATTATTGTGGGTGGAAAGATGCAAATCAATATGCGGGCAACTCCGCTTAAAATCGGCCAGTAAAGGAAAAAGGCAACCAACCGCAAAGGTACCCACCACACCAATCTTAAGCTTTTCCTGGATCTGATTGCGGGCAAAACGGTCCAGCGTCCCCGCAATACGATCAAAAGAGTCATTAAGTACAGGTAACAGACTTTCACCTTCTGTTGTCAGCATCAACCCCCGTGAAACTCGAACAAAAAGCTGACAATTTAGTTGTTTCTCCAGCGCTTTCACATGCTGGCTGATGGCGGAATGCGTAACGTTCAGCTCAATCGCTGCGCGGGTAAAACTGAGATGTCTGGCGGCCGCTTCAAAAGCCCGCAGCGAATTAAGTGGGATATAGCTACGCATGGTCATTGTTCCCGTTAGAAAAACTTATATCTGCTGCTAAATTTAACCGTTTGTCAACACAGTACAAATCAAACAAACTGAGCGCGTCTGATGGGCCCGGACACCCTTTCGCTTTTTATTACGGAAATAATTTCATGATGAAAAAATCGTTATGCTGTGTGCTGCTACTGACAGCATCTTTCTCAACGCTTGCCGCCTCGAAAACAGAACAACAGATTACCGATATCGTTAATCGCACCATCACACCACTGATGAAAGAACAAGCGATTCCGGGTATGGCCGTGGCAATCATCTACCAGGGAAAACCGTATTATTTTACCTGGGGTAAAGCTGATATTGCCAATAATCGCCCTGTTACACAGCAAACGCTGTTTGAACTCGGATCGGTCAGTAAAACCTTCAATGGTGTGCTGGGTGGCGACGCTATCGCTCGCGGTGAAATCAAACTTAACGATCCAGTCACCCGATACTGGCCCGAACTGACAGGCAAACAGTGGCAGGGTATCAGCTTGCTGCACCTGGCCACTTACACAGCAGGTGGCCTGCCGCTTCAAATACCCGACGAAGTGACTGATAAAGCCGCATTGCTGCACTTCTATCAAAACTGGCAGCCACAATGGGCTCCGGGAGCTAAGCGTCTCTACGCCAACTCCAGTATTGGCCTGTTTGGTGCACTGGCTGTAAAACCTTCGGGAATGGGTTATGAAGAGGCGATGACCAACCGCATCCTACAACCATTAAAACTAAAGCATACCTGGATTACTGTTCCTCAGAGTGAGCAAAAGGATTACGCATGGGGCTATCGCGAAGGCAAGCCCGTGCATGTTTCTCCGGGTCAACTTGATGCCGAAGCGTATGGTGTAAAATCCAGTATTATGGATATGGCTCGCTGGGTTCAGGTCAATATGGACGCCAGCCACGTGCAGGAGAAAACCCTCCAACAGGGCATCGAGCTTGCGCAGTCACGTTACTGGCGTATTGGTGAGATGTACCAGGGATTAGGCTGGGAGATGCTGAACTGGCCAGTGAAAGCCGACATAGTTATCAACGGCAGCGACAGCAAAATCGCTTTGGCTGCGCTTCCGGCCGTTGAGGTAAACCCACCCGCACCTGTAGTAAAAGCCTCGTGGGTACATAAAACGGGTTCGACTGGCGGATTTGGTAGCTATGTTGCCTTCATCCCGGAAAAAAATCTTGGCATCGTGATGCTGGCAAACAAAAGTTATCCTAACCCTGCCCGCGTAGATGCGGCCTGGCGCATCCTCGAAAAACTGCAATAACTGAGTTTGAGGTCCGAATCTTCGGGCCTCCTTTCTTCCTCTACTTTTCCTGCCGTCATCTACACTTAACAAAAAATACAGCAAGGAAAATCCCATGCGCATTCTGCCTGTCGTTGCTTCAGTCGCGGCTGCATTTCTGGTTGTTGCTTGCAGTACCCCCACTCCGCCAAAAGGCGTTACCGTTGTGAACAACTTTGATGCCAAACGTTATCTCGGAACCTGGTATGAAATCGCGCGCTTCGACCATCGTTTTGAGCGAGGGCTGGATAAAGTCACCGCGACCTACAGTTTGCGTGATGATGGTGGTATCAACGTGATCAACAAAGGCTACAACGCAGACCGGGGTATGTGGCAAAAAACGGAAGGTAAAGCTTATTTTACCGGGGAACCTTCACGTGCCGCACTCAAAGTCTCATTCTTCGGCCCGTTTTACGGAGGGTATAACGTAATTGCTCTCGACAGAGAGTATCGGCATGCGCTGGTCTGTGGTCCGGATCGCGACTACCTGTGGATCCTTTCGCGTACCCCTACTATTTCAGATGAGATGAAACAGCAGATGCTGGCAATCGCAACCCGAGAAGGGTTCGATGTGAATAAACTGATTTGGGTAAAACAGCCTGGCGCTTAATGGGTGCTGAGCTTCAGACCAACAATTCCGGCAACAATCAACCCAAGACTCAACAAACGCGCCGGGCTGGCGGATTCACCGAGTAACAGAATACCGGTAATAGCAGCCCCCACCGCACCAATACCGGTCCAGACGGCATAGGCCGTCCCAACCGGCAGTGTTCTCATCGCCCACGAAAGCATGGCGATACTGACGATCATTGCCACCACGGTAATGATGCTCGGCGTCAGGCGGGTAAAACTATGGGTATACTTCAAGCCAATCGCCCATACAACTTCGAGCAGTCCAGCAATGAGTAAAATGATCCAGGACATATAAGGCTCCAGAACAATGGGGCCGTCCCCGGTGAAAGAAGCGTTTGCAGGCCGTCCTGCAAAGCAGAAGTATGAAAAGGCATTTTTGCCCGAGAGAAAATGAATTTCAACCTTTTTATTAACTGCCTACTTAAAGCAAGAATTAAGCACAATTAGCAGCGTAGTTCCCGCATTTGGCTCACATTGGATTTCTCTATGATGAAGGGCTTTCTGAATTCAGGAAGCCGTGTGCCCCTCTTCTGAATGCGAAAAGTTTATGCTTAAAATTTTAGTGATTGACCGATGCCACTACACCCGCACAGGGTTAGAGGCCTTGCTCAATCATTCTGGGATGTTCAACTCTTCATTTCTGGTGTCAGGAATTAATAATCTCCTGCTGGCAAAAGAGCATATTTTGCAGTGGAAGCCACATCTGGTGATCGCCGATTTATACAGTTTTCTCAGCGATGCTCATTCCAGTCCGCCGATAGCACCTTTTTTTATGAGTTGTGGCATGATCCCCCTGATCCTGCTGCGACCAGGAGATCGAGAGCACATACCCGCCCACAACCCTCAATATTCAGACCACTCGGTATTATCCAAACGCGCCACGCTGGCCGAATTGTCAGACAACATTCAGGATGCATTACATGTTCGCCCCACGTTAGAGACAGCAAAAAACGTTACACCATTGCTTACGCCGCAGGAGGAAAAAGTATTATCGATGTGGATGGATGGCGTGGGTAACAATGAGATAGCAGCAGCACTTTGTATTCATGGCAAGACGGTCTACACCTATAAACGCAATATCCGAATGAAACTGCATTTGGGAAACCGTTTCTCACCGTTTCTGTCACTGCCGGAGAAAATGAATTAACGGTACGACACAACGTCGTACCGTTCATGGTTATTGCTGGGCTTTGGTCGCTGCACCAGAAATGGCACTACCACCTTCAGAAATATCCTGCCCTACGCCTCGCGTGGTATTACACGCGGTTAATACAGAAGAAAGTACCAACACAGAAAAGATCGCAGCAATTGTCTTTTTAACCATAACGTCTTCCTTTTCTAGCCAATATTGTTTGTGTATAGCTACTTAATGATAGACAAGATCCGAAAGGTTGACGGATAAACGGGCGTTTTTAAGACAATATGAGAAGATCAGCTAGCGGCGTGAGAGATTGAATTACCAAGGTGTTTGATATCTTCACCGAAGCCACGCGCAGTGTTACAGCCCGTCAGGAGAGTACTGGTGAAAAGGATGAACATTACAAGACCGAGAAGACGTTTCATCATTCCTGCCCTGGAAAAAGTATGGCGCAGCAATCTGCGCCATAGATCAAATAGGATGTATTACTTAACGCGGGAAACGTATTCGCCTGAACGCGTATCCACTTTGATCACTTCGCCGATCTGTACGAACAGCGGAACTTTAACTACAGCACCAGTGGACAGAGTAGCCGGTTTGCCACCAGTACCTGCGGTGTCGCCTTTCAGACCTGGATCAGTTTCGATGATTTCCAGCTCAACGAAGTTCGGCGGGGTCACAGAGATAGGCTGACCATTCCACAGGGTCACGATGCACTCAGCCTGATCCAGCAACCATTTAGCGCTGTCACCTACCGCTTTCGCGTCAGCTGCAAGCTGTTCGAAAGTAGAGTTGTTCATGAAATGGTAGAATTCACCATCGTTGTACAGGTAAGTCAGGTTCATATCTACAACGTCTGCGCCTTCAGCGGAGTCAGTAGATTTGAAAGTTTTCTCTACACGAGTACCGGTCAGCAGGCGGCGCAGCTTAACGCGCGCGAAAGCCTGGCCTTTACCCGGTTTAACGAATTCACTGGCTTCAACCGCATAAGGTTCGCCGTCCATCATGATTTTAAGACCGGCACGAAAATCGTTGCTATAGTAAGTCGCCATAAGGCCCTCTGAAAATTGTTAACTGGTAGCTAAGCCACAAAATGGCGCATATTGTAACCCTAAACACCCCATCCAGAGAAGATTGGTTAGTACAACTTGCCGATGTTCTCACCGATCCGGATGAACTATTACGTCTTTTGAATATAGACGCAGATGAAAACTTGCTCGCAGGTCGCGAGGCAAAACGTCTTTTTGCTCTACGCGTACCGCGATCGTTTATCGCTCGTATGGAGAAAGGTAACCCCAACGATCCCCTGCTGCGTCAGGTACTCACCTCACAGGATGAATTCGTCGCCGCACCTGGATTCTCTACTGACCCGCTGGATGAACAACACAGCGTCGTGCCAGGATTGCTGCATAAATACCGCAATCGGGCGTTACTGCTGGTAAAAGGCGGCTGCGCGGTAAACTGCCGCTACTGTTTCCGTCGCCATTTCCCTTATGCCGATAATCAAGGGAATAAGCGTAACTGGCAGGTCGCATTAGATTACATCGCCAGCCACCCGGAACTCGATGAAATTATCTTTTCTGGTGGCGATCCGCTAATGGCCAAGGATCATGAACTGGACTGGTTGCTAACGCAACTGGAAGCCATTTCGCATATAAAACGTCTGCGTATTCACAGCCGTCTGCCGATTGTTATCCCGGCACGTATCACGGAAAAGCTGGCAACCCGGTTCGAACAATCACGTCTGCAAGTTCTGCTGGTAAATCATATTAACCACGCTAACGAAATCGATGAAGAATTTCGCCAGGCGATGACCCGATTGCGCAAAGCGAACGTCACGCTGCTCAACCAAAGCGTATTGTTGCGTGGTGTAAATGATAACGCGCAAACGCTGGCCGATCTCAGCAATGCACTGTTTGATGCGGGAGTGATGCCTTATTACCTGCACGTACTGGATAAGGTACAGGGAGCTGCCCACTTTATAGTCAGTGACGATGAAGCGCGGCAAATCATGCGCGAACTGTTGACGCTGGTGTCAGGTTATATGGTGCCCAAACTGGCACGCGAAATTGGCGGGGAGCCAAGCAAGACACCGCTGGATTTGCAATTACGACAAAACTGATAATACCCGTCGAGGCTTCGCTTATCAGGCCTACGGTCACTTGCACCTGTAGGCCTGATAAGACGCTTTAGCGTCGCCATCCGGCAACGCCAGCGTTTATCAGTTAGGGCACTTATAAACCTGACCAATCATCTCACTGGCAGTCGGGACAAAACTGGATAGCATCCCTTGCGATGGGCTGCTGACACCATAAATCACGTTACCGCCCATTGCCGCAGCCTGGTTACGCAGGTCATTTGCCGCACCGCGCATAGAGCCACCTTCTTCGCCATGCTGACCAGAAAGCCAGTTGCTTTGTTTACCGGTCGCAGTACCAACCAGTTGACACTCTGCGCCTGGCTTCTCTTCGACAAAGCGTACGCTTTGTCCGGCTGAACTCAGTTCGTTGCTGGAGCTACAACCCGCCATCAGTAGCGCGGCACCAACGATCCCTGCTAAATATTTCACGTGCATGTTATTCCCCATAATCAATGAGCTGGACCTTTTGTCCGTAGCTGAATCATATACTAAAAAGATGACCAAAAGAAAAACCCCCGGACATTTCTGTCTGGGGGTTTTTCATTTATGGGAGATGAACACCCAAATCATTCTGGTTGCAGCAAGGCGGCAAGTTTGTTTATCCCCGGGAGCTTACTAGAGTAAGCAACAGGGGTTAGCAAACGCAGCCAACACATCTGCAACCTGAAGGATGCAGGGTGTGGGCAATTACATCATGCCGCCCATTCCACCCATGCCGCCCATTCCACCAGCAGCACCTAAGTCAGGCGCATCGCCTTTCGGCAGGTCGGTAACCATGCACTCGGTGGTGATCATCAGACCCGCAACAGAAGCCGCGTACTGCAGAGCAGAACGGGTTACTTTGGTCGGATCCAGAATACCCATGTCGATCATGTTGCCGTATTCTTCAGTTGCAGCGTTGTAACCGTAGTTACCGTCGCCTGCTTTCACAGTGTTAGCCACAACAGACGGCTCTTCACCGCAGTTCAGAACGATCTGACGCAGCGGAGCTTCCATTGCGCGCAGCGCAACTTTGATACCCACGTTCTGGTCTTCGTTCTGGCCACGCAGTTCGCTCAGTTTGGACGCTACGCGAATCAGCGCTACGCCACCACCAGCAACAACACCTTCTTCTACCGCAGCACGGGTAGCGTGCAGGGCATCTTCAACGCGTGCTTTCTTCTCTTTCATTTCAACTTCGGTAGCAGCACCTACTTTGATAACTGCAACACCGCCTGCCAGTTTCGCTACGCGCTCCTGCAGTTTTTCACGGTCGTAGTCGGAAGTTGCTTCTTCGATCTGCTGGCGAATCTGAGTCACACGACCCTGGATTGCCGCTTCTTCACCCACGCCATCAATGATGGTGGTGGTGTCTTTGTTGATCACAACGCGTTTTGCCTGGCCCAGGTCTTCCAGGGTCGCTTTTTCCAGTTCCATACCGATCTCTTCAGAGATAACGGTACCACCAGTCAGAGTAGCGATATCCTGCAGCATCGCTTTACGGCGATCGCCGAAGCCAGGAGCTTTAACTGCAGCCACTTTCACGATACCACGCATGGTGTTCACAACCAGCGTAGCCAATGCTTCGCCTTCAACATCTTCAGCGATGATCAGCAGCGGTTTGCCAGCTTTAGCAACGGCTTCCAGAACCGGCAGCATTTCGCGGATGTTGGAGATTTTCTTATCAGCCAGCAGGATGAACGGGCTTTCCAGCTCTACAGCACCTGTTTCCGGCTTGTTGATGAAGTAAGGGGACAGGTAGCCGCGGTCAAACTGCATACCTTCAACCACGTCCAGTTCGTCCTGCAGACCGGTACCGTCTTCAACGGTGATCACGCCTTCTTTACCGACTTTATCCATCGCTTCTGCGATCAGCTTACCTACGGTTTCGTCGGAGTTAGCGGAAATAGTACCAACCTGAGCAATAGCTTTAGAGTCGGAGCACGGTACGGACAGTGCTTTCAGCTCTTCAACCGCAGCAGCAACAGCTTTGTCGATACCACGTTTCAGATCCATCGGGTTCATACCCGCAGCAACAGCTTTCAGGCCTTCAGTGATGATAGACTGAGCCAGAACGGTCGCGGTGGTGGTACCGTCGCCTGCAGCGTCGTTCGCTTTAGAGGCAACTTCTTTCACCATCTGTGCGCCCATGTTTTCGAACTTGTCTTCCAGCTCGATTTCACGTGCTACAGAAACACCATCTTTAGTAATGGTTGGTGCACCGAAAGATTTATCCAGAACTACGTTACGACCTTTCGGGCCGAGGGTAACTTTCACTGCGTCTGCCAGTACGTTTACGCCGCGCAGCATTTTCACACGAGCGTCGTTACCGAATTTTACGTCTTTAGCTGCCATTTTCTCTTTCCCTTAAATTCGTATGTTCAGTGTCGTTCGCGGATTAAGCTTCAACAATCGCCAGAATGTCGCTTTCAGACATGATCAACACTTCTTCATTGTCGATCTTCTCAGATTTAACACCGTAGCCATCGTTGAAAATTACGATATCGCCGACTTTTACGTCCAGCGGCTGTACAGTACCGTTGTCCAGGATGCGACCCTTACCGACAGCGATGATTTCGCCACGAGTTGATTTACCCGCTGCAGAACCGGTCAGTACGATGCCGCCAGCAGATTTGGATTCAACTTCTTTACGTTTGACGATCACACGATCATGTAACGGACGAATACTCATTGATAGCTCTCCTTTGAGAAAGTCTTTATCAGTTATGGGTGACGCCGGCCCGTAAACGGTTTCCCGGCTAGTGCCCAGAGAGATGGGGATGAGAATTTGTGCCTTCAAGGGGGCAAGCGAAAAAAAATTTATATCAGGATAAAATCCCGTCAAAACACCGACGCACCTCACATTTCATAACGATTTCTGCCATCTCGTCATAAGCAAATCCGATTGTGATAACATCGAAAAACTGCGTAGTTGCCTGACTTTCAGGCATAACCGGACAATAACTAATTATGAGTGGACTGAAACAAGAACTGGGGCTGGCTCAGGGTATCGGCTTGTTATCGACATCATTACTCGGTACGGGCGTATTTGCCGTTCCCGCACTGGCCGCGTTAGTCGCTGGCAATAACAGCCTGTGGGCATGGCCAGTTCTCATCGTTTTAGTCTTTCCCATCGCCATTGTCTTTGCCGTACTCGGTCGCCATTTCCCCAGCGCGGGTGGTGTGGCGCATTTCGTCGGAATGGCTTTTGGCCCACGTCTGGAACGCGTCACCGGCTGGCTATTTTTATCGGTTATTCCCGTTGGCCTCCCTGCTGCACTCCATATTGCTGCCGGATTCGGTCAGGCGATGTTTGGCTGGCATGGTTGGCAACTGTTGCTGGCAGAACTCGGTACGTTGGTCCTGGTGTGGTACATCGGTTCACGCGGTGCCAGCTCCAGCGCTAACCTGCAAACGGTGATTGCCGGGCTGATTGTTGCTCTTATTGTCGCTATCTGGTGGGCTGGAGAGCTAAGGCCGGGCGAAATCCCCTTCCCTTCTGTCAGTCACATTGAACTTCCCGGATTGTTCGCGGCGCTGTCGGTAATGTTCTGGTGTTTTGTCGGCCTTGAAGCGTTTGCACACCTGGCGTCCGAATTCAAAAACCCCGAGAGAGATTTCCCGCGCGCGCTGATGACAGGCCTGCTGCTGGCCGGTACCGTTTACTGGGCGTGTACGGTGGTAGTACTCCATTTCGGTGCTTACGGTGAGCAGATGGCTGCGGCGGCTTCACTGCCCGAAATTGTCGTGCAGCTGTTTGGCGTGCAAGCGCTGTGGATAGCCTGTGTCATTGGTTATCTGGCCTGTTTTGCCAGCCTGAATATTTATATTCAGAGTTTCGCCAGACTGGTGTGGTCACAAGCACAATATAAACCGGACCACTATCTGGCTCGCCTGTCCCCTCGTCATCTTCCGCGCAATGCGCTGAACGCAGTGTTGGGCTGCTGCGTGGTCAGTACATTGTGCATTTATGTGCTGCAAATCAATCTCGACGCATTAATCGTCTACGCTAACGGCATCTTTATTATGATCTATCTACTGTGCATGCTGGCAGGATGTCGATTACTGAAAGGACACTATCGCGCTTTAGCGGTTATTGGTTGTCTGCTGTGCCTGCTGTTGCTGGCTATGGTCGGTTGGAAGAGTATGTATGCGTTGATTATGCTGGCAGCACTGTGGCTGTTTTTACCCAAGCGGAAGCAGGCTGAGGCCCGGTAAGCTTAGCGCTACCGGGCGATCATTTCAGAGAGTTAATCCCGACGATCATCGTCTTTATGGTCAAGGCGGTTGCGATCGTCGTCTTTGCGTTGAAATTCCCCGTCAAACGTCTCACCACCGCCGGTTCCGGCGCCAAAAGCGCCACCAGGCATACGAGAAAAACGCAGGTGCGGCAGGAGCTTCATGGTCAGATGCTTCTGTACAGGAGGTAATAAAAGAAGAAGACCAAGGAAGTCGGTGAAGAAGCCAGGAAGCACCAGCAGCAAGCCAGCAATAATCAGCGACACGCTTTTAATCATTTCTGCAGCGGGGCTTTCACCTGCCGCCATCTTTTGCTGCATCAGCAGAAAATTCTTGAACCCTTGGTTGCGTACCAGCGACATCCCGATGACCGAAGTGAAGATAACCAGGAGCAGGGTCATCAGAACGCCTAACACATGGGCGACCTGGATAAAGATAGAAATCTCAATGTAAACATAAAGAAAGATGGCAAGTAATGGTATCCAGCGCAAAGGACTCTCCTGTAAATAACAGCCGTTTTCGCAACGCCTGTCTGAATGGTTGTGCGACTCGCATTAGTCAGATGTTGAGGTCGTTAGCAAAATTTCAAGCTGTTTGTACACTTATATTTGGTATTAATCCTAAAGGGGTGATCTATTTCACATAATAATAAATAAGGGGTAAATTCCACACTTTAAGTGATCCAGATTACGGTAGAAATCCTGAAGCAGCATATGATCTCGGGTATCAGACCGATGCAGGGGATAATCGTCGGTCGAGAAACAATCGAAATCACATATATCCTGTGTGTTTAGTAAAATCATTGGCAGCTTGAAAAAGAAGGTTCACATGTTAAACAACATTCGTATCGAAGAAGATTTGTTGGGTACCAGGGAAGTTCCAGCGGACGCCTACTACGGTGTTCATACTCTGAGAGCGATTGAAAACTTCTACATTAGCAATAACAAAATCAGTGATATTCCTGAATTTGTTCGCGGTATGGTAATGGTTAAAAAGGCAGCGGCCCTGGCCAACAAAGAGCTGCAAACCATTCCTAAGAGTGTGGCAAATGCCATTATCGCGGCGTGTGATGAAGTCCTGAATAACGGAAAATGCATGGATCAGTTCCCGGTAGACGTTTACCAGGGCGGTGCGGGTACCTCCGTCAACATGAATACCAACGAAGTGCTGGCCAATATCGGTCTGGAACTGATGGGTCACCAGAAAGGTGAATATCAGTACCTGAACCCGAACGACCACGTGAACAAATGTCAGTCCACCAACGACGCTTATCCGACCGGTTTCCGTATCGCTGTTTACGCATCTATCATCAAACTGATTGATGCTCTGAACCAGTTGCGCGAAGGCTTCGAACAAAAAGCCGTTGAATTCCAGGACATCCTGAAAATGGGCCGTACCCAGTTGCAGGATGCTGTACCGATGACCCTCGGTCAGGAATTCCGTGCTTTCAGCGTACTGCTGAAAGAAGAAGTGAAAAACATTGGTCGTACCGCAGAGCTGCTGCTGGAAGTTAACCTCGGCGCAACAGCAATCGGTACTGGTCTGAACACACCGAAAGAGTACTCTCCGCTGGCAGTGCAAAAACTGGCTGAAGTTACTGGTTTTGCCTGCGTTCCGGCTGAAGACCTGATTGAAGCAACCTCCGACTGCGGCGCATACGTTATGGTGCATAGTGCACTGAAACGTCTGGCTGTGAAGATGTCCAAAATCTGTAACGACCTGCGTTTGCTCTCCTCTGGCCCACGTGCTGGTCTGAACGAGATCAACCTGCCGGAACTGCAGGCTGGCTCTTCCATCATGCCGGCAAAAGTGAACCCGGTTGTTCCGGAAGTCGTAAACCAGGTATGCTTTAAAGTCATCGGTAACGATGTCACCGTCACCATGGCGTCTGAAGCAGGTCAGCTGCAGCTGAACGTAATGGAACCGGTAATCGGCCAGGCAATGTTCGAATCTATCCATATTCTGAGCAACGCTTGCTACAACCTGCTGGAAAAATGCGTTAGCGGCATCACCGCTAACAAAGAAGTGTGTGAAGCATTCGTATACAACTCCATCGGTATCGTCACCTACCTCAACCCGTTCATCGGTCACCACAACGGCGACATCGTCGGTAAAATTTGTGCCGAAACAGGTAAGAGCGTACGTGAAGTTGTCCTGGAGCGCGGCCTGTTGACCGAAGCAGAACTGGACGATATCTTCTCTGCACAAAACCTGATGCACCCTGCTTATAAAGCAAAACGTTATACTGATGAAAGCGAACAGTAATCGTGTAGGGTAGTACCAGAGAAGGCACGTCATGATGACGTGCCTTTTTTCTTACTCGAAGTTACTTAAAAACAACAATTTAATATCAACTTGTTAAACAACAAGGAAGGCTAATATGATAGTTTTAGAACTTATCATCGTTTTGCTGGCAATCTTTTTGGGTGCCAGACTTGGGGGTATCGGTATTGGATTCGCAGGTGGGCTGGGTGTTCTGGTTCTCGCCGCTATCGGCGTAAAACCGGGTACAATTCCGTTCGACGTTATTTCCATTATCATGGCGGTTATCGCAGCCATTTCAGCCATGCAGATTGCCGGTGGTCTGGACTATCTGGTTCATCAGACTGAAAAACTGCTGCGCAAAAACCCGAAATACATCACGATCCTTGCTCCTATCGTGACCTATTTCCTGACTATCTTTGCTGGTACAGGCAACATCTCTCTGGCAACGCTGCCGGTTATCGCTGAAGTGGCGAAGGAACAAGGGATCAAACCTTGCCGTCCTCTGTCTACTGCGGTGGTTTCTGCACAGATTGCGATTACCGCATCACCTATCTCCGCAGCCGTGGTTTATATGTCTTCCGTAATGGAAGGTCATGGAATCAGCTACATCCACCTGCTGTCTGTGGTCATTCCATCCACCCTGCTGGCGGTTCTGGTGATGTCTTTCCTGATCACCGCACTGTTCAACTCCAAACTGTCTGACGACCCGGTTTACCGTAAACGTCTGGAAGAAGGTTTGGTCGAACTGCGCGGCGAAAGACAAGTTGAAATCAAAGCAGGTGCGAAGACCTCCGTATGGTTGTTCCTGCTGGGTGTAGTTTGCGTAGTCGTTTATGCCATCGTCAACAGCCCAAGCCTCGGCCTGGTCGCTAAACCGCTGATGAACACCACTAACGCAATCCTGATCATCATGCTGAGCGTCGCGACGCTGACCACGATTATCTGCCGCGTTGAAACTGACGCCATCCTGAACTCCAGTACCTTCAAAGCCGGTATGAGCGCCTGTATTTGTATCCTGGGTGTGGCATGGCTGGGTGATACCTTCGTATCTCACAACATCGACTGGATCAAAGATACTGCAGGTAGCGTGATTCAGGGTCATCCGTGGCTGCTGGCCGTCATCTTCTTCTTTGCTTCTGCACTGCTGTACTCTCAGGCAGCAACGGCTAAAGCACTGATGCCGATGGCTCTGGCACTGAACGTTTCTCCGCTGACGGCTGTAGCATCTTTCGCCGCCGTTTCTGGCCTGTTCATTCTGCCAACTTACCCAACGCTGGTTGCTGCGGTTCAGATGGATGACACCGGTACAACCCGCATCGGTAAATTCGTCTTTAACCATCCGTTCTTCATCCCTGGTACTCTGGGTGTGGTTCTGGCGGTTTGCTTCGGCTTCTTGCTGGGCAGCTTCATGCTTTAAGTTTTACCTGCAGGGCGTGCAAGCGCCCTGCAGTTCTTTCCCCTCACCTCGCTTTAACTAACATCCTTCCCTCGTCCGTTGTATAGTGACCCTTCTCTTGCTGGTTACTCTGTTCTTTCGAGGTGTTTATGCTTGATGTAAAGAGTCAGGATATCCCCATCCCCGATACCGTTGTGGTGCTCTGCACCGCCCCGGACGAAGCAACAGCCCAGGATCTGGCCGCTAAAGTGCTGGCTGAAAAACTGGCCGCCTGCGTAACACTTCTGCCTGGCGCGACCTCCCTCTATTATTGGGAAGGCAAGCTTGAGCAGGAATATGAAGTCCAGATGATTTTAAAAACCGCAGTAACGCATCAGCAAGCCCTTCTCGATTGCCTGAAGTCTCATCACCCGTACCAAACCCCTGAGCTTCTGGTTTTACCCGTCACTCATGGAGACTTTGATTACCGCTCATGGCTCAACGCATCCTTACGCTGATCCTGCTGCTGTGCAGCACATCCACCTTTGCCGGATTATTCGACTCGCCTGGCCGCTCGCAGTTCGTCCCTGCCGATCGGGCATTTGTTTTTGATTTCCAGCAAAACCAACACGACCTGAACCTCTCCTGGCAGGTCAAGGACGGCTACTATCTCTATCGTAAACAGGTAAGCATTACGCCATCTCAGGCCAGTATTGCCGAAGTAAAACTACCGCCAGGTATTTGGCATGAAGATGAGTTTTACGGCAAGAGTGAAATTTACCGCCAGCAGTTGAACATTCCGGTTACGGTAAATCAGGCCACATCTGGCGCTACAATCACGGTCACTTATCAGGGTTGTGCCGACGCCGGATTTTGCTATCCGCCGGAGACCAAAACCATACCGTTAAGCGAAGTTGTCGCTCTTACAGATACAACACCAGTCACGGTATTGCCGGAAGAAAAATCACAGCCAGAGCCAGAGACCGAGCTTCCCTTTTCCGCCCTGTGGGCATTGTTGATCGGAATTGGCATCGCCTTTACGCCTTGCGTACTACCGATGTATCCGCTGATATCCGGCATAGTACTGGGTGGGAAGCAACGCTTATCAACCGGGAGAGCGCTGCTGCTGACCTTCATCTACGTGCAGGGAATGGCGCTCACCTACACCGCGCTGGGTCTGGTCGTTGCAGCGGCAGGCCTACAGTTCCAGGCTGCACTACAGCATCCTTATGTACTGATTGGCCTTGCCGTCATCTTTACACTGCTGGCTCTGTCGATGTTTGGTCTGTTCACGCTGCAGCTACCTTCTTCACTGCAAACGCGGCTCACGCTGATGAGCAATCGCCAGCAAGGCGGCTCTCCCGGAAGCGTGCTTGCGATGGGAGCGATTGCAGGGCTGATCTGTTCTCCTTGCACCACCGCACCACTGAGCGCAATTTTGCTTTACATCGCCCAGAGCGGAAACATGTGGCTGGGAGGCGGCACGTTGTACCTGTATGCACTGGGGATGGGGTTACCCCTGATGCTAATTACCGTATTTGGTAACCGACTTCTGCCCAAAAGCGGCCCATGGATGGAACATGTTAAAACAGCCTTTGGGTTTGTCATCCTTGCGCTCCCCATATTTTTGCTTGAACGCATTACCGGCGACGAGTGGGGAATACGCTTATGGTCACTGCTGGGCGTCGCATTCTTTGGCTGGGCATTTATCACCAGTCTACAGGCGAAGCGTACGTGGATGCGTATCGTCCAAATTATTCTGTTAGCTGGCGCTCTGGTGAGCGTGCGTCCGTTACAGGACTGGACGTTTGGTGCTCCACATGCGCAAACTCAGACACATTTGAACTTCACTAAAGTAGCATCGGTGGAGGAATTAAATCAGGCTCTGGAGCAAGCTAAAGGTCGCCCGGTCATGTTGGATCTGTACGCCGACTGGTGCGTTGCCTGTAAAGAATTTGAGAAGTACACCTTCAGTAATCCGCAGGTTCAACAAGCCTTAGGCAATACGGTACTGTTGCAAGCAGATGTCACAGCAAACAGTGCGCAGGATATCGCTCTGCTAAAACATCTACAGGTATTAGGATTGCCAACGATCTTGTTTTTTGATGCGCAGGGTAAAGAACATCCGGACGCCCGCGTTACCGGCTTTATGGATGCCGCAACCTTCAGTGCGCATTTGCACAATCACCAACCGTGAGCAACACTTGCAAAAGGAAAACGGAGGAGAATACCGTGCAACGTGAAGATGTCCTGGGAGAAGCCCTGAAATTACTTGAGGTTCAAGGTATAGCCAATACCACGCTGGAAATGGTGGCTGAACACATTGATTATCCCCTTGATGAGCTACAGCGTTTTTGGCCCGATAAAGAAGCCATTTTGTATGACGCGCTACGTTACCTCAGTCAACGAGTGGATATCTGGCGACGTCAGCTTCTGCTGGATGATACCCTGAGTGCTGAGCAGAAACTCCTGGCACGCTACAACGCCCTTGCCGAATGCGTGAGCAACAATCGCTATCCAGGCTGCCTGTTCATTGCTGCCTGTACGTTTTACCCCGACCCAGAGCATCCTATCCATCAGTTAGCTGGACAGCAAAAAAAAGCGGCACATGACTTTACCCACGAACTGCTGACTATGCTGGAAGTTGACGACCCGGCGATGGTTGCCAGGCAGATGGAGCTGGTGCTGGAAGGCTGTCTCAGCCGCATGCTGGTCAATCGTAGCCATGCGGACGTGGAAACGGCACACCGCCTGGCTGAAGATATCCTGCGCTTCGCCCAATGCCGTCAGGGTGGTGCGCTGACTTAAGCGTGCATTCCTGTCCACGATGAAATAAACGGGTATTGCGCATTGGGAAAAAAGTGCAGACACGGTTTAAATCGCATCAGACCGGTGGATTTGTGCAAACTTCAGGCAAAAACGCACAGATTGCCGTAATATTAAGCGGTTGAACAGCTTTTCCTGAAATTTGATTGACTGGCAGACGTGAATACGGTTTAATGCGCCCCGTTGCCCGGATAGCTCAGTCGGTAGAGCAGGGGATTGAAAATCCCCGTGTCCTTGGTTCGATTCCGAGTCCGGGCACCACTATTTAAAGAACCCAGCCTATGGCTGGGTTTTTGCTTTTCAGCATATCCCTGATATTTATCCGTCATCAACACGCCATGCTTCCCCCTTCAACCAGCGCAACTAACGCGCAAACTTAGCCGATACAGTTACCGTACAACATGATAAGCAGCTGTAGAGATCTATAAAAACAAGTGTAACTGTCCCTGTACAGCAATACGGGTACATACATGACGGGTATCAGAAAGATATGTGTATTTACGCGCACTGATATCTGTCTGTAGGGTAGTACGGTAGAGGAAAAGAGACGGCTTTATCGATCCCGTCGGGATAAAGAGGGGCAAAACAGTGCCGGACGGCAGTATTTCCTGCAGTCCGCAGACGCAAAAAAGCCCATCCGGCAGGATGGGCTTCTTCACTGGTTTGAT
>NZ_JAOWGO010000022.1:516791-1138127 GCF_030333105.1 Citrobacter sp. Cm038 | reverse complement strand
ATGGTGCATCCGGGAGGATTCGAACCTCCGACCGCTCGGTTCGTAGCCGAGTACTCTATCCAGCTGAGCTACGGATGCAAATGGCGGTGAGGCGGGGATTCGAACCCCGGATGCAGCTTTTGACCGCATACTCCCTTAGCAGGGGAGCGCCTTCAGCCTCTCGGCCACCTCACCAACAACGCCTCTTGCGAGTGCTTCGAAGAACTTGTTTCTGCTCATCGTCGCTGCGTGGCGCACATATTACTTTCTGGGACTTATAAGTCAAACAATTTTTCCAGTGCTTTTATCGTTTGCACATTTCACGCGCAATTAGTCTGCAAAAACGGCAAAAAGAGTGTTTTATCAACAGATAAATTGGCATTTTCTCCAGACGATGAACAAACAGAAAAATCGTAGAGAAAGGGAATAAGAGGATAGAAGTAGAGAAACAGGAGAGAAACAGGAGAGAAATGAACAACAGGAGAGAAAAAGAAACCAACTAAATCAGGTTGCGCCTCACCTGAAAGGTGAGACGCGAAAACCTTAGTAACTGGACTGCTGGGATTTTTCAGCCTGGATACGCTGGTAGATCTCTTCACGATGGACAGATACTTCTTTCGGGGCGTTGACGCCAATGCGCACCTGGTTGCCCTTCACCCCTAAAACTGTCACGGTGACCTCATCGCCTATCATGAGGGTCTCACCAACTCGACGAGTCAGAATCAGCATTCTTTGCTCCTTGAAAGATTAAAAGAGTCGGGTCTCTCTGTATCCCGGCATTATCCATCATATAACGCCAAAAAGTAAGCGATGACAAACACCTAAGTGTAAGCAGTCACGGCATCACATTCTGTTAAACCTAAGTTTAGCCGATATACACAACTTCAACCTGACTTTATCATTGTCGATAGCATTGATTCGCATGCCGTAACCCAGGGCTACAGCATGCGCTAATGCTTATAGTTATTACAGTTTCGCGCTGACCCAGCCTTTCACACTGGCTAACGCTGCAGGCAGAGCCGCGGCATCCGTACCACCGGCTTGCGCCATGTCCGGACGACCACCACCCTTGCCGCCTACCTGCTGAGCGACCATCCCAATCAGCTCCCCTGCTTTCACGCGGTCTGTCACATCCTTAGACACGCCCGCAATCAGAGAAACCTTACCTTCTACTACCGTTGCCAGAACGACAACCGTAGATCCCAGTTGATTTTTCAGATCATCAACCATAGTACGCAACATTTTAGGTTCAACGTCCGTCAGCTCACTAACCAGCAGCTTCACGCCGTTGATATCAATCGCTTTACTGGAGAGATTTGCACTTTCCTGCGCCGCGGCCTGTTCCTTCAATTGCTGCAATTCTTTCTCGAGTTGACGTGTACGTTCCAGTACCGAACGCACTTTGTCACCCAGATTCTGGCTATCACCTTTTAGCAGTTGTGCAATATCGCTTAAGCGATCGCTCTCAGCATGCACGGTATTGATAGCGCCTTCACCGGTTACGGCTTCAATACGACGAACGCCCGCAGCAGTGCCGGATTCAGACACAATACGGAACAGACCGATATCACCGGTACGACTGGCGTGAGTACCGCCACACAATTCGGTTGAGAAATCGCCCATGCTCAGAACGCGTACATGGTCATCATACTTCTCACCAAACAGCGCCATTGCTCCTTTGGCTTTTGCCGTCTCAAGATCCATGACATTCGTTTCAATCGGCAGGTTGCGACGAATTTGCGCATTCACCAGATCTTCAACAGCACGAATTTCCGCCGGTTTCATCGCTTCAGTGTGAGAGAAGTCAAAACGCAGAACTTTATCGTTAACCAGTGAGCCTTTCTGTGACACGTGCGTGCCCAGAATCTGGCGTAACGCCGCATGCATCAGGTGTGTTGCGGAGTGGTTCAGACGAATACGCGCACGACGCGCTTCATCCACATCAGCCTGTACCGCATCGCCCACTTTCAGTGAACCCGCTGACAGCTTGCCAATGTGACCAATTGCCTGGCCATACTTTTGCGTGTCGCCCACTGCGAACGTAAAGCCAGCGCCTTTCAGCTCGCCTTTATCGCCAACCTGGCCACCGGATTCCGCATAGAACGGCGTCTGGTCCAGAACAACGACGGCATCCTGACCTGCGTTAATCGCATCTACCGCTTTACCATCCACAAACAGGGCGGTCACTTTGCCGTTCAGTTCCAGATGATCGTAGCCTTTAAATTCAGATGCACCATCAACGCGAATCATCGCGTTGTAATCTGCACCAAAACCGCTGGCTTCACGTGCACGACGGCGCTGCTCTTCCATCGCGGCTTCAAAACCAGCTTCGTCAACTTTGATGTTGCGCTCACGGCAAACGTCCGCCGTCAGGTCAACCGGGAAGCCGTAGGTGTCATACAGGCGGAATGCGGTTTCACCATCCAGCGTATCACCAGACAGTTTAGCCAGTTCTTCATCCAGCAGTGCCAGACCACGCTCCAGCGTACGAGCAAACTGCTCTTCTTCCGTCTTCAGAACCTGCTCAACCAGCGCCTGCTGACGTTTCAGCTCTTCACCCGCAGAGCCCATCACCTCTACCAGCGGACCAACCAGCTTGTAGAAGAAGGTATCTTTCGCACCGAGCATGTTGCCATGGCGTACCGCGCGACGAATGATACGACGCAGCACATAACCACGGTTTTCATTCGACGGAACAACGCCATCGGCGATCAGGAATGCGCAGGAACGAATATGGTCGGCTATTACGCGCAGTGATTTGTTGCTTAGATCGGTTGCACCGGTCACTTTCGCCACGGACTCAATCAGCGAGCGGAACAGGTCAATCTCGTAGTTGGAGTTAACATGCTGCAGCACTGCCGCAATACGCTCCAGCCCCATCCCCGTATCCACGGACGGTTTAGGCAGCGGTTCCATAGTACCGTCAGCCTGACGGTTGAACTGCATGAAGACGATGTTCCAGATCTCAATATAGCGATCGCCATCTTCTTCAGCACTTCCCGGAGGGCCTCCCCAAATGTGGTCGCCGTGATCGTAGAAAATTTCGGTACACGGACCACACGGACCGGTGTCGCCCATCTGCCAGAAGTTATCGGAAGCATATGCCGCACCTTTGTTATCACCAATACGGATGATACGTTCGCGCGGAATCCCGACTTCTTTTTCCCAGATTTCATAGGCTTCATCGTCAGTTTCATAGACGGTTACCCACAGACGCTCTTTCGGCAGGGCAAACCAGTTTTCACCGGTCAGCAGTTCCCATGCATATTGAATAGCATCGTGTTTAAAGTAGTCGCCGAAGCTGAAGTTACCCAGCATTTCGAAGAAGGTATGGTGACGTGCAGTGTAACCGACGTTTTCCAGGTCATTGTGTTTACCGCCCGCGCGTACGCAACGCTGCGAGGTGGTTGCGCGGGAATAATTACGCTTATCGAGGCCAAGGAATACATCCTTGAACTGGTTCATCCCGGCGTTGGTAAACAACAAAGTAGGGTCATTGTTTGGTACCAGGGAGCTGCTGGCAACTACCTGATGTCCTTTACTATGGAAAAAATCGAGAAACGCCTGACGGATCTCAGCGGTGCTCTTGCTCATAATTATCCTGAAGAAATCAAGCTAACGAAATGTCATTACCAGCATCGGCACGCGATCTGCGCCTCTGGCAATCGAAAAGTGGGAATAAGATAAGTTTTCTTTACTGGGAAGTAAAATCCCGTATGCGCTCAATCGTCAAAATTTCGCCATATCGCCTGAATATCTTCCATCAGATAACCACGATAGAGCAAAAAACGCTGAACCTTTACCTTTTCTGAAAAAGCCACAGGCAAAGGCTCACCGTATTTTCTGATTGCCTGTTCTCGCGCAAGCTGCGCCCAGTCAATTTCACATTCACGCATTGCGCGCTCAATGGATTCACGTTGGATCCCTTTTTGCCCCAGCTCCTGGCGCACACGCGCGGGGCCATAGCCTTTGCGGCTGCGGCTGGCGATAAACTGCCGAACGAATCGGTCATCATCCAGGTAGCGACTTTCAATACACCAGGCAATAACCTTGTCGTAATCCTCAGGCGTAGCATCAATTTCTTCCGGTCCATTTTTCCCCATGACCGGAGCAGCCAGTTTTCGTCTTAGCTCCTGCTCACTGTGATCGCGCATGGCAAGAATACGAACAGCGCGGTCAAGTAGTCGGGACCAGGCGGAACGGCGAGGAGTTGAATCTGTCATAGTGAGCCTTCAGAAATGGAAAAGGGCTGCATGATATGCAGCCCTTCTATGTGCGATAACGTCAGATTATCAGAAATCTTCGTTCGTTTCTTTTACATCTTCACCGCTGTCATCAACAGAGAAGTCTGGTTTTGAATCCGGGTTATTGAGCAGTAACTCGCGTACTTTCTTCTCAATTTCCTTCGCAGTTGCCGGGTTTTCCTTCAGCCAGTTAGTGGCATTCGCTTTACCCTGACCAATTTTCTCACCGTTGTAGCTGTACCATGCACCGGCTTTTTCAATCAGCTTCTCTTTAACGCCCAGATCAACCAGTTCGCCGTAGAAGTTGATACCCTCACCGTACAGGATCTGGAATTCAGCTTGTTTAAATGGCGCTGCAATTTTGTTTTTCACGACCTTAACGCGGGTTTCACTACCCACCACGTTATCGCCCTCTTTTACCGCGCCAATACGACGGATATCCAGACGGACAGAGGCGTAGAATTTCAGTGCGTTACCACCGGTGGTAGTTTCCGGGTTACCGAACATGACGCCAATTTTCATACGGATCTGGTTGATAAAAATCAGCAGCGTATTGGACTGTTTCAGGTTACCTGCCAGCTTACGCATTGCCTGGCTCATCATACGCGCCGCGAGGCCCATGTGAGAGTCACCGATCTCGCCTTCGATTTCAGCTTTTGGTGTCAGTGCAGCAACGGAATCGACAACGATAACATCGACTGCACCGGAACGCGCCAGCGCGTCACAGATTTCCAGCGCTTGTTCACCGGTATCCGGCTGAGAACAAAGCAGGTTGTCGATATCAACACCAAGTTTACGAGCATAGACAGGATCAAGCGCGTGCTCTGCATCGATGAACGCACAAGTTTTACCTTCACGCTGTGCGGCAGCAATAACCTGCAGTGTCAGGGTCGTTTTACCGGAGGATTCTGGCCCGTAGATTTCGACGATACGCCCCATCGGCAAACCGCCCGCACCCAATGCGATATCCAGAGAAAGCGAACCGGTGGAGATGGTTTCTACGTCCATAGAACGGTCTTCACCCAGGCGCATGATGGAGCCTTTACCGAATTGCTTTTCGATCTGGCCCAGCGCTGCCGCCAACGCTTTCTGTTTGTTTTCGTCGATAGCCATTAATTACTCCTGTCATGCCGCTTTCGGGTTAAACCGCGAAACGTGAAAGATGATGTTCTGTTGTCGCAATTATACTGTATGCTCATACAGTATCAAGTATTTTGTAGAAATTGTTGCCACAGGGTCTGTAACGCATAGGCGGTCGCCTGCCGACGTACTGCATCGCGGTTACCACTGAAGCATTCCCGACGGGTAACCCCCTCGCCGCTTGCGCTGGCAAAAGCAAACCACACGGTGCCGACGGGCTTATCTTCACTCCCGCCATCTGGCCCTGCAATACCGCTGATCGAGACAGCGAAATGCGCACGAGCAGCTTTCAGCGCACCAATCGCCATTTCGACGACTACCGGTTCACTCACCGCGCCATGCTGTACCAGCGTTTCTTCTCGCACACCGATCATCTGTGATTTAGCTTCATTACTGTAAGTCACAAACCCGCGTTCAAACCAGGCGGAGCTTCCGGCAATATCGGTAATGGCTTTCGCTACCCAACCGCCGGTACAGGATTCTGCGGTAGTCACCGTCGCACCGCGCGCTTTCAACGCCAGCCCAACCCGCTCACTTAACTGCATCAGTTCACTGTCAGTCATTTCAGCCTCTGTCAGTAAAAAAAATATGCCGGACAAGATAGCACTTTCATAACAAAGATGGGGATGAGGAGAGTAATTTACGAGGGGGATTCAGAAAATAGATAAGCTGACTTAAAAATAGAGCCGGATACGATGCCTGCACATCGTATCCGGCAAGAATGATTATTGCACCCGTGCCAGCGCCACCGCCTGACCTAACTGCCAGACAGCCATCGCGTAATGCGTGCTGTGGTTATAGCGGGTAATGGTGTAGAAGTTCGGCAGTCCATACCAGTACTGATAACCGGTGCCGATATCCAGACGCAGCAAACTGACCTGCTGGTGATTCCCTAACGGCTGCTGCGGCGTCAGACCTGCAGCAGCAAGCTGAGAAATGCTGTACTGGGTTTTAAAACCGTTCGCCAGCCCCGGTGCCTGGCCGTTTGCCGGGACAGCCACCATATCTCCTTTCACCCAGCCGTGGCCTTTGAAGTAATTTGCCACGCTACCGATGGCATCAACCGGATCCCACAGATTGATATGCCCATCGCCATTAAAATCGACAGCATATTCTTTGTAAGAGGACGGCATGAACTGCCCGTACCCCATTGCACCAGCGAAGGAACCTTTCAGATCCAGCGGGTCATCGCTTTCATCCCGTGCCATCAGCAGGAAAGTTTCCAGTTCACCGGAAAAGTATTCTGCCCGGCGCGGATAGTTAAATGACAGGGTCGCCAGCGCATCCAGAATACGCGTTTTACCCATCACGCGGCCCCAGCGAGTTTCCACCCCAATAATACCTACGATAATTTCCGGCGGCACGCCGTAAACCTGCCATGCACGCTTCAGAGCATCTTCATGCTGATTCCAGAATGCCACGCCGTTTTGCACGTTATCCGGGGTAATGAACTGCTTGCGATAGCGCAGCCAGGCTCCGTTAGGTCCGGCTGGCGGCTGAGTAGTCGGTGCCTGGCGGTCCATCAGACGCAGAACATAATCCAGACGCTTGGCCTGCGACAGGATCTCCTGCAACTGTTGACGGTCAAAACCGTGCTTGCTCACCATCTTCTCGATGAACTGCTGTGCGTTCGGATTATTGGCAAAGTCACCACCCGACAGCATGACATTGTGTTGCGGCTCAAGCAGGAAGCCGCCGGATGGCGTTCCCGTGGTCGTTTGAGTCTCTGAAGGTTTCGGTTTGCTGCTACAGGCAGCAAGCAACACACAAAGGGGAAGTAATGCTACATAACGACGCTTGAACATGGGACATCCATTAAACAGATTCAGCCTGGGAGAAGTATGGTAAAGCATCCCCCGCCAAACAAGGAAGCAGTCCTCACAGAATAAATACCATTCCCACTCATCTCATCAATCCCCTTTCTACAAACTTTCAAAATAAAATATTTATCTTTCATTTTGCGATCAAAATAACACTTTAAATTCTTTCATTGTGATTAAAATAAATCACCTTTTGGAAAGGTAACTAACCCCTACAGGAGAGAATAATGATCGAAACCATCACCCTGGGCGCAGAGTGGTTCATTGGGCTGTTCCAGAAAGGCGGGGAAGTATTCACCAGTATGGTGACCGGTATTCTTCCGCTCTTGATTAGTCTGCTGGTCATCATGAACGCGCTGATTAACTTCATTGGCCAGCAGCGCATTGAGCGATTTGCTCAGCGCTGTGCCGGAAATCCGTTATCCCGCTATCTGCTGCTACCTTGCATCGGTACTTTTGTATTTTGTAACCCCATGACCCTGAGCCTGGGTCGTTTTATGCCTGAAAGATACAAACCCAGCTACTACGCTGCAGCTTCTTATAGCTGCCACTCAATGAACGGATTATTCCCTCATATCAACCCCGGTGAGCTGTTTGTCTATCTGGGCATTGCCAGCGGCCTGACTACGCTTGGTCTCCCTCTCGGCCCGCTCGCGGTGAGCTATTTGCTGGTCGGTCTGGTCACGAACTTTTTCCGCGGCTGGGTAACCGACCTCACCACCTCCATCTTTGAGAAAAAAATGGGCATCCAACTTGAACAGAAAGTCCGTCTGTCTGGAGCGACATCATGATGCGTATTCGTATTGAAAAAGGCACTGGCGGTTGGGGTGGCCCACTCGAACTGGAGGCGACGCCTGGGAAGAAAATTGTCTATATCACTGCCGGAACACGCCCCGCGATTGTCGACAAATTGGCACAGTTAACCGGCTGGCAGGCGGTAGATGGGTTTAAAGAAGGCGAGCCACCTGAAGAGGAAATTGGTGCCGCGATCATTGACTGCGGCGGCACACTGCGCTGCGGGATCTATCCGAAGCGGCGCATACCAACGCTGAACATTCATGCCACGGGTAAATCCGGTCCGCTGGCCCAGTACATTGTCGAAGATATCTATGTCTCTGGCGTAAAAGAAGAAAACATTACCGTTGTCGGTGAAACATCTGCCGCACCTCAGTCCACAAACACCACTGCGGGCCGCGATTACGACACCAGCAAAAAGATTACCGAGCAGAGCGATGGCCTGCTGGCGAAAGTGGGTATGGGGATGGGATCCGCCGTAGCAGTGCTGTTCCAGTCCGGACGAGACACGATTGATACCGTGTTGAAAACCATTCTGCCCTTTATGGCATTCGTCTCGGCGCTGATCGGCATCATCATGGCTTCCGGTCTGGGCGACTGGATAGCTCACGGCCTCGCACCGCTGGCCAGCCATCCGTTAGGGCTGGTAACGCTGGCGCTGATCTGTTCTTTCCCACTGTTGTCCCCTTTCCTCGGCCCTGGCGCCGTAATCGCCCAGGTTATCGGGGTACTGATAGGTGTACAGATTGGTCTGGGTAATATCCCGCCACATCTGGCACTGCCTGCCTTATTCGCAATTAACGCCCAGGCGGCCTGCGACTTTATCCCGGTGGGTTTATCGCTGGCGGAAGCCCGTCAGGATACCGTGCGCGTTGGCGTGCCATCGGTGCTGGTGAGCCGCTTCCTGACCGGCGCCCCAACCGTACTCATTGCCTGGTTTGTTTCCGGCTTTATTTACCAATAAGAGGTTCCGAAGATGACCGTGATTTATCAGACCACCATCACCCGTATTGGCCAGAGCGCGCCGGATGCACTTTGCGATCAAATGCTGATTACCTTTCGTGAAGGCGCACCTGCGGATATCGAAGAATTTTGCTTCATTCATTGCCATGGAGAGCTGAACGGCTCTCTGCAAGCCGGCGTCCAGTTCGAGCTGGGACAGCATCACTATCCGGTCACGGCCGTTGGCAGCGTTGCGGAACAAAACTTACGTGAGCTGGGGCATATCACCCTGCGTTTTGACGGACTGAGTGAAGCGGAATTCCCCGGCACTGTACACGTTGCGGGACCAGTACCAGACGGTATCGCACCGGGCTGTATTTTGAAGTTTGTTGCTTAAGATTGAAGGAGATAAAAATGAATCAAGTTGCCGTTGTCATTGGTGGAGGCCAGACTCTGGGTGCATTCCTTTGCCGTGGGCTTGCTACAGAAGGATACCGCGTTGCGGTGGTGGATATTCAAAGCGATAAAGCAGCGAATGTGGCACAGGAGATTAATGCGGAGTTTGGTGAGGGTACCGCTTACGGCTTTGGTGCCGACGCCACCAGCGAACAGAGCGTACTGGCGTTATCACGCGGAGTGGATGAAATATTCGGCCGCGCTGATCTGCTGGTTTACAGCGCGGGCATCGCCAAAGCAGCGTTCATCAGTGACTTTGAGCTTGGAGATTTTGATCGCTCTTTACAGGTGAACCTGGTCGGTTACTTCCTTTGTGCACGTGAATTCTCACGTCTGATGATCCGTGACGGCATTCAGGGCCGTATTATCCAGATCAACTCGAAATCAGGCAAAGTAGGCAGTAAACATAACTCCGGTTACAGCGCCGCTAAATTTGGCGGCGTGGGTTTAACCCAGTCGCTGGCGCTGGATCTGGCGGAATATGGTATTACCGTACATTCACTGATGCTTGGTAACTTGTTGAAATCACCAATGTTCCAGTCTTTATTACCGCAATATGCGACCAAACTCGGCCTCAAGCCGGATGAAGTGGAGCAGTATTACATTGATAAGGTTCCCCTCAAACGCGGCTGCGATTATCAGGATGTGCTGAATATGCTGCTGTTTTATGCCAGCCCGAAAGCGTCTTACTGCACCGGACAGTCCATTAATGTGACCGGCGGTCAGGTGATGTTTTAATGTTGAATTGCCGGATGGCGGTTCCACCATATCCGTCCTACGCCCTCCCTGTAGGCCGGGTAAGCCCAGCGCCACCCGGCACATAAGCAAGGAGCAATAACATGGTTTCTGCACTGATAACCGTCGCCGCCATCGCCTGGTGCCTGCAGCTGGCGCTGGGGGGTTGGCAAATATCCCGTTTTAATCGCGCGTTCGATAAGCTCTGTCAGCAGGGACGAGTCGGCGTAGGTCGTTCCGGCGGGCGCTTTAAACCGCGTGTAGTTGTCGCCATTGCGCTGGATGAGCAACAACGGGTAACCGATACTTTATTTATGAAAGGACTTACCGTATTCGCTAAGCCAATAAAAATTGCCACGATAATGGGTAAACATCTTGATGAATTACAGCCTGATGTGATCTTTCCCCATGATCCGCTCTCGCAGAATGCACTATCATTGGCGCTTAAACTGAAACATGGATAATTTCGTTGTGAATGCTAATAGCTTGCGAAATTATCATTTCGCAACCTATACAGGGTGATCATGCCTATGAAACCTCGTCAGCGTCAGGCTGCAATACTGGAGCATCTGCAAAAACAGGGGAAATGCTCGGTTGAAGAACTGGCACAATACTTTGACACTACCGGCACGACCATTCGCAAAGACCTGGTCATTCTGGAAAATGCCGGAACCGTCATTCGTACCTATGGCGGTGTAGTATTAAACAAAGACGAATCCGACCCGCCTATCGATCACAAAACGCTAATCAACACGCATAAGAAAGAGCAAATTGCCGAAGCCGCCGTACGATATATTCACGATGGCGACTCTATCATTCTTGATGCAGGCAGCACCGTTTTACAGATGGTGCCAATGCTCACCCGCTTTAGCAATATCACCGTCATGACCAACAGTCTGCACATTGTTAACGCCCTTTCGGAGCTGGACAATGAGCAAACCATCCTGATGCCAGGCGGTACGTTTCGCAAAAAATCTGCGTCATTTCACGGTCAGTTGGCAGAAAACGCCTTTGAGCAGTTCAGCTTTGATAAACTCTTCATGGGTACCGATGGCATTGACCTTAATGCCGGAGTGACCACCTTTAATGAGGTCTACACCGTCAGTAAAGCGATGTGCAATGCCGCTCGCGAAGTGATTCTGATGGCGGACTCATCAAAATTCGGGCGTAAAAGCCCCAATGTTGTGTGCAGTCTGGAAAGCGTCGACAAGCTGATTACCGATGCAGGCATCGATCCTGTATTTCGTCAGGCGCTGGAAGCAAAAGGGATTGAAGTGATCATAACCGGAGAAACCAATGAGTGATGCACTACTGAACGCGGGCCGTCAGACGTTAATGCTGGAACTACAGGAAGCCAGCCGACTGCCAGAACGTCTGGGCGATGATTTTGTCCGCGCCGCCAATACCATTATCCACTGCGAAGGCAAAGTCATTGTTTCCGGTATTGGCAAGTCTGGTCATATTGGCAAAAAAATCGCGGCGACTCTCGCCAGCACCGGCACCCCGGCCTTTTTTGTGCATCCTGCGGAAGCGCTGCACGGCGACTTAGGGATGATTGAAAGTCGCGATGTGATGCTGTTCATCTCTTACTCCGGTGGTGCAAAAGAGTTGGATCTCATTATTCCGCGCCTGGAGGACAAATCCGTCGCCCTGCTGGCGATGACAGGAAAACCGACCTCACCGTTGGGCCTGGCGGCAAAAGCCGTACTGGATATTTCGGTGGAGCGCGAAGCCTGCCCGATGCGCCTGGCGCCGACATCCAGCACCGTCAACACCCTGATGATGGGCGATGCGCTGGCAATTGCCGTGATGCAGGCGCGTGGTTTTAACGAAGAAGATTTTGCCCGTTCCCATCCGGCCGGTGCGTTGGGTGCACGTTTGTTAAATAAGGTGCACCACCTGATGCGTCGCGACGATGCCGTACCACAGGTCACGCTCACCACCAGCGTCATGGATGCCATGCTGGAACTGAGCCGTACCGGTCTGGGCCTGGTGGCGGTCTGCGACGAACAAGCGTTAGTGAAAGGCGTATTTACCGACGGTGACCTGCGCCGCTGGCTGGTCGGTGGCGGCGCGCTCACTACTCAGGTTAGCGAAGCGATGACCCCCAATGGCATTACGCTGCAGGCGCAAAGCCGCGCAATTGATGCCAAAGAGATCCTGATGAAGCGCAAAATTACCGCCGCACCGGTGGTGGACGAAAACGGCAAACTCACCGGCGCTATCAACCTGCAGGATTTCTACCAGGCAGGAATTATCTAATCCTTCAGTCCCAGACGTTTCGCCAACCGGTGCAGGTTGGCGACGTCGGTTTCCAGCGCTCGCGCGCTTGCCGCCCAGCTGTGGTTATTCTGCGCCAGTGCCCGGCGGATCATCTCCCGCTGAAATGATTCTGTTGCCTCACGCAGGTTATGAGCCTGCGGCATCTCTGCGATGACTTCGGCCTGCGGCGAATGAACATCTTCCTGTAAAGCAAAATGCTGTGCTTCCAGTACCACTTCATCCCCTGCCCTTGTCGCCCTTGCCAGCACCACTGCACGATGAATAGCATGCTCGAGTTCACGGACGTTTCCGGGCCAGCCGTAGTTCAGCAGATGAGTTCGTGCCCCAGGGCTGAGCACCACACGAGAAAGCCCCAGTCTTAGCCGACACTGTTCGCAAAAATACCCTGCCAGCAACACGACATCGTCACCGCGCTCACGCAGCGGCGGTACGGAAAGCGGGAAGACGCTCAGGCGATGGAACAAATCGGCACGGAAATTTCCGGCCAGTACTTCTTCACGTAAATCACGGTTAGTGGCCGCCAGCACACGGACATCCACACGCAGACTGCGATCGTCCCCGACGCGTTGAATATCCCCATACTGCAACACGCGCAGCAGCTTGGCCTGTAGCGCCAGTGACAGCTCGCCAATCTCATCCAGAAACAGCGTGCCGTTGTCTGCCATTTCAAACTTGCCGCTACGATTGCTGATGGCTCCGGTAAATGCCCCCTTCACGTGACCAAACAGCTCGCTTTCCGCCACACTTTCCGGCAACGCGGCACAGTTCAGATACACCAGCGGATTCACCGCTCGCGGTGAGCCTTCATGGATGGCTTTCGCCACCAGCTCTTTGCCTGTCCCCGTTTCACCGCTGATAAGCACGTTGAGATCAGAGCCTGCCACAATCTCAATTTCTTTTTTCAACTGCATCATATTGGGCGACAGGCCAATCATCTGCGTTTCAGTGACCTGCTCAAAGGCAGTCGACGAACCCGGCAGCATATTCTGGCTTTCCAGTTGTTCAATCAACAATGCATTGCTCAGCGCGCCCGCCGCCAGAGCGGCAATCAGGCGTAGTTCTTCATCGCTGAACACATCGAACTGGTCAGGTTCCATACCATCAAGCGTCAGCGCGCCTATCAGATTTTGTCCGGCAAACAGCGGCAACCCGATGCAGGCATGAACCTTCAGGCTTTCCTGACCCGGAATCAGCCCGTCGTATGGGTCGGGTAAATCGCTGTCGGCAGGAAAGCGCACGACATCGCCTGCACGGGCGATCGCTTCCAGGCGCGGATGGCCCTCCAGCGTAAAACGCCTGCCGAGGACATCCTGTGCCAGCCCGTCAATTGCCAGGGGAATGAACTGTCGGGACTCGTAGCGCAGCAGCGCCGAAGCATCACACTCCAACACCTGGCGCAGGGTGGTAATCAGACGTTGAAAACGATCCTGATGCCCAATACCGCTTTGTAATTCAATGGCGATGCCCGCCAGGACATCAACTGAAAAGCTCATGACTACCTCATTGTCATTTTGACAATTCATATTGTCATATTGACAATAAATTAAATAGTCATTTTGACTACCATTTTTGGGGTATGAAAATTAAAACTTTATAAATCAAATAAATAAAAACTGGCACGCAATCTGCAATAAGCAAAACATCTTTTTTGAAAAACGCTGAATTAATTGAGGTTGCTATGTCTATTCTGGTTAAAAATAACATTCATTGGGTTGGCCAACGTGACTGGGAAGTTCGTGATTTCCATGGAACCGAATACAAAACGCTGCGCGGCAGCAGCTACAACAGCTATCTCATCCGTGAAGAAAAAAATGTCCTGATCGATACAGTAGACCACAAGTTTAGCCGTGAATTCGTGCAAAATCTGCGCAGTGAAATTGACCTGGCGGATATTGACTACATCATCATTAACCATGCAGAAGAAGATCATGCCGGTGCGCTGACCGAACTGATGTCCTGCATTCCGGATACCCCAATTTACTGCACCAATAACGCCATTGATTCCATTACCGGACATCATCATCACCCGGAATGGAACTTCAACGTGGTTAAAACCGGTGACTCACTGGATATTGGTAACGGTAAGCAGTTGATCTTCGTAGAAACCCCGATGCTGCACTGGCCTGACAGCATGATGACCTACATGACCGGCGACGCCGTCCTGTTCAGTAACGACGCCTTCGGTCAGCATTACTGTGACGAACGTCTGTTTAACGACGAAGTGGACCAGACTGAACTGTTTGAACAGTGCCAACGCTACTATGCCAACATCCTGACGCCATTCAGCCGTCTGGTGACACCGAAAATCACCGAGATCCTCGGCTTTAATTTGCCGGTCGATATGATTGCCACCTCTCACGGTGTGGTATGGCGTGACAACCCAACACAGATCGTTGAACTGTATCTGAAATGGGCGGCAGATTATCAGGAAGATCGCATCACGATTTTCTACGACACCATGTCCAACAACACTCGCATGATGGCAGATGCTATTGCGCAAGGGATCAACGAAGTTGACCCGAATGTGGCGGTCAAAATCTTTAACGTCGCCCGTAGCGATAAGAACGAAATCCTGACCAACGTCTTCCGCTCCAAAGGCGTGCTGGTCGGTACATCTACCATGAACAACGTGATGATGCCGAAAATCGCGGGTCTGGTTGAAGAGATGACAGGTCTGCGTTTTCGTAACAAACGCGCCAGCGCCTTTGGTTCACACGGCTGGAGCGGCGGCGCGGTAGACCGTCTGTCTACCCGTCTGCAGGACGCTGGTTTCGAAATGTCTCTGAGCCTGAAAGCGAAATGGCGTCCGGACCTGGATGCGCTGGAACTGTGCCGTCAGCACGGTCGTGAAATTGCACGTCAGTGGGCGCTTGCTCCGCTGCCGGAAACCAATGTGAAAGCAACAACTAAAGAAGAAGAGTGCGCCTGTGCCGCCGCCGCTGCCGCCGATCTCGGACCTTGCATGCAGTGCAGCGTCTGCCAGTGGATCTACGATCCCGCTAAAGGCGAACCTTTACAAGATGTCGCACCGGGTACTCCGTGGAGCGACGTGCCGGATAACTTCCTGTGCCCGGAATGTTCATTAGGTAAAGATGTCTTCGACGTACTGGCAACGGAGGCAAAATGAGCCACGGAATTGTCATCATTGGTTCGGGCTTCGCCGCCCGCCAGTTAGTCAAAAATATCCGTAAACAGGATGCTACAGTCCCGCTGACGCTGATTGCCGCTGACAGCATGGACGAGTACAACAAACCCGATCTCAGCCACGTTATCAGCCAGGCACAACGTGCCGATGACCTCACCCGCCAGTCGGCGGGGGAGTTCGCCGAACAGTTTACATTACGCTTATTCCCGCACACCTGGGTTACCGATATTGATGCCGACGCCCACGTAGTGAAAAGCCAGGACAAACAGTGGCAGTATGACAAACTGGTGCTGGCAACCGGGGCGTCAGCCTTTGTACCTCCGGTTACCGGACGTGAGTTAATGCTTACTCTTAACAGCCAACAGGAGTATCGCGCCTGTGAAACACAACTTCGTGACGCCCGGCGTGTTCTGATTGTCGGCGGTGGCTTAATTGGCAGCGAACTGGCAATGGATTTCTGTCGCGCCGGTAAAGCGGTGACGCTTATCGATAACGCCGCCAGTATTCTGGCTTCGTTAATGCCGCCGGAAGTGAGCAGCCGCTTGCAGCATCGCCTGACCGACATGGGTGTGCATTTGCTGCTGAAATCGCAATTACTGGAGCTGGAGAAAACCAGCACCGGTATTCGCGCCACGCTCGATCGTCACCGTAGCGTAGAAGTTGATGCGGTGATTGCGGCAACAGGTTTACGTCCTGAAACGGCGCTGGCGCGACGTGCTGGATTAACCATCAGCCGTGGTGTTTGCGTCGACAGCTACCTGCAAACCAGTCATCCGGATATTTACGCCCTTGGCGACTGTGCGGAAATCAATGGTCAGGTGTTGCCGTTCCTGCAACCCATTCAGCTTAGCGCGATGTATCTGGCGAAAAATCTGCTCGGCGGCAACGCCCCGCTGAAACTGCCAGCCATGCTGGTAAAAATCAAAACGCCGGAGCTGCCATTACATCTGGCAGGGGAAACCCAGCGCCGGGATCTGAACTGGCACATTGCAGCGGAAGCACAAGGTATGGTCGCCAGAGGAACGAACAGCGAAGGCCAGTTATGCGCCTTCGTGGTCAGTGAGGACAGAATGAAGGAGGCTTTCGCTCTGTTGAAAACGCTGCCCGTGTAAACAATGTAGTGCCATCGCTTGATTTATTAACCTCACGCACACGGATGTGCGCTGCCACTTGTCGGTATGCCCCGACCTGTTTTTCTTGCCCCGCCAGTCCCGGGGCTTTTTTTATTTTTGTGTAAGCACCCGCGCCGCAGCAATTACGCCTTGTCCCAGCGATAATCCCCCATCTCCTGCCGGTAAACGCTGCGGAAACAGTAACGTAAAATCGGCCAGATAAAATGCCAGCCGCGACGACAGTAACCGGTTATGCATCACACCACCGCTGAATGCCAGCGTATTAATACCGCGAGAGACCGCCTGCTCGCGCATCAGCGTGGCAAACCCACGCGCCAGTGCATCATGGAAGGCCCAGGCGCGTTCCGGCGCTGTCGCCTGCCAGTTCAGCCACTGCTGCCAAAAAACAGCCAAATCGAGTTGATTAGCACTTACTGGAATCTTCACCGGATGCTCAACGCCCGCGCATTGTGAGGCCAGTGCCTCCAGCGTACAGGCGGCCTCACCTTCATAACTCAGCGATTCCGGCGCGCAATGGAGCGCTGCCGCAACGGCATCAAACAACCGCCCGCATGATGACGCCAGCGGAGCATTAATTCCCCGCTCAATGGCACGTGCCAGCACGCTCCAGTTTTGTTGTTGCAGTAACGCCGTTTCCGGGTAACGTTGCCAGTCAGGAACAAAACGCAGACACTGCGCCAACAGATTACGCCACGGCTGTTTAGCCGCGAGATCGCCACCAACCAGCGCTACGGGAGGCAAACCGCCGAGGTGTTCGCACTCACGATAATTGACCAGCAGACACTCACCTCCCCACAACGCACCGTTTTCGCCCATACCGATACCATCCAGCGTCAGGGCAATAACATCCCCTCCATCCAGCGGCCAGCCGTGCTCGGCAAGACTTGCAGCGGCGTGAGCATGATGATGCAGTACCGTTTCGGTTGGCAGGTTCATCTCACTGGCCCACTGGCTGGAAACGTAGCCAGGGTGCGCATCGCAGACGATACGCTGTGGCGTGAAATCATAAATGTTCTGGATCAGGTGCAGCGCATCACGCCACTGGTTTTGAATGCCATCATCGCTGAGATCTCCCAGATGCTGGCTGATAACCGCCTGTTCGCCTCGCACCAGGCAGAAGGTATTTTTCAGATCAGCGCCTAAGCACAGTATGGGTGGCACATCGCGAAAACCTGGCGGTAGCGCCACAGCATCCGGTACGTAACCCCTGGAACGGCGCAGCATTTCCCCGCTATCACGCACGACGGAATCATCCATACGCTGGACGATTTCACGGTTATGCAGCAGAAAACCATCGGCAATCTCGCGCAAATCTTCCAGCGCTTGCGCATTGGTAATCGCAGGTGGTCTGCCGCTGAGGTTGCCGGAGGTCATCACCAGCGGGCCATTCATTTCCTGTAAAAGCAAATGCTGTAGCGGGTTGGCTGGCAGCATAACGCCGACTTCCATCAGCCCTGGCGCAATCCCCTCGCTCAGCGAAACCACATATTGCTTATTCACCAGCACTATTGGCGCTGCGGGGGTGGCCAGTAAACGACGCGCAGACTCTGGTAGTCCATCATCACCAGGCAGCATTACCGCCAGCGGTTTGGCCGGGCGGTGTTTGCGCGTCCTGAGCATCGCCACAGCCTTGTCGTTGCGCGCGTCGCAAACCAGATGGAATCCACCAATCCCTTTGACGGCCACAATGCCACCTGCTTTCAGCAGTGTCACTGCCGACTGCAACGCGTCTTCTTTTTCCGCCCGAACGCCTGCGCTCAACCACTCAAGATGTGGACCGCACGCCGGACAGGCAACCGGCTGTGCATGGAAGCGGCGGTCATAGGGATCGCGGTATTCTTTATCGCACTGGAGACAAAGCGGGAATGACGCCATCACGGTAAATGGACGATCATATGGCATTGCACGAATAATCGTAAAACGCGGGCCGCAGTGGGTACAGTTGATAAAGGGGTAGCGATAGCGGCGTTCGCCGGGCGTATTCATTTCAACAAGACAGGCCGGACAAGTTGCGGCATCGGGCACGATTTGCGTATTCATCGTCCCGCCTGCGCTTTGACGTATCGAGAAATCAGCAGGCTGCTGCGGCCAGGCAAACGGCTCGCTCTCAACGCTGTCAATGCGAGCCAGCGGCGGGCAGTGTTGGTGCAGTTGGGCAATAAATACCGCCGGATCTTCCAGCATTCGCACAACCACACCATCACCGTCGTTACAGACGTCGCCATGCAATTCTAGCCGCTGCGCCAGTTGCCAGACAAAGGGACGAAATCCAACGCCCTGTACCTTACCGCGAATACGTAGCTGTACGCCGGAGTGGCGGTTTATTGTCATGATGAATTCCCGCGGTCATGTTTCCCTGAAATGCCCGTTTGCCGGATAAGCGAAACGCTATCCGGCAAAAATATCGCCTTATTTTACGCGGATTTTCGGGGATCAGAACAGCAAAGATGCGGTGGAATCCAGCGCCGCACGACGGCGTTTTTCTGCACTCAGTTGTTCAAGCTTATTGCGATCCACATAAATCAGGGCGTGAGTCGGGCAAACTTCCATACAGGCGGGGCCAGCTTCGCGATGGTGGCACAGGTCGCACTTGTTGGCTTCGGCTTTCTCTGCACGTACGTTCAGACCCGCGCCGCTGTTGCGAACAACGGGACGAACAACGACTTCCATTGCGCCGTAAGGACAGGCCACTACGCAAGTTTTGCAACCAATGCAGCGTTCCTGCATTACGTGGACAAAACCTTTATCGCGGCTGATTGCACCGTTCGGGCAGACGTTAGCGCACGGCGCATCTTCACACTGACGGCACAGCGTCGCAGTGGAGACGTTAACGCCTTTGATCACGTGAATACGCGGTAAAAAGGTTTCAGGGGTCAGCGATGCGCAGTCCTGGTTATCCTGATGGGATACCACGCAGGCCACTTCACAGGTACGGCAACCAATGCATTTATTGGCGTCTGCAATGATGAAACGGTTCATCAATTTCTCCAGCAATGACAGAATATCAGCCGAAGCATTCACAAATCGTGCCAGATTTTAATTCATTGTTATAAAAGGATTTTTATTTCCCAGTACGTGAAGGATATGTGTCATCGTCACTAGTGACGATGACTAACGACAGCGATCAACGCAAAACTGACGGCGCAACAGAGTCGCGAGGAATCAGCTCACCGGTGAAGATTTTCGGTGGCACAAAGTCCCCGCCGTCCAGCATAAAGATGAGGCGTCCAATCGTCTCCTGGATCATCTCAGTTACCGGTATTTTGACACTGGAAAGTGCCGGGATCGTGTATGGCGCAAGAGCGATATCATCAAAGCCGATAACCGACACCTGCGCAGGAACGTTAACACCCTGCTCGTGTAGTTGCTTCATGGCACCGATTGCCATGTCATCATTACTGGCCACCAGCGCGGTAAAATTCACGTTGCGTGAAAGCAAAGTATCTACCCCTGCAGCACCGCAAGCTGGAGTCCATTTTCCTTTAACAATCAGATCATTATTTAAGGAAATACCATGATGCGCCAGTGCGTCTTTGTAGCCTGAAAGACGCTCCACGCCGGTGGGAGAATCCATTGAACCAGTAATAAAACCAATTTCCTTATGCCCGGCGGCGATAAGCTGCGTTACGGCATTAAAGCTGGTTTGCTTTTGATCGCACCAGACACAGTGGCTGCTGTTTTTGCGCAGTCGTCGGTTAAGCACCATAATCGGCTGCGAGTGCGCATCAATAATATCGTCAATTTCATCGACGCTGAGAAAACGTGGGTAGATCATAATCGCATCACAACGCAGGTCGAGCAGGTACTGAATCGCCTGACGCTCTTCTTCAGCACTGTGTTTACCATCGGCAAGCAAAAGCTGGCGTCCCCTGTCCTCTGCCATCCGTGCGGTGTGAAACAACAATTCGCTAAAATAAACGCCATGATACAGGGTGTTGGTCACCACCAGCCCCAGCGTCTGAGTACTTTTCGCCGCCAGGTTTCGCGCCAGCAAATTGGGGCGATAACCGCTTTCTTCAATGGCCTGAAACACGCGATCTTTGGTCTCCTGGCTGACGTAGCCGTTCCCTGAAAGCACCCGGGAAACCGTCGCTTTCGACACGCCGGCACGCTTCGCCACCTCCAGCATCGTGGTCATATTACTCATCCCTTATCACTCAATGTGACGCAGTGTACTGCACCGTTTGGCTACTGTCCCCGCTGCTCAACCGCAGTACCCCATATCTGGTGATCGTAATCACATTTATAATAACCGATCAAAATTAAATCTTGCTCATATTACAAAAAATAAACATGCTTTTATGAAACCGGTTTCCTAACACTGTTTCACCGACACAGAAATGAGACCAGAGTAAACGGCAAGACATAACGTACCCTACTGATAAAACAGGATTAAATTCGATGTCTAAGAATTATGCAGCGCTGGCGCGCTCCGTTGTGACGGCTCTGGGCGGCGTCGGGAATATCACCGCAGTGACGCACTGCATGACCCGATTACGTTTCGTTCTCAAAGATGACTCACTGGTCGACAGCGCCACACTGAAAACACTCCCTGGCGTACTCGGTGTGGTGCGTAACGACAATCAATGTCAGGTGATCATTGGTAACACCGTTTCGCAAGCGTACCGCGAAGTCGTCAACCTGCTGCCTGGTGATATGCAACCTGCCGAGTCGGAAGTAAAACCTAAGCTGAGCCTGAAGCGTATTGGCGCAGGGATCCTCGATGCGCTGATCGGTACCATGTCGCCGCTGATCCCGGCGATTATTGGTGGATCGATGCTGAAATTGCTGGCGATGATCCTTGAGATGACCGGCATTCTGGAAAAAGGCTCCTCAACGCTGACCATCCTGACGGTGATAGGTGACGGCGCATTCTTCTTCCTGCCGCTGATGGTCGCTGCCTCGGCAGCCATTAAATTCAAAACCAATATGTCGCTGGCCATCGCCATTGCGGGCGTACTGGTGCATCCAAGCTTTATCGAGCTGATGGCTAAGGCCGCACAGGGTGAACACGTTGAGTTTGCGCTGATCCCTGTCACTGCGGTGAAATATACGTATACGGTGATCCCGGCGCTGGTCATGACCTGGTGCCTGTCGTATATCGAGCGTTGGGTGGATCGCATCACTCCGGCGGTGACGAAAAACTTCCTTAAACCGATGCTGATCGTTCTGATCGCCGCCCCACTCGCCATCGTACTCATTGGCCCGATCGGGATCTGGATCGGCAGCGCGATTTCGGCTCTGGTTTACACCATTCACGGTTATCTGGGCTGGCTCTCAGTCGCCATTATGGGTGCGCTGTGGCCGTTGCTGGTAATGACCGGCATGCATCGCGTCTTTACACCAACCATTATTCAGACCATCGCCGAGACCGGTAAAGAAGGCATGGTCATGCCATCTGAAATCGGCGCCAACCTGTCGCTTGGCGGCTCATCTTTAGCTGTGGCATGGAAAACCAAAAACCCTGAGCTGCGCCAGACGGCGCTGGCGGCGGCAGCCTCCGCGATTATGGCGGGCATTTCCGAACCCGCGCTGTACGGTGTGGCAGTACGCCTGAAACGTCCACTGATTGCGAGTCTTATCAGTGGCTTTATCTGTGGAGCCGTTGCCGGAATGGCCGGGCTGGCAAGCCACTCGATGGCAGCACCAGGGCTATTCACCAGTGTACAGTTTTTCGATCCGGCCAATCCAATGACTATCGTCTGGGTATTTGGCGTAATGGCGCTGGCAGTTGTGCTGTCCTTTGTATTAACGCTACTTCTCGGCTTTGAGGATATTCCCGTCGAAGATGCAGCCGCACAGGCCAGAAAAAACCAGGCTGCGCAACCGGGCAATATCAATGGAGCCAGCATCTGACTGGCCATAACTGAGGTTTACTATGTCTGTTTTTCCGCAAGGATTTTTATGGGGCGGCGCACTGGCCGCCAACCAGTCTGAAGGGGCATATCGGGAAGGCGGCAAAGGGCTGACTACCGTGGATATGATCCCACACGGCGCGCACCGGATGCCCGTCAAACTGGGTCAGGAAAAGCGCTTTCAGCTGCGGGATGACGAGTTTTATCCCAGCCATGATGCGATAGATTTCTATCATCGTTATCAGGAAGATATCGCCCTGATGGCGGAAATGGGATTTACGGTTTTTCGCACCTCAATTGCATGGAGCCGCCTCTACCCGAATGGGGACGAACTCACGCCGAATGAAGAAGGTATCGCTTTTTATCGCGCGGTATTCGCTGAATGCAAAAAATACGGTATTGAACCATTAGTTACCCTGTGTCACTTCGATGTACCAATGCACCTGGTGACCGAGTACGGCTCCTGGCGTAACCGCAAAATGGTGGAGTTCTTTACCCGTTACGCCCGTACCTGCTTCGAAGCCTTCGACGGTCTGGTGAAATACTGGCTGACGTTTAATGAAATCAACATCATGTTACACAGCCCTTTCTCAGGCGCGGGACTGGTGTTTGAAGACGGTGAAAATCAGGATCAGGTGAAATATCAGTCCGCGCACCACGAACTGATTGCCAGTGCACTGGCAACCAAAATTGCTCATGAAATCAACCCGCACAACCAGGTTGGTTGCATGCTGGCTGGCGGAAATTTTTATCCTTATTCATGCAAACCGGAAGATGTGTGGACCGCGCTGGAAAAAGACCGCGAAAACCTGTTTTTCATTGATGTCCAGGCGCGCGGGGCTTATCCCGCTTATTCAGCCCGGGTGTTTCGTGAAAAAGGCGTAGTGATAGAGAAAGCCCCGGAAGATGACGAGATCCTGAAAAATACCGTCGATTTTGTCTCTTTCAGCTATTACGCATCACGTTGCGCTTCGGCGGAAATGAATGCCGGCAATACCAGCGCCGCCAACGTAGTGAAATCGCTACGCAATCCCTACATTGAGGCCAGCGAATGGGGCTGGGGCATAGACCCGCTGGGTCTGCGTATCACCATGAACATGATGTATGACCGCTACCAGAAACCGCTATTTCTGGTGGAGAACGGGCTTGGGGCAAAAGATGAGATGGATGCCAGTGGCAACATCAATGATGACTATCGCATAAGCTATTTACGCGAACATATTCGCGCCATGTCTGACGCTATTGAAGATGGCGTACCGCTAATGGGTTATACCACCTGGGGGTGTATCGATCTGGTCTCCGCCTCAACCGGCGAGATGAGCAAACGCTACGGTTTTGTCTATGTGGACCGGGATGATGCAGGTAACGGGACGCTCGCACGGACACGTAAGAAGTCATTCTGGTGGTACAAAAAGGTCATAGCCAGCAATGGGGCAGACCTGGAGTAATCTACCTGCCGGAGGGTTCTGCCACCTTCCGGCATTGCTTTACATCTTCATTTCATTCATTGCATTTCAAATGTGGAATCATCCTTCCAGTTTCAGGTTTGCCCCCGCGCTTTTTTACTGTCATTTTATTCAGTAGTTTTTAATCTTAACCCTCCGCCACAAGGAATGGCTCATGTCTGATGAAAATGGCAAAACAGCAGTGGTTATCACCAAACCCGTACGTCGTTTAAAAGTAGGTTATGTCAGAAAGCGGTACGAGGATCGTCACACCGGGTTCACGCTACGTATCAGCAGGCATGCCTCATTAACGCTGAACGGTGACTGGCTTGAACAGGCAGGGTTCCCTACCGGCACAGCGGTAAATGTTTCGGTAATGCAGGGGAAATTAATTATTGAGCAGGCAACGGAGTAACAACCGGCGCAGGCGAGATAAACAGGCCGGATGCGGCAAACATCCGGCACTGATACGGTTTACTCTTCAGGTGCTTCTAACTCCGAAAATCCACCATGGCCTTCCCACCCGGCTAATCGTTGATAGACGGTTTCAACCGCCTCTTTGATCGGCTGCGTCATCGGGTAATAAAAGCCAACGATGTCCGGCTGAATACCGAGGAAAATCACCTCGCCGACATCCTCTTTCAGTTGATCAACCAGGTAGTTCAGCGGCATGTTGTGCGTGGTCATCATGAACATCTCGGCAATATCATCAGGATCGATAATGCGGATTTCACCAGGATTCAGCCCCATATCGGTAGCATCGACAATCAGCAAACGCGCCGGGCGCAGCTCGCGGATTGCCACAATATCATTCTCCGGGGCACTGCCACCGTCGATAACCACCCAGCTACCTTTAGGTTCCGCAGCACACATTTCCGCCAGCAGCGGACCCGCGCCATCATCCCCCATCATGCTATTACCGACACACAATAAAACGTCAGTCACGGTGTCTCCTCACCATCAGATAGATGGCGCTTTCCTGATGAATATCATGGAGCATACTGAGCATGAGCTTGCTCCATTCCTGCTGCTGTGGAGTTTGTACGGCGCGCGCGTCATCAAACGCACGCGCCAGCATCTGTACATGGTTAAAATCGATGACGATCTCGCCGTACTTCGGCACGCCTTCCATTTTGCGGCGGGCTTCGCTTCCTTCGGCAAGCGTCGCAATCCACGCCAGATACTCATCCCACGGACAGGTTAACGCCGCTTCCAGGCAATCGATGATGCCTAAGTGATGGCCAATCGCCAGGCTGTAATAGACAACCTGCTGCGCCTCGGCGGGCGTCGCATCGTTCTCATCAATAAACTTACGGCTCAGTTGACTGAACACCACCGTTTCACTCATCGGATACGCGCCTCTTCAACTACATGGTTAAGATGAGTAACGATCTCGGTCAGACGCGGATCGTTTTCCGTTTCCAGCCAGCGCGCCACCTGATTTTCGCCCTGCCCTAACTGCGTCATATAATCATCGGCAATCTGGCGACCATAGCGATAACCCGCCAGACGACGCGCTTCACGATCCACCTTCACACGCAGAGGCTGTATCATATCCGGGTGCAGAATTTCAGCTGGTTGTTCGTCCAGTTCACCCGGTGCACGCGCGTGAATTTTCTGCTCCAGCAGGCCCAGCGCCATCGCAAAGCCGTACAGCGTCGCCGCAGGCGTCGGCGGACAACCTGGGATGTAAACATCCACTGGTACGATTTTGTCGGTGCCGCCCCATACGCAGTATAAGTCGTGGAAGATGCCACCACTGTTACCGCAGGCTCCGTAGGAGATACAGATTTTCGGATCTGGCGCTGATTGCCAGGCACGCAGCGCCGGAGAGCGCATCGCGCGGGTTACCGCGCCGGTAAACAACAGGATATCCGCATGGCGCGGTGACGGAACAACTTTGATACCGAAACGTTCGGCATCAAACAGCGGGGACAAGGTAGCAAAAATTTCGATTTCGCAACCGTTGCAGCCACCGCAGTCAACACGATAGACGTAAGCAGAACGCTTGATGCTTTTCAGCAGCGACGCTTTCATGCTGGCAATAGATTCATCTACCGTCATCGGTACCGGAATACCGTTGGCATCACGTGGGCCTAATAAATTGCTCATCAGCTGGCCTCTTTCATATGGCGAGTCAGTTCAATACGGTCAGACGGCACCAGGCATTTCTGGCGTTTACAGTCCGGGCAGGTCTCAAAGCTTTCACGGTGATTTTCCGCACGGCTATCACCGTTATGCTTCAGCAGTGCAATGGCGTAATCAATCTCTTTTTGCACCGCAAAAGGACGGTTACATACGCGGCAATTGCACAGCGCAAAGCGAGACTGCTGCAGGAAATCTTCTTTCTTCCACACCGCCAGCTCATATTCCTGAGACAGTTTGATCGCCGCCGTCGGGCAGACTTCTTCACAACGGCCACAGAAGATGCAGCGACCAAGGTTGAATTGCCAGGCCAGTTCATTGGTGACCAGATCGGTTTCAACCGTCAGCGCGTTTGACGGGCACGCATTCACACAGGCTGCGCAGCCAATACACTGCTGCGGATTATGCTCCGGCTTACCACGGAAGTTTTTATCGACCGCGATCGGCTCCAGCGGATACGACGACGTCGGTGCACCGGTTTTGATGACTTTTTTGATAAAGGTAAACATGGCGATTCCTTATTTCAGCGGCGAGTTTTTACGCTCGATGCTGTAGCGCTCAAGTTCTTTGTACGGCACGACTTTGCTTTTCTTCTTACGCACATCAACCACGGTCATACGGTCAGTACAGGAGTAGCAAGGATCGAGGCTACCGATAATCAGCGGGGCATCGGAAACAGTGTTACCACGCAGCATATAACGCAGCGTCGGCCAGTTAGCGTAGGTGGCCGCACGGCAACGCCAGCGGTACAGTTTCTGGTTGTCGCCGGTCATGCTCCAGTGGATATCATCCCCACGCGGCGCTTCCGCAAAGCCCAGCGCGAAACGGTGTGGAATATAGGTAAAGCCTTCCACCATCAGCGGACCGCCAGGCAGGTTATCCAGACCAAAGTCGATCATATTCAGCGCGGTATAGACTTCATTGATGCGGACTTTCAGACGAGAAATGACGTCACAGCCCTGCTCGCTGTGAACTTCCATCGGCAGCAGGCCGTAACCCACAAACGGGTGATCTGCGCGGGTATCACGCGCGTGACCGCTGGCGCGAACCATCGGGCCAACGTTACTGAAGTCACGGGCAATTTCCGGATCCAGACGGCCAATCCCGACGGTACGCTGTTCCATGTTCGGCGTACTCAACAGCATATCAACCAGTTCCTGCACGTCACGACGCATCTGTTGCGCCAGTTGACGAGTCTGGATCATGTCCTCTTTCAGCAGGTCGCGACGGATCCCTCCGATCAGGTTCAGACCGTAAGTTTTACGCGCACCGGTGAGGATCTCTGCCATTTTCATTGACGTTTCACGTACGCGGAAGAACTGCATAAAGCCGGAGTCGAAACCGGTGAAGTGGCACGCCAGCCCCAGGTTCAGCAGGTGAGAGTGCAGACGCTCAACTTCCAGCAGAATAGCGCGGATCATCTGCGCACGCTCCGGTACTACGATACCCATCGCATTCTCAACGGAGGTGGTGTACGCGGTGCTGTGGGCAAAACCACAGATGCCGCACACGCGATCCGACAGGAAAGTCACTTCGTTATAACCCATGCGGGTTTCTGCCAGTTTTTCCATGCCACGGTGGACATAGAACAAGCGGTAGTCGGCGTCGATAATGTTTTCGCCGTCAACGAACAGACGGAAGTGACCCGGTTCATCGGAGGTCACGTGCAGCGGGCCAATAGGCACTACATTATTTTTCTTGTCGCCCAGTTCGTTGATGAACTCATAGGTTTCAGCATCGGTAGTCGGCGCCGGACGTTGACGGTAATCCATGCTGTCTTTACGCAGCGGATAGAGTTCATCCGGCCAGTCATCCGGTAGCACCAGACGACGTTCGTCCGGCAGCCCCACCGGGATCAAACCGTACATGTCACGCACTTCACGTTCGCCCCAGACGGCAGCCGGTACGCGTGGCGTGACAGACGGGAATTCCAGTTTATTGGCGTCAACTTCTACGCGAACGGTTATCCAGCATTTAGTGCCCTGCTCCATCGACAAGACATAATACACCGCGTAATGGCCGCACAGCTGGCGTTCGTCGTTACCAAACAACACGGACAACCATCCGCCCTGTTTGTAATAAAGGAACTCCACCACTTCCGGCAGGTAGTTTACCTTCACGGTGATGGTCAGCTGATCTTTGGTCTGCCAGGCTTCGTCCAGTACGACGCCAGGGAAAGCCTGGTGCAGTGCAGCAAGGTATTGTTGACCTAATTTTTCTTCAGACATGCTCAAACTCTCTTAAATCACGCCACCAGCAAGGAGACGAACGCTAAAAACGCAAACCCAAAACCGGCCCAGGTCACGCGTGAAGTGGCGCAAAAACGCAGACGCGCCATGCTGTTTTCAAACAGGGCGATGACCAGCACGCCGAGGATCAGCTTGACGACGGCTATCACCAGTGCCAGCAGCAGTCCACCCGCAGTAAAGGTTTCCATCTGTCCCCACGGCAGGAACACGCCGACAAACATTTGCAAAACGACCAGTTGTTTGAGGCTGATACCCCATTTCAGCACCGCAAAACCGCTGCCGCTGTATTCAGTCAGCGGACCTTCCTGTAACTCCTGCTCGGCTTCTGCCAGGTCGAACGGCAGTTTGCCCATTTCGATAAAGGTGGCGAAAGCACAGGCGCACAGCGCCAGAATCAGCGGGATGCTGCGCGCCGCAGGCCAGTGATAAACGGTGTCAGCGATATTGCTGATATGGGTTGAACCGGCAACCTGCGCTGCGACCCACAAACCCAGCAGCAGAATCGGCTCAACCAGTACGCCGAGCATCGCTTCACGGCTGGCGCCGATCGCGGTGAACGGGCTACCGGTATCCAGCCCCGCAATAGAGAAGAAGAAACGGGCGATGGCGAACAAGTAAATTAACGTGATCAAATCACCCAGTTGCGGCAGCGGAGAACCTACCGTCACTACCGGCAATGCGGTAGCGATAGTCAGCATGACGCCGACCATCACAAATGGTGTCAGGCGAAAGACCCAACTGGAATCCGCAGGCGCAATGCTCTGACGCCCCAGCAGTTTGATAATGTCACGGTACTCCTGCAAAACACCCGGACCACGGCGATTGTGCAAACGTGCACGCGCCACGCGGGTAATGCCGGACAGCAGCGGCGCAACGGCAAACAGCACCAGCGCCTGAATTAACGGATATAAAACACTCATTCTCAGGCTCCTCGTGAAACCACAATCACCACCAGCACCGCCAGCTCAATCAATGCCAGGCGACGGAACAGAACCGGTGCAGCCGCATTCTGCCAGCCCGGAACCAGTGACACCGGGTTAAGCCATTTACGCAGTTTCAGTACCGGAGCAAAGGCTTCTTTAACCGGCATAGCAAAGCCATGCGCGGTGATCACCATTGACTGCTCATGATCGTAACCACATACCCAGGCGGAACCGCGCGAACGCGACGGCAGACGGTTGCCTTTGAAAATCGCCATGATAATGAACGGCAGCAGCGGACAGGCAATCAGCAACAGGGTGATCATTGGTTGGGAAACGGTCGTGTTCGCGGTTTCCAGCGGCAGTGGCACAGCTGAAGAGATAAGTGGCAGCAACCATGGTGCGGCAACGCCGCCAATCACACAGCAGACTGCCAGCGCAACCACGCTCACCCCCATCAGGATCGGTGCGCAACAGGCGTTTTCAGCTTCCTTCGTACGCGGTGCGCCAAGGAACGTTACGCCATAGACTTTCGCCATACACATCACAGCCAGCGCGCCGGTAATCGCCAGCCCGACCGCCAGCAACGGACCTAACAGACGGCCGATAAACGCTCCGCTGTTACCCAGCTTGAAGAAGGATTGATAGATAACCCATTCACCGGCAAACCCGTTCAGTGGCGGCAGCGCGGCCATCGCCATCAGACCAACCAGCATCGCCAGGGAAATCACCGGCATGCGCTTACCGATACCGCCCAGTTTTTCGATATCACGATGACCAGTACGGAACCAGATGCTGCCGGCCCCCAGGAACAGGACGCTTTTGAACAGACTGTGGTTCACCAGATGATACAAACCGCCGGTCAGACCAAGTGCAATCAGCGCCGGTTGATTAAGGGAAATGCCGGTCACACCGGCACCCAGCCCCAGCAGAATAATGCCGATGTTTTCCAGCGTGTGGTACGCCAGCAGACGTTGAATGTTGTGCTCCATCAACGCATACAGACCGCCAACAAATGCAGTGATCATCCCCAGTACCAACAGGGTAATGCCCCACCACAGCGGTGCATTACCGCCCAGCAGCGACAGGGACAGAATGCCCAACAGGCCAACCTTCATTACCACGGTAGAGAACAGCGCCGCAGCAGGTGCGCTGGCGTTGGCATGTGCCTGTGGCACCCAACCGTGCAGCGGGATAATCCCGGCCAGCAAACCAAAACCGGCAACGCCCAGCAGCCAGATGTCAGAGCCGAGCGGCAATTCCTGGGTGCGAAGGTCGAGCAGACGCAGTTCGAGCGTGCCGTAGCGTTGCCATACCAGATAGCAAGCGACCGCCAGCAGCAGCGTACCGATACGACCCAGAGCAAACCACAGCTTGCCCTCTTTGCTGCAACCGGTCAGGAACACCGCACACAACGCCATGATTTCAGCCATCACCACCAGCGTACCGAGGTTGCTGGCAACCACTGCACACACGGCCGCAGCCATCAGCAGATTCACCAACAAACCGTTGGCTTTAACCTGTGGATGACGATGCCAGTCGATGTTGTACAGGCTGACAAACAGGCCGCACAGACCCAGTGTGATAAGCCAGATTGCGTTCAGTGGAGTTATTTGCATGCTGTGACCGATAAACGGTATCACGCTGCTGACCGCCAGCGCATTGGTCAGCACGGTGAAACCCGCTGCCGCCGTACACAGGCTGCCGACTGCTCCACCAACGCCGGCAATCCAGCCGCTTAGCGCTTTATGAAATGAAAACAGAAATGCCAGAACCGCCGCAGCCGTAAACCAGGCCACGCCGCTGTTAATCAGTGAAATTGCGCTCATTTTGCATCCCCACTCTGAGCCTGCTGAAACAAGGTGAGATCGCCGAAATCGGTATTAAAAGTCAGCTCACGCTTACGTTTGCTGGCGCGAGCGATATCTGTATTGCTCACCAGGTGCAGGGCTTTCGTCGGGCACATACGTACACAAGCCGGACCTTGTTCATCAAAGCTACACAGGTCGCATTTCACCGCAATGGCACGAATACCTGGAACCCAGTCCAGCAGCGTGCTGACGCGAGCCGGTGCTGGTGGAGCCGGAGGGGCCTTTGAGGTATTCGCGTTCGCCGGGATGTGCAGCGGACGACTGCCGGAAAACTCAATGGCGCCAAACGGACAGGCGATCCCACACAATTTGCAGCTTACGCACAGGCTTTCATTTAGCTGTACGGCGCCGTCGACACGGTTAATCGCATTGACCGGGCAAACGGTGGCACAAGGTGCATCTTCACAATGGTGGCAAAGCTGCGGTGCAGATTCTTTTTCATTTAGCATCACTTTCAGGCGCGGCATTGACTGCAGGCCATGCTGGCGATGCGTCTCTGAGCAGGCGGCTTCACAGGTGTGGCAGCCAATACAAAGAGTGGAGTCAGCAATTACAAAACGATTCACCAGGCATTCCTCAGGTGATAGTCATTTTTGACGAAAACATGTTTATCAAATGTCATTTTCGACATTTTTCGACATGTCCATTCCCTAAAATGTCGTGATACAGCGTAAAAATCTCATCACGACTCAAGCGAGCATCACCCGAGGCTTATGCCGGGTTATGTCCTTCTACCAGTTGGCTTAAATTTACCGGCATATTGTTTTCAACCGCGGTGTACAGGCTGTCGTAGACTCTGGCGATTTTTTCGAGATAGTGCTCCAGCACCTGCTCGCGATCGCGGTTGCTAATGCGGTCATCAACTTTGCCGTCAATGGTCAACTGTGCCTGTGCAATCAGTTGCTTATCATCACCGTCTTTGGTTTCAACGTAGTACTCGATGGTATGGCTGTTAAAGCCGTCCGCCAGCGTGACGTAGATAGTGAAGTGTTCAAAAAGGACAAAGCACAGATCTTTGTCCGGCGCACAGCTCATTGCATGATGCAAACGCGCTTTCGACAGGGTGATCCCCTGTACCAGCGAGTTGCAGTAAATACGCCACTGGTCCTGTAGGCGACGGTGCCGTTCAGCGATGTAATCGGCTTTTTCGCTTATTTCCCAAATAGTCATGTCAGGTTACCCGTTTAGCAGAGACTAACTGCCTTAAGCATATTTCATGCCAACATTAAAATTCTTTATTTTCATTAAGATACAAAAACAAGCATGCATGACGACATGTCATTTCGTCATCGTCGTCATTGTCACGAGAGGAAAAATTCAACCTGGCATGTTTATTGCTTTTGAAACGACAACAACATGGGAGGCGATATGCACGAAATAACCCTCTGCCAACGGGCACTGGAATTGATTGAACAACAGGCCGCACAGCACGGTGCTCACCGGGTAACTGGGGTCTGGCTCAAAATTGGCGCATTTTCTTGCGTAGAAACCAGCGCTCTCGCCTTTTGTTTTGATCTGGTATGCCGTGGCACCCTTGCAGAAGGTTGTAAACTCCACCTCGAAGAACAAGAAGCCGAATGTTGGTGCGAGTCCTGTCAGCAATACGTCACGTTACTGACGCAACGCGTTCGTCGCTGTCCACAATGCAATAGCGACATGCTGAGAATTGTGGCCGATGACGGGTTACAGATTCGACGAATAGAAATAGACCAGACTCCAGCGCCGGATGGCGACGCTTAAGCCTCTTATCCAGTCTACAGAAAGAGCACGTTTGTAGGTCGGAAAAGGCGAGATGCTGTCCGGCAACAGATTTACCGAAAGTGAAAAGATCAGGAGTGAGCGATGTGTACGACATGTGGTTGCGCGGAAGGCAACCTTTATATAGAGGGTGATGAACATAACCCCCACTCAGCGTTTCGCAGCGCGCCATTTGCTCCGGCGGCTCGTCCGGCGCTAAACATTACCGGTGTGAAGACCTCCAGTTTCACGCCGAGCCAGACCGCAGAAGGCGATTTACATTACGGTCACGGCGAAGCAGGTACCCATGCTCCAGGCATGAGCCAGCGCCGTATGCTGGAAGTGGAAATTGACGTGCTGGACAAAAACAACCGTCTGGCCGAGCGCAATCGCGCCCGCTTCGCTGCCCGCCAGCATCTGGTACTCAATCTCGTATCAAGTCCAGGTTCCGGTAAAACGACGCTGCTGACCGAAACACTGATGAAGCTGAAAGACAGCGTGCCGTGCGCGGTCATTGAAGGCGACCAGCAGACGGTCAACGACGCAGCGCGTATTCGCGCCACCGGAACACCAGCAATCCAGGTTAATACGGGTAAAGGCTGCCACCTTGATGCGCAAATGATTGCCGATGCAGCACCACGCCTGCCTTTAGCCGATAACGGTATTTTGTTTATCGAAAACGTCGGTAACCTGGTTTGCCCGGCAAGCTTCGACCTCGGCGAACGTCATAAAGTGGCGGTGCTTTCCGTCACCGAAGGCGAAGACAAGCCGCTGAAATATCCCCATATGTTTGCTGCTGCATCGCTGATGCTGCTCAACAAAGTGGATCTGCTGCCGTATCTCAATTTTGATGTTGAAAAGTGCATCGCCAGCGCCCGGGAAGTGAACCCGGAAATTGAGATAATCCTGATTTCCGCCACCAGCGGCGAAGGGATGGATCAATGGCTGTCGTGGCTGGAGAATCAGCGATGTGCATAGGTGTTCCGGGTCAAATCCGCACCATTGATGGTAACCAGGCTAAGGTCGATGTTTGCGGTATTCAGCGCGACGTCGACCTGACGCTGGTCGGTAGCTGTGATGAAAATGGTCAACCGCGTCTGGGCCAGTGGGTACTGGTCCACGTAGGTTTTGCCATGAGCATCATTAACGAAGCCGAAGCGCGCGACACACTCGAGGCGCTGCAAAATATGTTTGACGTTGAGCCGGATGTCGGCGCGTTACTGTATGGCGAGGAGAAATAATGCGTTTTGTTGACGAATATCGGGCACCGGAACAGGTGATGCAGTTGATAGACCACCTGTGTGAACGTGCCGCTCACCTCCCCTACACCGCTGAACGCCCACTGCGCATTATGGAAGTTTGTGGAGGCCACACCCACGCAATCTTCAAATTCGGCCTTGACCAGTTGCTGCCCGAAAACGTGGAGTTTATTCACGGTCCAGGCTGCCCGGTTTGCGTTCTGCCGATGGGCAGAATTGACAGTTGTGTGGAAATTGCCAGCCATCCGGAAGTGATTTTTTGTACCTTCGGCGACGCCATGCGCGTGCCAGGTAAACAGGGTTCACTGCTGCAAGCCAAAGCACGCGGCGCGGATATCCGCATTGTCTATTCTCCGATGGATGCGCTGAAGCTGGCGCAGGAAAATCCAACCCGTAAGGTCGTGTTCTTTGGTCTGGGTTTTGAAACCACCATGCCGACGACCGCCATCACTCTCCAGCAGGCAAAACAACGCGATGTGCAGAATTTTTACTTTTTCTGCCAGCACATCACGCTTATCCCAACGCTGCGTAGCCTGTTGGAACAACCGGACAACGGTATCGACGCATTTTTGGCACCAGGCCATGTCAGTATGGTTATAGGCACCGATGCCTATAATTTTATCGCCTCTGATTTTCATCGCCCGCTGGTGGTCGCTGGTTTCGAACCGCTTGATCTACTGCAAGGCGTCGTGATGCTAATCGAGCAGAAAATAGCGGCCCACAGCCAGGTGGAGAACCAGTATCGCCGCGTAGTGCCGGATGCCGGTAACACACTGGCGCAACAGGCGATTGCCGACGTGTTCTGCGTCAATGGCGACAGTGAATGGCGCGGTCTGGGCGTTATCGAATCCTCCGGCGTTCACCTGACGCCTGAGTATCAGCGTTTTGATGCAGAAGCGCATTTCAAACCAGCGCCGCAGCAGGTGTATGACGATCCGCGTGCGCGCTGCGGAGAAGTACTGACCGGCAGATGTAAGCCGCATCAGTGCCCATTGTTTGGTAAAACCTGTAACCCGGAGACCGCATTTGGCGCCTTAATGGTCTCCTCCGAAGGCGCATGTGCCGCCTGGTATCAGTATCGTCAGCAGGAGTGTGAAGCATGAACAGCGTACAACTCGCCCACGGTAGCGGCGGTCAGGCTATGCAGCAGTTGATCAACAGTCTGTTTATGGAAGCTTTTGCTAATCCGTGGCTGGCAGAACAGGAAGATCAGGCCCGACTGGACCTGGCGCAACTGGTCGCCGAAGGCGATCGTCTGGCGTTTTCGACCGACAGCTACGTTATCGATCCGCTGTTTTTCCCCGGCGGTAATATTGGCAAGCTGGCAATCTGCGGCACAGCCAACGACGTTGCGGTCAGTGGCGCTATCCCTCGCTACCTCTCCTGCGGTTTTATCCTCGAAGAGGGCCTGCCGATGGAAACGCTGAAAAGCGTCGTCAACAGCATGGCAGCAACAGCTCGCGAAGCGGGAATTGCTATCGTGACCGGCGACACCAAGGTTGTACAGCGTGGCGCAGCGGACAAACTGTTCATTAACACCGCCGGAATGGGCGCGATCCCCGCCAATATTCACTGGGGCGCACAGACTCTGGGCGTGGGCGATGTGCTGCTGGTTAGCGGTACGCTTGGCGATCACGGTGCAACCATCCTTAACCTGCGTGAGCAACTGGGACTGGACGGTGAACTGATCAGCGACTGCGCAGTGTTAACACCGCTGATCCAGACGCTACGCGACATTCCTGGCGTGAAGGCGCTGCGCGATGCCACCCGTGGCGGCGTGAATGCGGTGACGCATGAGTTCGCCGCGGCATGTGGCTATGGCATTGAGTTATCTGAAGCAGCCCTGCCTGTGAAGCCCGCAGTGCGTGGTGTCTGTGAACTTCTGGGTCTGGATGCGCTCAATTTTGCCAACGAAGGAAAACTGGTCATTGCCGTTGAACGTCAGGCCGCTGAAGCCGTACTCGCCGCACTGCGCGCACATCCGTTAGGGTGCGATGCAGCGCTGATTGGCGAAGTGGTCGAACGTAAAGGCGTTCGCCTTGCCGGACTTTACGGCGTGAAACGAACTCTTGATTTACCACACGCAGAGCCGCTGCCGCGGATATGCTGATATATTGCCCGGTACGCTACGCTTACCGGGCCTACAGTCAATGAATTACCCGTAGACCGGATAAGGTGAAACCGCCACCCGGCAATAATTTACAACTTATACCTATAATTCATTTACCGTTTTTGCACCGCGCTACGGTGCTTCCTGGAAAAGCAATATGTCGTATACACCGATGAGCGACCTCGGACAGCAAGGCCTGTTCGATATCACTCGTACATTATTACAGCAGCCCGATCTTCAGTCTCTCAGTGAGGCGCTTTCGCAGTTGGTCAAGCGTTCGGCGCTGGCCGATTGCGCGGCTATTGTGTTATGGCAGGCGCAGACGCAGCGTGCGCGTTATTTCGCGACACGTGAAAATGGTAAACCCATCGATTATGAAGACGAAACGGTGCTGGCTCACGGACCGGTGCGCCGCATTCTGTCTCGTCCCGATGCGCTGCACTGTAACTACCATGAGTTCACAGAAACCTGGCCGCAGTTAGCATCCGGTGCGCTGTACTCAGAATTTGGACATTACTGCCTGCTGCCGCTGGCGGCTGATGGACGGATCTTTGGCGGTTGTGAATTTATCCGCAACGAAGACCGTCCTTGGAGTGAAAAAGAGTACAACCGCCTGCAGACCTTCACCCAGATAGTCGGCGTCGTCGCCGAGCAAATTCAGAGCCGGGTCAGCAATAATGTCGATTACGACCTCTTGTGTCGCGAGCGTGACAACTTCCGTATCCTTGTCGCCATCACCAATGCGGTGCTCTCCCGTCTGGATATTGATGAGCTGGTCAGCGAAGTCGCCAAAGAAATCCACCATTACTTCAATATCGATGACATCAGCATCGTACTGCGCAGCGATCGCAAAAATAAGCTGAGCATATACTCCACTCACTATCTGGATGAACACCATCCGGCGCACGAACAGAGTGAAGTGGATGAAGCAGGTACGCTCTCTGAACGGGTATTCAAAAGCAAAGAGATGCTGCTGATTAACCTGAACGAACGCGATGCCCTTGCACCTTATGAACGCATGCTGTTCGAGACCTGGGGCAACCAGATACAAACCCTGTGCCTGCTACCACTAATGTCAGGCAATACGATGCTTGGCGTCCTCAAGCTGGCGCAGTGTGAAGAGAAAGTCTTCACGACCGCAAACCTCAAACTGTTACGCCAGATTGCCGAGCGCGTGGCGATTGCTGTTGATAACGCTCTCGCCTATCAGGAAATCCACCGCCTGAAAGAACGTCTGGTCGATGAGAACCTGGCACTGACCGAACAGCTCAACAATGTGGACAGCGAGTTTGGTGAAATCATTGGCCGCAGTGAAGCAATGTACAGCGTACTCAAGCAGGTCGAGATGGTGGCGCAAAGCGACAGCACTGTTCTGATTCTGGGTGAGACAGGTACGGGCAAAGAGTTGATCGCCAGAGCGATTCATAATCTGAGTGGACGCAATGCCCGCCGGATGGTGAAGATGAACTGCGCGGCAATGCCTGCCGGGTTGCTGGAAAGCGATCTGTTTGGTCATGAACGCGGTGCGTTTACCGGAGCCAGCACACAGCGCATTGGTCGCTTCGAACTGGCAGATAAAAGCTCGTTATTCCTCGACGAAGTCGGCGACATGCCGCTGGAGCTACAGCCGAAACTGCTGCGCGTCCTCCAGGAGCAGGAGTTTGAACGCCTGGGTAGTAATAAGCTGATCCAGACCGATGTCCGCCTGATCGCCGCCACCAACCGCGATCTAAAAAAAATGGTGGCCGATCGCGAGTTCCGTAACGATCTGTACTATCGACTGAATGTCTTCCCGATCCATCTCCCCCCACTGCGCGAGCGTCCGGAAGATATTCCGCTGCTGGTCAAGGCCTTCACCTTTAAAATTGCCCGTCGGATGGGGCGCAATATTGACAGTATCCCCGCTGAGGCGCTGCGCACTCTGAGCAACATGGAGTGGCCGGGCAACGTGCGTGAACTGGAAAACGTGGTCGAACGCGCGGTTCTGCTGACCCGAGGCAATGTACTGCAACTGTCCCTGCCAGATGTCACTACGCTGCCCCCTTCCACACCGCCAGTGGCGACAGAAGTTGCGCAGGATGGAGAAGATGAATATCAGCTGATTATGCGCGTACTGAAAGAGACTAACGGCGTCGTAGCCGGTCCTAAGGGAGCTGCGCAACGGCTGGGTCTGAAACGCACCACCTTGCTCTCACGTATGAAGCGTTTAGGCATTGATAAGGATGCGTTGGTTTAGCCATTGTGGCTATACTGGGTGATAACTCAACGAAAGGAGGCAGTATGGCGGTATCAGCACGTAATCAATTAACCGGTACAGTAAGTGCAGTTGCAACTGGCGCCGTGAATGATGAAGTTGAACTGACGCTGGCAGGCGGCGCAAAGCTGGTCGCTATTGTGACTCATAGCAGCCAGCAGGCGCTGGGGCTGGCGAAAGGAAAAGAAGCAATTGCCCTGATCAAAGCCCCTTGGGTCACGCTGGCGACAGAAGACTGCGGCCTGAAATTCTCCGCCCGCAACCAGTTTGCCGGTAGCGTTTCACAGGTAACCGAAGGCGCAGTCAACGCCACGGTACATATCAAAACTGACGCTGGTTTTGACATAGTTGCCGTCGTGACTAACGAAAGTCAGCAAGAGATGAAGCTAAGCCAGGGAAGTCGTGTCATTGCGCTGATCAAGGCCTCAGCAATTCTGATTGCCACCAAAGCGTAATTTATTGCCCGACGGAGCTTTGCCTGTCGGGCCAGTATCGCCGCCGCTATCCGGCAAAAAATCTATTTCTTCCGCTGGTATTTTTCGGGTAATTCCGGGACCGGGCGTTTATCGTCAATCAGGTGGCGCACTGTCAGGATCGGATGACGCCAGAGCATTCTTGGTCCAGCCCAGCGCATGATTTGCTTCATCTCTTCACGCTTTGCGGGTTGATAACAGTGCACCGGACACTGTTTGCAAGCCGGTTTTTCCTCACCAAAGACGCACTTATCCAGCCGCTTTTGCGCATAGGCAAACAGCGCATCGTAATGCCCCTGTTCGTTCGAAGCCTGTGGACACTGACTCTCGTACAGCGAGATCATTTTCTGGATCGTCATTTTTTCACGTGCAATACGCTTGCCGGACATAATGCCTCCGTATTTAAGGTGCATATATAATATACCTTAACCATACACAGGACTATTACCTGAAGGTGATACATCCTTAGCATCCTACGCAAATAAGAATTATTTTCATTTATCTATGCCATGTGCTATATAACATAGCAAAGGCTATATTCGACGATAAATTAACCACTTTCTTGTGAGGGATACTATGCCGCACCTGCCCCGTCTGAAGTCGTTTCTCCTTGCCAGCGTTCTTACGGCACTTACACTTTCGCCGGCCTGGGCAAAAGAGAAGTTTAAGGTGATTACCACCTTTACAGTTATTGCCGATATGGCGAGCAACGTGGCGGGTGACGCGGCGGAGGTCAGCTCAATAACTAAACCCGGCGCAGAAATTCATGAATACCAGCCCACTCCAGGGGATATTAAACGGGCGCAGGGCGCGCAGCTTATTCTCTCCAACGGCCTTAACCTGGAACTGTGGTTTGCCCGTTTCTACCAAAACTTATCCGGCGTACCTGAAATAATGGTCTCAGACGGAGTAAAACCGATGGGCATCAGCGAAGGCCCCTATAACGGAAAACCGAATCCACATGCCTGGATGTCGGCAGAGAACGCGCTTATCTACGTAGATAATATTCGCGATGCATTGAGCAAGTACGATCCGGACAATGCCGCCACCTATCAGAAAAACGCCGAGAGCTATAAAACGAAAATTCGTCAGACGCTCGATCCCCTGCGCGCGGCGCTGGCCAAAATCCCTGCCGATAAACGCTGGCTGGTCACCAGTGAAGGCGCCTTCTCCTATCTGGCCCGCGATAACGATCTGAAAGAGCTGTATCTGTGGCCAATCAATGCCGATCAGCAGGGCACGCCGAAACAGGTGCGCAAAGTGATCGACGCGATAAGAGAACATCAGATCCCAACAGTATTCAGTGAAAGCACGGTTTCTGACAAACCTGCGCGTCAGGTGGCACGTGAGTCCGGCGCACATTACGGCGGTGTATTGTACGTCGATTCCCTGAGTGCAGCCGACGGGCCGGTACCAACCTACCTGGATCTGCTGCGCGTCACGACCGAAACCATCGTCAGCGGTATCAACGACGGTCTGAGGAGCCAAAAATGAGTCAATCTGCGATTACCGTGAATCAGGTTACGGTGACGTATCGCAACGGTCACACCGCTCTGCGGGATGCCACTTTTCAGATCCCCGGCGGCTCTATTGCCGCCCTGGTGGGGGTGAATGGTTCAGGAAAATCAACGCTCTTTAAAGCACTTATGGGTTTTGTCCGCCTGGCGCAGGGAGACATATCCATCCTGCAACAGCCAGTCAGCAAAGCGCTGAAGCAGAATCTGATTTCTTATGTTCCGCAATCGGAAGAGGTGGACTGGTCATTTCCGGTGCTGGTGGAAGATGTAGTGATGATGGGGCGCTATGGTCATATGGGCTGGCTGCGTCGGCCAAAAGCACGTGACTATGAATGCGTCGATGCGGCGCTGGCACGGGTCGACATGCTGGAATACCGCCACCGTCAGATCGGCGAACTCTCCGGTGGACAGAAAAAACGTGTCTTTCTGGCAAGGGCTATCGCGCAGGACGGACAGGTCATTTTACTGGATGAACCCTTCACAGGCGTAGACGTAAAAACCGAGGCCCGCATCATCGACCTGCTGCGCGAACTGCGCGATGAGGGGCGAACCATGCTGGTCTCCACTCATAATCTGGGTTCAGTCACCGAGTTTTGTGATTACACCGTGATGATTAAAGGCACTGTACTGGCGAGCGGTCCGACCGAAACGACATTTACCGCGGAGAATCTCGAGCTGGCCTTCAGCGGCGTCTTGCGCCATGTCGCGCTAAGCGGCGGTGAGCAGCATGTTATTACCGACGATGAGCGCCCATTTATTTCGCGACGCACGGTTAACGAGGGGGAATAATCATGAACTGGCTGACAGAACCGTTTGGCTACCAGTACATGCTCAACGCCATGTGGGTCTCCGCGATGGTCGGCGGGCTGTGTGCGTTCCTCTCATGCTATTTGATGCTCAAAGGCTGGTCGTTAATTGGTGATGCGCTGTCGCACTCCATCGTGCCGGGCGTTGCCGGTGCCTGGATGTTAGGGCTTCCTTTCGCGCTCGGCGCATTTCTTTCCGGGGGGCTGGCTGCGGGCAGTATGCTGTTTCTTAACCAGCGTTCGCGCCTGAAAGAAGATGCGATCATTGGACTGATTTTTTCTTCTTTCTTCGGTATCGGGCTGTTTATGGTGTCGCTTAACCCGATGTCAGTAAACATTCAAACCATTATTCTCGGTAACGTACTGGCGATTGCCCCGGAAGATATTTTGCAACTGGCGATTATTGGTGTGATCTCGCTGACCATTTTGCTGCTGAAGTGGAAAGATCTGATGGTGGTGTTTTTCGATGAAAATCACGCGCGCTCGATTGGTCTGAATCCGGGCCGTCTGAAGCTACTGTTCTTCACACTGCTCTCAGTTTCCACAGTTGCAGCGCTACAAACCGTTGGCGCATTTTTGGTTATTTGCCTGGTAGTAACACCTGGCGCTACCGCGTGGTTATTAACCGATCGCTTTCCCCGCCTGCTGACCATCGCCGTCGCCATCGGCAGCCTGACCAGCTTTTTTGGCGCCTGGCTAAGTTACTGGCTGGACGGTGCGACCGGCGGGATTATTGTCGTCCTGCAAACGCTGTTGTTCCTGCTGGCATTTGTCTTCGCTCCTAAGCACGGTCTGTTAGCGAATCGCCGCCGCGCCCGTCAGGTGAACAAGGAGTCCACATGCTCTTAACCACGTTGCTGGAACCCTTTCAGTTCAGCTTTATGGTCAATGCACTGACCATCTCCACTGTTGTCGCCATACCCTGCGCGTTGCTGTCGGTGTTTTTGGTGCTTAAAGGCTGGGCGCTGATGGGCGACGCCATGAGTCATGCCGTGTTTCCGGGGATAGTACTGGCCTACATTGCGGGCATTCCTCTGGCGATTGGTGCGTTTGTCGCCGGGCTGTTCTGTGCGGTGGCTACCGGGTATCTCGATGATAACAGTCGTATCAAGCGCGACACCCTGATGGGCATTGTCTTCTCTGGGATGTTTGGCGCGGGGCTGGTGTTGTATGTTTCGATCCAGTCTGAAATCCATCTGGATCATATTTTGTTCGGTGACATGCTGGGCGTATCACCTGGCGATATCGCGCAGACGGCAGCGATTGCGCTGGGGATCGCGCTTATCATCGGGTTAAAGTGGAAAGATCTTCTGCTGCATGCGTTTGATCCGCATCAGGCAAAAGCCAGCGGGCTGAACACCACGCTATTGCACTACGGTCTGCTGTGTATGATCGCCCTGACCATTGTGGCCACGCTAAAATCGGTAGGCATTATTTTGTCGATCTCACTCTTAATTGCCCCCGGCGCTATTGCGATATTAATTACGCGAAAGTTTTCCCATGCGTTGTTACTGGCTGTCTTCATGTCACTTGTGACCTCGTTTATGGGAGTGTACCTGTCATTTTTCATCGACAGTGCACCCGCGCCAACGATTGTCGTCTTATTTTCCCTGCTATTTGTTATCACTTTTATTTATTCAACGCTACGCGATCGCCGTTTAGAACGGCGACGTCAGCAATATGATATATAAGAGATACTAAATAATATAGCCTCGCACGCGAGGCTATATTAATTGATGATTACAACATGGTAATGATGCGTTTTAATAAACGAATCCGTGGTTCGATTGAGGCAATATCCAGCCATTCATCCGAACTGTGGAAGCCTGCGCCGATCGGACCCAATCCGTCCAGCGTAGGAATACCTAACGCTGCCGTGTGGTTTGCGTCGCTTCCTCCTCCCACAGCCTGCCATGTCACCGTAATCCCCTCTTCCAGACCCGCGCGCTCGACCAGCGCCATCAGCCGTTGAGTCTCTTCGCTCGCCGCCATTGCAGGTTTATGGCTTACACGGGTGAGCGTGGTGGTCACACCATCCAGGAAACCTTGCTGGCAGAGCGACTCCAGCGCGTGATGAACACGTTCATATTCCTCGTTTTCCCAGAACCGTACATCCACTTCCGCGTGCAGCTTTGCCGCTACCACGTTCGCCGCACTTCCGCCCTGCACCACGCCGACATTAAGTGTGGTGCCGCGCGCCACGTCGGTTAACGCGTTAATCGCCAGTACGCTATTGGCAAATGCGGTAATAGCGGACCGCCCTTTTTCCGGCTCATTACCAGCATGTGCAGCAACACCGTCAAACGTCAGCTGATACCCGCCTACGCCTTTTCGCGCTTTTACCAGCGAGCCGTCAGCCCGGGCAGCCTCACATACCAGTACGTAGCGTGATTGCTTCGCCAGTTCCCCAATCCACTGGCTGGAGTGAACACTACCGGTCTCTTCATCCGGGTTCATTGCCACTGCGATAGATAAGCGATCCAGATGCTCCGCTGGCAATGTACGCATTGCCCAGACAATATTCAGTAAGCCACTTTTCATATCGGAGACACCCGGTCCGTACAGACGACTGGCATCACGGCTCATCGGGCGTTCAGCCACCGTCCCCTGTGGAAATACCGTGTCCAGATGCCCAATCAGCAGCACATCGTAATGTGTCGCTGCAGGTTTATTGGTCGCCAGCAACGCCGGACCTACCGCACTGCCTAAATCGACCTGTTCCGTGTGCCAGCCTTCCTGCTGCCAGAGTTCGCGCATCACCTCAGCCACCCTGGCAACGCCATCTAACGTCTGCGTACCGCAATCCACGTTGACCAGCGTTTGCAGTTCATCAATATACTTTTCCAAATCCATGGTAATTCCTTATCAGAGAATAACGCGCATCAGCAGCATCGCTAAAAAAGCGTTCAGAACGGAGATAACAATCATCAGGGGAATACGTTTCGCACTGGTGCCAATAACCCCTAGAATGCGGCCAAGATACTGCACTTGAGAGCCCATCAGATAAATTGCCGGAGCGAGGATAGCCAGGTGCTCTCCCGTCAGGATGCCTTTGTCGAACAGGCCAATCGCCACGCCGATACCCCCACCCATCGACATCCAGCCGCCAATGAGTACTGCGGCAGCTTCGCCAGGCAAACCAAACAGCCCCATTAGCGGGGCAAATATCATGCCCAGCCCTTTCAGCGCACCGGTAATCTCCAGCGCTTTGATGATGACAAAAGCCATGACCACGTTTGGCAGAGTGCTGGTTGTCGCAATGTTCCAGCCTTTACGGGCACCTTCTACAAAGACATCGGTAATAACTGGATTAGAGGTTGGTGCGCTCATGATGCTTCTCCCGGTACAGTTGATTCGGCTTTTTTATTGGTAAAGGTCAGAATCAGGCGCATCACGTTGGCGCCAACAATTTTCATAATGAACATCACAGCAACGCATGCACCAATGGATGCAGGCACCGCCGGTGTGCCGTCAACCGCCATCAGGGTGAACAAGATTGCACCTGAGGAGAAGAAATTGGTGATCATAGCCCCAGCGGAAAACTGGAACATGGCAAAGATATCTTTCTCATTTTCAGTGATTTCGCCCTCATCAGCCAGGTTACGCGTCAGAGATGCGCCGACGTCTGTACTCTGCAAACTGCCGATGAGCGCAAGGCCGGTATTCCCCGGGATCCCCATCAGCGGACGCAGCAAAGGCGTTAACAAACGACGCGCCGCACGCAGGGCACCGTAGTGCTCCAGCACGTTAATCATTCCCAACGCAAACATAACCGCGGGAATCAACCCTAACGCGAAGAGGAAACCATCCATAGCCCCGTGACCACCGGTACCGCGAAACGCGCTGGTCGCCGTTGTCAGCGTATCGCCGTCAAGGCTTGCTTTACTGACTACTTTGCCAAAAGCACCATTCAGGGTGGTGAAATCAAATACGCCGTACCACTCTTTTCCCCCGAGTAATCCGGAGAAAAATACGGCGGCGAATGCCAGGGCAAAATAAGCCCCCGGCCCAACCTTATTATCCTGGGAAGGTAAACTCATATCCATTTCCTTGTTATCGTAGAGAGTCACCAAACCATTTTGAGTAAATAAAGAATAAATAAAGTGATTTAAATCATCCCAAAAGCGCTGACCATCCTGAAAAATTTAAAAATGTGACATACCTGATATTACGACCGAAATAAAGTCATCATGTAGACATTTAAACTAATCATTATTTATGTAATGAACGGTAAATAAGACGCCAGGAAAGTGAGCGACTTTAAAAATAAAAAACAAAATGATTTACAGGTAAAATAAATCATGCATATGAAAACGTTCTTGCAACCATATATAAGATCAGCGCCAGCTTAACAATGGGCTAAACGTTTCGCTGCCTACCAATGCACGAAGGGCAGGCAGGCGACAACCGCGAGCCAGAAGTGGGGGAACCGCAAATATCGTATCACTGGATAGCATTACGTTTTCCAGTTGCCCCCATAAGTACCACCCGCACTCAACACCACTATCCGGGACAAACAGATGTAAATGGCTTCCCTCTTGCGGTTCATCTGCAATACCAAGCCACTGGCTAAAACGCGGGATCTCCGGCAAAACTTGCTCTACCCGCGCACAACGCTTTACCTGGTTTGCCGGAATGTAAAAATCCTGCACGCCCAGCGTCACGCGCACCGCATCCAGATTAATGAGAGACTTCATAGCCGCTGGTCTCCTGATAGCGGTCAAAGACCAGATCCAGATCGAGCAGGGTGAACCAGGTTTCTGCCACGTTGACCACCCCAGCCGCGATGGTTTGTAGCACCGGAGGAAGAGAATCACCTGGCTGATGAATCTGACTTTCTGCCACTTCAAGAACATCAATCAGCTTATCGATCAGGATGCCACTTTGCATTTTCTCACCGCAGCCGATCAGGATCGTACGTTTTCCCGCCGGGTTAGCTACGGGTTTATCAATGAGGCTATCCAGCCTCATCACCGACTCGACCCGCCCGCGATAGTTGATCACCCCTTCCAGCATTGGCGCACAGCACGGTACCCAGGAGATAGGACGTTCCGCGAGGATCTCTTTGATCTGAGCGCCATAGAACGCAAAATTATTCTCTGCCAGTTGAAATAACACCAGCGTACGCTGCGGCTCATCAACACTTTCGCACTCAGGCTTTTCACCATGATTCAGCGCGAGAATTTGCTCCAGTTGTTGGCTCATACTCTCTCCTTTTCTTCTGCAATACAGTAGGTATTGCGCCCCTTTTGCTTCGCGGCATACAGCGCCTGATCGGAACGTTCACGGAGTACTTCAATACGATCGCCAAATTGCCACTGCGCAATACCTGCGCTAAAGGTACTGTGAAAACGGGTGTCATTGACGGAGAAAACAACCTGCTCGTAATCCTTGCGTAATCGCTCCACCACCAGCGCGGCGGTTTCGCTTTTAGTATTAGGCATAATAATTGCGAACTCCTCTCCGCCATAGCGGCCCACAATATCTGTGCTGCGCAGGCGATGGGAAAACAGTTGTGAAATCCCCACAATGACCTGATCGCCGACTACATGACCGTAGGTATCGTTAATGCTTTTAAAGCGATCCAGATCGACCATCACCAGACAGAACGGTTTACCGCTGTAGTTTGCTTCAGCGATAGCGCTTTTAAGAAAATGGGTTGTCGTCGAGTGGTTATATAAACCGCTCAGGCTGTCCTGCGACATGCGGGCGCGCAAGGCGCGCATTCTTTCCGCCCGGATAGATACCGCGTGAATGAGCTCCTGAGGATCTGCCTGCTTGAGAATAAAATCCTCCGCACCGATGCGCATTGCGCCAAGCTGCGCCGTCTTGTTGGTCTCGCTGGAGAGATAGGCAATCGGCAGACCAATATGCTGCGGTATTTGGCGGATCAGCTTAGTCAGTTCCTCACCGCTAAACTCGGGCATATGGTAGTCCATCAGGACAAGGTCGACAGGATGGGAATTCAGAACATGCAGTAAATACTGGGGTTTCTCCAGAACATGCACTTCCATTCCCGCCATACGCAGCATTTCCGCATTGTATTCCGCGACCGCTGGCTCATCATCAATCAGCAACACCTGATAGGGCTTTTTCAGCGACGGCTGGGTCAAACGATGAAGCTCCTGCACTAAGTCAGTAATGGAAGCCGGTTTGACATAATAGCCGTCACAACCTGATTTAATGGCGTTAATCCGCGCCTTAAAGTCGCTATGGCACGAGAGGAACAGTACCGGAAAAGACGTTCCAACCTTATTCTTCAGATCTGACATGGTCAGCGGACCACCGTAGGCGTTATCCGGAAAACTGACATCCATGATCACCACCGAAGGCGGCTGCGACAGCACGGCCTGAGTAAAATCATCTGTGTTGGCGAAAACATGGCAGGTAAAACCAAAACAGCGCAACTGAGTAGCAAGCAGTTCAACCTGGTCGACATCATCATCACACAGATAGATCGGTTTGCTGGTCCGACGGACGAATCCTTCATTTGTGCGTGATGAGGCGATCGGTAATTTGAAATCCGTATCGCTGATACGATGTTCAAGATTGAGTTGCTCTTGCGTCAGGGTATACAGCCACCTGATTATTCGACGTAGCTCGTCGGAATGCAGTTTGCTTTGCTCCAGCACCGGATCTGCAAGTAAACGCTCACCTTCAGCAGAGGCATTCGCCAGAGGGGTAAAACCAAACGAGCCAGCCGAACCATGGATACTGTGTAGTAGAATGTGCAACTGTTTCCGACAACCTTCACTGGGTTCTTCGACCAGTTGAATCAATAACCTTTCCGCTTGAGCCAGCATGTCGGGGATACGGCGCAAAAACCCCTGCCGCAGACGCGATATCTTTTCCTGTGCAGCCGCCATGGCAATGTGCTTATTATCTTGTTTCATCGTAAGGTTATGGCTTATTCAGTAACAGCAGCAGGCTGCAGCAACGCATTAACCGCAGCGCCCAGATTTTCCGCCAGGTTTTCATCTTTCTTCACCCAACGGTCATACGGTACGTCACTTCCAGTGACTTCATTTGCACTCAGCAAAATGAAGGGTTTAGGCCAATCCTGAGCGCGCAGAAGCGCCAGCAGATCCAGTCCGCTAATTTCAGGCATATGCAGATCGCTAATGACCAGATCGATATTTTTTTCTGAATCAAGACACGCTAAGGCGGAGATTGCACTTTCCACAATCACCACATCGTAGCCGTCCATTTCCAGGAAAACAGACGCCAGTTCAGCCGCAAAGAGATCATCATCAACTAATAAAATTCGCATCTTCTCTCTCGATTTTGCGCCATCAGCACAAAAGCATTTTTAATGTTTTTATCAGGCTGTCCTGCTCAAAATCGCCCTTCGCGATGTAAGCATCCGCCCCCACCTGAATTCCCCGACGACGGTCTTCTTCCTTCGCACGGGAGGTCACGATAATGATCGGTGTGTGTTGGTAGTTCTTCTCCCCACGCAACGATTTCGTGAAGGTAAAACCGTCCATAAACGGCATTTCCACATCGGTAAGCACGGCATCAAACTGGGTCAGCTTTGCTTTTTGCAGCCCGGACAACCCATCCTCCGCCAGCGTGACCTGATAACCGTGAGCTTCCAGCACATTTTTCTCTATCTCTCGGGTATTCAGTGAGTCATCGACCACCAGCACATGCCATGCATTTTGTACGGCGTTAACCGGCTGAATGACCGGGCTGGTTTGTCGCGATTGTTGCGCCATCGCCATCAGAGCGGGGACTTGCAGAATGCTGACCAGTTGGTTATCCGGCGTCTGAACCATTCCGGACACCAGCGACTGCTGTTGCATATGCTTTGGTAACGGTTTGATCATCATCTTGCGTTCATCGAGCAGCTTATCTACCCGCAGCGCCATCTTGCTGTACTGGTTCTGCACGATGATTAAACGTTGCCCTGTCGATGGCAAACTCCCCTGGCGCTCCTGAATCCTCAGCAGAGCACCTGCGCAGACCACCGGAATAAACTCGTTATGCAAAATAATGGCCGGGCGTCCGGCAATATCGCTAATACTCTCGGGAGTACACTCCACCACCTCAACCACATACTGAGCCGCCAACCCGAACAGATGGCCTTGCTCTTCAAATTGCAGGATGCGCATCATCGTCAGTGAGACCGGTAAACGCAGAGTGAAGCTCGTTCCTACCCCCTGTCGGCTATAAACCTGCAGATCCCCCTGCAGATCGGTGACCACCGTTTTACGCACGACATCAAGACCTACACCGCGACCTGAAAGCTCAGAAACAATCTGGCTGGTAGAAAATCCGGGATGAAAAATAAGCTCGTTACACTCCTGTTCCGAGAGCTGTCCGGCCATGGAGGCAGGCACCAATCCTTTACTCACCGCTTTTGCGCTGATTGCCGGGTAATTCAGACCACGACCATCATCCTCCACGCGCAATAATATTCCGCTGCCATCTTGCTGCGTGGTAATGGTAATCGTGCCGCGCGTGGATTTACCGAGCGCCAGTCGCTCATCGATTTCCCCAATGCCGTGATCGACCGCATTACGCAGTAAATGCGTCAGTGACTCTGACAGTCGGTCAATTAGCTGACGGTCAATTTCCACTTCTCCCCCGACAAAGCGGCAAACCACCTGCTTGTTCAGGGTGGAGGCCAGTTCACTGACCTGGAGGGAGATCGGCTCAAATAAGGTTGAAAGCGGGAGCATACGGATCCGTGCCGCCACGTCGTACAGTTCGAACATTTGCAAATGCTGGACCTGAACGCTCTCCTTCAACTGGGCACTGAAATCGCGGATTTGCTGACGAAGCTGCTCTGCGCTCAGTCCTAACAGTCGCGGAACAAGCTGACTCAGGTTTTGTATCTGCTGTTCGAGGCGGTCATGGCCAGCGACAACTTCCCCCAGAATATCTATCAGACTGTCCAGTTTATTCAGTTTTACACGAACAAAATCAGCTTGTTTAATGCCGCCGTCCACAGCGATCGAGCCCGTCGAAGCCGCATTTTTTTCTGATTGCCCGCTTGCTTCCACCACCAACGAGACACTTTCTCCGCGGCTCGCACAGGCAAGTCGTTCACACAACCCCGAATCTGCTGGCGGCAGTTGGTTATCCCCCTCACTGACAAAGAGCTGGGTCAGTTGGTTTGAAAGATACTCCACGGACTCATGAATCAGGTTGCCAAGCCCCCTGTCAGGCGTCAGTTTTTTATCCCGCAGCTCGCTCAGAACGTCCTCAAGATGATGGGTGACATCTGCGATGCTCTGCAGTTTCAACATCCGTGCGCCCCCCTTCAGGGTATGCGCGGCCCGAAACATCTCACCGATTAAAGCATCGGTATGTTCATCAGCAGAGAGCAGAAATGCCCCCTCACTGATCGTCTGCAAATGACCTCTCCCTTCATCAATAAAACGCAGCACGAATTTTTTCAGATCGATAGCCATAATCGTTCTTGTTACCCGCTTTGATGGGCGAATTGCGCCAGTTGATGTTCGCAAAGAAAACGAAACGTATTGCCAGGAAAGACCATAGGTAAACGCAGACGACAAACCGTAGAAGGATTCTTCACTTCATCGTTGAGCAATTGCATCACCACGCGATACGTGCGCTGTGCGGGTTGCCGCAGCTCGCTTTGTCGATACATTTCGGCCAGATAATAGTGGGCGGGCCAATATCCAGGCTCCTGATAGACGACCTGTTTGAACCATGCGATTGCCTGCTGTGTCTGGTGCTGCCACATCATTGCCAGGCCGAGCAGCATTTTGGCTTCCGCTGACCACTCATCCTGCGCGAGGATCTGTTGCGCATTACCAGCGGTCTGAGAAAACTCGCACTGTTCGAGGGCAATCACCCCCTGAATAATCAGCGCATCCTGATTACATGGATCATTACGCAATACGCAGGCAATACATTCCTCAGCCTCAGAAAAGCATTTTTCATCGAGGCAGACACGTGCCTTTTTCAGCCAGTCATCAGACTTAAGAGCCGTTGGCGCAGGTGGTTCGATAACAACAGGAGGTGCTGTAAGTGGCGTTCGTACCGCAACCCTGGGCGTGGGTACGACCCGGAGAGATTCGCTATGGTGGCAAAAATAGAAGATACCGTCTTCTTGCTCCAGCTTAAGGATGTCGAAATTGTTGGCCAGCGTTTCCGCATTACCAAAGAACAACGCTCCCCGTGGCTGCAGCATCTTCAGCAAATTACCGTGCAGTTCGCGGCGTGTTGGCGTGTCGAAGTAGATAGACACATTGCGCAGCAAAATGATGTCAATCTCTGGCAGGAATTGCTCTTTTATAATGTTAGCGCGGTGAAACGTGACTTTTTCACGGATCGCATCATGCAGACGATACTGATTTCCTGTACGGGTAAAGTAGCGCTGCTGGATAAGCGGTTCGACGCCACGAAACGAGTAGCTGGAATAATTGCCATTTCTGGCTTTGGCCAGGATCGCCGGGTCAATGTCACAACCGTAGATTTCGACCCGCCCCGCCATGTCATCGTGGTATTTTTCATGCAACTTGATCGCCAGCGAGTAAGCTTCTTCCCCTGATGAACATCCTGCGCTCAGGATGCGTACCGGTCCGCTACGTTGCTGCAGGAGACGAGGCACCCATTTGTCACAGATTAAATCCAGCGTATCGCTTTCGCGAAAAAAATAGGTTTCGTTAATCGTAATCAGCGTAATGAAACTATCGAACTCATCCTGAGAAAGGCGGAGTTGCTCATAGTATTCATAATAATTACTGATAGCCCGCTCAGCCATTCGTCGACTCAGCGCCGATTTCAGCAGTGCTTCCATCGCATTATCAAAGTGCAAACCAACCCGGTCCTTTATCAACCGGGCATAATCAGGGAGATTGGGTATCATGGCAATTGGCTCTCGAAATGCCCGTGAAAAGCCATCGACAGCAGGACCTTTGCGAGACCATCCAGCGGGATCGTGCGATGTATCAGTTGCTTGTCGATAGCGTTCTTGTTCATACCAAAAACAACAGAACTTTCTTCATCCTGCGCCAGCGTTCTGCCTCCACGCTGGAAAATGAGTTCAATGCCACGACAGCCGTCGCTCCCCATCCCGGTCATAATCAACCCGACAGCTTTTTCACCGAACACTTCTGCGACCGACTCCAGTAGCAGATTACAGCTCGGGTGATAAACATCACTGTCCTGTCGCGGGATCGCTGCCAGACGTTGATCGCTTTTAACAATCAAATGTTGCTCAGGCGGTAATACATACACATACCCCGCTTCCACCCGATCATCTTCCTGCGCCAGTCGCACCTTCAGATCGGTCACGCTGTCCAGCCAGTGCACCATATTTTTCGCAAAACCATCGGCAATATGTTGGGCAATGAGTACCGGACAGGGGAACGTACCGGGTAAATCCTGCAGTAGCTTGCTTAGCGCCTGCGGCCCTCCGGTCGAGCAGGCTATCGCCAGCACAAAGGGCCAGTCTGCTGTAGTCTTTATCGCATCCATCACCGGGTGAATGACCGGGATTATCGACTCTGTAGGATGGCGTAATCCCTTGATATGACGGATCACTTTCACCCCCACCAGCAGTTCCACTTTGCGATGTAGCGCGTTTGTCGATAAAGGCGCATCGCTGCGTTGGTGCAATACCGCCAGCGCCCCGCGGGAAATGTAATCCTCATCCCCGTTATTTTCAGCCCCAAAGCGCATGACCAGTATGGGAATAGCTCTGGTCGCCATAATGGTCTCAACGACCTCGACGTTATCGGCGGTCGAGTTTTCCAGCGTCAGGATCAGCAGGTCAGGCATCAGTTGTTGCAACAGTCGAATCGCCTGTCGACGATGGGCGGATTGCCCCACGACCTTAATATGCGGGTGATCTTCCAGTTGCTTAACCAGGTCATTGCGCGAGACGCTGCCCAGGTCGAGGATCAGTACCCGAATGTTGTCGCTGTTCATGCATCCATATCCGTCAGGGTAAATGACGTCGAGGCCTCTTTCAGCGCCTTCGACAACTGCGTCATATCCTGACTTACGATCAGAATGTCTTTGATGGACTGCGAGGTATAGTTACTGGCGACGACAATTTCGCGTAGCGCCATCACCACTTGATTACTTGCCGTTTTCTGCTGCTGTGTTGACAGTGAAATTTGCAGCGCAGCCGTAGACGTTTGTTCTGCGGTAACAACGATATCGTTCAGATGTTCAGCGCTCACTTTACAGGCTCTGGCTCCTGCTTTGATGCTCTCACCGCCTTTTTCCGCATTCAGCACCAGGCGGTTGATCGCATTTTGTATTTCGCTGATCTTATTCTCGATCTCAACTGTCGACTCGGTTACCGAATCGGCCAGGCGACGGATCTCAGCCGCCACAACAGAAAAACGTTTTCCAGCTTCTCCGGCACTGGCCGCTTCCAGCGCCGCATTGAAGGCAATCAGTTTAGTTTGATCCGCGACGCTATTAATAATCACCATTACGCGACTGATTTCCGTCGACTTGTTGCCGAGCATCATGATTTCTCGCATGTTTTGCTGATTATCGTTGTCGATATCCGTCATACGCATCAGCAATTGCGACATGGAATCTGAGCCTTTGTTGCAATCTTCCAGCGTCTGATTTGCAATATCGACGACCGCGCGCGAATGCTCGGCTATCTGGGTGGAGGAGGCTGACAGCTCCTCCATCGTAGAGGTGATTTCCGCTACCGAAGATGACGTCTCCACGCTGGTTGATGCCTGTCCATCTACCGCTTCAGTAATATGCAGCGATGCCTGATGTACCGAATTGGCGTGAGAGACCATATCCCCCACCAGCGAGTGCAGGCGCTGACGCATCATTTCTACCGCGCCCAGCAGTTCGCCAATCTCGTCATGGTGGTCAACCTGGACATCAACTGTTAAATCACCTTCCGCGATGGTCTGGGCAATTCTCAGCACCCGATTTAAACGGCGTGAAATAAGGAAACGGCTGGCCACGGCAATAAGAAGTAAAATGACTGGCAACAGCAGAGCGGTAAACAGCAATAAACCATTGCGAACAAGGTTGCTGCTCCTGGCAACATCATCCACGTAGCTGGTCGTGGCAATGATCCAATTGATCCCTTCAATATATTCATAGACAGCGACTTTGGTCTTGGGAGCAGCACCATAACCGCTCACCCAGTTGTAATAGGTGATCCCATTTTTATGTTCGAGGATATCGGCAAAGAGCTTATAACCATTGGCGTCAGTAATATTGATAGCCTGTTGGTTACTTAGCGAAGGATGCGCCAGCATAAGTCCCGGTTCGAATCCGGCATCCAGCACGTAGGCGTAACCATTTTTACCAATATGCACATCCAGCAGTTGCCTGATAATCGGTTGCAGGGTTTGTTTGACATCAAAACCCACCGCAACAGCGCCAACAACCTGACCGTATTTATCGGCAATTGGCTCATAGTGGCTAATAAACTGCTTTCCAAATAGCGTGACAACGCCAGAAAAAGGTTTGTTTTTCAGCAAGAGCGGTAATGCAGGGTTATCGTGTCCCAATGCTGTCGCCGTCGCCGTGTTACCAGAACTCGCCAGTAACGTACTGCTAACACGAACAAACTGTTCGCCTTGCAAAACAAAAGTACTGGCGAATACGCTGGTTAACTCGGTGAAATGCGCGTTGGTATTTGGGTTGCTCAGAACCGCTTTTAATTCAGCTGCATCCATATAGCGCAGCGGTTTTCCTGCGACGTTTTGGTAGTTGTTAATATAAACATTGCTGTAATGCTCAGCATCTCTGGTGACCCTCTGAAACTCATTAGAAATACTATTATGGAAAATGCGCGTATTGGTCTTAATCATTTCCAGCGCATTGACCTGCAATTCTTTGGACAGATAAGACGATAAAATAAAAGAGGCACCAATCAATAGCGTGGCGATGCACACAACCAGAATCATTCCGAGCTTCATCGCAACACCAGGATGAATATCGCGCAATGAGGATAATAAGCGTGTCCCCGGCCCACCTCGTGATACGGTAACCGAACGTTCTTTTACTTTAATAATGTCACTCATAATTTTTGTTCTCTACCTGAGAAGAAACTGCTCTTTTTTGAGTCATAATTGCGTTAGCGCTACGCTATTCCAGCGTGAGCAGCGGCGTCGGCTTGCCGATGTGATATCCCTGTAACCACCCCACATTCATTTTTTCCAGGCATGCCTGAATATTGGCGTTTTCAACAAACTCAGCCACCACCTGCATATTCTTCATTTCGGCGACGCGGCAGAATGACTCAACGATGTAGTAGCTGATTTCACTTTCAGTGATCCGTCGAATAAATGAGCCATCTATTTTCAAAATATCTGCTTCGATATTCATCAGACGTGCATGACTGGCGAACCCGGTACCGAAATCATCAATCGCTACGCGGCATCCCAGCTTGCGAATTAAACATAGCGTTTCAACGGTTTGTTCTTTATCTGACAGCGTATCGGCTTCGGTTATCTCAAAAATAACCCGCTGGGGATCCACCGCGTAATCCTGTAAGAGTTTTGTGATCTGCGAGACAATGTTTGAACGGCATACCGTCACCGGGGCCAGATTAATAGAGAAACAACGTTTGGGGTGGCTCGACATCGCTTTCAGCGTATTTTCTATTACCCATAAGTCGATTTCTGGTGCCAATCCAGCCTCATGCGCAACCGGCAGAAAACTATTTGGTGGAATAAATTCCCCCTTATCATTCAGCATGCGGATCAATATTTCATGATACGGATCTTCACCATTGGTACTGACTATTGGCTGAGCCATCAGTACAAATGCATTGTTATCCAGTGCATTTTGTAATGCCGTGCGAATATCCGTTTTATCGACAATGTGGTTACCGAGGATCCGACTATGCTGCGCTTCAAGATTTTCAGGTCGGCCATTGGTCAGCGATAAACCCGCAGCCATGCCCAGTTTGCCAACCAATTGATAGATGTCATCGCTAATATCATTAATCAGGCAATAACCCAGGCCACTACGAAACCCCAGCCGCTGGTTGTTATGAAAGAGGCGAAAACTGTTGGCGGCCTGATACAAATCGCATAATCGCTCGTACGTACAATTTTCAAGCCTGATCAGCAGATCATAACCGGCGTGATAATAAACTTTCTCACTTTCAACTAAATATCGCTGCAGATGTTCAGCCAGAATCTTCTGGTAGCGCGCGCGAAAATGAAAACCATAGCGGCGGGAAAAGAGTTCCAGCTCAGGCAACTGAATCAGGCAGACCGTTGCGTGATCGGTAGTAAATAACTCTGTCTTCAGCGCCCGTAAATTCGCCATTCCCGTCATCGGGTCAGTCAGCCCCAACAACAAGGCTTGGCTAAACCGCTGACGGGTAAATTTAGCCAATGCTCCCATGACAACAATAGTGAGAGAAAAGACAATGATAAGCGTTGAAACCAGCGCCTGATGCAGCATAAAACTTTCGTCGCTGGCGATATAAGTGTCGGTATGCTTACCTAAAATAATTAACACGATTGTCCACACCAGCATGGTAAACGAGTGGCCAATCTTTATGGCTCCCCACAGCATTAACGGGAACAGTAGAATCAGGCAATAGAACGAGAAAAAAATATTCGTAATATTCGGTGATGTTAAACATAACATCAGACAAACCAGCAGCGTCCACCATGTAATAACACCGTATGCGCTGACATCACTTTTACCCTGATAGCCAGGGGACTTCTTAAATGTAAACAGATACGACGGACGACGCAGGATCCGAAAGACTTTGTAGAAAAAGGGAATTCCCGTCAGACAACCGCTGGTGATCCCCTGGATGCGCACCAGCATTTCCAGACTTAATACATGTAAATTAGCCACATCCGGGCGCAGGTTGTGAGGAAAAAATACGGCCAATATTTTACTTAAAGCCAGGTACAGTAAAATATTGAAGCCACATAACCAGACTATGCGATTTAGGCTGATTTTGATGCGACCAAAGCTGGCGCGGCTACGCTTGCCCGTTATTTTGCGGTAAATTGCATAGCTCAATGTTGATGCCATCGTCAGGCATAGCGCATCCACCCGTCCATCTTGTGGACCAACCAGAAACATTACCGTCAAAAACAGAATAAATCCTGGTAGTACCCGAAAACCAAAAAGTACCAACGCGGCGGAAAAAACGGCCAACTTGAGATCGTAAACTGTTAAAATATTATTATTGAAAATACAGTAACCGTTAAGATATTGTGCCAGCAGATAAAAAAGTCCAGGCAAGGCTAGTGGCAGGCACCATTCCTGAATACTTTTGACAGAATTTGTCTTTATTATTGCGTCCAAATCAATTTATCCGCTATACACCATGCTCTGGATAATTCGAGTTGCAGGGAAAGAGTGGCTACCGACGGGCTTACTGTAGTAAGTGATTCGGATGAATAAACGCAGCCAATGCTTATACAACTTAAAGTATGACGAGCATATACCAACAGGACTTTAATCCCGGCTTTAATGTTACAAACAAATCCATTTGGGTCATTCGATTAACTATCGTGAAGTTTTTAACATTGAACGCGCACTGAGAAAATAAAGTAAGGTTCTGTAATGAAGAAACTATCTTATTCAGTTCGAATCAGAAAATAAACCATCAGTTATAGATAAAAATGGACATTGCACGAGAGAAGAAATGCTCTTTAGCCTCATAAAAAGGCGCCTAATTTATTGACGCGCCTCAAGTTATAAGTTTCACGCCACTCATTCCAGGCACATCTTACCAGTGTGCGCGAATTTAATTCTCAGACAGTATTAATGTCAACTTTAATATAATGAAGGAATGATGATAGAAAATGTATTTTAATGTACAGTTTTGCCTGTTGACGAAATGGACAGCGTTACCTATATTCGTAATCCGTTATTTTTTCATTACCCTATCTGATCACCTGTAAATCACTTGTGGTGACAGAGGGATTTCATACCTTTCATCTATTGTAAACGGTTGAATACGGTTAGCGCGTAACAACCGGAGCATACATGTAGCGCTGCGCAGTTTCAATAAAGTAAGCGAAATAGCCTAATGAGACAGGCTCTGAGCAGTAAAAAGTCTATTCAGCATATATTAGTATTATCAGGAATTAACGAAATCCGTGGCAAAGTCTCTGTTTTCCCTTAAAGCAGTTAAGGGGTGGCAACATTCAATCACCGGCAAAATAACTCAGTTTTTGCTGGCGGGGATCATCATCGCTTTTAGCGCGGGGGCCTTTACCAGTTGGAGTTTGATAGACAACTTTTCCTATCAGCAGTGGGTGCAGAGAGCTGAGGCGAATGCCCAGATCATGACCTACATTATTCGCAGCGTATATACCAACGTTTCAGTTGAAACCAGCGACGCAGGGCAGATATCCCGTATCGTATCGGACAGGCAACTTGGTGATACTGACTCTATTCTCCAGACCGGTTATAACCCTGTAGATGTTCTGGCTCTGGCATCAGTACAAACACATAACCCTACCTGGCTGTTCCTCTATACGCCAGATAAGGGATTTGTAGGCATCAACAATAAATCAGAAGAGGGAGACGGGATAATCTCCTTCGCCGATCGTCGCCCCCATGACGTACTGGTCAATTACTATATCGGGTTCGCCCAAATTAACGGCGAAGAGTGCTTCATCAGTGCTGTGCCTATTCTGACGCCGTCAGGTGAAATCCTCGGTAGTCTGATCAGCAGCATCGGTAAGAAAAGCGATCTGTACGCTGCCTACGATGCGATGCTGAAAAAAAGCGGTGTCATTTTCGTATTAATTTTACTGGTGACGCTGGCGCTGGTAACAATGTTCATGCGTCGCTTATTCCGCCCAGTTCCGCTACTGATTAACTCCCTTACCCGCATTGCCAGGGAAGAAACCGACTGCGTAACCCCTTATCTCGATCAGGACGATGAGATTGGGCATCTGGCAGGCGCTATTGAAAAATTACGGGTTGCCATGAAAGAACGCGGCTATCTGCAGCGCATGCATGAAATGTCGCAAAAGATGGAACATATGGCCCATCATGACTCGCTGACTGGCTTACCAAACCGTGTCTCTTTTGGTCTGGCGCTGGATAAGCGTGTCAGTGAAATCCATCAGGAAGGAAAGCAGTTCAACCTGCTGTTGATTGACCTCGACAACTTCAAGCCAGTGAATGATACCTTCGGCCACAAAGCGGGCGATGAAGTGTTAGTCAGCGTTGCCCAGCGTCTGCAGTTACTGCTGGGACCGGATGATATGGCGGCCCGTCTGGGCGGCGATGAATTTGCTATTTTGCAACAGGTCAGCGATAACGCCGTCAAAGAAGCTAATCGCCTGTCAAAGCGCATCATCCGTGCGCTGAGCACACCATTTAGCTCAAGCTCCCACACCTTTTCTATTAGTTGCAGCATTGGCATCACCACCGCACCTTATCAGGGCAATAACACCTCGACATTGATGATCAACGCTGACCTTGCCATGTATGCGTCTAAACATCATGGCCGCGGTTGCTTCCATTTCTTTGAAGATGGCATGGTCATGAAGCAAACACACAGCCTGTTCATTAACCAGGAAATTATTGATGGAATTGATAACGAGGAGTTCGAACTGCACTATCAGCCCATCGTTAATCTGGAAGATGAAAGTATCTGCGGATATGAATCACTGATTCGCTGGAATCACCCGACCAAGGGACTGATTTATCCTGACTATTTTATCAATATTGCCGAAAGCTCTGGTCTGATTGTGCGTTTAGGCGAATGGATTATTCGCCAGTCCTGCGAAGCGGCCGCCAAATGGCCGGAACGAATCCGCATTGCTGTCAACGTATCAGCCTACCAGTTGCACAGCCCCGGGCTGGTCGACGTCATCAAAGATGCATTACGCACCAGCCATCTTTCGGCTGACCGCCTTGAAATAGAGATCACCGAATCCGAAAAACTGGATAAATCTATTGCGCTACCCGTTCTGCAAGAGATTCGCTCAATGGGGATCGACATCGCGATGGACGATCTGGGGACAGGATATGCGGCACTGGATTATTTGCTGATCTACCCTTTCACGCGGATCAAGATTGCCCGAACGCTTATCGATAAGCTCGAGCAGGATAATGCCAGTCAGTATTTGATTGTTATGCTGATCCAGTTTGCTCACAAATACAATATCTCAGTCACTGCGGAAGGCGTGGAAACACCGCTCCAGCGCGACATCCTGCGTGATATAAAGTGCAAAAATGTTCAGGGGTACTTCTTTAGCTATCCGCTTCGCGAACGCGAGGTACTGTCTGCTTTTGCCGATGTCCTTATCGAAGAAGAGCCAGCCCATGCCTGAGATATTACGTTTGACGAAGCAAATGCTGCTCGTCGTTTCTTTGTTACTCTCTCTCTCAGCGCACTGCGCAACGAGCCTTCCGCAGGGGGTGAACACACTTGAGCAGATTGCCAGTAAGAATACGATCAGCCTCGGTTACCAGGATGATGCGTTTCCGTTCTCTTATCTGGAGGGGAAATCTCCCACTGGCTATTCCATTGATATTTGCAAAAATATCGTCAGCGCACTCAAAACCAAGCTCCAGCTTAAAAATCTGAAAATTGAGTGGGTAAAAGCAAATTCGGCATCACAGTTTGTGCTGATTAAAAAACACATGGCAGATATCATGTGCATTCCTGCTTTTTATTCAAAAAGTCGACACAACCTCAGTGAGTTCTCACTGCCGTTTTACTTTTCCAGTACCCGCTATATGATGCGGAAAAATGAATACAACAACGCTCTGGAAGAACTGTCCGGACACAGCGTCCTGGTAAAAAGCGGAACGGTATACGTAGACCAATTACAAAAAATCAATGCGGCAAATGCCCTGAATATTAACATTGAACTTGATACCAACAACACTATCGCCTTCCATGAGATCCAGAGCGGTGAATATTCTGCGCTTATTTCCAGCACCGTATTACTTAAGGGTATGATTGCACAAGCTGAAAATCCTGAGGACTATAAGTTATCCAATATTGCGCTCAGCGATCCTCTTCCCGCAGGGCTACTAATCCCTTTACACGATAAAGAATTTAAAGAGTTTGTTGATAGCACATTATCCTCACTGATAACCAGCAATGAGTTCACCGTCCTCTACACTAAATGGTTTCAGTCTCCGATACCACCAAAAGCCATCAATTTAAACATCCCCATGTCAGACAATCTGAAAGCATTAACGGCGGCTAAAAAGAAGATCAGTTTTGATTATGAAAAGTATAATTAATAATGAGATGACAATGGTGAAACGCGCCATGCACTGGTTGATCTTACTGGTTGGCATTATCGTGTCCCCTGTACTGATGGCACAGCAGGATGCCTCGACGCTTGAGCATATTCAGAACAACAGCGTACTGAACGTCGGTTATCGTCAGCTCCCTCCCTTCTCCTTTACCGACCACAACGGTAAAGTTACAGGTTATACTATTGCGGTATGTAACATCATTGCGGATAAATTACGCCTGTATTTGAAGCTCGATACCTTGACCATTCATTATATTCCGGTGAATTTTGCTGAGCGATTTTCAGCGTTAAAAAATCGTAAAATAGATATGGACTGTAGTGTAAATGCTAATGCGCCAGAACGTATTTCCAGTGTTTCCTTTTCTGTCGATTACTATATCGCAAAAATGCGAATCATCTCTTTACGTAGAAATAATATACATACGATTGAAGATCTAACAGGAAGAACGGTAAGTCTGCCAGGCAGCTCGAAGGATTTACTGGAATTCAACAAGACCAACAGAGAGAAACATCTCAATATTTCAACGATGACTTCCACAACGATAAATGGTGCATTTAATAAAATGGCGCAGAATGAATCCGCGGCATTCTTTATTGATGATATCCTGGCCTATCCTTTGATTAATCATAGTGAACATCCTGAAATATTCAGTATATCCGCAGAAACAATCGGCACTGATATGCACTATGCGATTATGATGAGGAAAAACGACCCACGGTTTGTGGCGTTTGTAGACAGTACCCTGAAGACTATTTTTGCCTCACAGACAGACGTACAGTTGCGCAAAAAATGGCTGATGCCCTATTCCTGCCAAAATATGAAAAATCAGCCACCAATCGGTTGTCCACAGCGCAATTGAACATTATCAGCGTCTGTTCACTCCCTCGATTATTGCGCCTCTGGAAGCTTCCCGGGGCGCTATTACTGCTATTAGCGGTCAATTCGTTACGTGCAGCATGGGATTTCGCCACGATCATGCAGAAGACCGATGCACTCTATGGACCAGCCAATGCAGTCGCTCAACAGCGTATCAACGCCTGGCAACAGCTTTTAATTCAATTACGTAATGCAGACGAAAAAACGCAATTACGCGAGGTAAACCGGTTTTTTAATATTCAATTACGCTACGCCGAAGATAGCGACATCTGGCATAGCGTGGACTATTGGGCAACACCCGTGGAGTCCCTGCGCAAAGGTGAAGCGGACTGTGAAGACTACGCCATCGCGAAGTATTTCACTCTCCGACAGTTGGGCGTTGCTGACGATAAACTGCGCATCACCTACGTTAAAGCCCTGCGCTATAACAGGGCGCACATGGTGTTGACCTGGTATGCCACACCTGGCGCCATTCCTCTGGTACTCGATAGCCTGACAAACACCCTTTCACCTGCCACGCAGCGTATGGATTTATTACCTGTTTACTCCTTTAACGAGAGTGGTCTCTGGCTGCCTGGCAATCAGAACAATAAACGTATTGGGGACAGCAAGAGACTTTCTCGCTGGCAGCAAGTATTCACAAAAATGCGGGAAGAAGGCTTCCCAATGGATAAATAGGAATCGTCAGTGTCTCTTTTTAAACAGTTACTATTGGCAATCTCTCTCTTTATGATGATTGTGTTCAGCGGCAGCTTTATCGTGACGCTGGAGAGTTCTCGCAATCAGTACAGCAACCAGCTTCTTGCACATGCCCAGGACGCGGCAACGGCTCTGGGCGTTTCGCTCACACCAAACATCGACGATCCGGCAATGATTGAGCTGATGGTAAGCTCAATTTTTGATAGCGGCTATTACCAAAAAATCCGCATTGTTGATCTGACAAACGGAACAACGATGCTTGAACGGCACGCTGCGGCGTCAATACCGAATGTTCCCGGCTGGTTTGTTGATCTGGTGGATGTGGCACCACAAACAGGCCACGCGACAATCATGCGGGGCTGGCAACAAGGCGCACGCGTGGACGTCACCAGCGATCCTATCTTTGCGGTTCAGCGTCTGTGGAGCAGCACATTAGGTAATCTTATCTGGATGCTTTCCTGCAGCCTCGCCTGCCTGCTCGCAGGCATTCTGCTGTTGCGTAAACTGCTGCGCCCGCTCAATTATCTGGCGAAACAATCGGAAGCCATTACACGTCGCGAATTTTTGACGTTGCAAGAACTGCCTAAAACACCGGAACTACGGCGCGTCGTCGGAGCCATGAATTTGATGGCCACTAAACTCAAATCATTATTTGAAGAACAAGCCATCAACAGCGAGCGCCTGCACAATGAAGCTTATCTCGACAGCCAGACCGGTATTGCAAATCGTCGGGCGTTCGATATGCAGTTACAGGCGCGCCTGAGTGATACCGATACCGCACCAGGATATTTGATGTTGATCCGCGTTCAGGATTTAGGGGGGCTGAACCAGCGGTTTGGCGGGCCACATACCGATAAACTGTTGCTCAACATTGCTAACCTGCTGAATACGCATAAAGCAAAGTATGCTCCCCTCGACAGTACACTCGCCCGTATTCGTGGTGGCGAGTTCGCCCTGATCTGCCCAGGTGTCACGCTGGGTGAAATGCTGGAACTGCGCCATTCACTCACGCAAAAGCTGACCTCATTTTATGCCACTGGAATGTCAGACCAGCAGCCGGTCGCCTACTCAAGCATGGTGCCATTCAGCGCTGGAGATAACGCGCAATCGCTGCTGATTCAGGCCGACCGCCAGTTGGTGGAAGCAGAAACGCACACCGACCATCAGGGCGTTACCGCCATCGGGGTGGCAACGGTGAACGAAGATCAGCATTTGTGGTTTGTTCGCCTGGAACAGGCGCTGGAGAACCAGCAATTTCAGTTGGTTTATCAGCCCGTTGTGGATTGTCATCAGCCGGATAAGATCCTACATTACAAGGTACTGTCGCGCATTGTTGATGAACAGGGTAATACCATTAATGCGGGTCGATTCCTGCCGTGGATCCACCGCTTTGGCTGGAGTCATCGCCTTGACAAGGTAATGTTAAAACTGACCTTAAATCAGCTAAAAATCGCCCCCGGAATGTTAGCATTGAGTATTTCTGGCAGCTCGCTAGCCAGTGCCAGCGCTATTTCCGAGCTCTTAAATCCACTGAGATACTCCCCTAAGCTTGCCAGTCAGTTGATCCTTGAACTGGATGAAAGCCAGTTGCCAGGGCCGGGCCAGATGGCGATGTTTGTTAAAGCAGTGAGTCAGCTTCGCTGCTCGCTGGGCCTGCAACACTTCGGTAGCCGCTTCGATATGATTGGGCATCTTTCGCAATGGGGACTTGCCTGGCTGAAAATCGACAGCAGTTACATCCGCAATATCGATAAAGAAAAAGATAAGCAGTTGTTTATTGAAGTGTTGTGCAACGCCACACGCAGTATTGATTTACCGCTAATTGCTGAGCGTGTTGAAACAGAAGGTGAACTAAAAGTACTACAGGCATTGGGGGTTGACGGTGCAATGGGGCAGCTTTTGGGTGAACCCGCTCCACGTTGAAAAAACAGGCAGGCTGCGTAGTAGTCTGCCTGTTGAGATTAAAAAATGCGATCATCGCCGCCAAGTAATTGCTCTAACCCGCCAAGTTCCTGACGGGCGTTCGCACGATTCATCAGTTTAACCTGCGCCTTCGGCGGGAGATCCGTAATGGCAATAACACCTTTACGGATCAACAGGTAAATCAGATCGTCCAGCACGCGTACCATTTCCAGGTCACTCTTTTGCAGCATGGCGAGGAACTGTTGGTTATCAATTTCAGCGCTTTTGCTGTCGTTTTCACTCGCGGACTGCATGTTTGTATCAGGTGGTAGCGAATTCATGTTATTGCCTTGTATGTGATGTGACGCGGCTGCCCTGTCCCATAGAGAAGTAATTATTGTTTGGTGAATATGTTTTTTTGGCTATCGGTGAAAACGGCGTACCGTGAACAGCACTCGGCGTTAAGCACCTCGAGTAATTTCCTGACCATAACCTTACTCAACTCTCATCATTATTTTTATAACCCTATTAATAAACTCACAAACAAATATCACATTAAATTAATGTAAACATTAAACACTCAATATGGAAAAATACACATTTTTAAAAACGTATTTATATGAGACTTGACTGACAAATGAATATAATAAAAAATAACTAAAATTAAAACACGATATGACAGAACATGTTTCTGAATAGCCGCATGCAATATTCGATCTGGATAATTCATGTTTGTTAATTAATATCACGCATTTGTAAAAATAGATGATGGTGAAGACATATGGATGTCATAACCGTGAGATACAGGGCATTCATGTTATGAAGATATTTTTAGTTTTTCTGCTTTCGTTGTTTTCAATAAATTCAGCCTCTGCAGAAGACTTACGCAACACCGTTAAAGATGCATTAGCTAATCATCCAGAAGTTAATGCGGCGATAAATAGTCGTTACTCTTCAGAACAAGATCTTCGTGCCGCACAAGGTGGGTATTTACCGTCGCTGAATTTGAATGCGGAGGCTGGACGCAAAAATATTGATGATGCAACAACCCGCGCCGCTGGCAGCGCTAACGGTATGACCCAGTCTCCCAATGAGGCAACGCTTAGCCTGGAACAAAATGTGTTTAATGGTTTTGCAACCACCAGCGAAGTCGCCCGGCAAAAAGCCACCGTTGACTCACGCGCTTACAGCGTTATGAACACCAGCGAAAACACTGCATTCTCTGTGATTCAGGCCTACTTTGATGTGCTGCAACGTGAAGAATTTGTCCGCCTTGCCGAGGACGATCTGGCAAACCATGAACGAATTTACGATCAAATAAAACTTCGTACCGATCAGGGCGTTGGCCGTTCAGGCGACTTTATGCAAGCTGAAGCTCGCCTGGCGCAAGCGCGTAACAATTTGCTGACCGAGCAAACCAATCTTGAAGATGCGAAAACCACCTTTTTCAGCGTAACAGGTATGGATCCGGAAGGATTAAGCCAACCGGAAAGCATCGATACACAGCTCCCGACCTCGCTTGAAGACGCCAAAAGTAGGATGGAGAAAAACAGTCCATTACTGAAGTCTGCCAATGCGGATATTGAAGCCGCACAACAGCAGTACGAAGCGACAAAATCAACCTTCTATCCACGTGTTGACGTTGAACTGTCACGCGGGATCAGCAACAACACGGATACCACCAGCGCGCACGCGGAACAGTGGGAGGCGATGGTAAAACTGCATTACAACCTGTACCAGGGCGGCAGCGACAAAGCGACTATGGATTCTCGCGCCTACCTGCATAAGCAGGCTCAGGATGTGCGCAATAACACATTACGACAGATGAATCAGGAATTGCGTCTGGCCTGGACTGCATTACAAAACGCACGTGCCCAGCTACCATCGGCAGAAGAATATGCCGACCGTAGCGTAAAAGTACGTACCGCTTATCAGGATCAATTCAGTCTTGGCGAACGTACACTACTGGATTTACTTGATAGTGAAAATGAAGTTTTCTCATCAAAACGTCGGCTTGTTGAATTGCGATATCTGGCTGTAACCAGTGGATATCGTATTAGCGAAAGAACGGGTGAATTAATGAATGTTCTAAAAATCACCCCGCCTCCATCAGGGCAACCAGTGGATTCTGAAGAAGAAACCAACTTGCCCGAACTGCATTAATAATAAATTAAAATAAATCTCTGACTCCGCGCACTTATCATTAGCTTGCTATTATTTTAAGTGTGCGTTCAGAAATGGTTGCTAAAATGAGTGCACAAGCCGAATTATTAAATGATGTCCCCGAGAATACTTATCGCAGCTCGTCTCAACAGCACGATCCCCGTAGCCATAATGATGACCCGCTATTAGATAGTTTGCTTATTCTCTGCTCTCTGCACGGTAAGCAGGCCAGCCGTTCAACATTAAGCAGCGGCCTGCCATTAGAAAACAATCAACTCACGCTGAATATTTTTCCACGTGCTGCGGCACGGGCTGGTTTAAAAGCGCGAGTGGTAACACGCTCACTCGATAAGATCCCAGCGATGTCTTTGCCTGCCATCCTGATACTGCGTTCCGGCGGAACAGGTGTGTTGCTGGCATGGAACGACGATGGCAGTGCCCGTTTTATGCCCAGTGAAAGTGAAGGCGGGGAAATATGTGTCGATTTAACAACGCTTGAACACAACTATGGCGGAAAGGCTATTTTTGCTCACCCGCGCCACGAATTCGATTTGCAGACAGAAGCTTTTCTGCCTCGTACTAAATCCTGGTTTAAAGACACGCTCAGGCTATCACGCTTTCTGTATCTGGATGCTGTGCTGGCCAGCCTGCTGATCAACCTGATCGCTCTCGGCACGCCGCTTTTTACCATGAACGTCTATGACCGCGTTGTACCGAATCAGGCTACGGTCACGTTGTGGGTACTGGCAGTGGGAATCTGTCTGGCCTTTATATTTGATCTGATTTTGAAAATGCTGCGCGGCATCTGCCTTGATATTGCCGGCAAAAAGAGCGATCTCATTATTTCATCGACCTTGTTCGAACGCATTGTCGGCATGGAAATGAAAGAGCGCCCACCCCGGGTGGGTAGCTTCGCGCAAAACATCCATGAGTTTCAGTCTCTGCGTGACTTTCTCTCGTCACTCACATTGACGACGATTATTGACCTGCCTTTTACCCTGCTATTACTGATTGTCATTGGCATCATCGGCGGCGCACTGGCATGGATCCCCGTACTCACGCTACCCATTGCCCTGCTGTGCAGTTGGGCACTGCAAAACCCGGTCAATGCTGCGGTGGCAAAAACCATGAGCCTGGCCAGCGAACGCCAGGCGCTGCTCATTGAGACACTCAGCAGTCTGGACGCCATAAAAGTGAATAATGCGCAGAGCGAACGCCAGTTTCAATGGGAACAAACGTTGGGTAGCCTGAGCCGCCTGGAACTCCGGGTAAAAACTTTATCCAGCCTGGCGAGCAACCTGACTGGCTGGTTCCAGCAAATTTCAGGCGTCGTGATGATCGTCGTCGGCGTGTACATGATTATCGGCGGTAAACTGAGTATGGGGGGGTTGATCGCCTGCTATATGCTTAACGGCCGCGCATTAATGCCGATGGGTCAGCTTACCGGCCTCATTGCACGTTATCAGCAGGCAAAGCTGACCATCAAAAATACTGACAAGATGATGTCGCTGGCACAGGAACGTCGTGCAGATGAAAGCCCGCTCAATCGGGAACAGTTACAGGGCAGCATTGAATTTCGCGATGTAGATTTCAGTTACCCGGAACAAAAGAACCTGACACTGCACAAAATAAACCTGACCATTCAGCCAGGTGAACGTATCGGTATTATCGGGCGTAGCGGTTCAGGTAAAAGCTCTATCAGTAAACTTCTCGTCAATCTTTATCAGCCCTGCGCCGGAAACATTCTGATAGACGGTATCGATGCCCGCCAGTTAGACGTTAACGATCTGCGTCACAGCATCGGCTACGTGCCACAGGATATCCAGTTATTCAACGGAACACTGCGGGACAACCTGCTGTGCGGAGCACGATATGTTGATGATGAAACCATGCTGCGTGCAGCGGAACTGGCAGGGGTCAACGATTTTGCGCGCCTGCATCCTGATGGCTATAACCTGCAGGTCGGCGAACGCGGCTCCCAATTGTCCGGCGGGCAGCGCCAGGCGGTCGCATTAGCACGCGCGCTGTTACTTGCTCCCCCTATTCTACTACTTGATGAACCCACCAGCTCAATGGATAACACCAGCGAGGAGAGGCTTAAACATGCTCTTGCACCCTGTATCGCGGGTAAAACATTATTACTGGTCACCCATCGCGCCTCTATGCTGTCGCTGGTTGAGCGCCTGATTATTGTTGATAAGGGACGTATCATCGCAGATGGTCCAAAAGCGGTGGTGATGGATGCGTTAAAAAAGGGGCAGATAAATGCTTCTCACTGAGATCCTGACTCGTGCTCGCCACTATATGCAGCGCTACTTTCGCGGCCGCGATGAAAATCAAACCGACAGTATCAATGAAGTCAGTTTGGCCATTATTGATGACGCCCCCAGGGTTATTCGGCTCACGCTGTGGGTGATCCTCACGTTGGTTGTCCTGTCTTTCGTGTGGGCTGGTTTTGCAAAAATTGATGAAGTGACGCGCGGTGAAGGCAAAGCCATCCCCTCATCCAAACTACAAAAAATACAGAATCTGGAAGGCGGGATCGTGACCCGGCTTTATGTCCACGAAGGGCAAATCGTCAATGCGGGTACCCCGTTACTGCATCTTGATGACACGCGCTTTGCCTCAAACGTTGGTGAAACAGAGGCCGATAAACTCGGTTTACGGGCGAAGGTAGAACGGCTGACAGCGGAAGTGGAGAACCGGGATTTTATTATCTCGCAAGACATTGCGGCTCAAGCACCTGACGTCGCCAGGGGGGAAACCGAGCTGTATAACAGCCGTCGGGAACAGTTTCGCAACGAAATATCCGGGCTTGAAGAACAACTGGTACAGAAAAAACAGGAGCTACGAGACGTTGAATCGAAGCAAGATCAGTTTAAGCACAGCCTGGACTTAATCCGCCAGGAGATCAAAATGTCGGAGCCTCTGCTCGCTTCAGGCGCAATTTCTAAAGTCGAGCTGCTGCGCCTGCGCCGCACTGAAGTGGAAACCGCCGGGCAGTTAAATTCGACGAACCTAACGCTTCCCAAAGCCTCGTCAGAGATTAAAGAGATTGAGAATAAAATCGGCGAAAACCGCGGTCGTTTTCAAAGCGATGCGCTCGCACAGTTGAACGAAGCCCGCACCAATCTGAGTAAAGCCCAGGCCAGCGTAAAAGCCCTCGAAGACAGAGTTAACCGAACCATGGTCACGTCACCGGTGCGTGGTATCGTCCAGCAGGTGATGGTGAATACAATCGGCGGAGTTATTCAACCGGGAAGCGACCTGGTTGAAATCGTCCCACTGGATGACAAGCTCCTCATCGAAGCCAAAATACAGCCTCGTGATATCGCCTTCCTTCATCCAGGACAGCATGCAATGGTGAAATTTACCGCCTACGACTACACCATCTATGGCGGTCTGAAAGGTGAAGTGGTCCAGATAAGTCCTGACACTGTTACAGATAAACAAGGCCGAAGCTTCTACGTTGTTCGCCTGCAAACGGACAAAAACTACCTGGGGACAAAAGAGCATCCAATGTTGATCATTCCAGGCATGGTCGCGACTGTCGATATTCTAACCGGCAAGAAAACGATTTTAAGCTATCTGCTGAAACCGATTCTTCGGGCGCGCGCAGAAGCGCTCAGAGAGCGTTAATCACTTACTGCGCCCCTTTCATTAAGTCAGGGGCGCGTATATTCAGGAAGGGGTATAGGAAGAGAGTTTCCCGCGATTCAGGATGATTTTTCCGTCACTCACCAGCTCCTGTAACACCTTATGGATCGCGCTTCGGGAAATATGGTTTCGCGTCAAAATGAAGGTATACACAGATGTTTTTTCGCGCACATCCGGAGCCATCGCCCAAATGAACTTTACATGTTCGATAATCAGTTCGCGGATAGTGCGGTGAGACTGCAACGTTTCGCGCTGGAAATAGCGTTGCAGATGGTGCGTTAAAATATCAAACGCCTGCTTCCACAGATTTTTAGCGGTGAACAGCAGATCGGCATTCTGCACGCTCATTGCCCACATTTCGCAATCTGTATCGCAGCGTAAATAGTGTCCAGCTACCTCCGTTCGCATTTGCGGTAGCCCCAGAATCGCTGGTGCGGAAATACTCACTGTCACTAGATCATTTTCTACACGATAAACAGAGACCGTCCCTTTCTCCAGAAACAAGATATTTCCATCGACTTTCAGATCAATACGCTGGCGTTTTTTCCGTAAGGATAACCAGGCACTGTCTGATTTTTTGATTTCTTCACCGATAAGCACTACAGACTTTTCTATTTCGTTCTGGAACATGGGGCTCTCTAACGCAGTTTTATGTTTTACAAAAAAACAGAAATAAAAATAAATGTCAGCCTGAAAATATGCTGACATTTATTTCCATTTACATTAATCGTGTTAATCCGTATACATCGCACTACAGATACTGCAACAACTTAACTATTATAGTTTAACCACCATGCTTTCCCTGGTGCAGTGGCGCGTTAACGGCGTAAGCCATATTCTCGCGTGGTGGTGCCAAACAGTATATTGCGCTGTCCATAGAGAATTAATGCTTATCACCTTTGTAGCCATTATTTCTTCTTTCTCCTCTTTACGCAATAGCCAAAAAGATACAATTCATTGATTTTAATATGTTTTATTTTCATTAAAAAATTATCGTTGTTGTTATATTATGATACTAAAATGAAACACTTCATGGCTCTTGCTGCAAAACTGGCAGGCATTGGTGCCCTTTAGCCTCGAGTGTTTTCAATACTGACCAACCATTGGATGAATCATCAAGAGTAGAGACACCATGTCCGAGACTGGTACCGTCAGTTATCTGATTGAAAGAAAAATAATCTTTACACCAGCCACACAATACCTGGCGAGAGTGGACCAACCTGAGCAACAGATAAAGCTCAAGCAAACAGCATCTTTATGTCTTTTATTACTTATTGAAAATCAAGGAAAGGTTGTCTCACAGAACGAACTGCTGGAATTTGGCTGGGGTGAAAATCATCGTCAGGCGAGCTTCAATGCCTTCTACCAGAGCATTCTCTCGCTGCGTAAAAGTTTTCTTCAGTTAGAACTGGATCCGTCCTTTATCACAACAATAAAACGCAAGGGACTGATTATTAATGAAGAGATTAGGATTGAGGAGATAGAAACTCCGCAAATTCTCGCTTCAGTAGCAGAGGAATCATGCGTACTAAACGCTGACCTGACTGAATTCTCTGATGAGACACCGCATAAGCCGCTGATAACCAAAACAGAAACGATGCTCATCGCACTCACTATTATCATCTGTGGTTTGATACTGTATCCACGAACTGCCAGTGATGATTATTTTTCAGGCTATATCACCGCACAAAATAACCCTACTGATTGTCAGTATTATTTTAATCATGATGCCAGCAATTTCACCCGGCATACCTCTTTTATCGACAGAAACCCTGGGTTATGTCAGAGCAATAAATATATTTATATAACAACCTATCCTGAATCCAAAAAGTTGTCGGTGATCCTTTGCCGCTCCCCAATGCAGAGAGAGCAGAAAAATACTTGTCAGTCTATCTATTACCCACGGTACGATAGTTAATGAATATAAATATTCGCACTCCCCGACTCCGAATACAAACAGGTATTATCCTGCTACTTTGTGTCGTGGTTATTATTCTCACTGCGTTTTATCAGCACGGTAAAAATCATAATCATCTGCATAATCTTGCCTGCCGGGCAACTATTGAAATAGTACGCAATACCGCCTCATTTCGTGGGGTCATTGATATCAAAACCGGGGATAGTAAAGGCATTGTGAATATTGATGGCATTATCAAAGATGCAACGAATAATGATCAAACCGTGCAACGAATGGTGCTCTTTACACACTCCAGTTATGGTTCAAGTCCGGTCTGGGTATCGCAGGAAATCCATATCTCAAATCGTGAAACAGCTCCCACCAGTATTATTCAGGAGCTACTCCCCGATTTATTCCTGACCAACACAAGCATCTCCAATGTCGATCTATTCGCCATGAATAGTGAAACATATCTGATTACTAAAGAAGGGATCCCTTATCTTTACTGCCAGAATTACGCGTTGCCAGGAAATGAATAATGGCTCAGCTTTCTGACGCCAGCTCCCCGAATATCGGTTTTATCGTCCGGTTCACGATGACCGGTTGACTCATCCTCGCATTGCGCTAAATCCCACGGATGAATCTCTGGGGTGGTCGGTGATAAGATACCCCATTCAGGCTGAGTCTAAGCTCGCCGTTACTGCCTTCAGGCTGCTTTCGATATAAAAATTTATGGGTTTATGTGAGTTTACAGGGGTTCACATGAAACGACCCAGGTACCCAAAAAGATTAAAAAAACGAGCTGAATCAATATGAAAGAGTCACTTGATACGGACTTCACCAATCACACCCCCATGATGCAGCAGTATCTCAAGCTGAAGGCTCAGCACCCGGAGATACTGCTGTTTTACCGCATGGGCGACTTTTACGAGCTGTTCTACGACGATGCAAAACGTGCGTCGCAACTGCTTGATATCTCGCTAACAAAACGCGGTGCGTCTGCAGGCGAGCCGATCCCGATGGCGGGTATTCCTCATCACGCGGTGGAAAATTACCTCGCCAAGCTGGTCAATCAGGGCGAGTCAGTCGCCATTTGTGAACAGATTGGTGATCCGGCCACCAGTAAAGGGCCGGTTGAACGCAAAGTTGTACGCATCGTAACGCCTGGCACTATCAGCGATGAAGCGCTGTTGCAGGAACGTCAGGACAACCTGCTGGCCGCCATCTGGCAGGACAGTAAAGGCTACGGCTACGCCACGCTGGACATTAGTTCTGGCCGTTTTCGCGTCAGTGAACCCGCCGACCGCGAGACCATGGCAGCTGAACTGCAACGAACCAACCCGGCGGAACTGCTGTATGCCGAAGATTTTGCAGAAACATCACTGATCGAAGGTCGTCGCGGACTGCGTCGCCGTCCACTGTGGGAATTTGAGATAGACACCGCCCGCCAGCAGCTTAACTTGCAGTTTGGCACGCGGGATCTGATTGGCTTTGGCGTCGAGAACGCTCCGCGCGGGCTATGTGCCGCAGGCTGCCTGCTGCAATATGTAAAAGATACGCAGCGTACTTCTCTGCCGCATATTCGCTCCATCACCATGGAACGCCAGCAGGACAGCATCATTATGGATGCTGCTACTCGCCGTAATCTGGAGATTACCCAGAATCTGGCGGGAGGCGTAGAAAACACTCTGGCCTCAGTGCTCGACTGCACCGTCACCCCCATGGGCAGCCGTATGCTTAAACGCTGGCTGCATATGCCGGTACGCGACACTAACGTCCTGACTGAACGCCAGCAGACTATCGGTGCGCTCCAGGATGCCACAGCAGAGCTACAGCCAGTGCTGCGTCAGGTTGGTGACCTGGAACGTATTCTGGCCCGCCTGGCACTGCGCACCGCGCGTCCACGCGATCTCGCCCGTATGCGTCACGCCTTTCAACAATTACCGGAACTGCGCGCACAACTGGAGAGCGTTGATAGCGCTCCGGTACAGATGCTGCGCGAGAAAATGGGCGAATTCACCGAGCTGCGTGAACTGCTGGAACGCGCCGTGGTTGATGCACCGCCAGTGCTGGTCCGCGATGGCGGTGTCATCGCGCCAGGCTATAACGAAGAGCTGGACGAGTGGCGCGCACTGGCTGATGGGGCAACTGACTATCTGGACAGACTGGAGATCCGCGAGCGCGAACGAACCGGCCTGGACACGCTGAAGGTTGGATTTAATGCCGTACACGGTTACTACATTCAGATTAGCCGTGGGCAGAGCCATCTGGCCCCCATAAACTACGTGCGCCGCCAGACTCTGAAAAACGCCGAACGCTACATTATTCCTGAGCTCAAAGAGTATGAAGACAAAGTACTGACCTCAAAAGGCAAAGCACTGGCGCTGGAAAAACAGTTGTACGATGAACTGTTCGACATGCTGTTACCACATCTGGCTGATTTGCAGCAGAGCGCCAGCGCGCTGGCAGAGCTGGATGTTCTGGTCAACCTGGCCGAGCGTGCATATACGCTGAACTACACCTGCCCGACTTTCACCGATAAACCCGGAATTCGTATTACCGAAGGTCGTCATCCGGTGGTGGAACAGGTGCTGACAGAGCCGTTTATTGCCAACCCGTTAAGCCTTTCGCCTCAGCGTCGGATGTTGATCATCACCGGCCCGAATATGGGGGGTAAAAGTACCTATATGCGCCAGACTGCGCTGATTGCGTTGCTGGCCTATATCGGCAGCTATGTTCCGGCACAAAAGGTGGAGATCGGCCCAATCGACCGCATCTTTACCCGCGTGGGTGCTGCAGATGACCTGGCTTCCGGCCGTTCAACCTTTATGGTCGAGATGACTGAAACTGCCAACATCCTGCATAACGCCACCGAGAACAGCCTGGTTCTGATGGACGAGATTGGACGCGGTACGTCAACTTACGACGGCCTGTCGCTGGCATGGGCATGTGCAGAAAATCTCGCTAATAAAATCAAAGCATTAACGTTATTCGCAACGCACTACTTCGAGCTGACACAATTACCGGAGAAAATGGAAGGCGTTGCCAACGTGCATCTGGACGCGTTAGAACACGGTGATACCATCGCCTTTATGCATAGCGTACAGGATGGTGCAGCAAGTAAGAGCTACGGCCTGGCAGTGGCTGCACTGGCAGGTGTACCGAAAGACGTTATCAAACGTGCGCGACAAAAACTTCGCGAGCTGGAAAGTATTACACCAAATGCAGCCGCTACTCAGGTAGATGGTACGCAAATGTCGCTGCTTTCCGCTCCTGAAGAAACCTCTCCAGCCATCGAAGCTCTGGAAAATCTCGACCCGGATTCCCTGACGCCACGCCAGGCGCTGGAGTGGATCTATCGGTTGAAAAGCCTGGTTTAACAGGACGATGCCCTTATCAACCGGATGAGGCATTTACTCCTCCATCCGGTAATTGAGACTTCATACCTGCGCAGGTAAAAGAAAAAGGCCAGTCTCTCGACTGGCCTTTCTTGATAGAACTTTGCTTACTCGCGGAACAGCGCTTCGATATTCAGCCCCTGAGTCTGCAGGATTTCACGCAGACGACGCAGACCTTCAACCTGAATCTGGCGAACACGTTCACGGGTGAGACCAATTTCACGGCCCACATCTTCCAGTGTCGCAGCTTCATATCCCAGCAAACCGAAACGACGTGCCAGCACTTCACGCTGTTTGGCGTTCAGTTCGAACAGCCATTTGACGATGCTCTGTTTCATATCATCGTCTTGCGTGGTGTCTTCCGGACCGTTTTCCTTTTCATCGGCCAGAATATCCAGCAACGCTTTTTCGGAATCGCCACCCAGCGGGGTGTCTACCGAGGTAATGCGCTCGTTGAGTCGGAGCATACGGCTAACGTCATCAACCGGTTTATCCAGTTGTTCTGCAATCTCTTCTGCGCTCGGTTCGTGGTCCAGTTTATGCGACAACTCACGCGCGGTACGCAGATAGACGTTCAGCTCTTTTACAATGTGGATCGGCAGTCTGATAGTACGGGTTTGGTTCATAATCGCCCGTTCTATCGTCTGGCGGATCCACCAGGTTGCGTATGTTGAGAAGCGGAACCCGCGTTCCGGGTCAAACTTCTCGACGGCACGGATAAGCCCCAGATTGCCCTCTTCAATCAGATCCAGCAATGCCAGACCACGATTGCCATAACGACGGGCAATTTTAACCACCAGACGCAGGTTACTTTCAATCATGCGACGGCGAGAGGCAACATCTCCACGCAGTGCGCGACGCGCAAAATAAACTTCTTCTTCGGCTGTTAACAGTGGTGAATACCCAATCTCACCAAGGTAAAGCTGAGTCGCGTCCAACACACGCTGTGTGGCCCCTTGCGATAACAGCTCCTCTTCAGCCAGGTCGTTATCACTGGGTTCCTCTTCACTCAAGGCTTTTTCATCAAAAGCCTCTACTCCGTTCTCATCAAATTCCGCATCTTCATTTAAATCATGAACTTTCAGCGTATTCTGACTCATAAGGTGGCTCCTACCCGTGATCCCTAACGGAACTAGCAAGTGAAAGCCTGGTTCCGCCGAATTATCGCTGCGGTAAATAACGCAGCGGGTTTACGGATTTCCCCTTGTAACGAATTTCAAAATGCAATCGTGTTGAACTGGTTCCGGTACTACCCATGGTAGCTATTTTCTGCCCCGCCTTGATTTCTTGTTGTTCCCGGACCAGCATCGTATCGTTATGGGCGTAGGCGCTCAGGTAATCATCGTTATGTTTGATGATAATAAGATTACCGTAACCACGCAGTGCGTTACCGGCATATACGACGCGCCCATCTGCGGTCGCGACAATAGCCTGTCCCTTACTGCCTGCAATGTCGATCCCTTTATTGCCACCTTCGGTAGCCGCGAAGTTTTCGATCACTTTGCCGTCAGTCGGCCAGCGCCAGGTAGAGATTGGCGCGCTGGTAGATGTTGAGCTTGCAGTCGATTCGGTTGTGCTAACTGCTGGAGCCGTTACTGGCGCTGTGACAACTGTCCCAGCAGGCTTGTTGTTCGGCAACATTTTGTTAGCACTTTGTTCACCTGAATCCTCAGAATACGTAATTGTTGGTTTCGAAGCAACAGCAACGGTGGAATTTTGTGCAGGGTTGGTCACAACTCCTTGCTGTGCTGCATCCGCCTGAGTGATTGCATTACCACCGGTAATCGGTGCACCCGACGCGTTGCCCACTTGCAGAGTCTGCCCCACATTCAGGCCATACGGGGCCGGAACGTTATTTCGTTGTGCGAGGTCACGGAAATCGTTCCCGGTAATCCAGGCAATATAGAAAAGCGTGTCACCTTTCTTAACCGTATAAGTACTGCCGCCGGTATAACTACCTTTCGGAATGTTCCCATACTTACGATTGTACACAATACGACCGTTTTCCATCTGAACCGGTTGTTCCGCAACGGGTTGGATCTGTCCGGACTGAGTGACCGGACGCTGCACCGGTTGGATCTGTGGCGTTTGCTGTGCTGTCGCCGTTGTGCCCATTTTTGGTGGAGGCGTAATTAGCATGCCGGAGCTGGTGTTCGTTGAGCCGCCACCGCCAACAGAACTGACCGGCGCTGGTGGATTCGAGGTGTTAGAACAACCTGCCAGCCATAACGAAACCAGTGACAATGCCGCAATGCGGCGAACGGTAAATTTGTGGCTTCCCGCGCTCATTTATCCCCCAGGAAAATTTGGTTAAAACCCGTGACGTAATCACCGTGCAAAGCATCGGGCTGGACACTGGAAAACGTGACCACGATACGCTTACTAATTCCAGAATATCCAGGAAAACTCCAGGTATTCAGAACCTGTATCTACGCTAATTCCCCTTTCACTAAGGGAACAAAACGTACGGCCTCCACGGTGTCGATAATAAATTCGCCCCCCCGACGACGCACCCTTTTCAAAAACTGGTGCTCATCACCCACGGGTAGGACGAGAATGCCGCCTTCATCCAACTGCGTCATTAATGCTGTTGGGATCTCCGGCGGAGCTGCCGTCACAATAATAGCGTCAAATGGGGCTCGCGCTTGCCAGCCTTGCCATCCATCACCATGACGAGTCGAAACATTGTGTAAATCGAGCTGCTTCAGACGACGTCGCGCCTGCCATTGCAAACCTTTGATCCGCTCAACGGAACAAACATGCTGCACCAGATGCGCCAGAATTGCCGTCTGGTAACCAGAACCGGTACCAATTTCCAGCACCCGCGATTGTGGCGTTAACTCAAGAAGCTCGGTCATGCGGGCAACCATATAGGGCTGCGAAATCGTCTGCCCCTGGCCAATCGGCAGGGCGATGTTTTCCCAGGCCTTATGCTCAAACGCCTCATCAATGAATTTTTCACGCGGCACGGCAGCGAGCGCATCAAGGACATGCTCGTCTCTGATGCCCTGCGCACGTAATTGTTCAAGAAGAGTGTGTACGCGTCTGCTTACCATTGCGTGTTAACTCCCACGCTGTCTAACCAGTCAGAAACGACCTCATGCGCACCGTAAGCGGTTAAATCGACATGCAGCGGAGTGACCGAGACATAGCCTTCATCTACGGCAGCAAAGTCCGTATCCGGCCCGGCATCGCATTTTTCTCCCGGAGGTCCAATCCAGTACAGCGTGTTACCACGCGGATCCTGCTGTGGAATCACTTGATCCGCCGGATGACGACTACCACAGCGAGTGACGCGAATGCCTTTAATCTGATCCAGCGGCAAATCCGGTACATTAATATTCAGAATGCGCCCGGTTCGCAGCGGTTCACGGCTCAGCGCCCGCAAAATACGGCAAGTTACCGCCGCGGCAGTATCGTAATGTTTATGACCGTCAAGGGAGACGGCCAGCGCAGGGAATCCCAAGTGTCGCCCTTCCATTGCCGCAGCGACAGTCCCTGAATAGATAACATCATCGCCCAGATTAGGGCCTGCGTTAATCCCGGAAACCACAATATCCGGGCGCGGACGCATTAACGCATTTACGCCCAGATATACGCAGTCAGTAGGTGTACCCATTTGCACAGCGATATCGCCGTTATCAAAGGTAAAGGTGCGAAGCGAGGATTCCAGCGTCAGCGAGTTAGACGCGCCACTGCGGTTACGATCCGGGGCAACTACCTGTACATCAGCAAACTCACGCAGCGCTTTCGCCAGCGTTTGTATACCGGGTGCATGAACCCCATCATCGTTACTCAGCAATATACGCATAATCACCCATTGTGTTAATAAGTTCCCTTACAACACTGGTGGCGAAGCTACCTGCCGGTAGCCAGAAGCGCAACTCAACGGTTACATCATCCCACCAGTTCCAGCTTAATTGTTGTGGATACAGCAGCATAGCGCGACGCGATGCTTCAACTTTTTCACGTAATAACAAAGACTGCAGCGTAGTTTCATCAGCAATAGCAGCCTCTTCAAACGCCAGCGCATCGCGCTGAGTTCCCCACTCACCGCTGCCCGGTAATGCTGCTGTAATCATTAATTCCTTTTCATCGACACGACGCTGTAATTCAGCCTGTTCTTCCGCTGTCGCGACAAACCAACTTCCTCGTCCCGACAATTGTAGCGCATCGCCGTCAACAACTTGATTAAAGTCTGTTTTTTTCAACCGTTCGTTGACTATCTGATTAAACAACGCGCTGCGGGCTGCCGACAACCAAAAACTGCGTTTATTGCGATCGCGCACCGGAGCATCACTTTGTGCCCAGCGTAGCGCCCCTTGCAGGTTACTGCCGCCAATGCCAAAACGCTGCGCGCCAAAATAGTTCGGCACGCCGCGCTCGCTAATTGCCTGCAAACGCGCTTCAACGTCATCACGTGCGCTGACTTCGCGCAGAACCAACGTAAATGCGTTACCTTTCAAAGCGCCTAAACGCAGCTTACGCTTGTGGCGGGAGTACTCCAGCACTTTACAGCCTTCAAGCTCAAATTTGCTTAAATCAGGCATCGTATTGCCCGGCACGCGCGCGCACAGCCACTGTTCCGTGACTGCATGCTTATCTTTCTGCCCGGCAAAGCTCACTTCACGGGCATGGATTTTCAGGAATTTAGCCAGCGCGTCAGCCACAAAACGCGTGTTACAACCATTTTTCAGGATGCGAACCAGAACGTGCTCCCCTTCACCGTCCGGTTCGAAGCCTAAATCTTCGACGACCACAAAGTCTTCCGGATTTGCTTTCAGCACGCCACTGCCTTGTGGTTTACCGTGGAGATACGTCAGAGCGTCAAATTCAGTCATTTCGTTGCCTTTATGAGTAAGGCCACAGCTTCACAGGCAATCCCTTCCCCACGTCCGGTAAATCCGAGTTTTTCCGTGGTGGTCGCTTTCACGTTAACATCATCCATATGGCAGCCGAGATCTTCGGCAATAAATACACGCATTTGCGGAATGTGCGGCAGCATCTTCGGCGCCTGAGCAATAATAGTCACATCCACATTACCAAGGGTATATCCTTTGGCCTGAATACGGCGCCAGGCTTCACGCAATAATTCGCGGCTATCCGCCCCTTTAAAGGCCGGATCGGTATCCGGAAAGAGTTTACCAATATCACCTAACGCCGCTGCCCCTAAAAGGGCATCGGTCAGTGCATGGAGTGCAACATCCCCATCAGAATGCGCCAGCAACCCCTTTTCATACGGGATGCGCACACCACCAATGATAATTGGGCCGACGCCTCCAAAGGCGTGTACGTCAAAACCGTGTCCAATTCGCATTATGCATTCTCCAGATGGGTTGTTCGGGTCAGATAAAATTCGGCAAGCGCCAGATCTTCCGGGCGGGTGACTTTAATATTGTCAGCGCGCCCTTCGACCAGTTGCGGATGAAAACCACAATATTCCAGCGCCGAGGCCTCATCTGTAATGGTCGCGCCTTCATTTAGCGCCCGGATAAGGCAGTCGTGTAACAGCTCGCGAGGAAAAAACTGCGGCGTCAACGCATGCCATAAATCAGTGCGATCTACCGTATGGGCGATGTCTGTTTTACCCGGCTCCGCACGTTTCATCGTATCTCGCACCGGTGCGGCAAGGATACCGCCAGTACGGCTGGTTTCACTTATCGCCAGCAAACGGGATAAATCGTCCTGATGCAGACACGGCCTGGCAGCATCATGCACCAGTACCCATCGGGCTTCCCCGGCGGCTTGCAAACCGGCAAGAACCGAATCGGCGCGTTCATTACCGCCATCGACAACGGTGATTTGAGGATGTTGGGCCAGAGGAAGTTGGGCAAAGCGGCTGTCGCCAGGGTTGATGGCAATGACGACTCGCGTCACCCGGGGATGCGCGAGTAGCGCATGGACCGAGTGCTCAAGAATGGTTTTATTACCAATTGAAAGGTACTGCTTAGGACACTCTGTTTGCATTCGGCGGCCAAACCCGGCAGCCGGCACCACGGCGCAAACGTCCAATAAAGTGGCTGCCATGTTAGATCCCTGGATGGTTTATCGATTGTTTTGTCCTGCAGTCTGCGCGCGTTTAGACGCGTCAGGCACCAGACGATAAAACGTTTCGCCCGGCTTAGTCATACTGAGTTCGTTGCGTGCGCGCTCTTCAATCGCTTCCTGACCGCCATTGAGATCGTCAATTTCGGCAAAGAGCTGATCGTTACGCGCCTTAAGTTTCGCGTTTGTAGCTTGTTGCGCAGCCACATCATCGTTGACGCGGCTATAGTCATGTATGCCGTTCTTACCGAACCACAGCGAATACTGCAGCCAGACTAATAAAGCCAGCAACAGCAGCGTTAGTTTACCCATCCTGCCCCCTGAAAAACGGCATCAACATCCCATAATATCCGCAGACGACTTTACGTCCGCAGGTGGGAACGCCGCGACAACGCGGGCAAATGTACCACATTTGCCCGTTGTTACGTATACCCCGTGTAAGGAGAACATAATCTCATTGTTGGTTACGGTTTGAATTATGACCAGTCCGGCATATAGCCCCGGACGTCATTAAAAAGAAGGGAGCCAGCCTAACCCAGTAGCCACATGAACAGCGCTCCGAACATCAGCCCAACCGCCAGCAGCGTAAAAGTGATACTCAGCAGCAGTTTGCCCTTCACTAAAGAGTGTAGGGCAATACCCGCCACAATCGCGACGGGCAGCAGCGCCAGGAAAAAAGGCCAGGTATAAATAAAGAAAAACAGCGTGTTAGGACCATAAATTAGACAAGGGATCCCCAGAGCCATCATCCATGCCACAAAACCAACCACGGCCCCCGGTAATGACCAGGTGGTCTCGTCGTCGGTTTTGAAGGTATCTGACTCTGTAAAAGTAATGTTATGGCTATTACGCATATCTAATCCTGTGACCTTGACTGCCCGGGCATACAAGTCCGGTGGTGTCTCAGGATCTGATAATATCTTGCTGCTTCAGCAGGTCTAATAATTGAGAGACCAAATTTGTTACCAATTGTTCACCATCCAGATGAATTTCAGGCGATTCAGGCGCTTCGTACACCGAGTCAATTCCGGTGAAATTGTGTAACTCCCCTGCACGCGCTTTTTTATACAGTCCTTTTGGATCGCGTAATTCACATATTTCCAGTGGCGTATCGACGAATACTTCAATAAAACGCCCATCACCCACACGTTCACGCACCATGTGTCGCTCAGCACGGTGCGGGGAAATAAATGCGGTCAGCACCACCAGACCGGCGTCCACCATCAGATTAGCCACTTCCCCAACCCGGCGAATGTTTTCCTTACGATCGGCATCGCTAAAACCGAGATCGCTGCACAGACCGTGACGTACGTTATCGCCATCCAACAAATACGTGCTGACGCCTTGTTTATGCAAAGCCTCTTCCAGCGCCCCCGCCACCGTCGATTTACCGGAACCAGAGAGTCCGGTAAACCACAGCACAACACCACGATGTCCGTGGCGTTGCTCCCGCTGTTGCGGCGTAACAGGATGGGCATGCCAGACGACGTTTTCGTCATGCAGCGCCATTAGTTGCCTCCCAGCAAATCGCGCGCACCCCAGTGTGGGAAGTGACGGCGTACCAGTGCATTAAGTTCCAGTTCAAAGGCGCTAAACTGGGATGCAGTGACATGCTCCTGTTCGACAGGCTCACGTACCAGCCCGGCCCCAACGGTGACGTTGGTCAGACGGTCAATGATAATCAGGCCCCCCGTAACCGGGTTCTGCTGATAGGTATCCAGCACCAGCGGTTCATCAAAGGTCAGATCAACCAGACCAATACCGTTGAGCGGTAACGCATCAACTTCACGTTGAGTCAGATTGTTGATGTCGACCTGATACTGCACGTTATCAACACGCGCACGCGTCTTTTTGCCCGCAACTTTGATGTCATAGCTCTGCCCAGGCGACAGCGGTTGTTCCGCCATCCACACGACATCCACAGCCGCACTTTGCACTGCCGGCAATGTTTCGCTGGCATCAAGCAGCAGATCGCCACGACTGATGTCGATCTCATCTTTCAGCACCAGAGTGATCGCTTCACCCGCATGAGCTTCCTGTAAGTCTCCATCGAACGTGACTATCCGCGCCACACTCGACTCAACGCCAGACGGCAGCACTTTAATCCGTTGTCCAACTTTTACGCTACCAGAGGCCAGCGTTCCGGCGTAGCCACGAAAATCGAGATTCGGTCGATTCACATACTGCACCGGGAAGCGCATCGGCTGGGTATCGACCACACGCTGGATTTCAACCGTTTCCAGAACTTCCAGCAACGTTGGGCCGCTGTACCATGGCATGCTGGCACTTTGCGAAGCCACGTTATCGCCTTCAAGCGCGGAAAGCGGCACGAAGCGGATATCCAGATTGCCCGGTAGCTGTTCAGCAAAAGTCAGATAGTCTTCGCGAATCCGGTTAAATGTCTCTTCGCGAAAGCCCACCAGATCCATTTTGTTGATTGCCACGACCAGATGCTTAATGCCAAGCAGCGTGGAGATAAAGCTGTGACGGCGAGTCTGATCCAGCACGCCTTTGCGCGCATCAATCAGCAAGATCGCCAGATCACAGGTAGACGCACCGGTCGCCATGTTGCGAGTGTATTGTTCGTGACCAGGGGTATCGGCAATGATAAATTTGCGCTTCTCGGTAGAAAAATAGCGGTAGGCCACATCGATAGTGATCCCCTGCTCACGCTCGGCTTGCAGGCCATCGACCAGCAGCGCCAGATCGAGCTTCTCGCCCTGAGTGCCATGACGTTTGCTGTCATTATGCAGCGACGAAAGCTGATCTTCGTAAATCTGACGCGTGTCATGTAGCAGACGCCCGATCAACGTACTTTTCCCATCATCCACGCTACCGCAGGTTAAAAAACGCAACAGACTTTTGTGTTGTTGGGCGACCATCCAGGCTTCAACGCCGCCTTCATTGGCAATTTGTTGTGCAAGTGTAGTGTTCATGGCGGCTCCTTAGAAATACCCCTGACGTTTCTTCAGCTCCATGGAGCCCGCCTGGTCACGATCTATTACGCGCCCCTGACGTTCACTGGTGGTTGAGACCAGCATCTCTTCAATAATTTCCGGCAGCGTTTGCGCATTCGACTCCACGGCACCGGTTAGCGGCCAGCAGCCGAGCGTGCGAAAACGCACCATACGTTTTTTGATAACTTCGCCCGGCTGCAAATCGATCCTGTCGTCGTCAATCATCATCAGCATACCGTCACGTTCAAGGACCGGACGCTCCGCTGCCAGGTACAGCGGAACAATGTCGATATTCTCCAGCCAGATGTACTGCCAGATATCCTGCTCGGTCCAGTTAGAGAGCGGAAATACGCGAATACTTTCGCCTTTGTTTATCTGCCCGTTGTAGTTGTGCCACAGTTCCGGACGCTGGTTTTTTGGGTCCCAGCGATGAAAACGGTCACGAAAGGAGTAAATACGCTCTTTAGCGCGCGATTTCTCTTCATCACGACGAGCACCACCGAACGCGGCATCAAAACCGTATTTATTCAGAGCTTGCTTCAGCCCTTCAGTTTTCATGATGTCAGTATGCTTGGCGCTACCATGGACAAACGGGTTGATCCCCATTGCCACCCCTTCCGGGTTTTTATGCACCAGCAGTTCGCAACCATAAGCTTTCGCCGTACGGTCACGAAATTCATACATCTCGCTAAATTTCCAGCCGGTATCAACGTGAAGCAAAGGGAATGGCAGCGTGCCTGGATAAAACGCTTTGCGCGCCAGATGCAGCATTACGCTGGAGTCCTTGCCGATGGAATACATCATCACCGGATTAGAAAACTCGGCGGCCACCTCACGAATGATATGGATGCTTTCCGCTTCCAGTTGCCGCAGGTGGGTAAGTCGTTTTTGATCCATAACCGTTCCTATGTAATGCCGCTATTTTGCTAACGATACTCAGATAACTCGACTATAGGGAGCGCAGGGGAGCGAATGAAATTACGAATTGGAATGAGTAGTTCCTCAAAGGAATAACGATCTGGAAAAGCAAATATCAAAAAGTGCTTAAGCTACCGAATTTCGGGCATTTAGGAGCAAATGAAATTGTTTTACCGCGATCACGGTTTCATACTAGCGGTTAAAAATTTATGCTTGGTATTTAAGGACTCATTATGTTTTCCGCATTGCGCCACCTTCCTGCTGCCCTGGCGCTCGGCGTATGCTTTATCCTTCCCGCACAGGCAACATCCGAGAAACCCGGAGTTATCGCTAATACTCAGGCTCGATATATAGCAACGTTCTTTCCTGGGCGCATGACTGGTTCTCCCGCCGAAATGTTGTCCGCTGATTATTTGCGTCAGCAATTTGAACAGATGGGATACCGCAGTGATATTCGGACATTTAATAGCCGCTATGTTTATACCGCCAAAAATAATCGTAAAAACTGGCATAACATAACGGGAAGCACCGTAATAGCAGCGCATGAAGGCAAAGCGCCACAGCAGATTATTATTATGGCGCACCTCGATACCTATGCCCCACAAAGCGATGCCGATTCCGATGCCAATCTGGGTGGATTAACCTTGCAGGGAATCGACGACAACGCCGCAGGTCTGGGCGTCATGCTGGAGCTGGCAGAAAAACTAAAAAATGTACCGACGCAATACGGCATTCGCTTTATCGCCACCAGCGGTGAGGAAGAAGGCAAGCTCGGTGCGGAGAACGTGCTCAAACGCATGAGCGCAGCAGAAAAGAAAAATACGCTGTTGGTCATTAACCTCGATAACCTTATCGTCGGCGATAAGCTCTATTTCAACAGTGGACAAAAAACCCCCGAAGCGGTACGAAAACTCACACGCGATCGGGCGCTGGCTATCGCCCATAGCCGCGGCATTACCGCCAGCACCAATCCGGGTATGAATAAGGACTATCCGAAGGGAACAGGATGTTGTAACGATGCGGAGGTTTTCGACAAAGCGGGAATTTCTGTGCTCTCCGTTGAAGCAACAAACTGGAATCTGGGCAAAAAAGACGGCTATCAGCAGCGGGCCAAAAGCGCCTCATTCCCCGCCGGCAACAGCTGGCATGATATACGGCTGGATAACCAACAGCATATCGATAAAGTGCTACCTGGCCGTATTGAACACCGTAGCCGCGACGTAGTACGCATTATGTTGCCGTTGGTGAAAGAGCTGGCGAAAGCGGGTTAATACACAAAATTAATGCCCGGTAGCGGATAGAGCTTACCGGGCCTTTTACCACTTCAACCTTCGTGCAGGCCACACTCGCGTTTAAGCCCGAAGAAGCGCGTCTCTTCTTCTGCCATGCCCGGTTCCCATTTACGGGTAGTATGGGTATCGCCCACCGAGAGGTAGCCCTGATCCCACAACGGATGATATTTCAGCCCGTGTTGCTGCAAGTACTGGTACACCGTCCGGTTGTCCCAGTCGATAATCGGTAGCAGTTTAAATACCCCGCGCTGAATGGCCAGCACCGGTAAATGCGCGCGGCTTCCGGACTGTTCACGACGCAGACCTGCAAACCAGGTTTGCGCATTCAGCTCTTTCAGCGCACGGTTCATCGGTTCAACTTTGTTGATGTCATTGTATTTCTCAATGCCCTCAACGCCCTGCTCCCACAGTTTGCCGTAGCGCGCCTCCTGCCAGGCAGCGCTCTCCTTAGCCCGATAGACCTGCAAATTAAGCTTGAGCTTGTCTGTTAACTCGTCAATGAATTGATAGGTTTCCGGGAACAGATAACCGGTATCGGTGAGGATCACCGGAATATCCGGACGGATCTGATTCACCAGATGCAAGCTGACCGCCGCCTGAATACCAAAGCTTGATGAAAGCACATACTCGCCAGGCAGGTTTTCGAGCGCCCACGCCACTCGCTCTTGCGCGCTTAGTTTTTCCAGTTGGCTGTTAGTTTCCGCCAACGCCATGACACGCTCAACTTTTGGTAGCGCGTTCAATGCGTTTAGATCGAGTTCGGACATCGTTACCTCACTTATTGCCTGATGGTGCTGCGCATCTCAGGCCTACAATCGTGCAGCAGGCCAGATAAGACATTCATGCCGCCATCCGGCAATTTCACATTATTCCCAGAGATCCCGAGCGGGATCGAGCACCGGGCGAATAATGCCCGCACGCACCGTAAAGTCTCCGAAGCCTTCACCCGCTTCGCGTTCTTTCACCCAGCGCCCAATCAGTTCATCCATCAATGCCAGAATTTCCGGCTCGGTGATATTCTCTTTGAACATGCGCGGAATGCGCGTACCGATACGGTTTCCGCCCAGATGCAGGTTGTAACGCCCTGGCGCTTTCCCCACCAGCCCAACTTCCGCCAGCATCGCGCGTCCGCAACCGTTCGGGCAGCCTGTTACACGCATTACAATATGTTCATCACTCACGTCATGCTTCGCCATCAGCGTGTCGATGTTATCAATAAACGTCGGCAGGAAGCGTTCAGCTTCAGCCATCGCCAGCGGGCAGGTCGGGAACGACACGCAAGCCATCGAGTTTTCACGTTGCGGGGTAACAGCATTCATCAGGCCGCTGTCACGCGCTATCTTTTCAATCTTCGCTTTCTGATTGTCCGGCACACCGGCAATGATCAGGTTCTGGTTCGCCGTAATACGGAACTCACCTTTGTGGATCTTCGAGATTTCCAGCAGTCCCGTTTTCAGCGGACGTCCAGGATAATCCAGAATACGACCATTCTCGATAAACAGCGTCAGGTGCCATTTATTATCGATACCCTTCACCCATCCAATACGATCGCCGCGCCCCGTAAATTCATACGGGCGAATCGGTTCGAATTTGATACCTGCACGACGCTCAACTTCCGCTTTGAAGGTCTCCACGCCCACGCGTTCCAGCGTGTATTTCGTTTTGGCATTTTTACGGTCGGTACGGTTGCCCCAGTCGCGCTGAGTCGTGACCACCGCTTCCGCCACCGCTAAAGTATGTTCCAGCGGCAGATAGCCAAATTCACTGGCTGTACGCGCATAGGTTTTCTTGTTGCCGTGCTCAATAGAAAGCCCGCCACCGACCAGAAGGTTAAAGCCCACCAGTTTGCCGTTTTCTGCGACCGCCACAAAGTTCATATCGTTAGCATGCAGATCGATATCGTTTTGCGGTGGGATCACCACCGTGGTTTTGAACTTACGCGGCAGATAGGTTTGCCCCAAAATCGGCTCTTCATCGGTCGTTGCGACTTTTTCCTGATCGAGCCAGATCTCCGCATAAGCGCGAGTGCGCGGTAGCAAATGTTCAGAGATCTTTTTCGCCCACTCGTAAGCTTCCGCGTGTAGCTCAGACTCATACGGGTTGGAGGTGCACAACACGTTACGGTTCATGTCGTTGGCGGTCGCCAGTGCGTCCAGCCCGACCGAATGCAGCATCTGATGCACCGGTTTGACGTTCTTTTTCAGAATACCGTGGAACTGGAAGGTCTGGCGGTTAGTCAGACGAATGCTGCCGTAAATGGTGTTGTCGTGGGCAAACTTATCGATCGCCTGCCACTGTTTGGTGGTGATAACACCGCCCGGCAGGCGGCAGCGCAGCAGCATCGCGTGACGCGGCTCCAGCTTCTGCTCGGCGCGTTCGGCGCGAATATCGCGGTCATCCTGCTGGTACATCCCGTGAAAACGGATCAGCAGAAAGTTATCACCTTTGAAACCACCGGTGAGACCGTCATTTAAATCTTCGGCAATGGTGCCACGCAGATAGTTGCTTTCCAGCTTCATACGTTCAGCGTCGGACAGCTTACCTTCGACCACCAGTGGTCCTGGATGTTTTTCACTCATTAGTAGACATCTCGCTGATAACGGCGCTCAACGCGCAGCTCACTTAAAAATTCATCCGCCGCTTCGGTATCCATACCACCGAATTCGGCAATCACTTCCAGCAAAGCCTGCTCAACATCTTTCGCCATGCGATTGGCGTCGCCGCAGACATAAATGTGCGCACCGTCATTAATCCAGCGCCACAGTTCCGCACCTTGTTGGCGCAGTTTATCTTGTACGTAGACTTTTTCTTTTTGGTCACGAGACCAGGCGAGATCGATACGGCTCAGCACACCCTCTTTGACGTAGCGCTGCCATTCCACCTGATACAGGAAATCTTCAGTAAAGTGCGGGTTGCCAAAGAACAACCAGTTTTTGCCCGGCGCTTCATCAGCAGCGCGTTGCTGCATAAAAGCGCGGAACGGCGCAATGCCAGTGCCAGGACCAATCATAATCACCGGCGTTTCAGGGTTAGCTGGCAGACGGAAGTTGTCGTTATGTTCAATGAACACACGCACTTCACCTTCTTCTTCAACGCGATCGGCGAGGAAGCTGGAAGCACCACCAGCACGCGCGCGGCCTTCAACTTCAAAACGCACAGCACCAACGGTGACATGCACTTCGCTTTCCACCTCTGCCTGTGAGGACGCAATGGAGTACAACCGAGGTGTCAGCGGACGCAACAGACCCGTTAACGCGTTAGCGTCCAGTTGTGCCGGAGAGAAGCGCAGCATATCGACAATCGGAGTTGTCGCCGCGTAATGTTGTAATTGCGCTTTATCGCCTACCAGCGGCAGTAATGTTTCACTGCGCGTTAAGCTGGCGTAATTCTCCACGATATTGGCTGTGTTAACCGTCAGTTCGAAATGCCACTGTAAGGCTTCAGTGAGCGGTATTAATTTCCCATCAACCGTGACAGGTTCATCACCTTTCAGCCATAACAGTTCTACGATCTCTTTCACTAAGGCTGGATCGTTTTGATACCAGACTCCTAAGGCATCGCCCGGCTGATAACGCAGACCCGAATCGCCAAGATCGATTTCAATATGGCGTACATCTTTTTCAGAGTCACGTCCGGTAATTTTCTGGTTCACAGAAAGGGAAGCACTGAGCGGCGCCTCTTTGGTATACGGACTGGTATGCACCTCGTTCACGGCACCACTTGCTGCGGTCTGGACAGAAGATGCAGCAGGGGCACGAGCCTTCAGCACATCAACCAGACGAGCACGCCATTCTGCCGCCGCGGTCTGGTATTCAACATCCGCATCCACACGATCGAGCAAACGTTCACCGCCAAGCTCCGCCAGTTTGCTATCGAAGTCTTTTCCAGACTGGCAGAAAAACTCGTAAGAGGTATCTCCGAGACCAAAAACAGCAAAAGCGGTGTTTTCAAGCTTCGGCGCTTTTTTAGAGAACAGGAACTTATGCAGCGCCACCGCTTCTTCCGCTGGTTCACCTTCCCCCTGAGTCGATGCCACCACAACCAGCAATTTTTCGTTAGCGATTTGTTTGAACTTATAGTCGCCGGCATTGATCAGGGTGACATTGAGTTTCGCGGCGAGCAGATCGTCGCGCAGAGCTTCCGCCACACGGCGGGCATTGCCGGTCTGTGAAGCGGAAATAAGCGTGATCCCCGGAACGTCAGCGACAGGCGCAGGTGAAGCAACATTTGCGCCCGGCTGCTGATTCAGCACGCCCCAGAAATAGCCAGAAACCCACGCAAGCTGCGAGGGCGAGAGATCGTTCGTGGCCGCCTGAAGGCGTGCCAGTTGCTCCGGGTTTAGCGGAAGCAAAGCAGAAGGTGGGGCCTGTGTCGTCATGCGTTGTCATGTTCCAGTAAGCAAAGCGGATTTCAGCAATAAAACCCAAACTGAAGATAAGGTTAACGGTGGTGATAGTCACAACTAAAGAAGTGATGGAAATAACAAATAACCAAATGGACTAACTTGTTTTAGCTATAGTTATTAACAGCAAAAACGATTATCTAATCGCATGAAATTAAAGAAAATAAAAAAGTTAACATCGATAAATAGTGCAATCAGGTGCTGAACGCCGTTTTAGTTAATGATAAAAAACGTACTTTCCGGTACCCTACGGCGGTTTTTCGTATCATTGAGAGCTAATCATGACCACCACCCTGTTTAAAGATTTCACCTTCGAAGCCGCCCACCGCCTGCCGCATGTACCGGAAGGACATAAATGTGGCCGCCTGCATGGTCACTCATTTATGGTGCGTCTTGAAATTACCGGTGAAGTCGATCCGCATACCGGTTGGATCATGGATTTTTCTGAGCTGAAAGCAGCGTTTAAGCCGACATACGATCGTCTGGATCACTACTACCTGAACGATATTCCGGGTCTGTCCAACCCTACCAGCGAAGTGCTGGCAAAATGGATTTGGGATGAGGTAAAACCTGTCGTCCCTCTGCTGAGCGCAGTGATGGTGAAAGAGACCTGCACGGCGGGTTGCGTCTATCGCGGCGAGTGATTCAAGACACTTGCCGGAAGGCGACGCATATTGTCTTACCCGGCCTACGAATGCGCACTATGTAGTGCCGGATAAAGACAATATATCTAGGCAATATTCAAATACTTGTGCGTTTGCATCGACAAGCGCCAGTTGCGTGCAATACAGGTATCAATACACAGGCGCGTGGCATCTTCCTTCTGACTGATTGGCTGTAAGGCAATGATTCGCGGTTTATCATCAGTCAACGTTGCCAACAGTTCATCCAACGCTTCAATATCGCGAACACGGCCAACCGGGTGCTTGATTTCATTGGCACGTTCCAGCGCCTGTGACAGCACGTCGTAGCCACCGCGCATATTCACCTTCGGCGATACTGTCACCCAGGTATTCGGCGTGCAGCGCACTTCATGTGTGCCACTGGTCTCAATCTGGCAACTGAAACCGTTCTTTTCCAGCAAATCAGTAAGTGGCATCAGGTCATGGATACAAGGTTCACCGCCGGTAATCACCACATGACGGGCGGTATAGCCCTGACGCTGAATCACCGTCAGCAGATCTTCGCTGCTTGCCGCCCCCCACTTGTCACTTTCTTTAGTTTTCGCAAGGATGCTGTATAAGGAGACTTCCCGATCCTCAAGCTTATCCCAGGTGTGTTTGGTATCGCACCAGGCACAGCCAACCGGGCATCCCTGTAAACGAATGAAAATGGCGGGGACGCCGGTAAAGTAACCCTCACCTTGCAGGGTCTGGAACATCTCGTTAATCGGGTACTGCATAGTCTTCTCAATATGGGGATAAACGATAATTATCGCAGATCCCCACCAAAGTATCATGCCCGATCGTTGCTTTACGACGCGATTGCCGTGACAAAGCGTGCCGTTATTTGCTGTGGACGGGTGATAGCGCCCCCCACCACCACGGTGTATGCGCCCAATGCCAGGCATTGTGCGGCCCGTTCAGGGGTATCGACATTCCCCTCCGCCACCACCGGCAGAGTAACCGCAGCCAGCACCTCACGTAAAAAACCACAGTCATTATCCGCAAGCACATGCCCGACAGTCTCTGCCGTATAGCCATAAAGCGTTGTACCCACGCAGTCAAAACCCAGTCGTTCGGCAGTGACGGCTTCGTCGACGTTGGAGATATCCGCCATCAACAACACGGATGGGTAGCGTGCGCGGATCTGCACAACTAGCTCTTCCAGCGTTTGCCCACCGGGACGTGGGCGCGCAGTTGCATCAAGGGCGATAATCTCTGGCTCAACGACCATCAACTCATCCACCTCCTGCATGGTAGCGGTGATAAACACTTCGCTCCCCTGGTAATCGCGTTTGATGATCCCAATGATCGGCAGTGCGACGCTCTCTTTAATGGCGCGTATGTCCGCTATACTGTTTGCACGAATACCAGCCGCCCCACCCTGCGCTGCCGCCAGCGCCATACGTGACATGATAAACGGGCTGTGCAGAGGTTCATTTTCCAGCGCCTGGCAGGAGACAATTAACTTACCTTTCAGCGAATCTAATACAGTTTTCATTACGATAAGATCTCTTCAACTTCATTTTTGATAATGGTGACGTGCGGGCCATAGATCACCTGAACACCATTGCCACGAATAATCACACCACGCGCCCCGGTTGCTTTCAGCGCCGCTTCATTAACTTTGCTGCCATCTTTCACCGTCACGCGTAAACGCGTAGCACAACAATCCACCTCTTCCAGATTCTCTTTGCCCCCAAGTCCGGCGACCACGGCTGCTGCTCGTTCACTTTGAGGCAGTGTGTTTTCTACGGATGTTGCGTTCTCGCGGCCCGGCGTCAGCCAGCCAAAGCGATTTATCAAATAGCGGAAGGTGAAGTAATACAGGAAGAACCACGGCACACCCACCATAGGCACGTACATCCAGTTGGTTTTCGCTTCGCCCTGCAACACACCAAAGAGGATGAAATCGATAAGTCCACCCGAGAAGGTTTGACCGATGGTGATATGTAAAATATGAGCAATCATAAACGCCAGTCCATCGAAGAAGGCGTGAATGACATATAAGACAGGAGCCACAAACAGGAAGGAGAACTCAATCGGCTCAGTGATGCCGGTCAGGAAAGAGGTCAAGGCGGCTGACAGCAGCAGACCGGCGACAACTTTTTTGTTCTCTGACTTAGCGGTGTGATACATCGCCAGACATGCTCCGAGCAGGCCGAACATCATGGTGATGAAGCGCCCGGACATAAAGCGTGAGGTACCCACATAGAACTGCTGGGTGTTCGGATCGGCAAGCTGAGCAAAGAAAATACGCTGCGTGCCTTCGACCAGTTGGCCGTTAACGATTTCACTGCCACCAAGCGCCGTCGTCCAGAACGGCAGATAAAAGATATGATGTAAGCCCAATGGGCCAAGCATACGCAGAATAAAGCCGTACAGCAGCGTCCCCAGGTAACCTGTTGCATCCACAAGGCCACCCAGTCCAAAAATAAGTTTCTGGAAATGAGGCCAGACAACCGTCATAGCGGCACCCACGGCAATCGCCGCGAGCGAGCTAATAATCGGCACAAAGCGTGAGCCGCTAAAGAAACCCAGAAACTGTGGTAGCGAGACTTTATTAAAGCGACTGTGCAGCGCACAAGTGACCAGACCAATCACCACACCACCAAATACTCCCGTTTCCAGCGTCTGGATACCAAGCGTCATCCCCTGACCAACAGCCCCCGGGTTTTCATGCGCCAGCGTCCCGTTCAGGATCAGCAAGGCGTTGATGGTGGCATTCATCACCAGAAACGCCAACAGCGCTGCAAGCCCCGCCGTGCCTTTATCCGTTTTCGCCAGGCCTACCGCCACCCCAACGGCAAAGAGCACCGACAGGTTGGCAAACACAATGGAACCCGCGCTGGTCATGATAGTGAAGATAGCCTGCAACCAGTCGACATCTAAAAACGGATAGGCCGTCAGCGTATTAGGGTTCGATAATGCACCACCAATGCCCAACAGCAGTCCCGCAGCGGGCAAGATCGCAATCGGCAGCATGAACGATTTACCGAACCGCTGCGCCTTTTCAAACCACGCCCCAGAGGAAGCGCCGCTAAACATTTTCATCATTTTTCATTTCTCCTGATTGTTGATGAAAATTTTTACCATAATTAATTTAATAAATGAAAATTACCATCAAAAACCAGGAAGTCGATCATACTTTTTTAAAATGTCTGGCATCTCTCCCCAGCTTTCCGCCACACTATCGACAGAGAAACGTATTAAGGATTTTGCATGTCAGAAAATGAAAACCTGCTGCTGAGATTGCGCCAGGGTGTAGACGGATATAGCCGGACACAACAGAAGCTGGGTGAGTTTGTGCTGAGCGATCCGGCGAAAGTTGTCTATCTGACGATTACCGAGCTGGCTCGCGAAAGCGACACCAGCGAGGCAAGCGTCACGCGCCTGTGCCGCACGCTGGGATGTAAGGGATATAACGAATTTAAGATGGCGCTGGCACTTGATCTCCAGCACGGACAGCCCGTAGAACACAGCGGCGATGAGATTGACAACGTGGTCAATGAATCCGTTCAGGCGTTGCAGGACACAGCAAAATTACTCGACAGAACATTACTGGAAGCAGCAGCCCTCGCACTGCACCAGGCGCAGTCGGTACAGATTTATGGCGTGGCGGCCAGTGCGATTCTGGGGGAATATCTACATTATAAACTTTTGCGCCTTGGCAAGCCCGCACAACTGTTCAGCGACATGCATCGTGCCGCCATGAATGCCACAACGCTTTCCAAAAACTCGCTGGTGGTGGCAATTTCCAGTTCAGGTTCCACTCGCGATCTGCTGCATGTGGTTAAACTTGCGCGTACACACGGCGTCCCTGTACTGTCGCTGAGCAATACGCCGCGCAGTCCGCTGGCTTCTCTGAGTGATATCCAACTGGTTGCAGCCAAACCCGAAGGACCGCTGAGCGCCGGGGCGCTGAATGCAAAAGTGGGCGTAATGCTATTAATTGAATTGCTCACCACATCACTTATTGCGTTGGATGAACAGTACAGCGATGTCAGTCAGCAAACCGCCAGTGCGACTCTGCCACTGCTACTTTAAAGACATAAAAAAACCCGCCGAAGCGGGTTTTACGTTAAGAGCTAAAGAACAGGATTAAGCCTGGCCTTTGATCTCTTTACGACCGTTGTACGGCGCTTGCTCACCCAGAGCTTCTTCGATACGAATCAGCTGGTTGTATTTAGCAACGCGGTCAGAACGGCTCATAGAACCGGTTTTGATCTGGCCTGCAGCGGTACCAACAGCCAGGTCAGCGATGGTAGCGTCTTCAGTTTCGCCAGAACGGTGAGAGATGACAGCAGTGTAGCCAGCGTCTTTCGCCATTTTGATCGCAGCCAGAGTTTCGGTCAGAGAACCGATCTGGTTGAATTTGATCAGGATGGAGTTAACGATGCCTTTTTCGATGCCTTCTTTCAGGATCTTGGTGTTAGTTACGAACAGATCGTCACCAACCAGCTGGATTTTGTCGCCCAGAACTTTGGTCTGGTATGCGAAACCGTCCCAGTCAGACTCGTCCAGACCATCTTCGATGGACACGATCGGGTACTGTTTGGTCAGTTCTTCCAGGAAGTGAGTGAATTCTTCGGAGGTGAATGCTTTGTTGCCTTCACCAGCCAGAACGTATTTACCGTCTTTGTAGAATTCAGATGCTGCGCAGTCCATCGCCAGGGTGATGTCTTTACCCAGCTCGTAACCAGCGGCTTTAACAGCTTCAGCGATTACAGCCAGAGCTTCAGCGTTGGAACCCAGGTTCGGCGCGTAGCCGCCTTCGTCGCCAACTGCAGTGTTCATGCCTTTCGCTTTCAGAACTTTAGCCAGGTTGTGGAACACTTCAGAACCCATACGTACGGCTTCTTTCAGAGTTTTTGCGCCAACCGGCTGAATCATGAATTCCTGGATGTCGACGTTGTTGTCAGCGTGCTCACCACCGTTGATGATGTTCATCATCGGAACCGGCATGGAGTATTTGCCCGGAGTACCGTTCAGTTCAGCGATATGTGCATACAGCGGCAGGCCTTTAGCAGCAGCTGCTGCTTTGGCGTTAGCCAGGGACACAGCCAGGATGGCGTTTGCACCGAAGTTAGATTTGTTTTCAGTACCGTCCAGATCGATCATGATCTTGTCGATGCCAGCCTGATCTTTAGCATCTTTACCCAGCAGAGCCTGAGCAATCGGGCCGTTAACCGCTGCAACAGCTTTGGTTACGCCTTTACCCATGAAACGGGATTTGTCGCCATCGCGCAGTTCCAGTGCTTCGCGGGAACCAGTAGAAGCACCTGACGGAGCTGCTGCCATACCAACGAAACCACCTTCCAGGTGTACTTCGGCTTCAACAGTCGGGTTACCACGGGAGTCGATGATTTCACGACCGATGATTTTAACGATTTTGGACATTAGATTTTCCTCAGTACAAGTTAAACTAAAACTCCAGACAAACAATGCACCCGTGTGGGTGCATTGCCGTTCTAACTTTTCTACTTCTTACTTCGCCTGACGCTTCTGATGTTCACTAGCGGCTTTCACAAAGCCTGCGAACAGCGGGTGTCCATCACGCGGCGTGGAAGTAAATTCCGGGTGGAACTGACAGGCCACGAACCACGGATGATTCGGTACCTCAATGATCTCGACCAACTGATCATCACCGGAACGGCCTGCAACACGCAGACCCGCAGCTTCAATTTGTTTCAACAGCATATTGTTGACTTCGTAGCGGTGACGATGGCGTTCAACAATTGTCGGCGTGCCGTACAGTTGACGTACCAGACTCTCGTCGTCCAACTGACACTGCTGCGCGCCAAGGCGCATAGTGCCACCCAGATCGCTCTTCTCGGAACGGACCTCGACGTTGCCGTCTTCATCACGCCATTCGGTAATCAGGGCCACCACCGGGTACTTACAGTCTGGCACAAATTCCGTAGAGTTGGCGTTGTCCATCCCCGCTACGTTACGTGCAAACTCAATCAACGCAACCTGCATACCCAGGCAAATGCCCAGATAAGGAATATTGTTCTCACGCGCAAAGCGCGCTGTCGCGATTTTACCTTCAACACCACGGTAGCCGAAGCCGCCAGGGATCAGGATTGCATCGAGACCTTTCAGGATCTCAACACCACGTGTTTCGACATCCTGCGAATCAATCAGCTTGATGTTAACGGTGACACGATTCTTCAAACCACCGTGCTTCAGCGCTTCGATCACTGACTTATAGGCATCCGGCAGTTCAATATACTTGCCAACCATACCGATAGTCACTTCACCTGCCGGATTAGCTTCTTCGTAGATAACCTGTTCCCATTCTGACAGATTTGCTTCCGGACAGTTCAAGCTGAATCGTTTACAAATATAATCGTCCAGCCCCTGAGATTTCAACAGGCCTGGAATTTTATAAATAGAATCGACATCTTTCATTGAAATAACGGCTTTTTCTGGCACATTACAGAACAATGCAATTTTTGCACGTTCGTTGGCCGGAACCGCGCGATCTGAACGACAGATCAGAATATCTGGCTGAATACCGATGGAAAGCAGTTCTTTTACGGAGTGCTGAGTCGGTTTAGTTTTGACTTCACCTGCCGCCGCCAAATAAGGAACCAGGGTCAGGTGCATGAACAGCGCGTGCTCACGACCAATATCCACCGCCAACTGACGAATCGCTTCCAGGAACGGCAGAGATTCGATATCACCGACCGTACCACCGATTTCAACCAGCACCACATCATGACCTTCGCCACCGGCAAGGACGCGCTCTTTAATCGCGTTAGTGATGTGTGGAATAACCTGTACGGTTGCGCCCAGATAGTCGCCACGGCGCTCTTTGCGCAGGACATCGGAGTAGATACGCCCGGTAGTGAAGTTATTGCGGCGAGTCATTTTGGTACGAATGAAACGCTCGTAGTGACCCAGGTCCAGGTCGGTTTCAGCGCCGTCTTCAGTAACGAACACTTCCCCGTGTTGGATTGGACTCATAGTACCTGGATCAACGTTGATATACGGATCCAGTTTCATCATGGTCACGTTGAGGCCACGTGCCTCAAGAATAGCTGCCAGGGAGGCTGCGGCAATGCCTTTACCCAGAGAGGATACGACCCCGCCGGTCACAAAAATATAGTTCGTTGTCATGCTGGACCTGAGAAGTTAGGGTGAAACGATGGAATAACCAAGACGGGAAAGTAGTATACCCGAACATGACGAGCGCCACAAACTTTCATTATTCCTCCTCTTCACCAGGCTCACATTAACATCGGGAGTGAGAAAATAGCCCCTTTGGGGTAAATGTTTTTGACGTAAATCAATCGCTTGTTATTTAAAAAATCACACAAATCGCCCTTGACCGACGAAATCCTTTAGAGATCAATTTCCTGGCGTTTTACCTGTTGCCAGACTTCTTCCATAGTTTCCAGATCAACTCCAGTCATTTCCAGACCTCGTTCAGCAACAATTCGTTCAACTTCACGAAAACGTCGTTCAAATTTCTCGTTGGCTTTTTGTAATGCAGTCTCTGCTTTAGTGCCTAAATGACGCGCCATATTGACCGTCGCAAACAGCAAATCCCCCATTTCCTCCTCCAGTTTAGCCTGGTCGACAACGGCCTGCTTCGCTTCGAACATCACTTCGTCGATCTCTTCGTAAACCTTATCGACAACCGGTCCTAGCGTCTTCCAGTCGAAACCAACATTTGAGCAACGTTTCTGGATTTTTTGCGCGCGCATTAATGCTGGTAAGCTGCGAGGAATATCATCAAGCGCGGAATGCTGAGCTTTCTCTGCACGCTCTTCGCTTTTTATTTGCTCCCAGCGGGTTAGTACCTCTGTACTGTTGCTGGCAGAAACATCGGCAAATACATGCGGATGACGACGCTCGAGCTTATCGCTGATAGCAGCACAGATATCATCAAAATTGAAACGTCCTTCTTCCTGCGCCATTTGGGCGTAAAACACCACCTGAAACAGCAGATCGCCCAGTTCTCCGCGCAGATCGTCGAAGTCTTCACGCGCAATGGCATCGAGAACTTCATAAGTTTCTTCGAGAGTGTAAGGGGCAATAGTGGCGAAAGTCTGCTCTTTATCCCACGGACAGCCGTTTTCCGGGTCGCGCAGGCGCTGCATAATACCGAGCAGTCGGTCGATTTGATTCATGTGAAGATCCTGAAAACGATTCAATAGACAGGCCGGATAAGACTTACGTCGCCATCCGGCGCTTTCATGATGCCTGATAGTGACACCATTGCGTCTTATCAGGCCTACGAAGAAAAATTATCCACCGTGTAAACGACGCGCGTCGATCACATCGGGTACCTGATTGAGCTTGCCGAGTACGCGCCCGAGCACCTGCAGGTTATAAATTTCGATGGTCATATCGATAGTAGCAAGCTGCTGTTTAGTATCACTACGGCTGGCAACACCCAGCACGTTCACCTTCTCGTTAGCCAGAATGGTAGTGATATCGCGCAATAAGCCGCTACGATCGTTGGCCTGAACACGGACAACCAGCGAATACCCGGCAGAATAACTCTCACCCCAAACTGCATCGACAATTCGTTCCGGCGCATGTGAGCGCAGCTCCACCAGTTGTTCGCAATCGGCCCGGTGTACGGAAATACCACGCCCCTGGGTGATAAATCCAACGATCTCATCGCCAGGGATCGGCTGGCAGCAGCGAGCGATGTGATGCATCAGGTTTCCAACCCCTTCAACCACGACGCGACCATCATCTTTACGACGGCTTTGCGGCGCATGCGTTTTCTGCTGAAGCTGTTTCAGCGCCGCCGCATCTTGTTCGGCTGCACTCGGCTTATTAAACTGCGATTGCAGGAAGTTCACCATCTGGTTGAGGCGGATATCTCCCCCACCAATCGCGGCCAGCAGTTCCTCAAGTTCGTTGAAGTTGTAACGCGGAAGCAGGTGTTTTTCAGCCTCTTTCAGACTAATGCCCAAATGCGCCAGTTCGTCATCGAGGATCTGTCTTCCGGCCAGAATATTCTTGTCCCTGTCTTGTTTACGGAACCAGGCATGAATTTTCGAGCGGCCACGACTGGTAGTCACATAACCCAGGTTAGGGTTCAGCCAGTCACGACTTGGGTTTGGCTGCTTCTGGGTGATAATTTCAATTTGATCACCCATTTGTAGCTGGTAGGTAAACGGCACGATGCGTCCACCAATTTTGGCACCAATACAACGGTGTCCCACATCACTGTGAATGTGATAGGCAAAATCAAGCGGCGTGGAGCCAGCGGGTAAGTCCACGACATCGCCTTTTGGCGTAAAGACATAAACCCGATCGTCAAAGACCTGGCTGCGCACTTCGTCCAGCATTTCGCCGGAATCCGCCATCTCTTCCTGCCAGGCGATCAGCTTACGTAGCCACGCAATCCGATCTTCATGACCGGAGCGAGCCGCACCTGACGCGGTGCCCTCTTTGTACTTCCAGTGCGCTGCGACGCCCAGCTCCGCATCTTCGTGCATCTGTTTGGTACGGATCTGGATTTCAATGGTTTTACCGCCTGGCCCCAGCACAACCGTATGGATTGACTGGTAACCGTTAGGTTTCGGATTCGCGACGTAGTCATCAAACTCATCAGGCAGATGGCGATAGTGGGTATGAACAATCCCGAGCGCGGCATAGCAGTCCTGCAGACGTTCCGCCACGATACGCACGGCGCGCACATCGAACAGTTCATCAAAGGCCAACTGCTTTTTCTGCATTTTGCGCCAGATGCTGTAAATATGTTTCGGGCGACCGTACACTTCCGCTTTAACGCCTTCAATTTTCATTTCAGAGCGCAAATGTCCGACGAACTCATCAATGTAGTGTTCGCGATCGATGCGGCGCTCATGCAGCAATTTGGCAATGCGCTTGTATTCTTCCGGATGCAGATAGCGGAAGCAGTAATCTTCCAGCTCCCATTTTAACTGCCCGATCCCTAAACGGTTGGCCAGCGGAGCATAGATATTGGTGCACTCTTTTGCCGCCAGTACACGTTCATCTTCCGGTGCGTCTTTCACTTCACGCAGGTGCGCAATACGTTCTGCCAGTTTGATGACCACACAGCGGAAGTCGTCCACCATTGCCAACAACATGCGACGGACGTTATCGACCTGTTCTGATGAGACTGAGTCGGTATGCGTTGCTTTAAGCTGGCGGATCGCCGCCATATCGCGTACACCGTGGATAAGATTGACGATAGACGTGCCTACGCTTTCACGCAGAGTATCTTCGCTAACCACGCTGGCATCCGCCAGAGGAAACAGCATTGCAGCCCGCAGTGTGTCGATATCCATACTCAACATAGAGAGTATTTCCACCATTTCCACACCACGCCACAGCAGCAGATCCGCATCCGGATGCCCCTGTGTTTGCTGCAGGCAGTACGCCCAGGTTTCGGCTAAGCGTTCACACGACTGCTGGCTGGAGATCCCGAGACTCGCGATCCATTTCTTTGGATCAAACTCACCAGCTTTATTTATATGTGCACTTCTTACCGCAACCATCGTCCTCTCCTTAAGGGGCCAGGCCTGTCGAAGTCGACAAGCCATACCCACTGTCTTTCAGGCTGCATTTTTGTTGGCTTCTGACAGACTCAATGCAACCCGAAATTCATCGGGTAAAATATTTATTACAAACGCTCAAACAGGACCATTGATTCCAGATGTCCAGTGTGCGGGAACATATCGAGCATCGCCAGTCGTTGAATGGCATATCCCGCGTTAAGCAACGCTTCGCTGTCACGAGCCAGCGTAGCAGGATTACAGGATACATAAACAACGCGACCAGGTTTTAATTTTATAATATGTTGCATCACGCCTGCAGCCCCCGCACGCGCAGGATCGAGAAGGACTTTATCGAACCCATTTTTCGCCCACGGCTGCCTGGTGACATCTTCCTCAAGGTTTTCATGAAAGAATGTCACATTGTGTAATCCATTATTCAGTGCATTTTCCCGGCCTTTTTCCACCAGCGCAGGCACACCTTCAACCCCCACCACACTTGCAGCTCGTGCAGCCAGCGGCAGCGTAAAATTCCCCATACCGCAGAACAGATCGAGCACGCGATCCTCAGGCTGCACATCCAGCCATTCCAGTGCCCGGGCCACCATTTGTTGGTTCACCCCTTCATTGACCTGGATAAAATCACGCGGGCTGAAGGTTAAACGTAGTCCATTTGAGTCGTACCAGGGCGATTCCCCTGAGATTGATTCAAGTATCTCGCTTTGTGGAGCCAGAAACAAAGACAGTCCCTGGGAATGCGAAAAGCATTCCAGTTTTTCTTTATCGGCTGCACTTAGTGGTGCCGTATGCCGCAAAATCATCAGGGTGCCGTTACCCGCCTGCACCAGTTCAACATGACCAAGATGCCGAAGCCCCTGCAAACTCTCCAGGCACGCCCTGATGTCGGGCAGCAGCGCCTCAAGTTGGGGCACCAAAACAGGGCATTGCTTCACATCGATAATGTCGCTGGAGCCGGATTGACGAAATCCCATCTGCAACTGCTGTTCTTTGGGTCGATAGTTCAGACTTAAACGCGCCCGACGACGATAACCCCACGGAGTGCCAGAAATGATTTCTGAAACCTCACATTTCATCAAACGTGACAGCGCCGCACTTTTACTTCGCTGCTGCAGATGAATGCTTGCATGCTGCTGCTGGCAGCCGCCACACACACCGAAATGTGGGCAACGTGGCACTTCACGATCCGAACTGTCGTTTAAGCGACGTTTGACTTGCGCTCGGGCAAACTGTTTTTTATCTTCGGTTATTACGACCTCGGCGCTTTCCTGGGGCAATAATTCCGGTATAAACAGGGCCTTCCCGTTATGGCGAGCTACGCCCTGACCAAAAGGATCGAGGTCATTGACAGTAACGGTTATGATCTGACGCGTCGTCACGCGTCGCTTTGCAGAGTAGAATTGCGCCATCGACGAGATATTTCTCTATTTAACAGTGTGACCCTAATTGTCCCATAACGGAACTCCATGACCAACTACAGCCTGCGCGCTCGCATGATGATTCTGATCCTGGCCCCGACCGTCCTGATTGGTTTGCTGCTAAGTATCTTTTTTGTTGTGCACCGCTATAACGACTTGCAGCGTCAACTGGAAGACGCGGGTGCCAGCATCATTGAGCCACTTGCTGTCTCCAGCGAATATGGCATGAACTTGCAAAATCGGGAATCCATCGGCCAGCTTATCAGCGTGCTGCACCGCCGCCATTCCGATATCGTGCGGGCAATTTCTGTCTATGACGAAAATAACCGATTGTTCGTCACATCAAACTTTCATCTCGATCCATCGGAAATGCAGCTTGCTACCGGCGAGCCGTTTCCCCGCAAGCTGAGCGTTACCCGGCTCGGGGATATCATGATCCTGCGTACTCCTATTATATCGGAAAGCTATTCTCCGGATGAATCTGCCATTAGCGATGCGAAAAATACGAAAAACATGCTGGGATACGTGGCACTTGAGTTAGACCTCAAATCAGTGCGGCTACAACAGTACAAAGAGATCTTCATCTCCAGCGTTATGATGCTGTTTTGTATTGGTATTGCGTTAATTTTCGGCTGGCGTCTGATGCGTGACGTCACCGGGCCTATCCGCAACATGGTGAATACCGTCGACCGTATACGAAGAGGGCAACTCGACAGCCGGGTAGAAGGATTCATGTTGGGTGAGCTGGATATGCTGAAGAATGGCATCAACTCAATGGCGATGTCTCTCGCCGCCTATCATGAAGAGATGCAGCACAACATTGATCAGGCCACCTCCGACCTACGTGAAACACTGGAGCAGATGGAGATTCAGAACGTCGAACTGGATCTGGCGAAGAAGCGCGCCCAGGAAGCTGCGCGCATTAAATCTGAGTTTCTGGCAAACATGTCGCATGAACTGCGTACGCCGCTTAATGGCGTCATTGGTTTTACACGCCTGACGTTAAAAACTGAGTTAAACACCACGCAACGGGATCACCTGAATACGATTGAGCGCTCTGCCAACAATCTGTTGGCTATCATCAATGACGTTCTCGACTTCTCCAAACTGGAAGCAGGTAAGCTGATTCTGGAAAGTATCCCCTTTCCTCTGCGCAGTACGCTGGATGATGTCGTAACACTTCTGGCACACTCATCCCATGATAAAGGGCTTGAGCTGACGCTTAATATTAAGAATGATGTGCCAGACAATGTAATCGGCGATCCGCTGCGCTTACAGCAGGTCATTACCAATCTGGTCGGGAATGCCATCAAATTTACCGAGAGCGGTAATATCGACATTCTGGTCGAGAAACGCTCCCTCAGTAATACCAAGGTACAAATCGAAGTACAAATCCGCGATACCGGCATTGGTATTCCGGAACGAGATCAGTCCCGTCTGTTCCAGGCCTTCCGCCAGGCGGATGCCAGTATTTCACGACGCCACGGTGGCACCGGGCTGGGGCTGGTGATTACACAAAAACTGGTTAACGAAATGGGTGGGGATATTTCGTTCCATAGCCAGCCGAATCGCGGCTCCACTTTCTGGTTTCATATCAGTCTCGATCTCAATCCTAACGTTCTCAGTGAACGCTCACCAACCCGTTGCCTGGTCGGTAAACGGCTGGCCTACGTTGAACCCAATGCCACTGCAGCACAATGCACATTGGATATATTAAGTGAAACACCGCTGGAGGTGATTTACAGCCCGTCATTCTCCGCGCTGCCAGCGGATCATTACGATATTTTGCTACTCGGCGTACCCGTTACTTTCCGTGAACCGCTCACCATGCAGCATGAGCGACTGGCAAGCGCTGCAGCGATGTCAGATTTCCTGTTACTGGCGCTTCCTTGCCATGCGCAAATTAACGCGGAGAAATTAAAACAAGGCGGCGCTGCGGCGTGTCTGTTAAAACCACTTACCTCAACCCGCTTGCTGCCTGCACTCACGGAGTATTGTCATCTGAATCAAAGCGCAGAGCTGCTGCTGATGGATGAGAGTAAAATTGCCATGACCGTCATGGCTGTGGATGACAATCCGGCGAACCTCAAACTGATCGGCGCATTGCTGGAAGATAAGGTGCAGCACGTCGAACTGTGTGACAGCGGGCATCAGGCAGTAGATCGCGCCAAGCAGATGCAGTTTGATCTGATTCTGATGGATATTCAGATGCCGGATATGGACGGTATACGCGCTTGTGAACTGATCCATCAACTTCCTCATCAGCAACAGACGCCAGTTATTGCCGTAACGGCACACGCCATGGCCGGTCAAAAAGAGAAGCTACTCAGTGCCGGAATGAACGATTATCTGGCGAAGCCAATCGAAGAAGATAAGCTGCATAATCTGCTGTTACGCTACAAGCCCGGAGCAGTTGCGTTGACCCGGGCGATTGCCGTTGAACCCCTTGAGCCAGTCGTCAACCCGAACACCACGCTCGACTGGCAACTGGCATTAAGACAAGCCGCAGGGAAAAACGATCTGGCGCGCGATATGCTGCAAATGCTGATCGATTTCCTGCCTGAGGTTCGTAACAAAATTGAAGAACAACTGGTAGGTGAAAATCCCGAAGGCCTGGTGGATTTGATTCACAAACTGCACGGCAGCTGCGGCTATAGCGGCGTTCCTCGTATGAAGAATCTGTGCCAGCTCATTGAGCAGCAGTTGCGCAGTGGCACCAAAGAAGAAGATCTGGAACCTGAATTTTTAGAGCTTCTTGATGAAATGGATAACGTCGCGCGAGAAGCGAAGAAGATGTTGGGATAACGGTTTAACTACCCGGTGAGCTTAGTGCCGCCGGGTAAATCGCCGGATTGCGGCGTAAACACCTTATCCGGCCCAATAATTCAACGTAATTGTTGCCCTACTTTAAGCGTCGCAGCCACATTTCGCGCCGTCATCCGTACATTTTCGCTCGCATTATCCAGCGCCTCGTCCAGCGTACAAATGGTAAAAATCACGCTAAAAACAGCATCGATACCATGTTCATGCACCACACCAACATCCGGTGTCAGACTACCCGCAATACCAATGACGGGCTTATTGTAACGCTTTGCAACGTTCGCCACACCGACCGGCACTTTGCCATGAATCGTCTGGCTGTCGATACGCCCTTCGCCGGTCACCACTAAATCCGCATCTGCGACGCAGTCATCAAGGTGTAACGCATCGGTTACGATCTCTATGCCACAACGTAACTGAGCGCCACAAAACGCATACAGCGCAGCCCCCATGCCACCGGCAGCACCGCCGCCAGCCAGCTCCAGCACCTCAACATTCAGATCGCGGTCAATCAAATGCGCATAGTGCGTTAGCGCCTGATCCAAACGCGCAATCACTTCGGGTGTAGCCCCTTTTTGCGGACCAAATACCGCAGAGGCCCCCTCTTTACCAGTAAGCGGGTTGGTCACATCACATGCCACTTCGATGCGACACTCGGCAAGACGTGCGTCTAACTGAGAGATATCAATCCTGGCGAGCGCTTCCAGGCCCATACCGCCCTGTGCAATGTCGTTATTCTGCTCATCCAGTAATCTTGCCCCCAGTGCCTGCACCATACCGGCACCACCATCGTTTGTTGCACTACCACCAATCCCGATGATGATATGCTCAACCCCCGCATCCAGCGCATGACGTATCAGCTCTCCGGTACCCCAGGAGGTCGTTTTTAGCGGGTCACGTGAACCCGGTGGCACCAGCTCCAATCCACTGGCTGCTGCCATCTCAATAAACGCGGAACGTGCATCCCCCGATAAGCCATAAAATGCCTGAACATTGCTTCCCAGAGGACCAGTAACATCAACATGAACCAGGCGACCTGCCGTTGCAGCAACCATTGCTTCAACCGTTCCCTCGCCACCATCAGCAAGCGGGATCTTTACGTAATCAGCATCAGGCCAAATTTCACGAAACCCCTGCTCAATGGCAGTTGCCACCTCAAGCGCACTCAAACTTTCCTTATAGGAGTCCGGTGCGATCACTATTTTCATAAAGCATCCTTACGCATGTTGACGGTGTTAAGCATACAACAGGAGAAGTGCCGGTTCCTGTCAGAACCGGCATAACGCTTAGCGCACCATGCATGGGCGTTTATTATCAAAGGTCCAGTTCGGGATCAGATACTGCATTCCCATCGCATCGTCACGCGCCCCCAGTCCATGTTTCTGGTACAGTTCGTGCGCTTTCATTACTTGATCCATATCGAGTTCCACGCCCAGCCCCGGTTTCGCAGGTACCTGCACCATGCCACCTTTAATTTCAAACGGCTCTTTGGTCAGACGCTGGTTGCCTTCCTGCCAGATCCAGTGAGTGTCGATAGCCGTAATTTTACCCGGTGCCGCCGCTGCTACATGGGTAAACATCGCCAGCGAAATATCAAAGTGGTTATTGGAGTGAGAGCCCCATGTCAGGCCAAACTCATGGCACATCTGCGCCACGCGTACGGAACCCTGCATAGTCCAAAAATGCGGATCCGCCAGCGGAATATCAACGGATTGCAGAGACAGCGTATGCCCCATTTGACGCCAGTCGGTCGCGATCATATTGGTCGCCGTCGGCAGTCCGGTAGCGCGACGGAATTCTGCCATCACTTCACGCCCGGAGAAGCCCTGCTCTGCCCCACACGGATCTTCGGCATAGGCCAGCGAGCCTTTCAGGTATTTACCGATTTTGATCGCTTCATTGAGCGACCAGGCACCGTTTGGATCCAGCGTCACGCGCGCCTGTGGGAAGCGTTTCGCCAACGCAACAATAGATTCAGCCTCTTCTTCCCCTGCCAGCACACCGCCTTTCAGTTTGAAGTCATTGAAGCCATATTTTTCATACGCCGCTTCTGCCAGTCTTACCACTGCATCCGGAGTCATCGCCTCTTCATGACGCAGACGATACCAGTCACATTGCTCATCCGGCTGGCTCTGATACGGCAACGGCGTCGCTTTACGGTTGCCAACAAAGAACAGATAACCAAGCATTTCGACTTCGCTACGCTGCTGACCATCGCCCAGCAAAGAGGCCACGTTTACCCCCAGATGCTGACCCAGCAGATCCAGCATTGCTGCTTCGATCCCGGTAACAACGTGAATAGTGGTACGTAGATCGAAGGTCTGCAAACCACGCCCACCGGCATCGCGATCGGCAAATGTATTGCGTACGGCATTCAGCACATTTTTATATTCGCCAAGCGCTTTGCCGACTACCAGCGGGATCGCATCTTCCAGGGTTTTGCGAATTTTCTCGCCACCGGGAATTTCACCGACGCCAGTATGGCCGGAGTTATCTTTGATAATCACAATATTACGCGTGAAGAATGGGGCATGCGCGCCGCTCAGATTCATCAGCATGCTGTCGTGACCCGCAACCGGAATAACCTGCATAGCGGTAACGACTGGGGTAGTAAATTGTGTACTCATCATTGTGTCCTTATTCAAAATCAGTGACGGCCGAAAACGGGACGTTTACGGTCAAAAGTCCATCCGGGGATCAAATACTGCATCGGGCCTGCGTCATTACGCGCGCCACCGGGCAACGCCTTATACGCTTCATGTGCTTTTTGTACCTGATCCCAGTCCAGTTCCACACCCAGTCCGGGAGCGTCCGGAACAGCAATTTTTCCGTTCTTAATTTCCAGTGGATTTTTCGTCAGGCGGCAATCACCCTCCTGCCAGATCCAGTGCGTGTCGATAGCCGTCGGATTGCCCGGTGCAGCAGCACCAACATGGGTAAACATCGCCAGCGATATATCGAAGTGGTTATTCGAGTGGCAACCCCAGGTCAGGCCCCAGTCATCGCACAACTGTGCCACGCGCACCGCGCCAGAAAGCGTCCAGAAGTGCGGATCGGCCAGCGGAATATCCACAGAGTTGAGCATCACTGCATGACCCATTTCACGCCAGTTGGTAGCGATCATATTAGTCGCGACAGGCAGTCCCGTCGCACGACGGAACTCCGCCATCACTTCGCGACCAGAGAACCCTTGTTCCGCACCACATGGGTCTTCCGCGTAGGTCAGAACATCATTCAACCCTTTACACAGCGAGATAGCTTCATCCAGTAGCCAGGCACCGTTGGGATCGACCGTAATACGTGCGTCTGGGAAGCGTTTTTTCAGCGCACGTGCGGTTTCAATTTCCTGCTCACCTGGCAGCACACCGCCTTTGAGTTTGAAATCTTTAAAACCGTAGCGATCCTGCGACGCTTCTGCCAGACGTACTACCGCATCGCTGTTCATCGCTTGCTGGTGGCGCAGGTGATACCATTCATGATTACCCGGAGTACTTTCCAGATACGGTAAATCGGTCTTTGTGCGATCACCGACATAGAACAAATAGCCAAGTACGGTCACCGCGTCGCGCTGTTTACCCGGCCCTAACAGTTCGCAGACCGGTACATTGAGCGCTTTGCCTAGCAGATCCAACAGCGCAGCTTCCAGCGCCGCCACCGCGTTGACTCGCAGCTCAAAGGTCCAGGCGCCTTTACCAAAGGTGTCAAAGTCAGCCGCCTGATTTCCTTTATGTACCTGCTGGACCACTTTATTCAGCCGGGCGACCTCCTTGCCCAATACCATCGGGATGGCGTCTACCAGCGTCTGATAAATCACTTCCCCGCCCGGCGCTTCACCGACGCCGGTATTCCCGGCGTTGTCGGTGAGAACGACGATGTTGCGGGTAAAATATGCGTTGTGCGCGCCGCCAATATTAAGCAGCATGCTGTCATGCCCGGCCACCGGGATGACCTTCATGTCGGTAATTACGGGACTCGATTGTGTTGTCATGATCATTGCCCTGCTACAGGTTTCAGTTCGATACGCTTAATATCGCCCACCAGCACCAGATAGCTCAGTACGGCAATCAGCGCGTGAACACCCACGTAAATCAATGCGCCGTTGAACGAGCCAGTGGTGCCAACGATGTAGCCGATGGCAATCGGCGTCACGATGCCGGAGATGTTACCGAACATATTGAACAGGCCACCGCTCAGGCCGCTGATCTCTTTTGGTGCGGTATCAGCCATCACCGCCCAACCCAGCGCCCCAATACCTTTGCCAAAGAAAGCCAGTGCCATAAAGCCGATGATCATCCATTCAACGTTGACGTAGTTACAGAACACCATCACCATCGATAACAGCATCCCCATAACAATTGGCGTTTTACGGGCGATATTCAGCGAACCAGTACGGCGCATCAGCCAGTCGGAAATAATGCCGCCGAGCACGCCACCAGCGAAGCCGCAAATCGCCGGCACCGAGGCGACAAACCCCGCTTTCAGAATCGACATGCCGCGTGCCTGCACCAAATAAACCGGGAACCAGGTAATGAAAAAGTAGGTCAGGGCGTTAATACAGTACTGACCGATATAGATACCTACCATCATACGAGAGCCAATCAGTTGCTTAATTTGCCCCCACTTCACGCTGAACGGAACCTTGGCTTTGGCTGCGGCCTGATCCATGTTAATCAGCGCGCCACCTGCGGCAATATACTCAAGCTCTTTTTGGTTCACGCCAGGATGCTGGTTCGGTTCGTGGATAACCTTCAACCAGATAAAGCTAATCACGATCCCGAGGCCCCCCATAAAGAAGAACACGTGTGACCAACCCACTTCATGAGTCAGCCAGCCCATAATCGGAGCGAAGATAACGGTGGCAAAGTACTGTGCAGAGTTGAAGATAGCGACCGCCGTTCCCCTTTCCTGTGCCGGGAACCAGGCCGCGACGATTCGACTGTTACCGGGGAATGAAGGCGCTTCAGCGAGACCAACCAGGAATCGCAGAGTGAACAGCGCAACGATGATGCCGAAGCCGCTAAAGATGTCGACGAAGCCCTGCAACAGGGTAAACATGGACCAGATAAAGATGGACCAGAAATAGACACGTTTTGAACCGAAGCGGTCGAGCAGCCAGCCGCCGGGGATCTGGCCGATAACATAAGCCCATGAGAAGGCAGAGAAAACATATCCCATGCCAACCGCATCCAGGCCAATGTCTTTGGCCATTTCTGAACCAGCAATCGATAAGGTAGCGCGATCGCCGTAGTTGAAGGATGTGACGATAAACAGCATCACCACTATCCAGTAGCGAGCATTAGTGCGTTTTTCCGCACTGCTCGCTGCCTGACTTAATGAACTCATTGTTGCACTCCTGAATTTTCGTGTTAGCCACGCTCACTCTGAACTGCACAACCGGTAGGGAATCAGAGGTGACGTTTCATATATATGCAGCTTTTTATGAGGTCGTTCGCCTTGCATGCTGCGTTTTTATTTACTGGCATAAGCAGTATAAAAAGCGTCCCGCGCGCTCTCACCGTGCAACAACACAACATTTTGGCAGCGTATCACGTATGTTTGTGGCAAAAGCCCAGGGTACTGGAAGCAACTTCACGGAAATGAAATCCGATGGGTTGAAAAGGAGAATGTCAGGCGTGAAAAGAGAGGAGTGTGAAACAGGTCGCTTGACCCTATGAAAACGCCAGTAAAACCCCTTTCAAATGAAAGGCTTTTACTGGCATTTGCCCGAAGCTAACACGATTCAGTTTTATTAGGATAGAAACGGGTCGTTCTTTTGCTTGCTGGCACAGGCAAGGCACCCTCCCGGTAGGGGGAGGGTGAACCTTAAGACAGGAGGGTTCCCCAGTTTTCTACCCAGGGATTGGATTCACTTTCCGGCTCAGGGTGCTCACTGGCATCAATCAGCAGCATCTCACCCACGCGCTGGGCGCTCTGCTCCTGTAGCAAAGCGTCAAACTGTTTTCCGCCATTGCAGAAATTAACGTAGCTACTGTCACCCAGTGCAATCACGCCGTAACGCAGATTTGGCTGGAAACCAAGATTATCTTTAATCCCCTGAAACAGCGGCACAATGCTGTCGGGAAGATCCCCTTGTCCGGTTGTTGAGGTTACTACCAGCACATATTTTTCCTGATACGCCTGCCAGTCAGTCAGCTCAGGATCTTCAAACACCGTGGCTTTATGACCCTGCGCAGTAAGGATCGCTTCGGCCTCTTCGGCTACCAGCAGCGCGTTTCCGTACATCGTGCCGACAAAAATACCAATTTCCGCCATACCCTTTGTCTCCCTGAATTAAGAATCTATCTGCTCATCCTGACCCGACGGCTCGCTTAACTCAACCCTTTCATTCTCAGGGAGAAGTCCACGCCAGCCAAACTGTGATAACGCCTGCATCCAGACCTCGTCAAGTCCGGCGCGAATAACCAGCGGCTCCCCGGTAAACGGATGAATAAGTTCAAGCTGGCTGGCATGCAGCATTAATCGCTGGCAACCGAAATGCTCTGCAGCACTGCGATTTTGCCGCAAATCTCCATGCTTACTGTCGCCAATTATAGGGTGGCGCAAGTGAGCAAGATGGCGTCTGAGTTGATGTTTACGCCCTGTTTGAGGATCAAGCTCCACCAGCCCGTATCGGGTTGTCGGATACCGCCCGGTTGCCACCGGCATTTCAACCGTCGCCAGACCTCGATAATGTGTGACCGCTGGCTGCGGCTCTTTGTCCACGCGGGCAAATTTATCGGCGATTTTGTCCAACTCCTCCACCAGTGGATAATCCAGCACCGCATCATCCATCAGCCAGCCGCGCACAATCGCATGGTAACGTTTCTGGATTTGATGCTGTTCAAACTGCTGCGACAACAGACGCCCGGCTTCACTGGATAACCCCATCAGCAGCACACCAGATGTCGGTCTGTCGAGGCGATGAACGGTAAAAACATGCTGACCAATCTGGTCGCGCACCGTTTGCATCACCACCACTTTCTCGTCACGGTCGAGCCAACTACGGTGGACCAGCCAGCCAGAAGGTTTATTTACAGCAACCAGCCATTCATCCTGATAGAGTATTTCCAGCATCAGATGTTATCGCTTGTAAACAGCGCATCCAGATCCTGCAATGCCATCAGAATAACCTCACGCTGCGGGTGATCGGCTGCCAGCGCCATTTCGTAATACGGCGAGATGGCAAATGCCTCCGGAAGTGGCTGAGCATTATCCAGCAGGGCATGCATGCGGGGAATCAACACCCATTGCAGCCATTCAACTGGTTCCATGGTATCCATACAAAAAGGCTGCGTGCTGGTAAACAGATGCTCCTCTGGCTCATCCATCCGCCAGTGATTATGTTCACGCAGCAACGCTTCTAGCGCATGTAACTGCTCGCGCACACGGTCATGAGTCGTCATGAAATTAACCTCAATGATGAAAAATCTGGCGCGAAGAATAGCACTTGTGAGAAGGAAATAAAAAAAGGGAGCACTGTAAAAACAGTGCTCCCGGTTCGTTTCGCAGCATTCCAGCTACTTTTAGTGCTCCCTGCTCATCCGTGACAACTTTTCCTGTGGTCTTTCGACCTGTTCGTCCTGAACGTTTGCATCCTGCTCACACCACCCCGATGTGAAAACTTCATCCTGAAGTGTCCCTGGCCATCCTGACCCACCGGCTATCCTGACCGGCTCTCGTTCTCCTTCCTGGAGGTGTCCTTTAACGCATCCAGCGTTTTCCTCTTTGCTTCATCCTGAAGCCTGTCCTTGCAACACCATCCTGGTGTGTCCTGCAGAAGTGTCATCATCCTGATGTTCACTTCGTTGTGCGACTCCTTGTCGACAGAGATAGAATCGCCTGTTTCGCCTTATCTTACAAGACACTTACAGACAACCCCTTAAGCTTTTTTTCATATGAAAGCGGGTAGTAAGATAGTAATACGTTGATTTACATAAAATTAGTGTTAAATGGAACAACTAAACCTTTACTTATTACCTGGCAATCTCCTACAGGGTTTGTAAGAGATCTCTCACACGGTTCAGGGCAAACTGGACTACAGAACAGGCTTAAGTTGAGTGAGAAATTCCGCAAGCGAAGCCGCCAGTACCGTTCTGTTACGGGTACCCAGCGTTTCTTTGCACACTTCTCCTGACAGGTTGCACACGGAAATGACATCAAGTTCATTTTCTTGTGTGGCAATAAAAAGCGTAGGCGATAACTTGAGTCGCTTTTGCGTAACCAGATGGCCGATCAGGTTTTCCTGAACACGCCTGAAGTCATCTTCACTCCAGGTTTGCAGCAATGTCAGCTTTTCATCTGCAAACTGCGCGTGCATATCCCCGGCAAACTGGGTGGTATAAAAAGCATGAATAGCGGGTTGTATCACAATATCAAAGGCGCGTTCAACCGCATTTACGTTGGCGTCTCCCACAAAGGGTTGGGGTTGCCAGTACACCGCATCATTGGTGGAAGAAATAATGCACGGAGAAGGTACGCCGTACAGATCTTCGCTCAACGGCCAACTGTTATTTTGTTCATGCCATGCGTCGCAATAACGTGTCGTAAAGGCTGTCAACGCCTGCGCAGTCAATTCGTCCACTGATTTCTCTCTTCACAAAAGCCAGGATACACTTGTCGCATAGTGTATCTGGTTTATGACGGTGAAACATGTCTTCTTATGAAAACCATCAAGCGCTTGATGGCCTGACTCTCGGAAAATCAACAGATTACCGGGATAATTACGATGCCAGTCTGTTGCAGGGCGTTCCGCGCAGCCTGAACCGCGACCCGCTGGATTTAAAGGCCGATAACCTGCCTTTTCACGGTGCCGATATCTGGACGCTGTATGAACTGTCCTGGCTGAATGCTAACGGCTTGCCGCAGGTTGCCGTCGGTCATGTTGAACTGGATTACACCAGCGTTAATCTGATTGAATCGAAAAGCTTTAAGCTATATCTGAACAGCTACAACCAAACCCGGTTTGACTCCTGGGATGCGGTTCGCCAGACGCTGGAAAACGATCTGCGCGCCTGCGCTCAGGGTGATGTCAGCGTGGCACTCTATCGTATTGACGAACTGGAAGGGCAACCTATTGCCCATTTCAACGGTACCTGCATCGATGACCAGGACATCGTTATCGACAACTACGAATTCAGTACAGAGTATCTGGAAAATGCCGTTAGCGGTGAGAAAGCGGTGGAAGAAACCCTGGTCAGCCACTTGCTGAAATCCAACTGTCTGATCACTCATCAGCCGGACTGGGGCTCCATACAGATTCAGTACCGTGGACGGAAAATCGATCGCGAGAAGCTGTTGCGTTATCTGGTCTCTTTCCGCCATCACAATGAATTCCACGAGCAGTGCGTGGAACGCATTTTCAATGACATTCTGCGCTTCTGCCAGCCGGAAAAACTGAGCGTCTACGCGCGCTACACTCGACGTGGCGGCCTGGACATTAATCCGTGGCGAACTAACACCAATTTTGTCCCCGCCATCGGCAGACTGGTACGTCAGTAATCTTTTTTCTCAATTTTGCGTGTCGGATTCCGCACGCAAGGTTGTGAAAGATCATAAGCCAGGGCTATTGTAATCAATAGAGGATGATGTCTCTCGTCCCGTAAGGAGTTTACTTGATTACACATATTAGCCCCCTTGGCTCAATGGACATGTTGTCGCAGCTGGAAGTCGATATGCTTAAACGCACGGCCAGCAGCGACCTGTATCAACTGTTTCGTAACTGTTCTCTTGCCGTCCTGAACTCCGGCAGTTTGACTGACAACAGCAAAGAGCTGCTGTCACGTTTTGAAAGTTTCGACATTAACGTGCTACGCCGCGAACGTGGCGTGAAGCTGGAACTGATTAACCCACCTGAAGATGCGTTTGTTGATGGACGTATTATTCGCGCGCTACAGGCCAACCTGTTTGCCGTGCTGCGCGATATTCTTTTTGTCAACGGACAGATCAGTAACGCCGGTCGCTTTCAACATCTGGATCTTGAAAGCTCAGTGCACATCACTAACCTGGTCTTCTCAATCCTGCGTAACGCCCGAGCGCTGCACGTCGGTGAAGCGCCGAATATGGTCGTCTGCTGGGGCGGTCACTCGATTAACGAAAATGAGTACCTTTATGCCCGTCGCGTCGGCACTCAACTGGGTCTGCGTGAACTGAACATCTGTACCGGTTGTGGTCCAGGAGCGATGGAAGCCCCGATGAAAGGTGCTGCGGTCGGCCACGCCCAACAGCGCTACAGAGACAGCCGCTTTATCGGTATGACTGAGCCATCAATCATTGCCGCTGAGCCGCCTAACCCGCTGGTTAACGAACTCATTATCATGCCGGACATTGAAAAACGTCTGGAAGCGTTTGTACGTATTGCGCACGGTATTATCATTTTCCCTGGTGGCGTAGGAACAGCGGAAGAGCTGCTGTATCTGTTGGGGATCCTGATGAATCCGGCCAACAAAGATCAGGTTCTGCCACTGATCCTGACCGGTCCTAAAGAGAGTGCGGATTACTTCCGGGTCCTGGATGAGTTTATCGTGCACACGCTGGGAGAAAATGCTCGTCGTCACTACCGCATCATCATTGATGATGCTTCGGAAGTAGCGCGCTTGATGAAAAAAGCGATGCCGCTGGTGAAAGAGAATCGCCGCGACACCGGAGATGCCTACAGTTTCAACTGGTCGATTCGTATCGCACCTGACTTGCAGATGCCGTTCGAGCCGTCCCATGAAAACATGGCCAATCTGAAACTGTATCCTGACCAGCCCGTTGAAGTGCTGGCGGCTGACCTGCGTCGTGCGTTCTCCGGTATTGTTGCGGGTAACGTGAAAGAAGTTGGCATCCGTGCCATTGAAGAGTTTGGCCCGTACAAAATCCACGGTGACCGCGAGATGATGCGGCGCATGGACGATCTCCTGCAGGGCTTTGTTGCGCAACATCGTATGAAGCTACCTGGTACTGCGTATATCCCTTGCTACGAGATCTGCGCTTAACCTCCAACGACAGATTGACGCTGCTATCGCGGTGACAGATTTGTCCATATACAAGCCGGGATTGGCACCTCTGCCTCCCGGCTTTTTTAGTGATACCAGTCACATAGCACAACTCCAACACATAAATACCAATAATATCTCCTCAAAAAAGCCTCAACACGCAAACGTTTACCTTTCGAAGCCGACCGTGATTTATCGCCGCAAATTATTATTAGTCGCCAGAATTCACTAAAAATGACAGTTTTTACAGCGCAACGCTCGTATCTTCTCGCCTTACCTTTCATGGCATATGTCGTTAATGGTAGCCTTCGCGCCCGTAAATTCGCTTTGACTATTTTTTAACAGATTAATGGTCCAAATTTATCCACATAAAAGGTGGATTATTGCATTTGAGATCGCGATCACTGATACATTCATAACTAAAATGTATCTTTCCGCCCGAAAATTATTACGGCGAAAAATTATATAAAAAATCGCTAAACGAATTTCGTTTTACAGTCGGGTCTTTTTTCATTGGATTGAACCCAAACCTGACTTTTTAAGCTTCCTCCAGGAGAAATAGATGGAAAACACGCAAACCAGCACTATCGTTACGGGCCAGACCCGCAGCGCATGGCGCAAGACAGACACCATGTGGATGTTGGGCCTTTACGGCACGGCGATTGGCGCGGGTGTATTATTCCTGCCAATTAACGCAGGCGTTGGCGGTATGATCCCGCTGATTATCATGGCCATTCTCGCCTTCCCAATGACCTTCTTTGCTCACCGTGGCCTGACTCGCTTCGTGTTATCCGGTAAAAATCCGGGTGAAGACATTACCGAAGTTGTAGAAGAACACTTTGGCATTGGCGCGGGTAAACTGATTACCCTGCTCTACTTCTTCGCTATCTACCCTATTCTGTTGGTATACAGCGTTGCTATCACTAACACAGTAGAAAGCTTCCTGACCCATCAGCTAGCAATTACCCCACCGCCGCGCGCGATCCTTTCTCTGATCCTGATTGTCGGCATGATGACCATTGTTCGCTTCGGTGAGCAGATGATCGTGAAAGCGATGAGCATCCTGGTGTTCCCGTTCGTTGCTGCATTGATGCTGCTGGCTCTGTACCTGATCCCTCAGTGGAGCGGTGCGGTTCTGGAAACTCTGTCTTTTGACTCTGCGGCAACCACCGGCAATGGCCTGTTGTTGACCCTGTGGCTGGCAATCCCGGTAATGGTGTTCTCCTTCAACCACTCCCCGATCATCTCCTCCTTCGCCGTAGCGAAGCGTGAAGAGTACGGTGATGAAGCTGAGAAGAAATGTTCTAAGATCCTGGCATTCGCTCACATCATGATGGTATTGACCGTTATGTTCTTCGTCTTCAGCTGCGTATTTAGCCTGACCCCGGCGGATCTGGCTGCAGCGAAAGAGCAGAACATCTCCATCCTGTCTTACCTGGCGAACCACTTTAACGCGCCGATCATTGCCTGGATGGCACCGATCATCGCGATTATTGCTATCACCAAATCCTTCCTCGGCCACTACCTGGGCGCACGTGAAGGTTTCAACGGTATGGTAATTAAGTCTCTGCGTAGCAAAGGCAAATCCATCGAAATCAACAAACTGAACAAAATCACTGCGCTGTTCATGCTGGTAACCACCTGGATTGTGGCAACGCTGAACCCGAGCATCCTCGGTATGATTGAGACCCTGGGTGGCCCAATCATCGCGATGATTCTGTTCCTGATGCCGATGTATGCGATTCAGAAAGTACCGGCAATGCGTAAGTACAGCGGTCATATCAGCAACGTCTTCGTTGTGATTATGGGCCTGATTGCAATCTCCGCTATTTTCTACTCGCTGTTTAGTTAATCCCCTGCGCCGCCCTCGGGCGGCGCACCTCGTTACACAATGGACGCCTAATGATTAGCGTATTCGATATCTTCAAAATCGGCATTGGCCCTTCCAGTTCCCATACTGTAGGCCCAATGAAAGCAGGCAAACAATTCACGGACGACCTGATTGCGCGCGGAATACTCACTGACGTAACCCGCGTAGTGGTTGATGTTTATGGTTCTCTGTCTCTGACGGGGAAAGGCCACCACACCGACATCGCGATTATTATGGGCCTGGCGGGTAATCTGCCGGATACCGTAGACATCGACTCCATCCCGGGATTCATCCAGGATGTTAATACTCATGGACGTTTGCTGCTGGCAGACGGTCAGCATGAAGTTGAGTTCCCGGTCGATAAGTGCATGAATTTCCATACAGATAATCTGTTTCTGCACGAAAACGGGATGCGAATTACTGCGCTGGCGGGTGAAAAGGCCATATACAGCCAGACCTACTATTCCATTGGCGGTGGATTTATCGTTGATGAAGAACACTTTGGTTTACCGAATAACTCGCCGGTAAACGTGCCTTACCCGTATAAATCCGCAGCCGATCTGCAAAGACATTGCCAGGAAACTGGTCTGTCGCTTTCCGGTCTGATGATGCAAAACGAACTGGCGTTACACAGCAAAGAAGAGCTGGAACAGCACTTTGCCAATGTCTGGGAAGTCATGCGTAGCGGAATTGAACGTGGCATCACCACAGAAGGCGTGTTGCCGGGCAAACTGCGCGTTCCACGTCGAGCGGCAGCGCTGCGTCGTATGCTGGTTAGCAGCGATAAAACCACCACCGATCCGATGGCGGTTGTTGACTGGATCAACATGTTCGCGCTGGCGGTTAATGAAGAAAATGCTGCCGGTGGACGCGTGGTCACTGCACCGACTAACGGTGCGTGCGGGATTGTTCCGGCTGTGCTGGCGTATTACGACAAGTTCATCCGCGAAGTGAACGCTAACTCACTGGCACGCTATATGCTGGTCGCAAGCGCCATTGGTTCACTATACAAGATGAACGCCTCTATCTCAGGTGCTGAAGTCGGTTGTCAGGGTGAAGTCGGTGTAGCATGTTCAATGGCGGCGGCGGGTCTGGCTGAACTGCTGGGCGGTAGCCCAACGCAGGTATGTATCGCCGCGGAAATCGGTATGGAACACAACCTCGGTTTAACCTGCGATCCGGTTGCCGGTCAGGTTCAGGTACCGTGCATTGAACGTAATGCCATTGCCTCCGTGAAAGCGGTTAATGCTGCACGTATGGCGCTGCGCCGCACCAGCGAGCCGCGCGTGTGCCTCGATAAAGTTATCGAGACCATGTACGAAACGGGTAAAGACATGAACGCCAAGTACCGCGAAACTTCTCGCGGCGGCCTGGCAATGAAGATTGTTACCTGCGATTAATTCTCTTCAGATTGCCGGACTGGCGTTAACCGCCATCCGGCAAAATGTTGGTTTCTGATATTAGCCTCGCTTCGCCGTGAATGTTACCCTACACCCTGATTTTTAAGGGAGAACATTGTGGCCGTCCATCTGCTTATCGTTGATGCATTGAATCTCATCCGCCGAATTCATGCGGTTCAGGGTTCACCCTGTGTGGAGACATGCCAGCACGCGCTCGATCAATTAATTGTGCACAGCCAGCCCACGCATGCTGTTGCAGTATTTGATGATGAAGCACGTAACAGCGGCTGGCGTCACCAACGACTGCCCGACTACAAAGCGGGCCGTCCACCGATGCCCGACGAATTACATAATGAAATGCCCGCCTTACGTACCGCTTTTGAGCAGCGTGGGGTCTGCTGTTGGGTCTCAAGTGGTAATGAGGCTGACGATTTGGCCGCAACCCTGGCAGTAAAAGTCACCCAGGCTGGGCATCAGGCTACCATTGTCTCGACCGATAAAGGCTACTGTCAGTTGCTCTCCCCGACGCTGCGTATACGCGATTATTTTCAAAAGCGCTGGCTGGATGCACCGTTCATTGAGAAAGAGTTTGGCGTACTGCCTCAGCAGTTACCGGATTATTGGGGACTGGCGGGGATAAGCAGTTCAAAAGTACCTGGCGTCGCAGGCATTGGTCCTAAAAGCGCAACCCAGTTGTTAGTTCAGTTTCAACATCTGGAAGGGATTTACGCCCATCTCGATAATGTGCCTGAAAAATGGCGTAAGAAACTGGAGGCGCACAAAGAGATGGCATTTCTTTGCCGCGATATCGCCCGGTTGCAAACGAACTTACATATCGACGGGAATTTGCAGCAACTTCGGCTGATACGATGATAAATGAATTGCCGTGTGGCTGCGCTCATCCGGCTTACAGAACCAACAAACTGTAAGCCGGATACGTACATAAGAACTACCAGGCCATATGGTACAACTCGACAATATCGGCAAGGCTCGCTTCACGCGGATTTCCACCGGTACAAACATCATCGAATGCCGCCTGCGCCAGCGCCGGTATATCGTCTTTACGCACGCCAACGTCACGTAAGTGCAGCGGGATCCCCACGTCACGGTTAAGCGCAAACACCGCATCAACGGCGGCTTTGCGTGCCTCTTCCAGAGTCAGATTTTCCACCTTCACACCCATCGCACGGGCGATATCACGGAATTTCTCTCCAGTAAATTCAGCGTTGTACTGCATTACATGCGGCAACAAAATAGCATTGGCGACGCCGTGCGGTGTGTTATAAAACGCCCCCAACGGGTGCGCCATACCATGCACCAGCCCCAGACCGACGTTTGAGAACCCCATTCCCGCAACGTACTGGCCCAGCGCCATCGCTTCACCCGCCTGAAGGTCTCCGGAAACTGAACCGCGTAACGCACTGGCAATAATCTCAATAGCTTTAATGTGCAGCGCATCCGTTAACGCCCATGCTGCACGCGTGATGTAGCCTTCAATGGCGTGGGTCAGCGCATCAACGCCGGTCGCAGCCTTTAATGCGGCAGGCATGCCATCCATCATATCCGCATCAATAAACGCCACCTGCGGGATATCATGCGGATCGACACAAACAAACTTACGCCTGTTCTCCTCATCCGTGATCACGTAGTTAATGGTCACTTCTGCTGCCGTCCCCGCCGTAGTGGGGATTGCCATAACCGGTACGCTCGGGAAGCGCGTTGGCGATAACCCTTCCAGACTGCGTACATCGGCAAACTCAGGGTTATTATGGATAATGCCAATAGCCTTACAGGTATCCTGCGGCGAACCGCCACCAATGGCTATCAGATAGTCTGCACCACTTTTCTGGAAGACACTCAGCCCTTCTTGTACCACCGCAATGGTTGGATTGGGCATTACGCCGGAAAAAATGTCCCATTCCAGACCAGCTGCGTCCATCCGCGATGTTACCTTATCGACAACACCACACTGCACCAGATTAGCATCTGTCACAATCAGCGCTTTATGGTAACCACGGCGGATGACCTCATCGGTTAACGCCCCAACAGCTCCCCGGCCAAACCATGCCGTTTCGTTCAGAATCATTCTGTTCGCCATCGTTTTTCTCCTTTCGCTATGCGAAATTACTCTTCAATACGTAATCCATAGGATTTGAATTTCTCCAGCACAATAGCGATTTCTTCATCATCCAGTACCGGAACGGGATCGACAATCGCCAGCGTGCTCAGATAAAGACGGGCCAGAACTTCCACTTCTTGTGCCAGCCACAAGGCTTTTTCCAGATTCGCCTCGCAGGCAATCAGCCCATGATGCTGCAACAGTGTGGCTTTACGGTTTTGCAGGGCAACAACCACATGCTCTGACAGTTCGCGAGTACCAAATGTCGCATACGGCGCACATGGAATGGAGTTACCTCCGGCAGCCGCAATCATGTAGTGAATGGCAGGGATTGGACGGTTCAGAATCGACACCGCAGTGCAATGAATCGCATGATTATGCACGACCGCATTAGCATCTGGCCGTGTCTGGTAGGCAGCCAGATGAAAACGCCATTCGCTGGAAGGTAATTGTCCTTTATCATAATTACCGTCGTTATCGACATACACGATCATATTTTCTGTGAGTCTTTCATAAGGAATACCGCTGGGCGTGATCAACATTCCGTTCTCATAACGTGCACTCACATTTCCCGCCGTTCCCTGATTCAGTCCAAGGCTGGTCATTTCAAGGCAGGTTTCAATAATTTCTCGAGATAAACGCATTCTTTCCATAATGAATCTCCGGGTACAGTTTCCCCTCGTCTTTATTGCGAAATAATGCACCCGCAGAATAAGACGCGGTCAGGTTTCAGATATGAGCAACCACTGAATATTATTATTCAGATTCAGTAGGCTGAATTATTTTTGGTACATACACAAAATCATTCAAATTGCGTCAAGACGGCAAGTGAGCGAACGCAGCCAACGCGGAGGCAGCTTGAAGGATGACGTGTAGAGCTACGTGTTATTTCTGTCTGACACGCTTAATAAGTTTCATCTCAACTTTTACCGTTTCTTTAATTGGCTGATCGTCAATTGCACTCATCATCATATCGAATGCTTTTTCTGCCCAGACATTTTCGTCCTGCTGCATTGACCAGACATTATTGGCCAGGAATCCCAACATCGGATGTTCATCGAATGTCCCAATATTGATATCAGGTGGAATAACACCAAAACGGTTGCGAATCGCGATAACTGCACCTTCCAGCACGGGTAACGACGAGGCGATAAACGCCTGAGGGCAGCCCTGCTCGTTGATCAGTTTGTCCATGAGTCGATAGCCACCATCCGGGGTATTGTCCGGGCCTTCACGCACCCAATCCTGATGAGAAATACCATTTTTACTCAACGCATTTAGGTAACCTTTCAAACGATCGCCGATACTGGGTAAACCGGTATCCCCCACTAAAAACCAGATTGGCGATTTCCCCGCGTCAAACAAACTTTGCGTCAGCTTTTCACCACCCAAAATATTATGACTTTCAACCAGCGCGTTATCGGTGTACTTAAAATCACGGTCAAGTAACACCATTGGCTTTCTGACCTGGCGTAAATGGTGTTGCTGATTTTCTAATGTCGAAGGAACAATAAAGAGACCATCAACATTGCGTGCAATTAACGCTTTGGTTAATTTGTTTTCGTAATCCACATCATCGTAGGTACAGCTAATCGTTAGCTGATATCCAGAGCGACGACAGCGTTGCTCGAGTTTTTCTGCGAGCGTGGCAAAAAAGACGTTGGAAATATTGGGCACAATCAGACCCAGCGTATCCGTTTTATTGAGTTTCAGGCTACGGGCCGAATGGTTTATCACGTAACCATATCGCTCAACGTATTCATTAATGCGAGTCTGGGTTTTGACGCTGATCCGATATTGCTCAGCTTTCCCATTCAACACCAGTCGCACGGTCGTAACCGATAAATTCAGATCGCTGGCTATCTGTTCTACTGTTTTAGCCATCTATATGCCCCAGTCCACATCCAAAACGTCCATTCACAATCATAAAAGTATTTTAAACTTTTGTCTTACTGCATCAGTTGGTTAAGCGTCTGCTGTTGATCCCACATTGTAAGATAAGCCTGATATTTGCGGGTATAAAAGTCCTGCCGCTGTGGATTTGCCTTAATCACTTCACCTGGCGTAACCATCGCCTGGCACGCTGCTGGAAAATTCGACCACGCGCCGCTTGCGACCGCGCCGGTAATCGCCGCGCCTAATGTCACGGCATCTTCTTCCTGCATCAGATGGATATCGCATCCGGTAGCATCGGCATACTCTCGCAGCCACAAAGGATTATGCGTAGCGCCGCCACACAGCGTCAGTCGAGAAATGGTATGGCCGTTTTCGCGCATCACTTCCATAATATGCCGCGTACCGCAGGCGATCGCCTGTAATGTCGCCAGATACAAGCGGGCAAGCTGCCCCTCTCCTCGCTCAAGAGTCAAACCGCAGACGCTGCCCCTGGCATCGGGTCTTGCTCGCGGTGAACGGTTTCCGTGGTGATCGGCCAATACATGCAGATAGCGCCCCGGCTCCGATTCATTTTCTTCCAGCGCAGCAACCCATTCATTCACTAAAACGATCGGGTGACAACCCCGCGCTTCGGCTTTACGAAACAGCTCGGCGCTGGCTCCTGACTCCTGAAGTGTCCAGTCAACTAACGCACCGGCAGCACTCTGCCCACCTTCCGTCAGCCAGTAGCCTGGCAACATGGCGGACCAATACGGCCCCCATACACCCGGCGTATGAATTTCCTGTGCGCTGCATAACATATGGCAATTTGACGTTCCGCTAATCAGCGCCAGCGTTCCCGCAGGCTGAGCACCAGCAAGTGCAACTCCGCCAGCATGGGCATCAATCATTCCACTAGCGACCACTACTGCTGTCGTCAGCCCCAACGCCTGTGCAGCTTCTGGGCTAAGCGTACCAACAGCAGCTCCCGGCGGCAGGATCCGAGACGGAATTTTGCCCAGTAGATCGGTTAATTCAACAGCGTCGAGCAGGGAATGGCTAAAGCGTTGCTCATGTGCCAGATAGTTCCATTTGCAGGTCAGGGTACACAGTCCCGCCACATCATTATCGGTGGCTTTCCAGACCAGAAAATCCGCCAGATCGTAGAGGCGATGCGCACTCTGCCAGGTAGCGGGAAAATGATTCTTCAGCCAGAGTGCTTTAGGAAGCTCCATTTCTACACTAACTTCACCACCTACGTAGCGCAGAGCCGGATCCTTTGTCGCATTGATACACTGGGTCTCTTGCGCTGCACGGTGATCCATCCACATGATGATGTTATGGTCCGGCGATTCCCCAGGTGAAACCGCCAGCCCCTGCCCTTGCTTATCCAGCGCGACCAGAGAACAGGTGGCATCAAAACCCAGTGAACGGATCTCCTCTGCAGGAACGCCGGCTGACGACACAGCCCCTTTCACCGCACTGCAAACCTGCAGCCAGATTTCAGCAGAAGATTGCTCCACTCGCTCCGGGCCTGGTCGAAACTGCGAGATAGGGAAAGTCGCAAAGGCCAGGCGCTTGCCGCTGGCATCAAATACACCGGCCCTGACACTTGCGGAACCGACATCCACACCGAGGAAATATCCACTGCTCATAGTAACTCCCTGACGCTGGCTAAAAATGGGGCGAGAGTTTCGCCCCAACGGGCTTATTTCTTACCGAATGGGTGCAATAACTTCTCGATTTCCGGCGTGTTAATGTTCTTCGCGTTAACAAATTTCACGGGAATATCGATCTCTTTTGGTACGGACTGACCCGACACTGCGGCATTCAGCGTTTTGATACCCTGATAGCCAATCTGATAGGCATCCTGTACCACAAAGCCCTGGATAACTCCGGACTTCAGGAAGGCAATAATCGCCTCGGTACTGTCAAAGCCAATCACCTTCACTTTGCCCTTCAGGTTTTGACTATCAATAGCGTTAGCAACCCCCAAAGTTGAACCTTCATTGGTGCCATAGATCCCTGCGATGTCAGGGTTCGCCTGAATCATATCGATGGTCTTATCCATCGCTTTTTGCGGATCGCCATCGCTGTACTGGACAGGGAGAACCTGGATATCCGGATACTTTTCCTTCATGCGGGCAATAAATCCTTCCGAGCGTTCAATCGCTGAAGAGGTGCCTGCCACATGCGCAATAATGCCGACTTTTCCTTTGTTACCCACCTCAGCAGCAAGCGCATCTGCCGCTTCTGCCCCCGCTTTACGGTTATTGGTTGCCACAAAGCTGGCAGGAATATCGGAATTCACGCCAGAGTCAAACGTCACGACCTTAATGCCACGTGAGTTGGCCGTTTCCACCAGCGGTGCGAGTGCATTGGCATCTAACGCCGCCAGCAACAGTCCATTAGGTTTTTGCGCCATTGCATTTTCAACTAACTGAATCTGCTCAGCAATTTGGGTTTCATCCGCCGGTCCGACATAGCTGGTTTTATCACCCAGCTCTTTCGCTGCCGCTTCTGTACCCATTTTCACGGTTTGCCAGAATTCATGCTGGAAACCTTTACTGACCACCGGAAGATTCATATCTTTAGCCAATGCGCTGGAGGTCATGCAGGCCAGCAGAGATAACGCATAGACAAAATGCCTGGTTTTCATTGTTGTACTCCGTTCTGAGTGAGTCACCCTAAACGTCAGGGTTATGATGCCCCGTGACTACCGGGAGCGTTAATCAACGAATTTTCTTGCGTAATGTATCGAGGTAAACCGCAGCGATAACCACGACACCCATTGCTACCATTTGCCAGAACTGAGAGACACCCATCAGGTTCAGACCATTTTTCAGTACACTCATAATGAATGCGCCGATGATAGTGCCACCGATAGTCCCAATCCCGCCCATCAGGCTCGTACCGCCAATCACAACCGCAGCTATCGCTTCCAGCTCATAACCCACACCGACCGTAGGTTGTCCTGAGTTCAGACGAGAAGCCAGAATGACCCCGGCAATCCCGGTCAGCAGACCGCAAAAGGCGTAGACGAAAATTTTGACGCGCTGGACTTTGATCCCGGAAAGATGTGCTGCAACTTCGTTACTGCCCACAGCGTAAACATAACGACCAATGACCGTTTTCTTCAGGATATAAGCGGCAATCAGTGCGACAACAACAAGGTAAAAAACAGGATAAGGCAGCACATCGAACAGGCGTCCCTGCGCCAGCATTTTGAACGTAGGGTAATCAGCAAAGTAAATCGCGCGACCGTCAGTCATCACCATGTTGATACCCCTGACAGACATCATCAGTCCCAGCGTGGCGATAAATGGCGGTATCGTCATTTTGGTTACCAGTATCCCGTTGATATAACCGCATAATCCTCCGGCCAGAACACCTGCCAGGATACACACTGGCAACGGCAGGCCCAGCGTTGCGCATATCCCTACCGCTACCCCGGAAAAGGCGACGACAGACCCGAGAGAAAGATCGATCCCTGAGGTGATAATGACGAAGGTAACGCCAATTGCCATGATGCCAATCACCGAGGTTTGCAGGGCAATTGTCATAATGTTTTCAGTATTAAAGAAAAAAGGTGAGCCAAAGCTAAAAAATATCACCAGAATAATCAGGCTAAAAAGCGGCGCAAGGCGCATTAAAAGTTCTTTGTTAATTTTTATTTTCTTATTATTGCTGTCTGAAGAGGTTACAGAGATAGTCATAAATTAGTCCTCTAACGTCGCGTATTGCATGATTTTTTCTTGTGTGGCGTCATCAGAAGCTAACTCACCGGTAATACGGCCATTGCGCATAACTAAAATGCGATCGCACATACCCAGCACTTCCGGTAATTCAGAAGAAATCATGATAATTGATTTTCCTTTTGCCACCAGACGATTCATTAATTCATAAATTTCGAGTTTAGCCCCTACATCAATACCACGCGTGGGCTCATCAAAGATGAGAATATCAGTATCCTTACATACCCATCTGGCAATAATAATTTTCTGCTGATTACCGCCACTTAAATTCAACGCAGCCTGCTCAAGATGCGGCGTTTTAATTCGCAGAGTTTTTACCTGTTCCTGACTTATTTTCTGACAGCGTTTACTATCAACATTGCCATAGCGATCGGAATACTCCGGGTAATTGCCGAGCATAATATTACGCTCAACAGACAAGCCTAATGCCAGTCCTTCTTTTTTTCTGTCCTCGGTTAAATAGCTGATACCTTGCCTGATGGCGTCAGGGATATCTTTTACCACCGTCTCTTTGCCGCGCAGCTTAATCGTTCCACTATCTATTGGGTCAGCGCCGAAAATCGCACGCGCCAGTTCAGTACGACCTGCACCCATCAGACCGGCAAAGCCTAAAATCTCCCCCTGGTGAAGGGTAAAGTTGATGTCGTTCAGTACACCTTTTCGCGTCAGACCGCTCACCTCCAGCACCGGTTTGCGCTGGGATTGTGGTTCGCGACGAGGATAGATATTGCCGAGATCACGGCCAACCATCATCGCGATCAGATCGCTGATTTTTACCGCATCATAATCAACGGTGGCGATAAACTGACCATCCCGCATGACGGTGGCACGATCGGCAATCAGCGCCAGTTCCTCAAGCCGGTGAGAGATATAAACGATGCCAGTACCCTGTTCTTTAAGTAAACGGGTAACCTGAAATAAACTGTCGATCTCCGTTTCGGTTAGTGCAGCGGTCGGTTCATCCATAATTAGAACTTTGGCATTCACCGATATCGCTTTCGCAATCTCAACCATTTGTTGTTGCGCGACAGTGAGGTCGGCAACCAGAGTCTCTGGCGAGATATTCAGGTTTAATTTTTGCAAAATATCGATAGCAGCCTGGCGCTGTTGTTTTTCATCAAGGCGCCAACGGTTATTTTTGCAAAACTCCCTGCCAATAAATATATTCTCTTCAACCGTGAGTTCAGGAAAAAGATTAAATTCCTGGTGAATAATCGTGATCCCGGCTTTCTGGGCGCTCAATGGGTTCGCGAATGCAACGGGTTGGTCCTCGAAAACAATATCTCCCTCATCAGGTTGATAAACACCGGATAAAATTTTCATCAGGGTAGACTTTCCCGCGCCATTTTCCCCCAGCAGCGCATGAACCTCACCTTTGCGTAAAGCAAAATCCACATTACTCAACGCTAATACTCCGGGAAAACGTTTCGTAATATGACTCATCTGTAAAAATGTTTCGGACATTGCTGCTTTCCTCAATATACAGAAACTGCAGTCAGTGAATCAGGCGAAAACAGCGTTGTCAGGGAGCCATCGTCACCGTTGATGCGAATACTTCCTAAAGATCATATACGTTTTATCAAAAATGCTAACTCGAGTTAGCGATTTGCCTTTTAAAGCTATTTTAGCTGCCAAAAATAACCAAATCATTTGGTTTAAAATTGTGATGCCGGGCAGACAATTTATTCTATATCTCTGATTACAAATAAAATTATCTTAAATCAGTGATTTTGTTTATTTGACGCAGATCGAATTTTAACCACTTCTCGTGAAGCTTCTCACAGTTCCACAACAAAAAAGTTGTGCAAAAAACTCTCTAATACCTAAGCTAACTCGAGTTAGCAAAAATGAAAAATTCAGCCAACTGCGGCAGTGGTATCCAATATCCACTTCAGCTGCACGGCATAAAGTGAGATGAGGAACCTCGAATGAACAAAATCAGTTTACCGAAAATCGGTATTCGCCCGGTGATTGATGGGCGTCGCATGGGTGTACGTGAATCGCTCGAAGAACAAACCATGAACATGGCGAAAGCCACTGCCGCGCTTATCACAGAGAAACTTCGTCACGCCAGTGGCGCACAGATTGAATGTGTGATCGCAGACACCTGCATTGCCGGGATGGCTGAATCCGCCGCCTGTGAAGAAAAATTCAGCGGTCTGAACGTTGGTGTGACGATTACCGTTACCCCATGCTGGTGCTACGGTAGCGAAACTATCGACATGGATCCTATGCGTCCGAAAGCCATTTGGGGCTTCAACGGAACAGAACGTCCTGGCGCCGTTTACCTGGCGGCAGCTCTGGCTGCGCATAACCAAAAAGGTCTCCCCGCCTTCTCTATTTACGGCCATGATGTGCAGGATGCTGGTGACACCACTATCCCCATCGATGTAGAAGAAAAACTGCTGCGTTTCACGCGGGCGGGCTTAGCCGTTGCCAGCATGAAGGGCAAAAGTTATCTGTCCGTAGGGGGTGTTTCGATGGGGATTGCAGGATCTATCGTCGATCATAACTTCTTCGAATCCTGGCTGGGAATGAAGGTTCAGCCTGTTGATATGACCGAATTACGTCGTCGCATTGACAAAAAAATCTATGACGAAGCTGAACTGGAAATCGCACTGACGTGGGCGGACAAAAACTTCCGCTACGGCGAAGATCAGAATGCGCAGCAATACAAGCGTAACGAGGAACAAAGCCGTGCGGTACTGAAAGAGAGTCTGCTGATGGCAATGTGCATCCGTGACATGATGCAAGGGAATAAGAAACTGGCAGAAAAAGGCCTTGTAGAAGAATCTCTGGGCTACAACGCTATTGCTGCTGGTTTCCAGGGGCAGCGCCACTGGACGGATCAATATCCAAACGGCGACACCGCCGAAGCGTTGCTGAACAGCTCATTCGACTGGAATGGTTTACGCCAGCCGTATGTTGTCGCCACCGAAAACGACAGTCTGAACGGTGTGGCGATGCTATTTGGTCACCAACTCACCGGAACGGCGCAAGTCTTTGCCGATGTGCGCACCTACTGGTCACCCGAGGCGGTAGAGCGCGTAACTGGTAAACCGCTGACCGGTCTTGCTGAACACGGCATCATCCATCTGATTAACTCTGGATCTGCGGCACTGGACGGCTCCTGCAAACAGCGCGACAGCGAAGGCAAGCCAACCATGAAACCGCACTGGGAGATCTCGCAGCAAGAAGCAGATGATTGTCTGGCGGCTACCGAATGGTGTCCGGCAATCCACGAATACTTCCGTGGCGGCGGCTACTCTTCGCGCTTCCTGACCGAAGGCGGCGTGCCGTTCACCATGACTCGCATCAATATCATCAAAGGTCTGGGTCCGGTACTGCAAATCGCTGAAGGCTGGAGCGTGGAGTTGCCGAAGGATGTGCACGCGCAGCTTGATGAGCGCACCAACTCCACATGGCCGACAACCTGGTTTGCACCGCGCTTAACCGGAAAAGGACCATTCACCGATGTCTATTCAGTGATGGCTAACTGGGGCGCTAACCATGGCGTACTGACGATTGGCCATGTTGGCGCAGACTTTATTACGCTTGCCGCCATGCTGCGTATCCCGGTTTGTATGCACAACGTGGAAGAAGAGAAAATTTACCGTCCTTCAGCCTGGGCAGCCCACGGTATGGATAGCGAAGGCCAGGACTATCGTGCCTGCCAAAACTACGGGCCGCTGTATAAGCGTTAAGAGTTCCATCTCCATAACGACAGGGTTCTCATACCCTAAGTCATTCAAGCGCAGGACAAAAACACATTAGCATTTTTGTCCTGCAGTTTGAGGTATGACGGGTATGCCAGGAGCGATTATGAAACAAGACGTTATTTTGGTCCTCGACTGTGGTGCGACGAACGTGCGAGCCATAGCCGTTGACCGTCAGGGACAAATTATCGCCCGCGCCTCCACCCCCAATGCCAGTGATATTGCCGCTGAAAACAGTGTCTGGCATCAGTGGTCCCTTGATGCCATTCTGCAGCGCTTTGCCGACTGCTGCCAGCGACTCGCAACTGAACTCGCCTCCTGCCAGATCCGCGGGATTACGGTCACTACATTTGGTGTTGACGGCGCGCTGGTTGATGAGCATGGTGAGCTGCTTTATCCGGTGATCAGCTGGAAATGTCCGCGTACCGCCGCCGTCATGGCCAGTATCGATCGCCTGATATCACCACAGCAGTTGCAGGACATCTCCGGTGTCGGCGCTTTCAGCTTCAACACGCTGTACAAACTGGTGTGGCTCAAAGAGAACCACCCACGATTGCTGGAGCAGGCGCACGCCTGGCTTTTTATTTCATCGCTTATCAACCACCGCTTAACCGGCGAATTCACCACAGATATCACGATGGCGGGAACCAGCCAGATGTTGGAGATCCATCAGCGAGATTTCAGCCATGACATTCTGCAGGCAACTGGTATACCCCGCCGGCTTTTCCCACGCTTAGTCGAGGCAGGGGAACAGATCGGAACGCTGCAAAACGAAGCCGCAAAGCAGCTTGGGCTTCCGCCAGGTATTCCGGTTATTTCCGCCGGGCACGACACGCAGTTTGCGCTGTTTGGCGCAGGCGCGCAGCCGGATGAACCGGTGCTCTCTTCCGGCACATGGGAAATTCTGATGGTGCGCAGCGCACAAGTGAATACTCCCCTGCTCAGCCATTATTCAGGTTCCACCTGCGAGCTGGACAGTCAGAACGGACTGTACAACCCCGGTATGCAATGGTTGGCTTCCGGCGTGCTCGAGTGGGTGCGTAAACTGCTGTGGACGGCAGAAACGCCCTGGCAAACGCTGATAAGTGAGGCGCAAGCTATTCCAACAGGTGCTGAAGGCGTAAAGATGCAGTGCGATTTGCTCACCAACGCTAACGCAGGCTGGCAGGGTGTCACATTGAACAGCACTCGCGGACATTTTTACCGTGCAGCACTGGAGGGATTAACGGTACAGCTCCAGCAAAATCTACACACGCTGGAAACTATCAGCCACTTCAAGGCGACGGAGCTGCTGTTAGTTGGCGGAGGAAGTCGCAACGCGCTGTGGAATCAGATAAAAGCCAACGTACTCGGGATCCCCGTCAAGGTACTGGATGACGCCGAAACTACCGTCGCCGGAGCTGCAATGTTTGGCTGGTCAGGTATTGGTGAGTTTGCTACCCCGGAACAGGCCCGCGCACAGGTGCGCTACCGATATCGCTACTTCTATCCCCAAACCGAATCCGAACTCACAGGAGTCGAGTGAAATGCTTAAAACGATTTCCCCCTTAATTTCCCCTGACCTGCTGAAAGTGCTGGCGGAAATGGGACATGGCGATGAGATAATTTTCTCCGATGCCCACTTTCCGGCACACAGCATGGGACCACAGGTTATCCGTGCCGATGGTTTGCAGGTCAGCGATCTGTTGCAGGCCATTATTCCGTTGTTTGAGCTGGACAGCTACGCCCCACCGTTGGTGATGATGGCCGCCGTAGAAGGAGATTCTCTCGATCCGAACGTTGAAAGGCGTTACCGCGATGCGCTCTCTTTAACGACTTCCGGACCGGATATTACCCGCATCGATCGCTATGCATTCTATGAACGGGCGCAAAAAGCGTTTGCGATCGTCATTACCGGAGAGCAGGCAAAATACGGAAATATTCTTTTGAAAAAAGGGGTAACGCCGTAATCTCTGGTCAGAATGCCCGTCAGATACGGGCATTCATCAAATGATGAGGATCAGAACAGTGAAAGCGGCACGCCAGCAAGCAATAACAAACCTGCTAATTACCCATAAAAACCTGACAACCGAAGCCTTATCTTTACAACTTAATGTCAGCAAAGAGACTATTCGCCGCGATCTCAATGAACTACAAATGCAAGGGAAAGTGCTGCGCAACCACGGACGTGCCAGGATAATTCATCAGGAAAATCAGGACAGCGGCGAACCGTTTCATATTCGACGTAAAAGCCATTATGCGCATAAAGCGGATGTTGCCAGGGACGCATTGGCATGGATAGAGGAAGGAATGGTAATCGCTTTAGATGCCAGTTCCACCTGCTGGTATCTTGCCCGCCAGTTACCGGACATCAACATACATGTGTTTACTAATAGCCAGCCAATTTGTCAGGAACTGGGCAAACGTGAACATATTCAGCTCATCTGCTCAGGTGGACGACTCGAGCGCAAAGATGGCTGCTACATTAATCCGTCGCTCATCTCGCAGTTGAAACCTCTCGACATCGATCTGTTTATTTTTTCCTGCGCGGGGATCGACAGTAACGGCACTCTCTGGGACTCGACGGCTACTAACGCTGAATTCAAATCCATTCTGCTCAAACGGGCATCACAGTCATTGTTGTTGATCGATAAAAGTAAGTTGCATCGTTCTGGCGAGGCCCGGATCGGGCATCTGGAGGAGGTGACGCATGTGATTTCGGATGAACAGCAAACTGACGGTGTTCTGCCACAGGCCTGATAAGCGCATGCGCCATCAGGCCTGCAGGGAGGTCTTTATCGCTCGTCGCGACGACCGCCGACAGCGGCCCACAGACGACGCACGTGCACGGTCACTTCTTCGCGGTCATGATAAAGCTGACGTGCCTGAATCTGCGCATTGATGTTATGTTCATCCAACTGCGCCTGGATATAGGCCAGGTTTTGCGACACTTCTTCGTAGCGCTTTTTCATCGGCAACTTGAGATTGAAAATCGTCTCACGGCACCAGCCATTAACCAACCATTGTGCCATCAACGCGGCAACTTTCGCAGGCTTCTCCACCATATCGCAGACCATCCACGAGATGTTGTTGCGATTCGGACGGTATTTAAATCCGTCTTCACGCAACCAGGTCACCTGTCCGGTATCCATCAGGCTTTGCGCCATCGGACCGTTATCCACGGAGTAAACCCACATATTGCGTTTGACCAGCTGATAGGTCCAACCGCCGGGGCAAGCCCCTAAATCCACCGCATACATTCCATTTGCCAGACGCTCATCCCACTCATCGGCAGGAATAAAAACATGCAGCGCTTCTTCGAGCTTCAGTGTTGAACGGCTCGGAGCATCGGCCGGGAACTTCAAACGCGGGATGCCCATGTAAAACGGTGAATTATTGTCAGGCCAGGAATAACCGGTGTAACAACAACCTGGTGCGATAAAGAAAACATGGACTACCGGGCGCTTTGGCGTCTCGTATTTTGCCAGCACGCCCGCTTCACGCAGCGCCGCGCGCAGCGGCACGGTAAATTTGCGGCAAAACTTAACCAGCTCTTTGCTTTCGTTAGTGTCTGCGACTTCGACGCGCAGGTCACCACCTTTCTCTACAACGCCCTGCAACATACCGACAATCGGCGTAATGCGATCTTCCGGCGGCAAATATTGCAGCAATTCACCGACGACAAACATTTGACGGGCAAAAATCAGCGAACTGAACGGCAGCTCTTTGACCAACTTTTCAGCATCACCCTGCTGATAGCACTCATAAATGACGTAACCCGCATTGTCTTTCACGCGAGCAAAGCCAAACACTTCCCGACGAGTTGCTTTATCCGTAATTTCTGCGGCGCACTCTTTTTCAAAACCTGGGCGACACAACAATACAACCTTATTCATGGCTAACGCCCTTACGTTTCAATCGAATAGCACCAACTAACATCAGAACCCAACCTGCCAGGAAGCTGAAGCCACCAACAGGGGTAACAAACGCCCACAGGCGTAGATGAGACAGCGCGAGGCAATACAGGCTGCCGCTGAACAGCACCGTGCCTAATGCCATAAACACGCTACTCCAGTAAAACCAAATGCTAATACGTCGCTGCATAGCGACCGCGAGGCCAAAGATGGCCAGCGTATGGAACGCCTGATACTCAAGGCCCGTCTGGATCCACCCCATTTCAACGACGCCAAGGGTTTTACTCAGAACATGTGCCCCAAAGGCGCCCAGTGCCACAAAAATAAAGCCACTTACGGCGGCAAAAATCAGCATAAAACGGCTGGTCATGTTAATACCCTAAGTAAATTATTGTTCATAACGAAAGCGGAATTTTTCTTGTTCAGTGGCCGCTTTTGCCAGTATCCACTGACGGAAGGCGGCTATTTTACCCAGTTCTGCCTGACTGTCATGACAAACCAGATAAAATGCGTTCTTGCTGACCAGAACATCATTAAAGGGACAGACCAAACGCCCGGCTTCAATTTCAGACTGCGCCATAACGTTATTGGCCAGCGCCACTCCCTGTCCATGAATAGCAGCCTGAAGCACCATGGCACTATGGCTGAAGATAGGTCCCTGCTGTACGTTGATATGATTCAGGCCAAGCTGGCGCGTATAGGCTTGCCAGTCACGCCGCGAAGCATCGTGCAATAAAGTGTGTTTTGCCAAATCCTCTGGCGTCTTCAATGGTTTATCGCCAGTGAGTAACAGAGGCGAACAGACTGGCAATAAATATTCTGCGTACAATTTTTCCACACGCAGGCCAGGCCAGTTACCGCGCCCATAAAAAATAGCGACATCAACATCGTCAGCCAGTTTGTCTTCCTGGCGGTCTACCGCCTGGATCCTGACATCGATTCCCGGATAAGCTGAGTTAAAGCTAGAGAGTCTTGGCACCAGCCATTGAATTGCAAAACTGGGCAATAAACTCACGGTGAGCGCGCCTTTTGCACTGCGTGCCTGAAGTTTACGCGTCGCATCGGTTAATTGCGAAAAAATCTCTTTGATGTCGAGGAAATAGCTTTGACCTTCTTCCGTCAACAAGAGAGATCGATTGCGTCGACGAAACAGCTTAAGTCCCAAGAAATCCTCAAGTGACTTGATTTGATGACTTACTGCGGCCTGCGTCACAAAAAGCTCTTCGGCTGCGCGAGTAAAACTCAAATGACGCGCCGCAGCATCAAAAACACGTAACGCATTTAAGGGTGGTAATCGTTTTGACATGACTTTTTAGGCTTTGATGTTAAAAGAATTTAACAGTTACATAACAGCCTGTAACCTATTAGTTTTTTTAATCTGAGCCATTATAAATTGTCCGTTGAGGTTCTACCAGCAAATACCTATAGTGGCGGCACTTCCTGAAGCCGGAACGAAAAGTTTTATCGGAATGCGTGTTCTGGTGGGCTTTTGGCTTACGGTTGTGATGTTGTGTTGTTGTGTTTGCAATTGGTCTGCGATTCAGACCATGGTAGCAAAGCTACCCTTTTTCACTTCCTGTACATTTACCCTGTCTGTCCATAGTGATTAATGTAGCACCGCCAAATTGCGGTGCTTTTTTTTGTCCGAGTTTCTGTCGATGACGCCCGGCTATTTCTCCAGTTCCACCATCTCTTTCACATCGGTACGGTTAATCTGCTGTTTGTTGCCATTAGCGTCCTTGTAGGAAATCATTCCCGTCTCATTATCGGTCTTTGGCTTACCGTCAGACACGATCGACCGACCATCATTGGTGTGCATCACGTAATTCGAACCAGAACAGGCGCTCAGGGCAAAAGTCAGCATACATGCAGAGATAATTGCGGCAGTCTTTTTCATATTCTTCTCCTTAAAGCGATTTATGCTAAATAAAACGAATTCCATAACAGGCAAAAATACTCACCTAACACTATTTAGCATAAGCCACTGTTCTGACTTTACCAGGATATCCAGAGGATTCTGATAGTTAGCCTCCCCTTGTGTCTGCGCTCTTTTTGCGCCACGATCGGTTTATTGAACTGAGGAATACCATGAACGCTTTTAACCCCGCGCAGTTTCGCGCACAGTTTCCCGCTCTCAGCGATGCTGGCGTCTATCTCGATAGCGCCGCAACAGCGTTGAAACCACAGGCTGTGATTGATGCCACTCACCAGTTTTATAGCCTGAGCGCCGGTAATGTCCATCGCAGCCAATTTGCCGAAGCCCAGCGGCTGACCGCCCGCTATGAAGCCGCACGGGAGAAGGCCGCCTGCCTGATCAATGCACCGGATGATAAATCCATTGTCTGGACCCGCGGTACGACAGAGGCTATCAACATGGTGGCCCAAAGCTACGCACGCCCGCGCTTACAAAGAGGCGATGAGATTATCGTCAGCGTGGCGGAACACCATGCCAACCTCGTTCCCTGGCTGATGGTGGCGGAACAAACGGGGGCAAAAGTCATCAGACTCCCTCTCAACGCCCATTTACTGCCGGACGTGGAACGCTTACCAGAACTCATCACACCACGCAGCCGCATACTGGCGCTCGGGCAGATGTCTAACGTAACTGGCGGCTGTCCGGACCTGGTTCGCGCCATTTCGCTCGCCCACGCTGCGGGTATGGTGGTGATGGTTGATGGCGCCCAGGGCGTTGTACATTTCCCCGCAGACGTGCAGCAGTTGGATATTGATTTCTATGCTTTTTCTGGTCACAAGCTGTACGGGCCGACCGGGATCGGCGTTTTGTATGGTAAGCCAGAGTTGCTGGATGCCATGTCTCCCTGGCTCGGCGGCGGCAAGATGATTAATGAAGTCAGTTTTGCGGGGTTTACCACCCAGGCGGTTCCCTGGAAACTGGAGGCAGGTACACCTAACGTTGCGGGTGTTATTGGCCTGAGCGCTGCGCTGGAATGGCTGGCGGATGTCGACATCGAGCAAGCAGAAAGCTGGAGCCGTGGTCTGGCTACACTGGCAGAAGAGGCACTGGCGAAGCGCCCGGGATTCCGTTCTTTCCGCTGCCAGGACTCCAGCCTGTTGGCCTTCGATTTTGCCGGTGTTCACCACAGCGACATGGTGACACTGCTGGCCGAATATGGCATCGCGCTTCGCGCAGGACAACACTGTGCGCAACCGCTGCTGGCAGAACTTGGTGTATCAGGGACGCTGCGCGCCTCATTTGCACCTTATAATAGCCAAAGTGATGTGGATGCGTTGGTGACGGCGGTTGACCGCGCGCTGGAAATATTGGTGGATTAATGACAAACCCTCTGTTCGCCGAACATCCGTTTGGCACAACCGTGACCGAAGAGACTTTACGAGCTATCTTTGTCCCACTTACTCAGTGGGAAGATAAATATCGCCAGCTTATCCTGCTGGGGAAGCAACTACCGCCACTCCCGGAGCCATTAAAGGCCCAGGCAAAAGAGATCGCGGGATGCGAAAACCGCGTCTGGCTGGGGTATGCCGTACATGAGAATGGCACTATGCACTTTTTCGGCGACAGCGAAGGCCGTATCGTGCGCGGTTTGCTGGCTGTGCTGCTCACCGCGGTAGAAGGTAAAACCGCCGCCGAATTACTGACACGTTCGCCAATGGATTTTTTTGATGAATTAGGTTTACGCGCCCAGCTCAGCGCTTCGCGTAGCCAGGGACTGAATGCCCTTAACGCGGCGATTCTTGCAGCAGCGCAGCTGGTTGTATAGCTGTTTTGCCGGATAAGCGCTGGTGCCCCATCCGGCAAACAATCATTAAGCCTGACGCGCCGCCTTCGCCATCATCTTCTTCAACGCGTGTGACACCGCGACAAAGCCAAATGTCGCTGTCACCATCGTCGCAGCGCCAAAACCAGATGCACAATCCATACGCTTCGGCCCTTCTGCCGTCGCCTTCATCGCACACACTGAACCATCAGCCTGCGGATAGACCAGCGCCTCGGTCGAGAACACACAGTCCACACCCAGCTTGCCTTTGCTGTTTTTAACCACGCCAAAGTCACTTTTTAGCCGCTCACGTAGCTTCGCCGCCAACGGATCCTGAATAGTTTTGGCTAAATCAACGACCTGAATCTGCGTAGGGTCAATCTGCCCACCCGCACCACCGGTGGTGACCAGCGGAATTTTATTGCGACGGCAGTACGCGATCAGCGCTGCCTTCGGGCGTACACTGTCGATAGCATCAATAACATACGAAAAGCCCGCGTTCATATACTCTGCAACGTTATCCGGCGTGACAAAGTCATCGACCACACTGACCCGACACTCGGGATTAATCTGCCGTATACGTTCAGCCATCACCTCAGCCTTCGCCTGGCCCACGTTATCACGCAGAGCATGGATCTGCCGGTTAGTATTGGTAACGCACACATCATCCATATCGATGAGCGTAATTGCGCCAATTCCGGTACGCGCCAGCGCTTCCGCCGCCCACGATCCCACGCCGCCAATCCCGACCACACACACGTGCGATCCGGCGAACAGGTGCAGCGCATTTTCGCCATACAGACGCGCTGTGCCGCCAAAACGCTGACGCCAGGCATCACTTATCACAACAGACATACGACCTCAGAACAGAAAATTCAAAGAGCGGTGATCGCCACTCACTATAGTGGCGACAACACCGTTCTTGCGCCGAATGGCGCTTTGCTTATCCAGCCTGCTCGAAAAATGGCAGATCTGATAAGGCTATTTATTAACCGCTAAATACGTTACCCGCTCCGGCGCCACTTTTCAGCACCCAGACACGACCGTAGTGATTATACCAGCCCGCACGATGCCCTGCGTCTGCACCAATACCCTGATAGATATCGAAGTGCTGGCCTTTGATCGCTCCACCGACATCTAATGCCACCATCAGACGCAGTTCATACTGACCGGTAAATTTCCCGTTATTGTCCAGCAGCGGCACTTCTGCCAGTAACGTCGTGCCCGCAGGAACAATACTACGGTCAGAAGCAACGGAGGCCCTGCCAATCAGCGGCACTGCGCTGGCCCCTTTTACCGGGGCAAAAGATTGTGGTTTAAAGAAGACGAACGACGGATTCTGTTCCAGCAGTTCACGCACTTCAGCTTCGCTGTGCGTTTCACCCCAGTGACGGATCGCCTGCATCGACATATCTTCTTTCTTCACTTCGCCACGATCGATCAGCACTTTACCAATACTGCGATAAGCATGGCCGTTTTTGCCGGCATAGCTAAAGAAGTTAAGCGGGCTGCCATCACCGAAGTCGATGTAGCCACTGCCCTGAACATCCATAATGAAGTTATCCATCAGGGAGTTGCTGTATGCCAGGATATAGTTGTCACTCAACGCACCTGCGTAGATTTCAGCGCGGGAAGGTAAACGCCCACGTTTTGGCGGCATACGATAGATAGGGTATTGAAATTCCCCCTGACGCGTGTGCCGCGCCTGGATTACCGGCGTGTAATAACCAGTGAACTGAACGTTGCCATAGTTATCAGCCCCTTCCATCTGCCAGGCATCAATACCAAACTGGCGCATATTGCGCGTATCGCCACCAGCACGTAGCCACTCCTGGATAGCGTTGTAGACATTGCTTTGGTTGCCATACAAACGCGGAGAGGCGTTGCGGATCTGATTTACCTGCTCGGCGAAATCACCGGCATTGATTGGCGCGCCAACCGCATCAGGTTGGTTCACCAGTGAGAAAGGCTGGGTAAATTTCCCGTCTTTATACTGCTGTCCACGATCGGTGGGTTTAGAGGAACACGCAGCGAGCATCGCGACTACGGCCCCCGCCAGAAGATATTTTGCCCAACGTCCTTTCATTATTCTCGTCTTAAGTTGCCTGAATGCGAGATGAAGATAACAAACCCCCGAACCTAATGAAATGCGAATGCATACCCCATCGCAAATTTTGCGCAAAAAACAAACCGAAATGCTTTGTTTTTGTTCATTTTCATCCTTAAACCGTGATCAAGGTGAAAAAAGGGTTGCATGAAAACGTTAGCAGAGTATAGTGCGCATCCACGGACGCGGGGTGGAGCAGCCTGGTAGCTCGTCGGGCTCATAACCCGAAGGTCGTCAGTTCAAATCTGGCCCCCGCAACCAATTAAAATCAGAAGCAGTAATATTTCTGTTAAGCAGTTCGAATCACACATGTGATTTGAAATACGCAGCAGAAAGACGGACGCGGGGTGGAGCAGCCTGGTAGCTCGTCGGGCTCATAACCCGAAGGTCGTCGGTTCAAATCCGGCCCCCGCAACCAATTAAAATCTGATGTGATATTTTTGCAAGGTAGTTCGAATCACAGCAAAGCCAACGCAGATGTGGTTTGAATACGAAGCAAAAGACGGACGCGGGGTGGAGCAGCCTGGTAGCTCGTCGGGCTCATAACCCGAAGGTCGTCGGTTCAAATCCGGCCCCCGCAACCAATACATTGAACACCCTGACGGGTGTTTTTTTGTTTCTGCGGTCCGTAAAAAAAGCGCTTCTCAGCGCTTTTTTATTATCCCCTTCTCGCCAGCGTTGCCCCATCGGCAAAATACGCTTTGATCCCAGCCAGAATCGACTCAGCAACTTCCTGCTGGAAGGTCGCGGTTTTGAGCTTTCGCTCCTCTTCAACATTACTGATAAACGCCGTTTCCACTAGGATCGAGGGAATATCCGGCGCTTTCAACACCGCAAATCCTGCCTGCTCAACCTGATTCTTATGCAGATTATTAATCTTACCGAGCTTATTCAGTACCGCTTTACCAAACTTCAGACTGTCAGCAATCGTCAGCGATTGCACCATGTCGAACATGGTGTGGTCGACGTAGCGGTCACCACTCTTACTGACACCACCAATTAAATCCGAGGCGTTCTGGGTTTGCGCCAGATATTTTGCTGCGGTACTGGTCGCACCTTTAGTGGAAAGTGCAAACACCGACGAACCACTGGGCTGTCGACTGGTAAAAGCATCCGCATGAATGGAGACAAACAGGTCAGCGCGCTGCTTCTGGGCTTTCGCCACGCGGACTTTCAACGGAATGAAGATATCCTCATTACGCGTCATATAGACCTTCATATTGCCTTCTTTTTCGATCAGCGCGCGCAGGCGACGGGCTATCTGCAACACCACATCTTTTTCGCGCGTCTTGTATTTCCCCACGGCACCGGAATCTTCGCCACCATGGCCGGGATCGAGCATAATGACAATTGGACGGTCACGCCCCGCTTTACCGGGCTGCGGGCCACTTTGTGCAGGTGGCACCTGTTTATCGAGATCGCCCTTGTTGTAGTCTTCAAGTAACGCCAGCAGAGGATCCTGCACATCCTGGGCATTCGCGGGATAAAGATCCATCACCAGACGTTCTTTAAATCCTGCAACGGGTGCCAGGGCGAACAGCTGCGGCTTCACATCTTGTTTCAGCTCAAACACCATGCGCACGGTCTGTGGGTCAAATTGGCCTACTCTTGCTGACTTAATGTACGGATCGTCAGGGCGGATCTGCGTCCCGATCCCCTTGAGCACCGAGTTCAAATTAACGCCTTCAATATCCACAACCACACGCTCAGGATTACTCAGGGCAAACTGTTTGTATTTCAGCAGACGGTTGGATTCCACCGTGACGCGGGTATAACTGGAGGCAGGCCAGATGCGCACTGCAACGACCTGACTGACGGCGGCCAGACCGACCTGGCTGACGCTCAAAAGCCACATAGCACCCGCACCTTTCAGTAAACGGCGGCGACTGATTGCTGAATTGGATCCCGACATGCTTCTCCCGAGCAAAAGAAATCTTTATTTAGGTAATAGGTAAAACGTCCTAATTGACCGGAAACTTTAGCGAATGACGCATAATCTGTCATCTACAAAAGGGTAAACATTCTTTTTATATTCACGGCATTACTGAGAAAAATCTTCAGGAAGGGTAAAAATTACGCTTGCGCATGGAGCAAAAACAGAATAAAAATACACAAATTACGAATAATCATGCAATGAGGGTGTGCCGTGGTGAAGGAGCGTAGAACCGAACTGGTACAGGGATTCCGCCATTCTGTTCCCTATATCAATACCCATCGGGGAAAAACGTTTGTCATTATGCTGGGCGGCGAAGCCATCGAGCATGAAAACTTTTCCAGTATCGTCAATGACATTGGCCTCCTGCATAGCCTGGGCATCCGCCTCGTTGTGGTGTATGGCGCCCGGCCACAGATTGATGCCAATCTTGCTGCTCATCATCATGAGCCGGTGTACCACAAAAATACGCGCGTGACTGATGCCAAAACGCTGGAGCTGGTGAAGCAGGCTGCAGGGCTACTCCAGCTTGATATCACCGCCCGCCTGTCGATGAGCCTGAACAATACGCCATTGCAGGGCGCGCACATCAATGTGGTCAGCGGTAACTTTATTATCTCCCAACCTCTTGGCGTCGATGACGGCGTAGATTACTGCCATAGCGGACGCATCCGTCGTATTGATGAAGAGGCGATTCACCGTCAGTTGGACAGTGGCGCCATTGTATTGATGGGCCCGGTAGCCGTTTCCGTCACCGGAGAGAGCTTTAATCTGACTTCAGAAGAGGTCGCCACCCAGTTGGCTATCAAGCTGAAAGCAGAAAAGATGATCGGTTTTTGCTCCTCCCAGGGAGTTATTAACGATGATGGCGATATTGTTTCCGAACTTTTCCCCAACGAAGCCCAGGCTCGCGTTGAGTCACAGGAAGAGAAAGGCGACTACAGCTCCGGCACCGTGCGCTTCCTACGTGGTGCCGTAAAAGCCTGTCGCAGTGGCGTACGCCGCTGCCACCTGATTAGCTATCAGGAAGATGGCGCATTGTTACAGGAGCTGTTCTCACGCGATGGGATCGGGACGCAAATCGTGATGGAGAGCGCCGAACAGATCCGTCGCGCCACCATTAACGATATCGGCGGTATTCTGGAACTGATTCGCCCACTCGAGCAGCAAGGTATTCTGGTCCGTCGCTCACGTGAACAACTGGAAATGGAAATCGACAAATTCACCATTATTCAGCGTGATAACCTGACCATCGCCTGTGCCGCCCTGTACCCTTTCCCGGAAGAACGAATTGGCGAAATGGCGTGTGTGGCAGTACATCCGGACTATCGAAGTTCTTCACGCGGAGAAGTTTTGCTGGAAAGGATCGCCGTGCAGGCCAGACAAATGGGGCTTAGCAAACTGTTCGTGCTGACAACACGCAGTATTCACTGGTTTCAGGAGCGCGGCTTCACGCCCGTGGATATTGACCTGCTGCCAGAGAGTAAGAAACAGATGTACAACTATCAGCGGCGTTCAAAAGTGCTAATGGCAGATCTGGGGTAACCACAGTTGCCGGATAGCGTTAACGCTTATCCGGCCAACAAATCCTACTGTGCAATACCATCATTAAACAACGCCGACAGCCCACTGCGACGTTCAGTGCGAGTGGCAATGGCCCCACTCAATATCCGCTCATCGGCATACAGCGACAAGCGACGGCGCGCGCGGGTCACCGCCGTATAAACCAGCTCGCGGGTAACAACGGGCGAATGCTGGCTGGGTAAAATCAACGCCGCATGATCAAACTCGGATCCTTGTGATTTATGCACCGTCATCGCCCAGGTCGTTTCATGTTCCGGTAAACGGCTGGGCTGTACCGACTTGATATTGCCATCCGGCAACGCAAACCACACCCTTAAGCCCTGACCACGATCGAGCGCGATCCCGATATCACCGTTAAACAGACCCAGCGAACTGTCATTTCGCGCAATCATCACCGGTCGCCCCTCGTACCAACGGGTATGTGCGAGACGGGAAATCTTACGTTTTTGCACCATCACCTGTTCGATGCGCTCATTCAACCCACTCACGCCGAACGGACCTTCACGCAGTGCGCACAATAGCTGATATTCATTAAATGACTGAATAATAGCATCAGGCTCTGCACGCTCATGGAGCAACTCAAGGTAGTGCCCATAGCCCGCTAGCGCTTCATCAAGCATAGCTGCGTAATCTTCACTACTTTGCAGCGTGCGTTTTTCGATATCACTAAAACCTTGCTGGAAGACCGTTTTGATCGCGGCTTTATCACCCCGATTTATCGCAGAAGCCAGTTGGCCGATACCGGAATTACTGCCAAAACGGTAACTCTTTTGCAGCAGGCATAAGCTGTCACGTAATGATGCCGCCTGTGTTCCTGAACCCGCAGGAATGGTGCTACCGGTCAGGCGGCTCAGTTGTTTTGCGCGTTCCGCAGTAAATCCGGCATTCACAAAAGCACAGATATCCCCCAGCACAGCCCCCGCCTCAACGGAAGCAAGCTGGTCACGATCGCCAAGAAAAATCACCCGACCATGGGGAGGTAATGCATCAATAAGGCGCGACATCATAGGCAAATCAATCATCGAGGCTTCATCAACCACCAACACATCAAGATGGAGAGGATTGCCTGCATGATGGCGCAGTCGCTGGCTACCCGGCTGTGCGCCTAATAATCGGTGCAGCGTACTGGCGTCATCAGGAATACGTTTCTTTTGTTCATCGGTCAACGGCAACTCACGTAATGCAGCGCCCAGCGACGCAGTCAGTCGCGCCGCCGCTTTTCCCGTTGGAGCGGCCAGCCGGATACGACAGCGTTCACCATCCGCCATCTGAATCAACGCCGCCAACAGCCTGGCGACCGTTGTCGTTTTTCCCGTTCCCGGCCCACCAGAGATCACTGATATACGACGCGTCAGCGCTACAGCCGCTGCAACTTTCTGCCAGTTAATTCCTTCCGTATGCGGAAAAAGCGTCCCCAGCGTGTGGGTCAACCGCGATTCATCCACCTCGATTGCCTGGTTAACCTCACTAAAGAAGCGAGCCACCGTGCGTTCGTTATTCCACATTCGGTTCAGATACAGGCGATCGCCATACAGCACCAGCGGCGTCGGGCGCTCGCCGCGACTTACCGCATCAGAGGCAAGCAGACATTCAGCCCAGTCTTCAGGCTCCCCTTTTTCACTCATCCAGGAGGTAAGCAAAGGGTGGGCGTCTTCGCTTAAAGATAAACGCGAAAGCGGTAAACAGACGTGGCCTTCTCCCGCTTCGCGGCTAAGCAATGCCGCAGCCAGCGTGACGACCGGGTTGTCGTTTCCGGCAACCGCCAGCGCAAACTGGGCATCTAACGGCCGTAGCTGTTTCTGCTCCACAGCCTCCAGTAATCGCTTCTGGATTGTCATTGCATTTCCTCCAGTGCTGCGCCCGCAAACATCTCGTCCATCATCGCAATCAGCTCTCCGTCTGGTCGGGTCGCATAAATTCCCTGCTGAGGTTCCTCGCTATCAACACCGCGCAAAAAGAGATAGATAACGCCGCCAAAATGGCGTTCATAATCGTAGTCTGTAATGCGGTGACGTAAATAGCGGTGCAGCGCCAGAGTATAAAGTTGATATTGCAGGTCATAACGGTGTGCCTGCATTGCTGAGGCCATCGCCTGCTGGGTATAAGCGCTGCTGTCTTCTCCCAGCCAGTTAGATTTGTAGTCAAGCAGGTAATAACGCCCCTGGTGGCGGAACACGAGGTCAATAAAACCTTTCAGCATGCCGCGAACCTGCATGAAATCCAGCGGTGGACAGCCCGCCGAGAGAGGATCGTACTTGCGGATCAGCGCGTCCAGTTGGCTGGCTATCAGCGGCTGCGAAATGGGCAGATAAAACTCCATCTCCACCTGTTTTTCCCGTGCAGACAGAACGCTCAGACTCACGCCCGATTCGTTAAGCGGCGCACGCAAAATGGCCTCCAGCCAGTGGGTCAAAACCGGCGCCCAGTGTGCCTCATACCCACCCAACGCCAGTTTTTCCTGTACCCATTGCGTTTCAACCGGTTGGGTAAAATCCAGGTCCTCAAACAAGCTATGTAAAAATGTTCCCGGCGATGCACCTCGTGGAAACTGATGCGGTGTTAGTCCTGATTCCACAACCGCCTCACCCACGCCTGATGCATCAATGTCCAGCCGGGGGATCAGATCCTGCGCGATGCCATGTCCACGTTGTTGCAGGCCGGAATAGCTGGTCACGCGCCAGCTGTCACCGGGAGCGCGTTGCAGCGTTCTTGCACTCAATACCGAACTGGCGGGTTGCGAAACCAGCCAACGCTCACCGTCTGGCTCATTCGGCGTCAGGCAGGCAATATCTTCACTGCAAAGCGCTTCAATAGCAGCACGAAGCCCTGCGGCATCCTTCGGCTCGCCTTTTTGCAACAAGCGTCCCAGAGCACTCTGATGCACATCGGTATCACCTTTCTTATCACCCCGACGGCGCACCAGCGGCGCAACGCCGAGACTGCAATGCCATACCGAACGCGTCAGCGCAACATAAAGCAATCGCAGGTCTTCCGCCAGACGTTCAGCTTCTGCCAGCTCAATACTCTCATCCGCTTCGCTGAGATCCAGCACAGCTTCAAAAGAGCTACGATCATGGTAGAACGCCTGATCCTGAACGCGAAAATTAGTGATAAAAGGCAGCCAGACCAGTGGATATTCCAGCCCTTTCGATTTGTGGATGGTGACGATTTTAACCAGATGCTTATCGCTCTCCAGCCTCAACTGCTGACTGGAAGCATTGCTGTCAGGTTCCAGAATATGCTGGGAAAGCCAGCGCACCAGCGCATGCTCACTTTCCAGTTGCGATCCCGCTTCCTGCAACAGTTCACTGATATGCAAAATGTCGGTCAGACGGCGTTCGCCACCCGCCGTTGCCAGCAGGTTTTCTGCAATTTGACGCGCTGACATCAGCGCGCGCAGCATCGGCATGACGCCACGCTTATGCCAGAGCTGGCGATAACCGTCGAATTCCTCTACTACGGCATCCCAGGCATTCTCGTCATTGTTCAGCGCTTCAATATCCTGCGCATTAAGTCCCATCATGGACGTCGCCAGCGCGCTACGCAGTGTGTTTTCACGTTCCGGCGTCATCACCGCCTGCAGGATCCATAGCAGTTCCTGCGCCTCCAGCGTTTCAAATACACTGTCACGGTTGGAGAGATAGACCGACGGGATAGCCAGTTGCGTTAGCGCGTCGCGTACCAGCGCCGCCTCCTGGCGACTGCGGACCAACACGCTGATATCCGATGCGCGTACCGGATTGGACGCTTTACCGCTGACCAGCAACGCCTCACCAGACTGCCCGGCTTTAAGCCAGTCATGAATTTGCGTTGCGCACACCTGGGCCATATAGTTCTGGTAATCGCCCACGCCACAGCTTTCTCCTTCCATTAGCCACATGTTCATCGCAGGTTGCTTTTCACCGTGAAGTACAAACCGCAGCGATTGATTCTTCTCTGCGGATTTCACCGGGCTAAAGGGGATTTCGCGGAACATGAAGGCGTCGGTCATCTGGCTGAAGAGCGTATTGACGCCATTGACCATCCCAGGCGCAGAACGCCAGTTGGTATCGAGCGTGTAATGTGCGCTAACTTCACTACGCGCTTTCATATAGGTGAAGATATCCGCACCGCGAAACGCATAAATAGCCTGTTTGGGATCGCCAATCAACAGCAGCGCGGTTTCCGGCTGATGCTGCCAGATACGACGGAAAATACGGTACTGCTGCGGGTCGGTGTCCTGGAATTCATCGATCATCGCCACCGGAAAACGGGTTCGAATGGCAGTAGCCAGCGCATCGCCGCTTTCACTACCCAGTGCCGCGTCCAGCCGACTGAGCATATCGTCAAAGCCTAACTCTCCGCGTCGACGTTTCTCCTGCGCAACCGCTTCGCGGATCTCCGCCAGCGCCCGGGTAATCACCAGATCGCGGATCGTCAGCGGTTCGCTAATCAGTTCATCAATGGCGACAAATAGCGGATGCCGGGGCGTTACGCCGCCCGCTTTGGTGCGATCTTCTAAAAAGCGTTGAGAGAATTTCTCCAGCGCATCAGGGAGCTGGTAGCTTTGTGTCTCTTCCTGCGCCCAGGCACTGATCTTTTCGATCCACTTACCCTGATTACCACGATTAAATTTACGCCTGTCGATTCCGGAATCTTCAAGCAGACCTTCCAGCTCATCGACCGAATCGCGCCATTGCTGCTTAATCTGGTTGATACGCGCCAGAATTTTTTCGTGTCGGGATGCCAGCGTTTCATCCGTTGGCGGCGGCGCTTTAATGACCGGGGCTTCACCCTGCAGGTAGCGGTCGATATCTCGTAGCAGCGCTTGTGGGCCTTTCCACGTTTCGAAGATCACCTGCGCAATATCGCGAGAGAGCGGGTAACAATGTCGACGCCAGAAGTCCGCGCAGGCCTGGTAACGCAGCAGCGATTCATCTTCTATCAGTTGCTGTTCAAACAGCATGCCTGACTCAAAGGCGTTCAGACTAAGCATACGCTGGCAGAAACCGTGAATGGTAAACACCGCCGCTTCATCCATCTGTCTTTCAGCCAATAACAGCCAATGCGCGGCCTGTTTTTTATCGGCAATTTCATCTAACAAGCGGGCATAGAGCGGATTGTCGGTAGTTTCACGCAGGCAGGCAATTCGCAGCTCATGAATGTTGCTACGAATACGACCGCGCAGCTCTTCAGTGGCTGCCTCAGTAAAGGTAACCACTAACAGCTCTTCGACGGTCAGAGGGCGAGGAAAGGCGGCAGAGCCGCCCAGTCCAAGCAGTAAACGTAAATAAAGGGCGGCGATGGTAAAGGTTTTACCGGTGCCCGCAGAGGCTTCAATCAGTCGCTCGCCCGTCAGGGGCAAGCGCAGTGGATCAAGGGACTCAGCGGCATCATTCATTCTTTTCACTCATCAGGGGTAAGGTTTGCTGCAACGCGCTGACGGTCGGCCACACTTTCCAGCCTTCCGGGTGCACATACTCTGCTTTCCCGTTCTGACTGCCGGAAACCTGTGACAGTATCGCCATGCCTTGCGGCTCAACCACCGCCTGATGGAAGAAATCGGCAAGCTTTTGCGGCGTCAGCAGTTTAATCTGAGCCACGATTTTATCACGTGAATCGAAGCGCATATTACCTCGATCGAAATCTTTGCTTAACTGCGAAGCTTCTGCCCCCAACGTTTGGGGCGCCTGCAGCATTTGCGCAATGATGGCCTGCTGAATTTGTACGAATTCATCAGCTTTCATTGCCCGCAGTTTCGCTTCCGCCGTCGGGAAAAACGCTTTATACCGTTCCCACAGGTAAGACGGTTGCTTATCGCTGCTTTGCAGCAGGAAGCCCATTCCCCACTGACGGCCAACGCTCATTGGGAAAGCAAATACGGCGTAGCCTAATTGCTCTTCAGTACGCAGTTGATTGTAGAACCACGGCTGAACAATTTGCCCTAACATCGCGCTGTAGGCCGAACTGGTATACTCGTCATAACCGGTAGGCACAAATACCGCTGCCAGCGCGGAGTCCGTGCTGCTGCCCGCTTTTTCAAAAATGACGGACTGCTTTTTATCGACTACAACATCTTTGTTCCGGCACCATTCCGACCCGTTCGCACCAAGCTGTTTCTGAATATCACGTGCCATGGTTTTCGCCTGAGCTTCGCTCATGTTACCAATCACCAGAAATTCAGGACGCGCACCGGCTTTTAAGGTGTCACGGTAAGTCATCACTTCTTGCAAAGTAATGGATGGCAACAGTTTACGGCGTTCATCGCGTGAGAAGTACGGCACCTGAGAAAGCATCTGTACCGGCATAATTGCCTGATCATAGGCTTTGCCTTTCTCTGCAGAGTCCATCATCTGGGCGTACCAGGATTTCGCCTGCTCCAGCTGTTCGTCCGTAGCGGTGTAGCTGAAATAGCCTGTCAGCAGCGCCTGAAAAAGCTGCGGTAAACGTTGGGTATAGCCGTTTGCGTTAAGCATCAGACCATTGTTAGCATTCGTTGAGAAACCAATCCCCCCCACCGCAGCCTGATTGCTTAACTGGTCGAGCGCAATACCGGCCAGATAATCGTTCAGTGCGAATAACACCTGATTTTTGGCGCTATCCATCGCTTTCGGGTTGCGCAGAATCACGCTGACATCGGCCTTTGGCTCACTGGCAAAATACTGACTCGGCGCATATACCACGCGTAAATCAGGCTCATCAACGATCAAATCCGGATGGGCGTATTTTTTATCCGTCTTAATCAGCGTGAAATCATCAGGGATATAGGGGTTCAACTCCGGCAGAGAGAGCGCAATGCCCTGGGCTTTTTGCTGCCAGTCGGCGAAGGTTTTTTCGCTGATTTTATCCACCTGATAAGGGGCATCGACAAAATAAGCGGTTTTATTATGTGGCTCTTTCGGACTGATATACCAGATACGCGCATTTTGCGTTGTCATCATTGCCAGACGTTCCTGAACCGCCTTAGCATCATATTGATCGGCAATATTCACCGCATCCAGCGTATGTTCGACGGGAACGCGGATCATGGTATCAGCCAGCCATTCCACGTAGTCCATATCACGCGTGATAGAGGGATAACGGAAGTCGAGATCCAGTACGTGTGCCAGTTCGTCAAAATAGCGTTTATCAACGCCTTTTTCACGCAACAGATTGAGATAGCTAAAGATAGCAGCAACAACTTCATCGCGATTCGCCAACCCTTTGTCGGTTAACGTCGCCGAAATAGCCAGCACACCGCTGTTACCATTGACAACCGGATCGGAGTCAGCACGAATGCCTTCAACCAGCCCCTGCTTTTGCAGCCAGTCGGACAACGTCCCCGGACTGCGGTTGCCAATCAAATAGGTAACGAGTTCGTCGGTTTTACTACGAAACTGTGCGCTGTTGTTATCGATACGAAATTCTACGCGCAGCACTTTACGCGGCATTGCAGGGACATAGTGGATGACGACGCCCTTTTGCGCGTCAGTCACAACCGGTACGGTAATTTCCGGTTTTTCGACATTTTTATTCGGTACTCGCCCGAAGGTATCAGCCGCGATCCGCGCCAGCTCTGGCAGGGGTTTATTACTGTAAATCACCGCTTTCATCAGGTTCGCGGAGTAGTACTTTTCATGGAATGTCTGCAAGGCTTGCAGTACCGGGTTACCCGGTTTATCGCTTAATGTCTGCAGATTTCCGCCGGAGAAGCGCGAACCAGGGTGTGCCGGGTTTATTGTTTCTGCGCTCACCTGTGCCATACGCATACCGTCCCGGGTACGCGCCAGCGTCAGCTCAGAATTAACGGCATTTCGCTCGCGATCGGCATATTTTTTATCGAGCAGCGGCGAGGCAATAGCGTCAGCCAGACGATCGACGGCCCCCGCCAGCGCATCGTTTTCAACTTCGAGATAGAAAGCCGTGCGATAGGGCGCAGTGCTGGCGTTGTGGCTGCCGCCGTGCATTTTGAGGAATTCAGCTAAGCTGTCCGGCTGTGGGTATTTTTTAGATCCCATCAGGCACATATGTTCAAGGTAATGCGCCAACCCCTGGTGATCGTCGGGATCTTCCAGAGACCCCACCGGGACCACCAGTGCAGAGAGAGACTTAACGGCCTGAGGGTCGGATACCAGCAACACGACCATGCCGTTATCAAGGCGCACGGCCTGATACTGGCGAGTGTCTTTATCGCTTTTACGGATGGTTTCAGCTAAAGGCTGCCAACCAGTATCTGCCTGACTTACGGGTACCCAAAGGGCAACGAACAACAGTAATGCGCTGAACCAGGTGCTGCGGGGCATTCACAAACCTCATCATTAACGTATTCACCTGTTCACTACAAACTACGCATTAAGCGTGGTCTGAACAGGGCAAGACTCTGTGCTGAACGAGTCAGCATCTTATGTGTAAGAATCAGTCCGTGACAGAAAGCGCATCATAGTAGAAGTCATCAATCTGTGCAATTTTTATACAATCATCATGACTGATTAAAGCGAAATAACGGTAACAAATAGCGCTGAGACTGCGACACAATGGTCTCCAGAGTTTCAGGAGCCAGCTGACGCCACAGGCGTTGATACCAGATATCATCGCCTTCACCACGCACCATCATGTTGCCTTCATAAGCCTGCAAAAACTTACTGCGTGCTTTTTGCAGCGTATCATCGTCATCTAACATGGCATCATTTACGGCGTCATAACAGGTTTTTATCCACGCCCCACCACTTTCCGGTAGCACCAGCAAAGGCGATGACATGCCTTCCCGATACCCCTCAATAAGTTGTGACAGATACAGTAACGCCTGCTCTGCTTCCAGTGGAGGGAAACGCCATTCCCCGTCTTTACGCAGGAACAAACGGCTCTCTCCCGCTCCGCCACTGGCACAATAGACAAGATGTTCCAGCCAAAGTTGCACCCCCTGGGACACACTTATCAAAGATGGGCGCCAGCGCAACAAACCATCTTCCTGGACCTGTGGTAACCAACCCGTGATTTGCACACCGTTGCAGCTCAGATCAATTTCCATGCTCTGGCAAGGCTGGCGAGAGGCAATAATGCGATCGGCAAGCGACTGCATCTCCTGACGTTGGGTATCCCAAAGAATCTCACCAAATGCCCCATAAGGAAGCGAGCCAGCCGCACGGAAGCGACGGAACAAATGCTCGGCGTCGTTCTCTTCCACCAGCGTGTTAAGCAACTGCTGGTTAAGCTGATAGCGGGTTAACCCCTCAAGGTTAAAAGGCTCCGTTTCCGGGATCTCACTCTCTTCAGAACGGAAATTCACTCGTAGCCGCATCTGGAAGAAGGCCCGAACCGGATGAGCCCAAAATCGTTGTAGCGTTTCCAGCGTCAGGGTTTCAGGCATCGTAAAGGGGAGTGGCTGAACAAAATCAGCGTGTGCCTTACCTGACATGTTCGCCGCTGGCAGCCATTCACGCGCATAACTTTGCTGTTCGCCTGGCTGAAAGTTTTGTACATCAAAAGGCATACGGGTGTGCAAACGGGTAATGTGGGCTTTTACTTTGGTTTCGCTTTCATCGCTGGTGAGCAATTCATCACCCGGTAAGTAGTGGCTTTGCCCAATATAGTCCATTAACTCCTGCACCAGTACCGACGGAAAGCGTTCACTGTTGTCCTGAATTGAACGCCCAATGTAGCTGATATAGAGCGTTTGCTGCGCCGAGATCAGTGCTTCCAGAAACAGATAGCGATCATCATCACGACGACTTCGGTCACCCCGCATCGGCTTTTGACTCATCAGGTCAAAACCCAACGGCGCAAGCTGGCGCGGATAAACACCGTCGTTCATGCCTAACAAACACACCACTTTGAAAGGAATGGAACGCATTGGCATCAGCGTACAAATATTCACCGGACCAGCAAGGAAGCGCTGACTGATACGTTCCTGGTCTAGCCGCAGGGCTAGCTCATCGCGTAACAGTGAAAGTGGAATAGCATCGCGATACTCGGCCCCCAAACCTTCGCCAATAATAGCCTGCCACTGTTGTTCAATGAGCGTCATCGCCGCTTCGGTTTCTGCATCCGGCAGGAAGAAATCATTGAGCATGTCACGACAGACGGGTAGCCATTCCTCCAGCGGACGCTCCTGGGCCAACCCCCGGCGCCAGAGATTTAGCTGCATCAATAGCGAAGCCAGATGCCCCACCAGCTCGGCAATCAAACCGCTGGATTCATCATACGGCAATACCGATTGCCACTCGCCCTGCGTGCTTTCCATCGCATAGCCCAGCAGCATACGCGTCAGACCAAATTGCCAGGTGTGCTGGCCTGTCGGTGGTAGTTCCAGTTCGCGAACGTTGTCGTCGTCAATTCCCCAACGAATACCTGACTCATTAACCCACAGGCGAAGATAGCGTAATCCCTCTTCGTTGATGTTGAAGCGCGCCGCCAGTACTGGGACGTCCAGTAATGCCAACACATCTTCTGAGACAAAACGGCTGTCCGGCAACGACAGCAGGCTGATAAAGGCCTGTAAAACGGGATGGGACTGACGTGCACGGCGGTCAGAAATGGCAAACGGTAAATATCTATCAGCTGGCGCGCTGCCAAAAACGGCCTGAATGAATGGGCTGTAGCTGTCGATATCCGCTACCATCACAATGATGTCACGCGGCGTCAGAGTAGGGTCCGCTTCCAGCATCGCCAGCAAACGGTCATGGAGGATTTCCACCTCACGCTGTGGGCTATGGCAGACATGGAAACTCACACTGGTGTCATTCGGCTCAAGCAACCGTTTATTGTCGCTACGCGAATACTCCTCCAGATTGACGCCTGCCACAGCCCGGCTTTCCAGCTCAAGGATGTCCGACTGAATGTTACGCAAAAGGTTGTCGGGCGTGATATCGACAAACGCATCCAGTTCCTGGCTGTTTTCCAGCTCAGACAGCAGGTAAATATAGTCACGCCCCAGTTTTCCCCACGAGGCCAGCAGCGGATTGCTGACATCCTGCTCGCCATCACTGTTAAACAACCCCTCGGCATTTTGGCTATCACGAAACAACGGCAACTCTCTTTCTTCAAAGCTGTGCCGACGCTGGCGCGCCAGCAGCTTCGCCAGATACGCAGGATCTTTGATGTCACCCCAGTAGAAACGACACGGATTAGTGAATAACAGGTGAATTTCGATATGCTTACCCAACGCCTGCAACGCCTGAAGATAAACAGGCGGCAACGCCGAAATACCGCAAATAAAAACGCGCGAAGGTAGCCCTTCCGGGCAGCTTGTTGCACTTTCCAGGGTCTGAATAAACCGTTGATATAAATTAGCGCGATGCCAGCGTGGTTGTCCCAGTTCAGCGGTATATTCCACCAGCGCTTTCCACAGTGGTGCCTGCCAGGCCTGAGACTCACCTAAACCTTCAACCAGCCTTCCCTCCTCCCACTGCGTTAACCAGTCCGGACGGTAGACTAAATATTGGTCAAAAAGGTCGGCTGCGCGTGAAGAAAGCTGAAACAGCTTACGCTTGTCGGTATCGTCAGTCAGATAGTGACGCAGCAGCGTGAAGTCATCTTTTTCCAGTAATTGCGGCAGCAACGTCATCAGCTTCCAGCTCATACTCTGTTTACTGAACGCACTCTCTTTCGGGATCTCCGGCAATACGCGCACAAACATATCCCAGATAAAACTCGCAGGTAGCGGAAAATCAATGTTGGCGGCAATACCAAACTTCTGTGCCAGGGTCATTTGTAACCATTGCGCCATACCGGTACTTTGAACCAGGATCATCTCCGGTTCAAAAGGGTCGTCCAGTCGCTCCCGCTCGACGATATATTCCATTAACGCTTCCAGCACATCCAGGCGATTGGAGTGGTAGACCCTTAACATAGCGACTCCTGACTACTGACGATTTGAGCAGTGCAGACGTGTCATTTGACCCTGCCTGCCCATAGGGGACGTAATTTTAACATTGATGCTGACACATCCCGCCTGCGTTGTCTGCATTCGGTTTACCTGCCAGTTCAAAGGCGGCGAAAACACATGCAGTTGGCTTTGCTGCCACGCGTAACGCCAAAGCTGCTGGTACTGATTTCTGCCCAAGAAACTGTTCATCAATGCTCGTTGATACCCCGACAGTATGGTCACAATCATGATCATCAACACCATTGCCAACATGACTTCCGGCAGGCTAAATCCACGTTGCCGGTTCAGGGGATCTGGCATAATGCCAGCGTCTTTAACGGGCAGAAATCGCTCCAGCCATGTGCAGAAAACTTGATATTGCCGTCTACAACCTCGCCCTGACGCCATAGAGATATCCCTTCGTATTGAGCAATAAGCAACACGTTATTATTAGCAAGCAGTCGCAGACAAACGTCTGCATTCTGCATTGCATAGGACCGACACTGAACATCGGGTTGCAAAAGCCAGCGTTGCATACGCCCCCATTCCATCGCAGATTGCGCCACGGCCTGGCGTTGCAAAGACTGGTTTTCCATTGCAACGCGAGAGGCAAAACTGGCTTCCTGTCTGCTAACGCCCTGCAACAACAGACTACCGAGCACCAGAAGTAAAAGTACCAGCGCAAGGGACGATACACCTCGTTCCCGGTTCACAGATTAAATCCTGTCACGCTGTACAGCGCTTCGATCACTCTTTGTGGTTCGACTTTACTGGAGCCACGCAGACGCAGAATGAGGACGGGCGCAAACCCGCTAACATTCTGGCGTTCCACCTGAAATGACTCAATCTGAATGGTTACAGGATCGGTCATGCTATCCCAGCCCTTTCCTGCGCACGACGTCGCACCGCGCAATGTCTCCAGCGCCTTGTTTTGTAGGCGAAATCCAATCTGCTCGGCTTCTTTCGCCGGATTCGTCTCCCAGATACCGTTACTGTTTGCATCCCACTGCACAATAACGCAATCGCGCTGACCCGATATTTCCAGCCCTTCACCGTGACAGCGTCCGTGACAGTAGCCCGCCCGCTGGAGATGCTTCGCTACGGTATAAACACGTTGCCAGACCTCATCTTCAAGCACTAACTGGTGTGTATTGTGCAAAATACCGCGCTGCAGGGCAGGTAAAAATCGCGCTGAACCCAGGAGTAAAACACTGCTTATCGCCATCGCAATCAGCACCTCCAGCAGTGAAAAACCGCGTTCGTTTAGCGACATAGATTTGCCTCATCGCGCTCGCAAAGTCTGATTCTCCCCCAACCTGATACCACCAGATTCAATTCACCAGCCGCATTTTTCAGGCGAATATGCCCAGCCCATGCCGTGTTCCGTAGGCCAAAAAAAGCCAGCGAAGGCGTTATCTCCACCATCTCAATATCGTCCCAGAGCGGCATAAACAGCCACGGCGAGGAAGGCTTACATGACTCATGAGCATCGGCAGAGCTAACAAAACACCATGACGCTCCCTCTCTGATAACACTGATAACGTGGTCGCGGTTATGCCAGTTGGCATCTTCACGAAGTTGCAGCAAATAATCCCGTACCTGACAGGCGGTTTGCCACAACCGTTGTTGCTGCTGCCAGCGTTGCCAGCCATAAAGTCCTGTGGCACTTAGGGCGACAATAATGAGCATCGCAACCAGAGTTTCAATCAGCGTATAGCCTTGTTGTTTTTTCATGTCGCCAGTATGGCGTGAGGGAATGAAATAACGAGCAGTGAATTCGGGTTATTCGGCGGGCTGCGAGGAATATTTTCCATGTTGCAGCGTATTACAACTTTTGCAGGAATCAGCATCGAAAAACTGACGCGAAGGCAAAAAAAACCGACGCGCTATGGCGTCGGTCGTGGCAGCATGACGTTCGATCAGATGGCGACCGGCGCTTTGATGCCTGGGTGCGGATCGTAGCCTTCAATTTCGAAATCGTCGAAACGATAGTCGAAGATAGACTCAGGTTTACGCTTGATAACCAGCTTCGGCAGCGCGCGGGGTTCACGGCTAAGCTGCAGGTGAGTTTGTTCCATATGGTTGCTGTACAGGTGCGTGTCGCCGCCAGTCCAGACAAAGTCACCAACTTCAAGATCGCACTGCTGCGCCATCATGTGGACCAGCAAAGCGTAGCTGGCAATGTTAAACGGCAGGCCGAGGAACACATCGCACGAACGCTGGTACAGTTGGCAGGAGAGCTTGCCGTCAGCCACGTAAAACTGGAAGAATGCGTGGCACGGTGCCAGCGCCATCTTATCCAACTCACCCACGTTCCACGCGGAAACGATGATACGGCGAGAGTCCGGGTCGTTTTTCAGCTGGTTTAAAACAGTCGTAATCTGGTCAATATGGCGGCCATCCGGCGTTGGCCACGCGCGCCACTGTTTGCCATAAACCGGGCCTAAATTGCCATTTTCATCGGCCCATTCATCCCAGATTGAGACATTATTTTCATGCAGATAAGCAACGTTGGTGTCGCCCTGCAAAAACCACAGTAGTTCATGAATAATGGAGCGCAAGTGGCAGCGTTTAGTTGTAACCAGCGGGAACCCTTCCTGCAGGTTAAAACGCATCTGATGGCCAAAAATGGAAAGCGTTCCGGTTCCGGTACGATCGTTTTTCTGTGTGCCTTCATCCAGCACTTTTTGCATCAGTTCTAAATACTGTTTCATGGTTCCTCAGGAAACGTGTTGCTGTGGGCTGCGACGATACGCCCAAACCATCATGATAATACCGGCGACAATCATCGGGATAGACAGGATCTGCCCCATGCTGATGTATTGTACCCATGCGCCGGTAAACTGCTGATCCGGTTGGCGGAAAAATTCAACGATGATACGAAACGCACCATAGCCAATCAGGAACAACCCGGAGACCGACCCCATCGGGCGCGGTTTACGAATAAACAGATTAAGTATGATAAACAGCACAACCCCTTCCAGCGCCATCTCATAGAGCTGGGAAGCGTGGCGTGGCAGTGAGCCGTAAGTATCGAAAATAGACTGCCATTGCGGATTAGTTTGCAGCAGTAAGATATCTTCTGTACGCGAACCAGGGAACAGCATGGCATAGGAGAAGTTCGGGTCGACACGTCCCCACAACTCGCCATTAATAAAGTTGCCCAGACGACCGGCACCCAGGCCAAACGGAATCAACGGTGCGATGAAATCAGAAACCTGGAAGAACGAGCGCTTGGTACGTTTGGCGAAGATAATCATCACCAGAATCACACCTATAAGACCGCCGTGGAAGGACATACCGCCATCCCAGACGCGGAACAGATACAGCGGATTATCAAGGAAGAGAGGGAAGTTGTAGAACAGTACGTAGCCGATACGCCCACCGAGGAAAACCCCGAGGAAGCCTGCATAGAGTAAGTTTTCTACTTCGTTTTTGGTCCAGCCACTCCCTGGGCGATTAGCACGGCGAGTCGCCAGCCACATCGCAAAAATAAACCCCACCAAATACATCATGCCGTACCAGTGAAGTGCGACGGGTCCAATTGAGAAAATGACCGGATCGAAATCCGGAAAATGCAGATAGCTACTGGTCATCTGTCACCACAAGTTCTTGTTATTTCGCTGAAGTCAGACAGCAATTGATAAGCGCGCCTGCATAATGCAGGCGCTCCGAAGTTGCGAATGATAGCACAAGGGGATCACAGCGGATGCCGATTACAGTTAAAAGATATGTATACGCCCTCGTCTTTCAAGCTGCATCTTTGTTGGTTGCATTCACTCACCGAAGGCAGCCTCCGGCTGTTCAAATCCGTTCCTGACGAATTTGTCACGGACTTACCTGTTCAATGCACTCAAAATACATTGGGTGTAGCTACTGTTTCCCGCCCTGGTTTCATAATCCCCCGCGAATTAAACCGCCCATGCCACGACGCTCCATAAATGCCGCCACCTGATGGCGTACTTCTGTCGCTAGCTGCGCTTCCAGGCTGCGCTGAGCCAGCGTTTGCGCTTCATCAAAATCGATATGTCGCAGCAGATATTTTACTCGCGCCACGGAACGACCGTTCATCGACAAATGACGGAAGCCCAAACCGATTAGAATAGTTACACACATCGGATCGCCCGCCATTTCACCACACAGGCGCAAATCGATACCACTTCGCTCAGCTTCCTGCGCAATCATCGCCAGGGCACGTAACATTCCCGGATGCAGGCTGTCATAAATGCTGGCGACACGTGTGTTGTTGCGATCGACCGCCAGAATATATTGAGTAAGATCGTTAGTCCCGACCGATATAAAATCGATCCTGTTCGCCAGATGCGGCAACATAAATACCATCGACGGGACCTCCAGCATAATGCCGATGCGTGGTTTCGGGATCGCATAGCCGATCATCTCTTCCACTTCGCGTCCGGCACGTTCAATCAGACGTCGTGCTTCGTCCACCTCATCAATACTGGTTACCATCGGCAGCAAAATACTTAGATTGCCGGTTGCTGCATTTGCCCGCAGCATCGCTCGTACCTGGATCAGAAAGATCTCCGGCTGATCGAGTGTAATGCGGATCCCACGCCACCCGAGGCACGGATTCTCTTCACTGATTGGCATGTAAGGCAGCTGCTTATCCGCCCCGACATCCAGCGTGCGCAGCGTCACAGGCTTGTCGTTAAACATTTGCAGCATCCCTTGATACTGCGCAACCTGCTCTTCTTCCGATGGAAAGCCACTTTGCAGCATGAACGGGATTTCGGTGCGATACAGGCCAATACCGTCGATCCGACTACCCAGCTTCTGTTCATGTTCGGGACTAAGTCCGGCATTGAGCATCACCTTAACGCGCTCGCCGCTTTTCAATTGTGCAGGTTGATTAACGTCATCTTCTGCCAGGCGACTCAGCTCATTCTCTTCACTGATGAGGCGCTGATATTCCTGTATCAATACAGGTTCCGGATCGACCAACACTTCGCCGCGATAACCATCCACCACCAGCGTGCGACGATGCAATACCGATGGCTGGATATCAGCCCCCATCACGGTGGGGATACCCAACGCACGAACCATTATCGCCGCATGGGAGTTGGCGGCACCGTCCCTGACCACAACACCCACAAGCCGATCCTGTGGAAGTTCCGCCAGAGTGGTAGCTGAGAGTTCATCGGCTACCAGCACAAAACGCTCAGGCCAGGCATTCGGCCCCTGGATGGAGTCATCAAGATGGAACAGCAAGCGCTGACCGAGCGCACGTAAATCCCCGGATCGCTCTTTAAGATAGCTATCACTCAGGGCAGCAAACTGTTCGGCAAACTTCTCGATGATCGTTTTAACGGCCCACTCTGCCACTGAACCGTTATCCACTTCAGCAAACAGTTCACGGCGTAAACGGGTATCAGAAAGCAGGTGCGAGTAGAGATCAAAGATCGCCGCCGTTTCTTTCTGCGCCCCGGCAGCAAAACGCTTACTGTAGCGGCGGAATTCGTTAGCAGCTTCTTCAAGCGCTCCGGTCAGTCGTTCTCGTTCCAGCGCAGGATCCAACGTTGACGCCTGATACACCTGCTCCATCAACGGCAGCGTGGCATCCTGCCAGCCTTCAGCAATTGCCACACCGGGCGCTGCAGGCAGCGCACGAATGCGCGTTTGGCGGTATTGACCGAACAGCGCGGTAAGCTGCGACTGAGAAAGAATGGCTGCCATTTGCGTGGCAAGCGTGACCAGGAAGGACTCTTCACTTTCATCGTACTGGCGCAACTCGCGCTGCTGTACGACCAGCACACCTAATAGCTGGCGGCGCTGGATGATCGGGACGCCTAAGAACGCACGAAAACGCTCTTCTTTCACCGAAGGAATATATTTGAAGCTCGGATGTTTTTGCGCATCGGCAAGGTTGATAGGTTCCGCCAGCCTGCCAACCAGGCCAACGATCCCTTCATCAAACGCGAGTGCAACAGTGCGACCGCGTGGTTTTTTGAGTCCCCGGGTCGCCATGAGGTAATAACAACGTCGGTCGTGGTCGGCCAGATAGACCGAGCAGACCTCTGTATCCATCGCAAGACAGATGTCAGTAACCAGAATATTCAGCGCCTCATTAAGGCGTGGAGCACTGGCTACCTTTTCGACTATTTCGCGCAGGCGGGTGAGCATAATTTGCGTAGCTTAACCTCTTTTACGTCTGTACGCAGGCGGGCTTTGCGGCTTAGGAGTACTTTCCTGAAGCGCCATCACAACACTTGCGAATTCTTTCATCACCCTGCGATAAACATCGCGTTTAAATGACACCACCTGTCGAACCGGATACCAGTAACTCACCCAGCGCCAGCCATCAAACTCAGGTGTACTACTGGTTTGCATATTGATTTCAGCATCGCTACTGATCAATTGCAGAAGAAACCATTTTTGTTTCTGGCCGATACAAACCGGCTTCGTGTCCCAACGCACCAAACGTTTCGGTAACTTGTAACGCAACCAGTTACGAGTAGAAGCGAGGATCCGTACATCTTTACGGCTGAGCCCCACTTCTTCAAAGAGTTCCCGGTACATCGCCTGCTCTGCTGTCTCTCCTGCGTTTATCCCACCTTGTGGAAATTGCCAGGAGTGCTGACCAAATCGCCGGGCCCACATGACCTGCCCCTGGCGGTTACAAATTACTATCCCTACATTCGGGCGGTAGCCATCGTCATCAATCACCGGACTACCTCAACATAAACCTTATATACAAACGATTGTTTCACACTCCTGGGAGGCGGTAAACCACTCTGTTAAGGACACGATACTCTAATAACAATTGAATAACTCACAGCAAAGGCCCGAGTTATAAACAGAGGGAGCACTGCCAGGACGATTTTATTCACCTTTTCTGTGGATATAGTTGTGAAGAAGTACGGAATTACTATGGGAAAACCCGGAACAGTCTGAATAAGACCTTCGTCACACATAAAAAATAGTCTTATATATTCATTAAGTTAAAATCGGAATCAGGAGATAATCACACAGAAACGTGACGATCATCACGCATACGATCTTCGAGCTGATGAAAGATCAACCAGCGTTGGTTTTATCCACAGATTATGCCAATAAGTTAGGCACAATTTGTGTAAAAATTCGATTTTCGTCGCACGTCAAGGCTGTAAATTGAAACAGTAGTAGGGTTTTTTCACAGTTATCCCATCTTTCTGTGGATAACATGGTGTAAGATCCTGTTCATTGTCAGTGACCAGAATTGGAAAACCTGAATTGTTGTTGCGCAACTCCGCGAATTGAAATCTAAAAACCAATATAAATCATATAATTGAATATAGCATGTGGAAAAAGATAAACTCTGTCCACACGGTATAAAATCATTGCTCATTTTTTCGCCTAAGGTATAACCCAATGCCAGAACTCCATCCGTTACTTTTACCTCCTGAATCTGAGACTCAGTTGCTTACCCAGGCACGACAACTCTCAGGCTACGCTTTGGGAGAGTTGGCGACGATGGCGGGTCTTGTTACGCCAAAGGATTTAAAGCGGGACAAAGGCTGGATTGGCGTGCTGCTGGAGATATGGCTTGGCGCCAGTGCGGGCAGTAAGCCAGAACAGGATTTTGCCGCGCTCGGCGTGGAGCTGAAAACAATCCCTGTGGACAGTCTTGGCAGACCGCTGGAAACCACCTTTGTTTGCGTAGCGCCACTGACCGGCAATACAGGCGTAACGTGGGAAACCAGCCATGTCCGGCACAAACTCAAACGCGTACTGTGGATCCCCGTTGAAGGTGAACGCAATATACCGCTGGCTGAACGGCGCGTCGGCTCTCCGCTACTGTGGAGCCCAAATGAAGAAGAGGACCGACAATTGCGTCTGGACTGGGAAGAGTTAATGGACATGATTGTGTTGGGTCACGTCGAGCGCATTACCGCTCGCCATGGGGAAGTACTACAACTACGCCCAAAAGCCGCCAATGCCAGAGCGCTTACCGAGGCAATTGGTGCCAATGGCGAACCAATCCTGACCTTGCCACGCGGGTTTTACCTTAAAAAGAACTTCACTCGTGCCTTACTGGAGCGACATTTTTTATTCCAGCCCTAATAGGCACTGCCCGGCCTTTCACCCGCCGCGTTACGGGCCTATAATTAGCGCTTCTTTTTTTTGGCAGGACTTTGTTCGATGTTATTTGCATGGATAACCGATCCTAACGCCTGGCTTGCGCTCGGTACGCTGACGCTGCTGGAGATCGTTCTCGGGATCGACAATATTATTTTCCTCTCTCTGGTAGTTGCCAAACTTCCGACCGCGCAACGCAGTCACGCCCGACGTATTGGGCTGGCGGCAGCGATGCTCATGCGTCTGGCTTTGCTGGCCTCTATCGCCTGGGTAACTCGTTTGACAAACCCGTTATTCGAGGTGTTTGGCGAGGCGATATCCGCACGAGATCTCATACTTCTGCTCGGTGGATTATTCCTGATCTGGAAAGCCAGCAAAGAGATCCACGAGTCGATTGAAGGTGAAGAGGAGGGGCTGAAAACTCGCGTATCCTCTTTCCTGGGTGCGATTGTGCAGATCATGTTGTTAGACATTATTTTCAGTCTGGACTCCGTCATCACCGCGGTAGGCTTGTCCGATCATCTGTTTATCATGATGGCGGCGGTGGTCATCGCCGTGGGTGTGATGATGTTTGCAGCACGCCCAATAGGCGAGTTTGTGGATCGTCACCCTTCGGTAAAAATGCTGGCACTCTCTTTCCTGATTCTGGTTGGTTTCACGCTGATTCTGGAAAGTTTCGATGTCCATGTACCGAAAGGATACATTTATTTCGCCATGTTCTTCTCTATCGCGGTAGAGACCCTGAACCTGTTGCGCAATAAAAAAAATCCGCTCTGATAAAATCTGTCGCTCCCCGCAAGGGGAGCGAATAGCCTCATCATCTTCCCCTTCTCACAGATTAAGATTTTCCCTCTTTCGTCCTGCATAACTTCGCGTTATTACTAAACTATTGTCAGACGCAGGCCATGTGAGGATAAACAGATGAAAAAATGGGCAGTTTTAATTTCCGCCGTAGGATTGGCTTTTGCAGTTTCCGGATGCAGCAGTGATTATGTGATGGCGACAAAAGACGGTCGTATGATCCTGACCGACGGTAAACCGGAAATTGATGACGATACCGGTCTGGTGAGCTATCACGATCAGCAAGGCAACGCGATGCAAATTAACCGTGACGATGTGTCTCAAATTATTGAACGTTGATGGTTGAGGTCAGCAATGCTGCTGGCCTTAACAATTTTTGCTTCCCTTTTTCCCTTCCCTCAGCCATTTTTATAATCCTTATGTCGTGATTATAAAAAGGAAACGGCTATGCAATATCACCGTATACCCCACAGCTCGCTGGAAGTCAGTACACTGGGGCTGGGCACAATGACGTTTGGTGAACAAAATAGCGAAGCCGACGCACATGCACAGCTCGACTATGCCGTTGCACAAGGCATAAATTTAATCGACGTTGCCGAGATGTATCCGGTACCGCCTCGCCCTGAAACTCAGGGGCTCACAGAAACTTACGTCGGCAACTGGCTCGCCAAACATGGTAGCCGTGAAAAACTGATCGTGGCCTCGAAGGTCAGCGGTCCGTCACGTAACAATGACAGCGGTATTCGCCCCGATCAGGCGCTGGATCGTAAAAACATTCGCCAGGCGCTGAATGACAGCCTTAAACGCCTGCAAACCGATTATCTGGATCTGTATCAGGTACATTGGCCTCAGCGCCCTACCAATTGTTTTGGCAAACTTGGCTACAACTGGACGGATTCCACACCGGTAATTACTCTGCTGGAAACACTGGAAGCTCTGACTGAATTTCAGCGTGCGGGGAAAATTCGCTATATCGGCGTTTCCAACGAAACCGCATTCGGCGTGATGCGCTATCTGCACCTTGCTGACAAACACGACCTGCCACGCATCGTCACCATCCAGAACCCGTACAGCCTGCTGAACCGCAGCTTCGAGGTTGGGCTCGCGGAAGTCAGCCAATATGAAGGGGTTGAACTGCTGGCCTACTCTTGCCTGGGTTTTGGTACCTTAAGCGGTAAATATCTGAACGGCGCTAAACCAGCCGGAGCACGTAATACACTGTTTAGCCGTTTCACGCGCTACAGCGGTGAACAGACGCAAAAGGCTGTCGCCGCTTATGTAGATATCGCGAAACGTCATAATCTGGATCCAGCCCAGATGGCGCTGGCGTTTGTTCGTCGCCAGCCGTTTGTCGCCAGCACTCTGCTGGGAGCCACGACGATGGAACAGTTAAAAACCAATGTCGAAAGCCTGCATCTGGAATTAAGCGAAGAGGTACTGGCGGAGATTGAAGCGGTGCATCAGGTTTATACCTACCCGGCACCGTGATAATGCGCATTGTGTGCCGGGTAAAGCCAAACCGCTACCCGACACACAAATTAATGACGGCGTTGCCAGACCCACAGCGCCGTAATCGCCAGCGCAAATAAGCCGCCAAACCCGATGCCAATCGCGACCGCCGGAAGCCCCACCAGAACCGCTAACGAGTAGATGCCGAGCATTAGCAGCATAGCGCTGTTTTCGCCCAGGTTTTGCACCGCAATAGCATTACCCGCACCAACGCTTTTTTTGCCCCGCTCCTGCAACAACGCATTCAGAGGCACAACAAAAAAGCCGCCCAGTACACCGATAAGCATCAGCAACGCATAGGATGGAAGCAGCGCATGTTGCAGAGACAAAAACAGCACCCCCACGCCAATCAGGATCCCCGCCGGCATGCAGCGAGACACCGTTTCCAGCGTTACCAGCTTAGCTGCCGCTCCGGCACCAACCACAATCCCGATAGCCACCATAGCATTGAGATAGGTTGGCGTGGCGTTATCAGTGATGCCCAGAGCCACCGGTACCCATAACACCAGCAGAAAACGCAACGTCACACCTGCGCCCCAAAAAAGGCTAGTACCTACTAACGAAAAACGTGTTTCACCGTCACGCCATAACGAAGACGCTGCGCAGAAAAAACTACGCGTCATTTTCCCCAGATGCCACGATTGCCCGGGACGAGCAGCGGTCAGTTTTGGAATATACAGGTTAGCCAGGACGGCTCCGGCGTATGCCAGCGCGCAAACAGAGAGTGCGGCAATGACATGCCAGTCTGCCAGAACGCCGCCAGCGACAGATCCCAGCAAAATAGCTGCGATGGTTGAAGCTTCCATCAGTCCGTTGGCTTTCACCAGTTTGTCGCCAGTGGTCAGCTCGCCGAGAATGCCATATTTGGCCGGTGAATAAGCCGCAGCGCCAATACCCACCAGCGTATACCCCAGAAAAGGGTTAAAACCGAAGCAAATACTCGCCGCACCCAATAGCTTGAGGCCGTTGGCGAACATCATCACTCTGCCCTTGGCAAAGCTATCCGCCACCTGTCCGACAAAAGGCGCAAAAAGAATGTAAGCGCCCACAAACACCATTTGCAGGATCGGTTGGCTCCAGTCCGGGTAGAATTGCGCCTTCAGCAACGCCAGCGTGGCGAACAGCAACGCATTATCGCCAAACGCCGACAGAAACTGCGCGGCGATAACGGACAACATCCCTTTAGACCAGATTGAAGTGTTAGTGTGTACTGACTCAGGCATGTTGTTCTTCCGGTTCATCAACCCAGCTTTTTAGCGTGACAAAATCAGGCTTACCGCTGCCAAGTAGAGGGAGTTGTTTCAGGTGGCGGATATCACGTGGCACGGCAAGTTCCGGAACGCCATGGGCGCGCGCATACTGCAGCAATTTATCTCGCGTCAGCTCTCCATCCGTGGTGAACAGCACCAGCGCCTCGCCTTTACTGGCATCACTCTTGATAGCCGTAGCATGCATTTTGTCGGCGGATACCGCCAACGCCAGTTGCTCAACCATTTCAAGTGAGACCATCTCGCCGGCAATTTTGGCAAAACGTTTAGCACGCCCCTGAATTTGCACGAAGCCGTTCTCATCAAAGCGCACGATATCACCGGTGTCATACCAGCCGCGTTCAAGCTCGCCTTGCGCATTCTCTGCCGTCGGCACTTCCAGTACACCGGGTTTTTCGACGCGCAAATAGCCGTTCATAATATTAGGGCCTTTCAGCTGTAAACGCCCACCCTCCTCAATCCCGGGAACCGCCAGCAGTCGGGCATCCATCCCCGGTAGAATACGCCCTACCGTGCCCGATTTTGCCGCCATCGGCACGTTAATCGAGACGACTGGCGCACATTCCGTCACCCCATAGCCTTCGAGGACACGCAGACCAAACTTCTCCTGCCACAACTGCCTGGTACTGTCTTGCAGCTTTTCTGCTCCCGCCACAACATAGCGCAGGCGGTGGAAATCATAAGGATGTGCGAAGCGTGCGTAGTTACCGAGGAACGTTGAGGTACCAAACAACACAGTGCAGTTCCGGTCGTATACCAGTTCTGGCACGATGCGATAATGCAGAGGACTGGGATAAAGAAACACTTCAGCACCAGTCAGTAACGGTGTGAACAGCCCCACAGTCAGACCAAAAGAGTGAAACAACGGTAGCGCTGACATAAAGCGATCGTCAGCGGTAAAATCGGCAATAGTTTTAATTTGCTCGACGTTAGCCAGGATACTTTTGTGGCTGTGCACTACGCCTTTCGGGTGACCCTCAGAGCCAGAGGTAAAGAGGATCACTGCAGCCTCTTCAGGTTGCTGCTTGACCTGCGCCAGATGCGGCATCAGCAAATGAGAAAAAATCCACAGCTTGTCACCCAGGGTAACATCGGCTTTTAAATCTTCCAGATAAACCCAGCGTACCTGAGTAATCTGCTCCGGCAGATGCCAGAGTTTGCCTTTATCGAGAAACTGTCGGGAGGTAAAAATGGTTTTGATTTCAGAAGCGGTAATTGCGCTGGTTAACCCTTTTACGCCCGCCGTGTAGTTCATCATTGCCGGGATGCGTCGGCGAGCCATAGCGCCAAAGATAACGGCTGCGCTGATACCCGCGTTTGGCAGCATCAGGCCGATTTTCTCGCCTTCCGCGCTGTACTTTTCCAGAATGCGGGCAACAAACAGCGTTTTAGTCAGCAGTTTGCGATAGCTATCCGGAGTAAAGTTAACGTCTTCAATGCAGTTTTTACCTGCGCCAAAGCGGTATTTCGCCGCCAGAAGGGATTCATACAACGTTTCGCGAGGGCGCACCGCCATGCGCGCTTCCATCATAATCTGATGCAACATTTCACCGGCAATCTTGCGACGGTCGCGCGCGCGCGGCGCTTCAGGCATTGGCAGTGCCGTTGGCGGCAAAATGTGTAGCCGGATACGTGGGAAGAATCGCTGCTTAACCAGACCCTTCAGCCGGCTGAAGTGACTAAGTTCAGCCCCTTCAATGCGCACAGGTACCACCGTCGCCCCTGATTTTGCCGCGACAAAACCGGCACCGTCATAGATTTTCATCAATGATCCGGTCGTTGAAATACGGCCTTCCGGGAAGATAACCACCGGGCGTCCCTGCTCAACCAGGCGAACCAGATGTTTAATCGACATCGGTTTAGTTGGGTCCAACGGAACGAAATCAATCAATGGGGTTAACCAGCGCATATACCATTGCTGGCTGATAGAAGTATAAACGGCAAAGACAGGGCGAATGGGCAGGAACAGCGCCAGAAGAATACCATCTATAAATGAGACATGATTGGGAGTGATTAGGATGCGTTCTCCCTGTAGCGCACTAACATCGCCCATGACGCGAACACGAAAAAGTACGCGAAACAGAATACGAAATAACCCAAATAGCATCTCAACTCCCTGTACCATCAATTATCTAAAGATGAATGGTGGCAGATTATACGAGTTGGGGATTGCGTGCGACAGGTAAATAGAAGACGAAAAAAAACCTGCGCATCCGCGCAGGTTGGTGCAAGAGACAGGTACGAAGTGCGTACCGAATAATCTCACCAATCAATACCTCTGGGATCTTGATTGTGGTCGTCACCCGACTGATTCGCCAGTACGAAAACGCAAAGGAATGAACGTAAATGCAACCAGTTGTGTAAATTATCGGTTACTGTTACAGATACGCCTGAGATAAAAAAAAACCTGCGCATCTGCGCAGGTTGGTGTAAATCTTGTGATCAACCCGAAAGTTGATTTCACCTATCAATACCTCTGGGATCTCAACTTTAGCAATGTGGCCAGTTCCCTCACCAGCGAACAATCGCAACAGCCCATCGCAAAGTGTAAGCAAAGGTTTTCATTTTCCCCTTTCTGTCTTACTTCGCTCGTGCGCGCTCACATTTGCGACGTTCTGGCGGGCAATCTGCTTGAACAGCCAGCCATTTTCCGTAACACTGGCGGAATGTAAGCGTTTACCCACAACAGGTACTATCATGGCGACCATAAAGGACGTAGCCCGACTAGCTGGTGTATCAGTCGCCACCGTTTCTCGAGTGATCAATGATTCCCCTAAAGCCAGTGAAGCCTCGCGCCTGGCTGTAATGAGTGCCATGGAATCACTCAGCTACCACCCCAACGCCAATGCGCGTGCGCTGGCACAACAATCCACTGAAACCATCGGACTGGTGGTAGGTGATGTGTCAGATCCTTTCTTTGGGGCAATGGTAAAAGCTGTCGAGCAGGTGGCCTATAACACCGGAAACTTTTTACTGATTGGCAACGGCTATCATAACGAACATAAGGAGCGTCAGGCGATTGAGCAGCTTATTCGTCACCGTTGCGCCGCTCTCGTTGTACACGCGAAAATCATTCCGGATGCTGAACTTGCGTCGTTAATGCAGCAGATCCCCGGCATGGTGCTCATCAACCGAATCCTGCCCGGCTTCGAGCAACGCTGCGTTGCCCTGGATGACCGTTACGGGGCATGGCTTGCCACCCGGCACCTTATCCAGCAAGGCCATACACGCATCGGTTATCTGTGCTCCAATCACACCATTTCGGATGCAGAAGATCGTCTGAAAGGCTATTACGATGCATTAGCAGAAAGCAATATACCGGTGAACGAACGGCTGGTGACCTTTGGTGAACCGGATGAAAGCGGCGGGGAACAGGCCATGACCGAGCTGCTTGGTCGTGGAAAAAGCTTCACTGCGGTAGCCTGTTATAACGACTCAATGGCAGCCGGTGCCATGGGCGTATTAAATGATAATGGTATTGATGTACCGGGCGAAATATCACTGATTGGCTTTGATGATGTGCTGGTTTCACGCTACGTGCGCCCACGGCTGACAACGGTACGTTATCCTATCGTAACGATGGCAACGCAGGCCGCTGAACTGGCGCTGGCGCTGGCGGAAAAACGCCCGGTGCCCGAAATTACCAATGTATTTAACCCAACTCTGGTACGCCGACATTCCGTTTCAACGCTGACAGAGCCAGGGAATTCATCGTCAAACGATTAAACAGGATTGCGTCATAGTTCCAGCGCTAAGAGTTCGTTAATGGTCTGGCGACGGCGAATCAGCCGCGCCACTCCGTTATCAAACAGGACTTCCGGCAGTAGCGGGCGGCTATTATAGTTCGACGACATCGACGCACCGTACGCCCCGGTATCATGCAGTACCAGATAATCACCCGGTGCCACCGCAGGCAGCAGACGGGTCTCAACTTTACCGCCCTCCTGCTGGGTAAACACGTCGCCGGACTCGCACAACGGACCCGCAACAACGGTTTCTCGTTGAGGCTCCAGCTCCAGCGAACGACCATCCCCCGCCAGCGCGGAGATATGATGATAACTGCCATACATCGCCGGGCGCATCAGATCGTTAAAACCTGCATCGATCAACACGAAGTGGCGGCTCCCCATCTCTTTTACGCTGCGCACCTGCGCTACCAGTACGCCCGCTTCCGCGACCAGGAAACGTCCCGGCTCAATCTCAAGCTTCACCGGATGCCCAAGATGTCTGGCGATCTGCTCACGCGCGGCGTTCCACAAACCGAAATAGTGGTCGGTATTGATCGCCTCTTCTCCTTCGCGGTACGGGATCGATAAACCACCGCCTGCAGAGATCGCCTCGAGATCCTGGCCAAACTCCATCACCTGGCGCACCATCGCGCCACATACCTGCTCCAGGTGTCCGTAGTCCACGCCAGAGCCGATATGCATATGAATACCGACCAGATTCAGTTTATAACGCTGAATGACGTCCAGCGCTGCTGGCAGATCGCTGTACCAGATTCCGTGCTTGCTGTTTTCTCCACCAGTATTGGTTTTCTGACTGTGCCCGTGACCAAATCCAGGATTGACGCGCAGCCATACGCGGTGACCCGGCGATACCTGACCAAGCTGTTCCAGCATATCCACTGACCCGGCATTAACCGGAATTTGTAACTCATGCACCCGTGCCAGCGTCGCTTCATCAATCATATCGGCAGTAAAAACGATCTCATCTTTACCCGCGACATAGCCTGCAGCCAGCGCACGTTCAATCTCACCTAACGATACCGAGTCCACCTTCACGCCCTGCTCGCGCATCAGACGCAGAATATGAATGTTCGAACATGCCTTCTGGGCAAAGCGCACCACGTCGAACTGATTCAGTTTAGCGATCTGCTTACGGATAATCTGCGCATCGTAGACCCATACCGGGCAGCCAAATTCGGCAGGCAGACGCAGCAGGTTGTCGGCGGTCAGGTCAGTATCGGTGTTATTAAGCGAGCGTGGCATAGCGGACTCCGGTATTCATTTTTTTATGATTACGCCACAAGCTAAAGAGAATAAAAAATATCGTTTTATCGCGAGTCTATGCAAAAATGATATGGACTACCTGATTCGAGGAACGCCCATGCCTGCCGTTAACCTGCGACACATTGAAATCTTTCACGCCATCATGACAGCGGGCAACCTGACGGAAGCCGCACGGATGCTACACACTTCGCAACCCACAGTCAGTCGGGAACTGGCGCGATTTGAGAAAGTATTGGGGTTAACGCTGTTTGAACGTACTCGTGGTCGACTGCAGCCAACGGTACAGGGCCTACGGTTATTTGAGGAGGTGCAACGCTCCTGGTATGGCCTGGATCGCATTGTTAATGCCGCAGAAAGCCTGCGAGAATTCCGCCAGGGCGAGCTGTCAATTGTTTGCCTGCCGGTGTTTTCACAATCGTTTTTACCTACCCTACTGCAACCGTTTCTGGCTCGCTATCCGGACGTGAGTCTGAACATCGTTCCGCAAGAGTCACCGCTGCTTGAGGAGTGGCTTTCAGCCCAGCGCCACGATCTGGGATTGACGGAGACCTTGCACACGCCCGCAGGCACTGAACGTACTGCACTGCTGACGCTTAACGAAGTGTGTGTCCTGCCTTCAGGACACCCGCTAAGTGCGAAAGCCATACTAACGCCAGAAGACTTTCAGGGTGAAAATTACATCAGCCTGTCACGCACAGACAGTTACCGTCAGTTGCTGGATGCCCTGTTTAATGACCATCAGGTTAAACGTCGAATGGTCCTGGAAACGCACAGCGCCGCGTCCGTTTGCGCGATGGTTCGTGCCGGCGCAGGGATCTCGGTCGTAAACCCACTCACTGCATTGGATTATGCCGCCAGCGGCGTTGTCGTTCGACGTTTCAGTATCGACGTACCGTTTACCGTTAGCCTGATTCGCCCGTTACACCGACCGGCATCCGCACTGGTCGATGCATTTACGGCACATTTGCAAGCCCATCTTCCTGCTCTGATCGATCCGCTGGATGCTATTTTGGATCCGCTTACGACAGCATAAACTCCACCGCATCAGCCGCGTGAATCGCAGCCGTATCAAACACCAGCAGCGGACTCATCTGCGCCGGAACCAGTAGGCCAATCTCGGTACAGCCAAAAATGACGCCTTGCGCGCCCTGACGAGCCAGGCCATCAATCACATTAAGGTAATAATCTCGCGAAGTGTCACTGAATTCACCCAGGCACAGCTCTTCGAAGATTATCTGGTTAATCTTCTGCCGGTCATCCTGTTCGGGGATCAACGTGTTAATACCAAACTCTTGCTGTAGGCGTCCACGATAAAACTCCTGCTCCATGGTGTAGCGCGTACCGAGTAGCGCCACGTTAGACATTTTCTGCTGGCTGATGGCCCTGCCCGTTGCATCAGCAATATGCAGGAACGGCACCTCGCAGGCCGTTTCAATCGCCCCGGCGACCTTATGCATCGTGTTGGTACACAGAACGATCCCTTGAGCCCCCGCCTGCTGAAGCCCCATGGCGGCCTGCGCCAGAATCTCACCAGCCTGCTGCCAGTCGCCACTTGACTGGCAAGCTTCAATCTCGTGGAAATCTACGCTATGCAGCAGGATCTGCGCCGAATGCAGGCCTCCCAGACGTTTCTTCACACCTTCATTAATGAGTCGATAATAAGGAATAGTGGATTCCCAGCTCATACCGCCTAACAGACCGATAGTTTTCATCTTTTTTTCCTTGTTCGTTGTTGTCGCTCCAGTGAACCAAAGATGTGATCAACTTTCCACATCTGTGAGCCTGCGTTTCCTTTTAATTATTTTTGATATAAATTTAATGAAACAATGTTTCAACATAATACAGGACCGCCGGATGTTTATTTTTCATAAAGAAACCACCCTCGAAGATCTGGGCAACGGCGTTACCCGCCGCATCCTGGCTCACGACGGCAAAATGATGGCTGTTGAAGTGAATTTCGAGCAAGGCGCAATTGGTCCGATGCACAACCACCCGCACGAACAGCTCACTTATGTGTTATCCGGCGAGTTTGAATTTACCATTGGCGAAGAAAAGCATGTTGTCCGCGCAGGCGACACGCTGTACAAGCGACCCAATATTATGCATGGCTGCGTTTGTTTAAAACCAGGCACACTACTGGATACTTTCACCCCCGTACGCGAAGATTTCCTGAAAGCATAATTCCACCGTTCTCAGGTCACCCTTTTAGCTTCTTATCTGAAATGTAAGGGATAAAAGATAAAAAACCCTGCTGTTTGGCAGGGTTTTTGTTTGTAGATACAGGAAGAAGACCCGTTAACGTGCCAGCCAGCCGCCATCGACTGCAACGGTATAGCCGTTGATGTAGTCAGATGCACTGGACGCCAGGAATACAATTGGCCCTTTCAGATCGTCTGGTAATCCCCAACGTCCCGCCGGGATGCGATCGAGAATTTCTGCACTACGTTGCTCATCAGCACGCAGCTGTTGCGTGTTGTTGGTTGCCATATAGCCCGGAGCAATCGCATTAACGTTGATGTTGTGTTTTGCCCACTCGTTCGCCATCAGACGAGTTACGCCCATTACACCACTTTTTGATGCGGTATAAGACGGAACGCGGATGCCGCCCTGGAAAGAAAGCATAGAGGCGATGTTAATAATTTTGCCGCCCTTGCCCTGCGCGATGAAGTGCTTAGCCGCAGCCTGAGACATAAAGAACACGCTCTTAATGTTCAGATTCATCACGTCGTCCCAGTCTTTTTCGCTGAAATCGATCGCGTCGTCACGACGAATAAGACCTGCGTTATTGACCAGAATGTCGATATGACCGAATTCTGCAACTGCACGCTCCAGCAGCGCCGGGATACCGTCGATTTGACGCAGGTCTGCAGTCAGACTTAAAAAGCGGCGGCCCAGTGCGGTAACACGTTCGATAGTTTCAGTCGGCTCAACAATATTGATACCCACGATATCGCAACCCGCTTCAGCCAGGCCCAGCGCCATACCCTGCCCCAGACCAGTGTCACAACCTGTCACAACGGCGACTTTACCTTCAAGAGAGAATGCATTCAAAATCATTATTAATCCTTACTTTTTATAATGCCTGTCACAGACAGGCAGGGTTGCCGCCCGCAACTAGCGCAGATCTTTTACTGCAACGTGGTCCATATCATCGAAGACCTGGTTTTCACCGACCATGCCCCAAATGAACGTATAAGCTTTTGTACCGACGCCAGAGTGAATAGACCAGCTTGGAGAAATTACTGCCTGCTCGTTATGCATCACAATGTGACGCGTTTCCTGAGGCTGCCCCATCATATGGAAAACACAGGTGTCTTCTTCCATGTTGAAGTAAAAATAAACTTCCATGCGGCGTTCATGGGTATGGCACGGCATGGTATTCCACAGATTACCAGGTGCCAGTTCCGTCAGACCCATGCTCAACTGGCAGGTTTCCAGTACGTCTGGTACAAAATATTTATTGATGGTACGACGGTTACTGGTGAGATCATCACCCAGAGTCACTGGAGCAACATCGGCTGGGGTCACTTTTTTGGTTGGATAGGCTGTATGTGCCGGTGCGCAGTTATAGTAGAACTTGGCTGGTTTTGTCGCATCGATGCTTGCAAACACAACTTCTTTCGCCCCTTTTCCCACATACAACGCATCGCGGTGACCGATTTCATAGCACTGGCCGTCAACGGTAATTGTGCCCGGACCACCGATGTTGATCACACCGAGTTCGCGACGTTCCAGGAAGTAGGTTACGCCCAACTGTTTGCCCACTTCGCCACCCACGGAAACGGTTTTTGCCACTGGCATAATGCCGCCAACAATAATGCGGTCGATGTGGCTGTAAACCATGGTGTATTCGTCAGCGACAAACACTTCTTCTACCAAAAACTCATTGCGCAGCGCCTGAGTGTCCAGGGTTTTAGCATGCGCACTATGGATGCTTTGTCTTACGTCCACATTTACCTCCAGTGATAAATTGACCGTGAATTCTTGAACGGATAACAAAACACCGTTCCGTTTTTAACTAATGGGTTAATGATATCCCTCCCGGAACACGTTTTCAATTACAACTAAAACGATGTTTCACTTTTTCTGCATCTTATTATCAAAAGTGTAGTTGCGATCACGTTAGGGTCTCAAAAATAGCGGAAAAAATGATAGTAAAGGCATATAAAAACCATATAAAACAATAAAATAGATTATTAATTAAATAGTGATTCAGCAGTGGTTGAGATAATGCACTGAAAATACAGAGTTAACCAGGACGGCTACCGAAGAAGGAGATGTTGCAGGTTATAAAGACGACGGTGGCGTACGCGCCAAGTCAAAGCCCCTGCGGAAGGTAAAACTATACCCAAAATAATTCGGGTGGCCTGTAGGTGACAACAGAGCGAAGCCCCGGGAGCTTACACAAGTAAGTGACTGGGGTCAGGAGCCGCTTTGAACACTGCGGAGCTGCGGTCCCGTAAGGGCGAGACTCATGGTAAGCCAAGTAACGCACAGCTAACACCCAGGCAACTTGAAGTATGACGGTATACAAACATGAATTCTTGTGTGCTTGTATTAAAGATATCACTCACCGACGCTGTCACATTTGCATGGGACAGCGCAGCAGAAGAGCGTGTTTGAAAGGGGAGTATAAAGCGCTTCAGTCTCGTTCAATGGCGAGCGCGACGCCCTGGCCGCCACCGATACACAGCGTAGCCAGGCCTTTTCGCGCCTGACGTTTGACCATCTCATGTACCAACGACACCAGAATACGACAGCCGGATGCGCCAATAGGATGGCCAAGCGCGATGGCTCCACCATTGACATTGACCCGCCTCTCATCCCATTCCAGCACTTTTCCCACCGATAACGCCTGGGCAGCAAATGCTTCGTTAGCTTCGATAAGATCAACATCAGCCAGCTGCCAGCCGACTCGTTCAAGACAGCGACGGGTAGCATACACTGGCGCAATCCCCATTAGCGCAGGATCGACCCCGACGCTGGCAAAAGCTCGAATACGCGCCAGTATGGGCAAATTCAGCTCCTGCGCCTTGGCTTCGCTCATCATCATCACGGCTGCGGCGCCATCATTTATCGACGACGCATTGCCCGCCGTGACAGAGCCTGAACGATCAAATGTGGGATCCAGTCGCGCCAGCCCTTCAGCACTGGCATCCGTTCTCGGCTGTTCATCGGTATCAACAACGATCGATTGTCCGTTACGTTGGGTCACGACCGGCACAATCTCATCTTTAAAACGCCCGGCGTCGATCGCCATACGCGCTTTATGCTGAGAGCGAAGCGCGTAGTCATCCTGCAATTCGCGGCTAATTCCGTATTCCCGCGCCAGGTTTTCGGCGGTGACGCCCATATGGTAATCGTTGAAAGCGTCCCACAAACCGTCATGCACCAGGCTGTCCACCAGTTGGCTATTGCCCAATTGCGCGCCGGTGCGGCTGTCGGTGAGAACATGCGGTGCGCGGCTCATATTCTCTTGTCCACCAGCAATCACAATATCGGCTTCACCACACTGGATAGCCTGCGTTGCCAGATGCAGCGCTTTGAGGCCCGAACCACAAACATCGTTAATAGTGATAGCAGAAACGGTATTGGGTAATCCCCCATTGATAGCAGACTGGCGCGCGGGATTCTGCCCGGCTCCTGCAGTGAGCACCTGCCCTAGGATCACTTCGTCAACAGCATGGACATCCACGCCTGTGCGTTCCAGTAACGCCCTGACCACCATGCTGCCTAGCTCAACGGCAGAATGACGCGCCAGCGTCCCCTGGAAGCAGCCAATTGGTGTCCTTAACGCCCCCACTATCACAACCTCTTTCATCACCACCTCAGCGCAAAATAACATCGCAATAGTAGATGATTGTTAAAGATAGTTATCACAGTTGTTTAAAAATGGTGATTTTTATCACAAAGGAATTTCGTATCATTTATTGGTCATCTGAACGCCACTCTGCTGTAAATGGTCGCGTAACCAGCTTCCCGCCACGCCAGGAGGCGATTTCTTATTCCACAGCAGGTCGATAGAGATAGCCTTTGGCCAGCCGGGCATCTTCAACTGTACCAGCGGTTTTTGTGCCGCAAATTCTTCCACCAGCGCGCAAGGTAGCGCGCACCAGCCAAACCCCTGAACCGCCATACTCAGTAATAACAGATAGTTAGGAGCAGACCATACGGGACCACGCGCCACGTTAGTGCCGCTTTCCAGATAGGTATTCAACCGCAGTTCGCGCCAGGTGTGGAGCTGCTCCCATTGCAGGTTGTTTTGCGTAGCCAGCGGATGCGAGGCCGCCACATATAACCCCATCCAGGTTTGCATTGGCAGACGAGTGACGCCCATATCCGTTGGATAGTCCTCGCGCGCCTCAATAAGCCCAACCTGAGCTCGTCCCTTTTGCAGCAGATCGATCACATCTTCATCTTCGCCAATCAGACATTCAAACTCGGTATGGGGAAACAGGCGGTCAAACTGCACCATCAATTCTTCCAGCACATCCGGATGCAGCGTGTCAGAAAGCACAAACGTCAAACGCGCTTCCGTTGCGCCTGAAAGTGAAATAGCAGCTTCATCCAGACGATCGCTCGCTGACAAAATCGCCTGAACGTAGCCAAGTACCCGTTTACCTTGTTCAGTGAGCGTCGGCTGGCGCGAGGAACGATCAAATAGCGCAAAACCGAGATCGGCTTCCAGATGCGCAATCGCCGTACTGATAGTGGACTGACTTTTACGCAGCCGCCGCGCTGCCGCAGAAAATGAACCGCAGGAAACGGTCTCAACAAATGCTGTTAATGCTTCGGGAGAGTAACGCATAACCTATCTACTTTATCGATGGATTCTATCTTTTAGATATCACATAAAACGATAAAATTTCCACCATTCCGTTATCCGGGCATCAAAGAAGGTTTTACGTTATGCAACACGATACAGTCCAACGCCGTTCGTTACTGGAACGTATTTTTCACGCCGTCTGTTTTGAGGGCATTGCCACCGCTATTCTCGCACCAACCACCGCATGGTTGATGCAACGTTCGGTGCTGGAAATGGGCGGATTGACCGTACTCCTGGCTACCACAGCGATGATCTGGAATATCATTTATAACGCCCTGTTTGATCGCTTGTGGCCGTCACACCTGGTGAAACGTACGGCGAAAGTACGGGCATTTCACGCCTTAGGTTTCGAAAGTGGTTTTATCGTTATCGGGGTAACCATCGTGTCGTATGTGCTGAGCGTCAGTCTGCTGCAGGCATTCACGCTAGAAATAGGTTTCTTCCTGTTCTTCCTGCCGTACACCATGTTTTATAACTGGGCATACGACACGGTGCGTGAACGCGTGATGAAGCGCCGTCAACAGCGCGTTACTGCCTGATAATTCAACGAATAGTCGGAATTATCCCGATTCCGGCTATTCATCCATTCACCAGCCCACTTGTTCACACCTCCCCCAGCACCTCTCATTTGTGGTAAATTGCGCTTCTTTTTGTTTATTTTATAGTTGATACGTTCAAATAATGTCGAAAATTTGGTCAAAAGAAGAGACTCTCTGGAGCTTCGCGTTATATGGGACTGCCGTCGGCGCAGGAACCCTATTTCTCCCCATACAACTGGGTTCTGCTGGGGCGGTCGTATTGTTTATCACCGCACTTGTTGCCTGGCCTTTAACTTACTGGCCACACAAGGCTCTGTGCCAGTTTATCCTGTCATCGAAAACGTCAGCTGGTGAAGGGATCACCGGTGCGGTAACGCACTACTACGGCAAAAAGATTGGTAGCTTAATCACCACTCTCTATTTTGTTGCCTTCTTTGTGGTCGTGCTGATCTACGCCGTGGCAATCACCAACTCCCTCACAGAACAGCTGGCAAAACATATCACCGTGGATCTACGCATCCGCATGCTCGTCAGCCTTGGCGTGGTGCTGATACTGAATCTCATCTTTCTGATGGGGCGACAAGCCACTATTCGGGTGATGGGATTTCTGGTGTTCCCACTCATCGCTTACTTTTTGTTCCTTTCGCTCTATCTGACCGGAAGCTGGCAGCCTACGTTACTCACCGGCCAGATGTCTTTCGATCAACACACGCTTCATCAGGTATGGATATCAATCCCCGTGATGGTTTTTGCTTTTAGCCATACGCCAATCATCTCCACGTTTGCCATCGACAGACGCGAGAAATACGGCGAGCAGGCCATGGGTAAATGCAAAAAAATCATGAAAGTAGCCTACGTCATCATCTGCCTGAGCGTGCTGTTTTTCGTCTTCAGCTGCTTACTTTCTATTCCAGTAAATTATATTGAAGACGCAAGAAATGAAGGCGTGACGATTTTGTCAGCGCTCTCAATGATGCCGAACGCCCCTGCATGGCTGTCGATTTCAGGGATTATCGTAGCCATTGTGGCGATGTCAAAATCGTTTCTGGGTACGTACTTTGGCGTGATTGAAGGAGCAACCGAAGTCGTAAAAACGTCGTTGCATCAGGTGGGAGTGAAGAAAAGCCGGGCCTTTAACCGCGCCCTGTCGATCATGCTGGTCTCGACGATCACGTTTATCATTTGCTGCATTAACCCGAATGCCATCTCAATGATTTACGCAATCAGCGGGCCGCTCATCGCCATGATTCTTTTCATCATGCCGACGCTGTCGACCTATTTGATCCCGGCTCTGAAGCCGTACCGTTCAGTGGGCAATTTGATTACCCTGATTGTGGGTCTGCTGTGTGTTTCGGTGATGTTTTTCGGCTAAAAATGTTATGCAACGGCTCATTCATCAGTGGGTGAATGAGCCGCATATCGCCTTACTTGATGTAGGAATCCAGTACCTTCAGCACCACATCCAAATCTTCTTCGCGTTTTATTTCATCGCCCTGATGCACAATATGCTCAGTCAGGTGACCTTTAATCACTTCTCGCATTAACCCGTTTACCGCCCCGCGGATCGCCGCAATCTGTTGTAACACCGCCGCGCATTCATGCGGTTCATCAAGCATGGTTTTCAGCGCCGCCACCTGCCCCTGAATCTTACTGGCACGGGCCTTGAGCTTTTGTTTGTCGCGGATCGTATGTGACATCGTCCTGTCCCCGTTGCATAAATCACGGCTCACTATACCGCGCCGATCTACTGGGGGGTAGTATTCTGTACTGGGGGGGAGTAGAATCTGGCGAAACAAAACAACTAAGAATCATTCTCATGGGTGAGTTTTCTACGCTTCTTCAGCAAGGTAATGCCTGGTTCTTTATTCCCAGCGCGATTTTATTGGGCGTGTTACACGGTCTGGAACCGGGACATTCCAAGACGATGATGGCGGCATTTATTATCGCCATTAAAGGAACCATCAAACAGGCGGTGATGCTGGGGCTGGCGGCCACGCTGTCACATACCGCTGTGGTGTGGTTGATTGCGCTCGGCGGGATGTATATCAGCAAAGCGTTTACCGCCCAGGCCGTCGAACCCTGGCTGCAGTTTGTCTCTGCCATCATCATTCTGGGCACGGCATTGTGGATGTTCTGGCGGACATGGCAAGGCGAACAGAACTGGCTGACCCAGACGCATCACGAGCACGACCATGATCACGAACATAACCACCATGAGCACCATGAGCACCATGAGCACCATGAGCACCATGAGCATCATAACCATGATGACGATCACCACCATCATCACGACCACGATCATGACCATGCCGCGCTGGCAGGACTCACCGAAGGTTCGAAAGAGTATCAGGACGCTCACGAACGGGCACATGCCACCGACATCCAGCGTCGCTTTCAGGGTAAAGAGGTCACTAACGGGCAAATTTTACTTTTTGGCCTGACCGGGGGGCTAATCCCGTGCCCAGCCGCGATTACGGTCTTGCTGATCTGCATCCAGCTCAAAGCCTTCACGCTGGGAGCAACAATGGTGCTGTGCTTTAGCCTCGGGCTGGCGCTGACGCTGGTGACGGTAGGTGTCGGTGCGGCAATCAGCGTGCAGCAGGCGGCAAAACGCTGGAGCGGATTTAACACACTGGCACGTAAAGCCCCCTATTTTTCCAGCGCACTCATCGGCATGGTCGGATTGTATATGGGGATCCACGGCTATATGGGCATCATGGGTTAGGAACGAAAAAGAGAGGAAACGCGCAGCAACCTGTGCCACTGCGCGTGGAATGACGCTAGCTGGCGACATTTCCCCACACCAGTTGCCCTTTATGGAAGGTCGCTGTACGTGGAGAGATCCTTGCAACCGCTTCTGCTGAGCAGGAGGCATCTACCAGTACAAAACTGGCCTCATCCTGCGCTTTTGGCCAGACGCGCTCACCTTTATCATTCAACGGCAGCACATCGCCGGTGGCGAGGAACAGCGCCCGTGACAGATTCAGCTCATTAGGACGAATATAGAGCTGCGCGTATAAATTCGCCTTCTCCAGCATGTCCCCCAGCCCATACGGTGACCAGTGGTCGATCACGCTGTCGGTACCGGTAATCACCACCACACCTTTGTCACGCAGTTGTTTCAACGGCATGTGCATCGTGCCAATCGGCACCGTCGAGGCAATAGTAATTTGCTGAGCCACCATGCGGGTCGCCAGTTCATCCACCTGCTGCTCATTAAGCGTAGACAATGCAAAAGCGTGGCTGATGGTCAGTTTACCCTTCAGCTGTGGCGTTTTCTCCACGGTCTCCACCATGTAATTCACCGCCGCAACGCCAGCCGGACTGGTTTCATGCAGATGGATATCCACGCCTTTATCGTAATCCAGCGCAATCTGGAACATGGTATCGAGGGATTTCTCCATCGCCCCATCCACGCTGGTCGGATCCAGCCCGCCAACGTAGTGTGCTCCCGCCTGCATCGCTTCACGCATCAGCGGTTCAGACTTTGATAACAGCAGACCATGCTGGGGAAACGCCACGATCTCACAGGCAAAACCGGGCTGACGACGCGCCAGCACCGCCTGTAAGTTTTCCAGATTTTTCAGTCCGGAAACCGGCTCAATATTGCAGTGGCTGCGCGCAATCGATGTACCTTTTGACTGCAGCAGGTCAATAAGCTTTTCCGCGCGCTCCTGGGTGTACGGTTGTAGCTCAGGCAGCAGCTTTTGCTCCAGGCGGATCATATCCTGAATGGTAGTGCCCGCAGGACGATTAAGTGAGCGCCACGGGCCACCATAAAAAGTTTTATCCAGATGGATGTGCATATCTCGCATGGCAGGAAGCATCAGCTTTCCGCCTGCATCGTAGTGTGGCAACGTCGCATCCGGATGCTGCTTATTCTCACGCAGCGCAACAATCTTTCCGTCCTGAATTTCGACAGTTTGTAGCGCAGTACGGGTATGTACCACCACGGCGTTTTCGTAATCAAATCCCGCTTCCAGCAGAACGTTATCCAGATAATAGTGTTTATCGTTAATCGTCATTGTGCTTTTCGCGCCACTGGTTGTCCCGACAGGATTAGCAGCATACGCGACCGGGGCCACCGCGCCAAACAACGCGGCAGCGGTCACCATTTTTCCGCTCTGGCTTAAAAACTCACGGCGGCTGTTACTTTCCTTCATTCGCATCTCCTCTCAGGAATGGACAATATGGGTACCCGTTTCACCACGCAGCGCGGCAGGAAGACATTCTGGCGTGGTGATAATCACCCGCTTACCGCCACGCGCCAGGAATGTCAGGCTGGCAACAATTTTGGGTAACATGCTGCCCGGCGGGAAATGCCCTTCCTGCATGTAACGGGTCATCGTCGCGATATCGACCGTGTCCAGCGCCTGCTGGTTAGGTTTGCCGAAGTGAATACACACTTTCTCTACACCGGTGGTGATCACCAGGATGTCAGCGCGGATCTCCTGCGCCAACAGCGCGGTAGAGAGATCTTTATCAATCACCGCGTCCACGCTGTGATAATCCCCCTGCTCGCTACGCACTACCGGGATCCCACCGCCCCCCGCGCCAATCACCACAAAGCCCTGCTGGGTCAGCGTTTTAATCGCCTCCGCTTCGACAATGCGCTTTGGCTCCGGAGACGCAACAACACGACGGTAACCGCGCCCGGAATCCTCCACAAAACGCCAGCCCAGATTGACCCGCTGTAGCTCATCACGCTGCGCTTCGCTAAAGAACGCCCCGATAGGCTTGGCCGGATTAGCAAAACCGGGATCGTTCTTGTCGACCTCCACCTGCGTCACCACGGTCACCGCTTTCTGCTCCCCGCGACGCGCCAGACGGTTATTTAACGCCTGCTGGATCAGGTAGCCGATGCCCCCCTGGGTATCGGCTACGCAGTTGGCCAGCGGGGTGAGTGGTAAACCTTCACGCTCATGCGCGATTTCCGCACGCCGCAGATCGAGTCCAACCTGTGGCCCGTTACCGTGCGTCAGCACAATGTTGTAGTCCGATGCCAACATCTCCAGCACCGTATCTGCGACCGCTTTCACCGCTTCAGCCTGGTGCTCAATCGACTGGCTGGCGTTATCTTTGATAATGCTGTTGCCGCCAATGGCAACGACCACAAGTTCTTTCATAGTGTCATCTTCCGCTTGCAGGCGATTCAGGTAGTTTTCGTTGGTTCCTGCTCAGGCGCAGTTACCGCTTCACGACTGTCGAGAACATGTTTGATGACAAACATGCCGCTCATCATCAGGTAGGCCAGAACAAACATCATCGAACTGCCTTCCGCAAAGCCAACCGCCGGGGAGTGGATCACACCAAACAGCGACAGCAGTGCGCCGAAGGCTGCGGCAACCGCACCGCGCAGTGGCTTGTTCATAATGGCGAAGATAGCGACACAGCCCCACAACATACTGGCCAACGGCGCGCCGCTTCCCAGATGAACCAGCCCGTCGTAATACACGCCTTTGCTGTGCAACAGATCGCTACCCAGTTTCGCCGCTGACGTTCCGGCCGCGCCCATCACGCTGTTGACGATGGTCAGCGCCCAGTTGGCAATCCATGGGAACAGACAGATGAAGATGACGGGGACCTCGACTTTGGGCGTTTCTCGTACCACCTGATTGGCGGTCACTACGCCGATAAACACCAGGATCGGCACTATCGCGGTCATCGGAATAATGGCGAGCATAAACGCCCCCAGACCAAACAACGGCACCAGGAACATGGTGATACCCGATGCGAGGGTATAACCAATACTGGCTCCCATCGCTTTCCAGCCCGCATGTCCAACGTAGACGGTGACCGGGAACGGGTTCCCCAACATACAGCCAAGCATGGATGCAAAACCGTTCGCCATCATGACCTTACGGGTGTTGTACTCATCTCCCGCCGCGTGCGCACTTTCAATATTCTCAAGGTCAAAAATATAGTTCGCCAGACCCAGAGGAACCGCAGAAGCCAGATACGGCAACGCGTGCGGCAGGCCTTGCAGGAAGCTGTCGACATGGACTTCCGGCGGGTTAAAGCCAAAAGAGGACATTGAGGCTTTGATCGCTTCAGGGCTTTGCAAGCCGGAGATCCACGCCAATGCCGTACCGGCAATCAGCAGCAGCAAACCGGTAGGAATGCGGGCAAAAATCGGTTTCTTACCAAACCAGTTAATGAAGATCAGCAGCAGGACGATGAAAGAGACAGTTGGCGCTTCAAATGCCTGCAACATCGGGTTCATTGCCAACAGCAACAGACCCAGGCCAGATAAACAGGAAAGCAGCACTGTGCGCGGTATCATTTTGCGGATGGTCTCACCGAGGAATGAACCACCGACCAGGATCAACGCTTCAACAAAGCACCATACCAGCGCTATCTGAATAGCGAAGTTGGCGTCTTTCGTTTGCTGATACACCGGCATTAATACCAGGAAGGTCACAGTAAAGATCGACGGTGCGCTTGGCCCGGACGGCAGCGCCGTCACGTCGTTACGCCCGGTATGTTTCGCCATCTGCAAGCCAAACCAGGCATAACAGATGCTGGCCACCAGCACCGCCAGACCAAAGGCGGGTGCAATTCGGCCGTAGACAATTTCAGTAGGGATCCCGACAACAAAAATGAGTAGCCCCATCATTGTCAGCAGGTTAGTCAGGTTGTTGGTCATCAGCCCGAAGTAAGCCGCCCAGTCACCACGTTTCCATTCTAGTTTTATGTTGTTCATGGAATATCCTTTACAGGTTAAGCATCGTTTGCGATCACGGAGATCGCCCAGCCCTGCAGGTAAGCAACGTTTTTCTCTTCGCTACCGTGGGGCTAACGGTGTTAGCCCCTGTGGTTGTTATTAGCAGTAGTGGTCACGCCAGTTGAGGATCGCCTTTTCAAAGCAGGCGAACGGCGGGTGTACTATTCCGGCGCCGATCATGCCGATCCCCGCATCTTTGTGCGCAATGGCGGTGTTGATCACCGGCAGAATACCGGTGCTGCCCACACGCGTAATGTCGATCGCGGTTGGCACGCCCATAAAACCGAGCAGCGGAATGGTGACGTTTGGGTTTTCACCGAGGGTGATTTCACGCATCTGGCGGGAGAAGTCGACGGCTTCTTCAACCGTACCACCCACCAGCGCCACGATGGCTGGTGCGGTGGCCATCGCGAAGCCGCCAATACCGTAGGTTTCGGTAATGGCGCTGTCGCCGATATCACGCCCGGAGTCTTCCGGCTTATAGCCCGCGAACATCGGGCCAATCACCTGCTGTGCCGGACCGGTAAACCACTGGCCCGGTAAGCCGCTGATACGCAGGCCGAACTCAACGCCATTACGCGCCATCGTCGTCACCACCGTGCTGTATTCAATGCCGTGCGCAGCATCCATGGCGGCTTTACACATCGCCATCCACGTTGGACCGGAGAAATAGTCGCTGCTGAGCACAAACTCGAACACTTCACGTTGTTGCTCAACCGGATAGCCGGTCTGGATAATCCACGGAGTCAGCGCCTGAATTAACAGTGCCGTACCGGCGTTGTTGCGGTTATGGCACTCATCGCCCATGTGCAGCGCCTGTGCCAACATCAGGCGTAAATCGATTTCACCCGCCAGTTTCATCGCATCACGCAGCATCGGTCCCATCACATCACGCATCCAGTTAAGGCGATCGATAACGCTTTGATCGTTCGCTCCCATGCGCAGGATCTTTGCCATCTGCTCGCTCATATTGGTATATGCGCGGTTGCCGTAAGTTTTGTTCTCCACGATGTGCATGAACATCGACGCGGACGTTACGCCCGCCATCGATCCCACGCAGTCATGTTCGTGGCACGGCGAGAAGTTAATTTCGCCCGAAGCGGCAAGCTCGGCGGCTTCATCCAGATCTTTCGCCAACCCTTCAAATACCAGCGCGCCGGTGACTGCACCTTTCATCGCACCGCACATTTTTTCCCAGCGGATCGGCGGCCCGGCATGCAGAATCGTGTTACGGGTCATTCCAGGTACCACATTGATGGCCTGGTCATAGCCAATCAGCACCGGATGCGACTTAATAATACGTTCCAGCGCCTGCTGGTTAGCGGCGGCAATCTTGTCTGCCAGCGGTGAATCAGCAATCTGATCCAGTGCCGCAACCACCTGCATATTGCCCTGGCCTGGCGGTGTCCAGTCGAGTTGAGTAACGGGCACGTTCTGCTTTTTCAGGTCATCGCTGAACATCGCGATACCGACGTTAATCACATTCAGCGGCTGGTTAAACAGTGTCTGGCTCATCAGGCTTCCTCCCCTTTACAGATAAATTCACGCGCCAGCAATCCGGTGTTGGTGCTACTGCTCGCCCAGATAACGCCGGCATCAGTCAGCATCTGGCACTGTTTTTCCAGCGATGGCGTATCCAGGTCGGTCCCCAGAACATAGCCGAGAATTTCCAGAGGACGACCGTCAGCGGCAGCGATGGCTTTCGCTTCATTGATCGCGTCGATCATCACGCCAACCGGATCTTCATGCGATCCAAATCCAAGGACGAAATCCATCACGATCACGCCGACTTCAGGATCTCTCGCTTCCTGCAACAAACGACTGATGCGGTTGGTCGGATCGATCATTGGATGGGGCTTGCCGTTGGTGAAATCATCATCACCAAAATCAAGGAAGGTATGCGCCACACTACGGTTGAGATCCTGCAAGCGGAACGCCGGGTCCGGATGAATGTTGCTGTACACCTCGGCATATTTTTCCATGGCGGCAAACATCGCTTCATCACACAGCGTGCCGCCACAGAACAGTCCGCGAATATACTTTTGCTGCGGCGTCAGACGGGCGCGAACTTCTTCAATCAGCGGCCAGTTGAGCGGATGCAGATCAAGACTCTCTTTTTTCACGCCACTCAGCAGCACTGCTTTCAATGCCGCTTCTTTAGTGCCGCGAGCGAACTGCAGACCCTCTTCGTCCGCAGGCGCAGCTTCACGTCCGAGGAAACAGACCACCACCGGTTTAAAGCAGGCGCGCGCACGTTCCAGCACCTTACGGGCTACCGCAGGTGCTGGCGGTTTAGAGATCAGCGCAATGATCTCAGTTTGTGGATCGGCCTCCAGCATACCTATCGCATCGAGCATCATCAGGCCGCCAATCTTCTCGCTCAGATCGCGTCCACCGGTGCCGATCAACTGGGAAATGCCACCGCCAAATTCGTGAATGCGCACACTGAGCTCCTGACTACCGGTGCCTGATGCCCCAATAATGCCGATATTGCCGCGACGCACCGCGTTCCCAAAACAGAGCGCCGCGCCGTTAATAATGGCGGTACCGCAATCAGGCCCCATCATCAACAACCCTTTTTCATGCGCCAGCTGTTTAAGAGCCAGTTCGTCATCAAGGGAAACGTTGTCAGAAAACAACATTACGTTGAGGTTGTTTTGCAGCGCCTGACGCGCCTCGCGGGCCGCGAACAGACCATTTACCGATATCACCGCGAGGTTGCTGTCGGGGACATGTTTTTTAGCACTGGCGAGCGTGGCATAACGTGCTTCGTGCTGCCCACCTTGTTCCTTATGCGTGAACAGTTCCTCTATCGCCACCAACGTTTGCTCGTTCGCGGCCTCACTCGCACCTTTAATGACAATCATTAGATCGCCACTCTTTGCCTCTTCCAACTCAGGCGTAAGCAGACCGAGATTCTTCAGCACGCCCTTGTTCATTTCCGTTGCCATCGCCACGAACGCCTGCTCCACACCATCAAGCTTATTAGCGCGCGTAGAGATAGACATCAGTGAGACAGAATCAAAATACGTGTTCTTTTTAACAACTATCCTGATCGACATAATTCCCTCCGGACCGTTGGCTCAGGGCGCAGGCATCCGCCATGCCGTACAGCATGTCGCAGCCAGAACTTGAGCCGATATTTTTAATGTCAGTAATAAATTTCGTAGCAACGTGTGGTTGCTCAGTAATAATATGGGTCACCAACCGCGTGACACTTTCCCGATAACGTTGATGAAACGCCTCTTCCAGCGTTATTTTGCTGAGTAAGGTTGTGTTATTTCCGGCAATCTGTAATGCCGTTAAAAAATCTTGTCGATACTTATTCAGCGGATGCCCACTAATAAATAAAATTGTACTCAGGCCTACTAAATAATCATCAGACGATGGCGTCAGCCCTATTCCAAGACCAATTAAATCGCTGACCGCAACACAGATATTTTCTCCCGTACTCAGCGCCGTTATTAAACTTTGGCGGCGCAGTTGTAATTCACGAGTAATTTCCTGGTAAAACGGATTATCCCCCTGGTACAGAAATAATGTGTCGTCGCGATTAAGCTGTTGGCGGATAACCTCTGCCCAGTGGCGCCAGGATATTGTGGTGAAGCGCTCTGCATCTGGCGACCCACGAGGCATTTGCCACATCAGGCAACCAGAGGTCTCTATCCATTTATCATAACCAACAGCGATCCCTGACTGCGTAAAACTCACCGGCTCACCGGGTTGAAACAGATCTTCGCAATGCGTCAGCGCCAGCCGACAGCTGTTAGGCGCGTTATCGCAGCACTCACTCAATAACGTAAACAATCGCTGCTGTTCCGGTATGAACAGGTTCACCGCGCGGGAAAAAACCTGTTCAACTCGCCCCGTTCCCCGATACGCAAGAAACGCGCCGTCTGCAGTTAGCGCCCGCACGCATCGCCGTGATGGCGTGGCGATAGTGGCGCTCCTCTGTCAGGCTCCGGCGGCAATCAGCAGCTCGGCGATTTCATGGAACCCTTTCTCCCGCGCCAGTTCCAGCGGGGTTTTACCGTATTTATCCGTCATGTGCGGGTTAGCGCCATTGTCGAGCAGCAGCTTGACGATTTCCTGCTGCTTCGCGCCGCCATCATTAAGTACGATGGCTTCCAGCAACGGCGTCCAGCCGACAAAGTTGGTATGGTTTACATTGATATCGGTACGCTGCAGTAATTCACGTACGATCTCAACGTGACCTTTTTCGCTGGCTGGCGTAATACCAACGCCGCCAAAACGGCTCAGTCGTTCGAGATCGGGATTGGCAGGTAATACCGTACGCAGCAGCGTTAAATCATTAGTCAGGCAGCTAATCAGGAAGGGGTTAAAACAAGTTTGATCTTGTTTATTAATATCGGCACCGGCGTCAATCAATAAAGAAACGCAGTCATAATGCTTATTCAGGCTGGCAATAATTATGGCGGTACGGCCCTGGCGGTTAGTAGCATTAATATCCACATTATTTGCCAGACAGGATTTTAATCCTTCGGCATTGCCCTGTTCTGCCGCCAGCAGAAATTCAGTAATGAGTTCTTTCTCTGACATAATCGCTCTCCTGCAGTTTTTTAGACTTTTTAAATATCCGATAACCTGAGAATAGCAACAGAGTACGGAGAATAACATCCGCTTAAATTTCATTCATCGTAAGTGAGTCGATTGTTGAAACAAATTTAATAATGAGAACAAAATGTGCTGTAGTGCAATCTTTCTCTTATGACTAACGGTCTTTCAGCCATTAATCAGTCATAGGGGAAATAAAGCGGTATGCTGCACGGATAGCGGCCTGCAACTAAAACACAGAAGTGTGATTGCCTTCAAATCAAATGTAACCCTAGTGTTAAATTCTGTTCAAAACTGATTGCTCTCCATAAGGATTACAAATACATTCAACAATCATCGTATCGCGGGTTGTGGACTCAGGGGAGAAGGAATGAATTCAATATTTACCGAGGAAAACCTGCTGGCGTTTACGATGGCTGCCCGCTACAGCAGCTTCAGCAAGGCCGCCGAGGAGCTGGGTTTAACCACCTCCGCCATCAGTTATACCATCAAGCGCATGGAAATGGGGCTGGATGTGGTGCTGTTTACCCGCAGTACCCGCAGCATTGAGCTGACCGAGTCCGGGCGCTATTTCTTTCGTAAAGCGACAGACCTGCTCAACGACTTTCACGCCATCAAGCGCAGCATTGATACGATCTCCCAGGGCATTGAGGCTCGGGTGCGCATTTGTATTAATCAACTGCTGTATACCCCGAAGCATACCGCGCGACTGTTACAGGTACTTAAGAAACAGTTTCCAACCTGCCAGATAACCGTGACCACGGAGGTCTATAACGGCGTCTGGGATTCCATCATCAATAACCAGGCCAATATCGCCATTGGCGCGCCAGACACGCTACTGGACGGTGGCGGGATCGATTACACCGAGATTGGCGCGATCCGCTGGTCGTTCGCCATCGCACCTGATCACCCGCTGGCCTTTATGCCTGAGCCGATTTCAGAGAGTCAGCTGCGTTTGTATCCGAACATCATGGTAGAAGATACCGCGCACACTATTAACAAGAAGGTCGGCTGGCTGCTGCACGGGCAGGAATCAATCCTGGTGCCCGATTTTAATACCAAGTGCCAGTGTCAGATCCTCGGCGAAGGCATCGGTTTTCTACCCGACTATATGGTGCGCGAAGCAATGGAAAAATCGCTGCTGGTGACGCGACAGATCCATAACCCACGCCAGGATTCGCGCATGCTACTGGCGACCCAGCACTCGGCAACCGGGCGGGTGACACAGTGGATTAAAAAGGAGTTTGGCCCACAAGGGGTACTGACGGGGATTTATCAGGATCTGCTGCATCGGGAGTAATATGCCCGATGAGGGGAACTATTGTGGACGCACCGGATGCGCGTTGCGTCATCCGGTGAAAAGTAAAACTCAGGCACGAATGTCGTCGTACTCGCGAGTTTTATCAAACTCATGTTTGGCAAACGGACAGAGCGGGATCACTTTACGGTTTTCGCGGCGCATTTTTTCCACCACTTTCTCCACCAGCAGCTTGCCGACTCCCTGACCTTTCAGGCTGGGGTCAACATCAGTATGTTCAATGATGCTCAGATGTTCACCCGTCGGCACGAAGACAATCTCAGCAACCTGATTGCCCTCAGCATCGTTAACATAAAACTTGTTGTGCCCTTCAAGAATATCCATGGTCTTCTCACTCATTTCTGGCGATATTTAAGCGCACCGCTCGGACAGGTATCGATAACCTTAATGACCGTCGCGACATCAACTTCATCCGGGATGATCCACGGTTTACGTTTCAGGTTAAAAAGCTTCGCGCTTCCCCGCACACAATTACCCGAATGCTGGCATATCGCCGTATTGAAATAGACATCAACCTTCTCGCCGGTATAGGCCCGGTAACCTGCTTCCAGTAACTCTTTATCCACGACATTACCTCAGTTATTTTTATTGTCCTGGGAGTAATCATAGACCCAGGCGAGTCTGAAGGCTGCTGCTGGCGGCTGAAATTGTCGCAGATTAGCTCCGGCACACGATTACGTTCACCTCATGTTCTTCACTTCTGTGGAACGATACAACCCGTGAACGTAATCCAGTCCAAGGGTCAAAGGTTCTCTGTCACCGATTCATTTCTTCGTGCAACCGTTCCCTGGCTGACGGTAGCATCTCAAGCATTGCAGGTGTTGGCGGCGGCAAGCGGTTATCGGCAATATGCCTGTCCACTTCCACATAGTCGATTTCACCATTCTCATGGTGATGAACCGTAAGCACCCTCGCCTTATTCAGCTCGGTAACCAGTTCTCGGGTAATTCGCAAACTTTCTGCCAGCTCATGATCTTCAAGCCCAGGCCTGCGACTGCGTCGTTCCACACGGAAGCGATACTGGTTGTACTTCGCCCAGCCAATGAGCACCAGACCGTTTATCAATGCGATCAGGATGTAAAAAGTGACCGTATCCAGAGTTGTGAAAAACGGCCTCACGCCCATAAAGGGTGAATGAGCCAGTGCCGTAATCAGCCCTTTATAGATCAGGTACAGAAATCCAACCCAGGCAAAAAACGTTAGCAGAACGTCTATTACACGTGGCAGAAGTCGCTGTTCGGTAAAGATGAGTGGCTGGCTCATGATTCTATCCTCCCAATTCCACGGTCAGGGCTTACCCAACGCGCTCTGCCGCGTTTGCGTTTAAGCATCACTTTGGGGAAAGCGACCAGCGTGGTGAACAGACTCAGCATCCAGTACACCACCGGGAACCAGATGATCCAGAACAACGAAGCGCCGATACCTTTTTCATAGCGCCGTTCAATCATCAGACTCACCGCAAACTGCAGCAAGCAAACCACGCCGAGTATTAGCCCGGTAAATGCTGGCGGGAACAGGTTTTGCACGTATAGCGAGTCTGGCATTGGGAAAAATAACCCGCAAAGGAACAGCACAATGCTGACCGCATAGGCAAATGACCAGGCGGTAGAAAAACAGAACTCAAGGAACAGCGGCCACATGCGGCGAAATTCCCAAGACCACAGGCGACGCATGTTAACAATAAATACTTCCGCACCACCTTGAGCCCAGCGCAGACGCTGTTTCCACAATCCTCTTAACGTTTCAGGCATCAGGATCCAGCACAGTGCTCGTGGTTCAAAGAATACTGACCAGTGGCGCAATTGCAGCTTCCAACTGATATCGATATCTTCAGTGATCATGTCCGGGCTCCAGTACCCCACCTCAGCCAGAGCACGACGACGAAATGCCGCAATGACGCCAGAAACGGTAAAGATCTGCCCATAGACTCGCTGAGTGCGCTTAATCAAGCCGATAATCGAGGAGAATTCACCGACCTGTACACGACCAATTAACGTGGAACGGGTACGAATGCGCGGGTTTCCGGTCACCGCCCCGACACGCGGGAACTGTATCAACGGGGCGACAATATAGGCGACGGCATCGCGATCCAGTAAAGCATCACCATCAATGCAGACAAGATAATCACTGCGGGCCGCCGCTGCGCCGGTCCTGAGCGCCAGGGCTTTCCCCTGGTTCTCGGCTAAATGAATCACCCGCAGGCTCGGGTATTCCGTTGCCAGTTGTTCAAGCACGTCGTGCGTGTCATCTGTCGAACCGTCGTTAATGGCAATAACTTCAATATTTGTATAACGCTGCGCCAGCGCTGCACCGATCGTTTCACGCGCATTGATCCCTTCGTTATAACAAGGGATCAAGATCGAAATCAGCGGATTTCCTTCAAGCGTCGGCGGCGGTGTTTCCTCTCCCCATTTCCAGTGGCGTTCACGGTAAAACCAGAAGTAAACCCCACCGCTTATCCACAAAGCCGACATGAACAAGGGCCAGAAGAAGACGAAGTTCAGCATCACTTCACCTGTAAAAACGACAGCCACGCCAAACGGCAGACTGAACATCAGGCAAAGAATCAGGAAAGCAATAATGCGATCGGTCATTTTTGCGGGTACCAGTATGATGAGAACGTCGAGCGAATCTCTGACATCTCGGGTTTGTCGCTGATGAAATCATCCGGGTAATAACCATAGTTACCCGCACCGCTTAACTTAAGCTGGCGCATCCACTCGGCTATTTGTTTACCGCTGATTTCGGCCTGTTCCCCGGACTTACGCCAGTCTCGTGCTTGCAGTTCAAACACGGTCTTATCCAGCGCTCCGGGCGTTTGTGCAACGGCATTCACCAGTCTGTCCAGCCAGGCGTTGGCATCATTGGCCGGAATATTCTCCATCAATGGCATTGCCATCGGTGCTGTCCAGTCATAGGTATTGAGGAAATCATTCAGGTTCTGCGCGAACCAGGCTTCACTTTCTGGTTCCAGCACCGGCATGGCGTAAATATTGCGTGCGGTTTGTACCTGTGGGCCGCGAATATTACGTACCGCGCGGGTCAGTTCCTTTGTAAAGTCGGTCAGCATCTTACTTTTCAGGCGAGTCCAACGTTCGAATGCCTGAGGATCGTTACGAATTTGCTCAATACTGCCCGGAAGGCCTGCGGCACGGTATGCGGCTAAAGCCTCCGGCGACGCATCTTCAAAATCCGTCAGGAAAGCATCATCATGGAACAGAATCCCTTTGAAACTGGCATGCTTCGCCAGATCTTCATAAATCTCGGTGATACGCTTACGCGCTTCGCTATCCCAGGGAGAAAGACGAACATACTGCTCACGATTAATCGCGCTACGTCCGGTTTTCGGATCCCATGCCGTCACGCGTGGAATAGCGTCGTCGAGACCAAAAGCTAGCACCGGCATCCAGGCATAAACGGTAACCCCTGCCCGAGTTTGTAATTGCCAGGAGATATAGTTAAAGAGATCGGCACGCATCGGCAGCCAGCGGTTAGGGAAATAAAGCTCGTGAATATTTCCGTCACCTTGTGGATCGGCATACGCCTGCAGGAAAACATGAGAAATACGCATGTCATAGACACGCTGGATCAGCTTGTCGATATTTCTACGTTGTTGGGCAGGATCTTTGTCATACACATAATCCAGATCGATATGCATAACGCGCATCGTCTGAGGTTCACGCACCTGGCCGACCTGGCTGGCAAAGCGCTTAAGGGATGGGTTATCAGATATCAGAACACGGGGGATATCATCCAGAAACGCGGCATTTGCCAGCCCTTCGTTGAGCGTAAACGCCATCTTGTAACCGTGCTCTTTGGCCAGACTTAATGTCGTGCCATTGGCTGCGCCATAAGGCCAGACCCATGCGCGTGGCGATTTCCCGGTTACAGATTTTATTTTGTTTGTGATTAAAGAGATATCAGTGTTAATACGGCGATTGTACTGTTCGTCCGTTTCGTAAGTGCCGGTCTTTTTATCGTACAGACGGTTTGCCACAGCAGGTTCTTTACTTCCCTGCGGGTTCGCTTCACCACCGAAATGCGATGCCCATGTATGCGCACCAATTTCAACCAGCGGCGATTTCCCCATTTCCTCGACCATTTTCCAGGTGGCAAATTTGTCTCGCGCCGTCATCAGCCCACCAAAATCAACTTTTTTATTGGCGGGAGAATCAACCCAGCTGCCCACCGGTGCCCACAGTGCTGGCCAGTTATAGGCTTTCAGCAGCGGCCACACGCGGGTATAAAAACTGCTATAACCATCATCAAAGGTGAGTAATACCGCTTTTTCCGGCAGCACGATTTTCCCGTCATGCGCATCCAGAATTTGCTGCACGCTGATCGGGTTATAACCGTTGTCACGTAGCCATCCCATCTGATCGCTCAGCGCACTGGTACGCACAGAGAGGTATCGCTGATCTGCCGCGCCGTCCTCTACATCGTGATAGCCCAGCACCAGGAAGCTATTTTTCGGCCATGGATGATCAGCAGCAAGCGGAGATCGCTCCGCCGGAGGAACGTAGCGCGGGGTCGTATTGTGCGCGCTACTGCACGCAGTGATCATCAACCAGCCAGCGATTAATGCGCTAACCCATAGGCATCTTTTAAACATGTACAGTCCTTAAAACCTGACATTCAAATCGAAAGCGAGGGAGATATTCCGCTCACGTTTACCGTCGTAGGGGCGTTTATCCCACACCAACATCACCCCGCCATCCACGACGTTGTTCCATTTAAGCCGCTGTCCGTATCCCACCTGAACGATGGCGCCCACGTCTTCACCTTGCTGCCAATAGCCACCTACGCCAGCCACGCCTTGCTGCGTCCACACAGTGTCATAGTGGCGGTAAAGAACCTGCTCTGCGGCAAGCCCTGGTACAACGGAAAAATCACTCTTAGGGTTGTAATACGGCACATTCTCTTTGGTGTTGGTACTTCCGCCGATGCCCGGTGTGAAGTCCAGCGTGAAGCGCGGCGTCGTCCACATGCGCTCTTTTCCGCTCAGCCCGTACTCGATACGATCGTTACCATCCGAGAAATGTGATGCGGCAAACGACAACTGATACTCTCGTCGTTCATTTTGATACCAGCGGACAAACATATCCCCGCCGTTTGCGTACACACCGCTACGCAGCGCGCGCAGCGGGGTATTACGTGAAAGACGCTCCGCCGAACCGCCAACGCGCCAGTTATCATTAAAATCATGCCAGGCTGAAAGACGCCCACCAATTTTCTGACCATCGCCATAGTTACGGCCCGAAACTTCCATTTCCGCCCAATTATCGCGTGAGGTCCATTCCGCACCGGCAGCCAGGTCACGGTTGATACCCTTTCCTTCTTCAAATTCACCAGTGGCAAAGTTGAATCCGGTAAACAGTCGCCAGTTATCATTGATCGGCGGGCTGTAAATGGCGGTATTGATGTTGAAGTCATTCTTACCACTGACCGGGCTATCGGAGGAAATCCCCTGCGTGCCGCTGATCCGCAGCTCTGACATTTTGTGAACATCGCGTATGCGGGCCAGGCGCAGCGTTGCTTCATCATCCGGGCTACGGGCAATGACGTCATCGGTAAGTTCATCGGCCTGCCGCCATTCCTGAAGATCCAGCGCTACATAGGCCTGCTGGCGTTCCAGTTCCAGGTTGCTTGGCTCAATAACTTCGGCCAGTTTAAGCTCTTTCTCTGCAGCTCGAGGCAGACCACGGGCTTCAAGCACTGAAGAATAGGTTATACGCAGCCCCTGGTTACCAGATCCCGTGCGCGCCAGATGTTCCGCGAGTTTTTCTGCCTCAGGCAATTCATTGGCAGCAATGTGATATTGCGTGAGCAACGTCTGACCAAGCAGCCAGTTATCGTTAGGCTGTGGCGTAGGTGAACCATAAATCCGTCGCAGATACGGACTCTCTTTGATTAAATTGTCGACCTGCTTTTTGGCTGCAGCAAAGTTTTCATTATCAATATGCGCATAAAAAAGATCCTGCTGATCTTCAGGACTGAGAGGAGTGACTGGAAGCGGTCCATGCGGATAGTAGATGCTCATCAGCATCGCTTCGGTTTTTTCCGGCTGACGTTCGCTTAGCCACGCCGAAGCGACCCAACGTTTCGCATAGTTAGGCACCTCCCCGCTCGCTTCAAGTGACTCATATTCTTGAATCACTTCGGCAGTACGCTTGCGCACCAGCAAAGCGCCCATACGGTCAATCCTTGCCCGGCGAACATCATCCTGAGCGGACGGTTCATCTTTCCAGGCCGCGAGCAGTTGGGCATATCGGGCAAGCGCTTTATCTGCCACGATAAAACGTTCTTCTTCATTACGCGCGGAAGTATATGAGGAGCGAACGATTTCTGCTGCCGCATCAAGTTCAAGACGACGTTTAACAGGATCTGACGTCGGAACCACCTCCGTTAGCCCTAACGCAGGCCCGGATACACGGTTAGCTGACAGGGCAGATAACAACGTAGATTTTGCATTTTTGTTGCTCGGATCGATATCATTGGCCTGGCTGGCGACTAACAATGCATCCCAGTTTTTCCCCTGCGAATGGTATACATAGGCCACCAATGCATCGGAGTCAGCTCCCGGGTGCGCCTGCGCCCATTTATTCGCTTCGGTGAGCGCCTGCTGATTATAGCGAGCATCTGCAAGCGTCATTATCCAGCCGGTACGTACATCCACGTTATCAGGATCTTCCTGCAAAACGTTTTCCCAGATGGCTAACGAATCATTCCATTTTTTCTGATTGCGAAAAGCCCGTGCAGCGGCGATTTGCCCACGCGCAGGCACAGCCATCTGCCCACGATATCGCAGCCAAATATCAATCGTTTCTTTATCGCTGTTATTGGCCCAACTGGAGACTTGCAACCAGTCAGCGACCTGATTTGGCGTTAGTGAGGATTTCTTTTCCTGTTCCTGAAGGTAGCGCATGAGCGGCGCACTATTACCTTCACGAGCTTCAATAATCAAACCGTCATAATCAGATGCTGCCGCAGAAGTTTGAACAGGAAAAAGAACGCAGGCCGTAAATAAACAGGTTACAGACTTAAAGCTTTTAATGAAGTTGGTATGTCGACGCATACTGAACATATCTGCCCTTATGTCTTACATCAGAGTAAAAATAAGCGTTTTCAATAAGTTAACTTAATTTCTTAACGATTGTCGACCATCTTATATGCACTACCGCTTATTTCGTAATAGGGTTGCAAACCATTTTAATTCTTTCGTCTTATTGACTACCTGCGCCTCATCCTCTAGTTACCGGAATGGGGCAAAAACTCATAAATTTTAACACTCAGCGTACACCGTGGCTACATGATAAGAAAACCCTTAGGCAAAAAAAGTATTTTAGACCAGAATATCCTAATACTCTTGGGATCGAATTCTGAACTCGCTTTAAGACCAGGCGGAAAAGTTATGTAACTCAGTTTACTATTACTTTAAAATATAAAAACACAACGTAATTGTATGCCTGTTAACTATTAAAAGAGTTTATCCCTTTCAGGGGGCCCGGCGCCTTCATCTATACCATTATCCAGCAGTGTACCCATCATGACAGCGCTCATGACGTTACATGGAGTGGTAACCAGTATGAGTCAGCGAGGAAACATCCATAATAATGAAATAACGAAAAGTATTTTCTCGCCATTGAGACGAAAGTGAATAATAAATGCCTACAAAATGCAAAAACAGGCCCTTAGAATATCAATATTAATATTAATATTATCAACAGCCGTTCCGGAAGCATCCTGGCTATCAATACCGATTAATAATCGCAAACCACAAAAATCAATAATGATTTATATTATTTAAACTTTAATGTTATTCAAAACAATTATAATAATGAGATATTTTTTAGCATGTAAAATTCATCTTATTGATAAATATGGATATTTTACAAACAAACTTATATATAAAAAAGAATGCACCAGTGCATATAATACTGATGCCTTTACCTGCCTAAAAATTATAGTAGCGTATTAATCCCGAAATAAAATATTCTACAGGAAATTGAATATAATATTCTTCGCTGACCGTTCTTATAACCGCAGCTAAGCCAGTATCACTGAATAGCAAGGGTCGTCATGTACTTTTAAACGACACTAAAATCTGGCACCACCTTCTGGTGACGTAACAGTAAAGCTAAAGCGCAGTTCATGTAGGGTATAGAGGTAATGTCATGCCATTTGGTCTGTTAAAGAAGCGTCAACTCAGGTACCGAATGGTTCGCACCATACTTGTGAGCCTGCTTTGCATCCTGTTGGGACTCATCAGCACCTTCTGGCAGGCGGCAGCAAATCTCAAACGAACCACTAATATCCGGATGACAAATGCCCGGCAACTGGTGGAAGGAACGCTGGACAGTGCCAGGCATGCTGCTTACGCCGTAAAAGACAATCTTGGTCGGCCCTGCCTTGAGTCTGTCGCGATGAAGCTCAGGACGCAGGTAGCGTACTCGCAGAATGTGCGCAGCGTAAACCTGGTACAGGGGAATAAAATCTATTGTTCATCTCTGTACGGTAGCAATGAAGAAAATATTAACTTTGATAGTTATACCAACGGGATGCTCTACCTGATGAGCGACATGCTGGTCAGGAAAGGACAGCCACTGATTATCTACCGAATGGTTGTCGGTAATAACAGTATTGTGGTCCGACTCTATGGCGAGAGGATCCTTTCCGAACTGAGTGTTATGAGCATCAATTTACCCCTGGGCCTGGTTGTTGGATAACAGCAATGGCAGACTCCAGAGATTCCTTCGTTCTCCCCCGGTACGTCTGGTTATCTGGAACAAGCCTCGACCAGATATCCATTCCGGATAGTTACGGTGATTTCCGCTGCCGATTATGCCCATTACTTCTGGATCTTCTCACGATTCTCTCTTGTTTCCTGGGCCTTGCTGGCCGCTATTCTTGGTTTCAGCGCATTTCGCTGGACAGGGCGACAGATAACTGCAGAACATGAATTACATGAGGCTCTGGAATTGCAGGAATTTATTCCTTACTTCCAGCCAGTGGTATCCGCAGAGCATACTCACTGGGTCGGTTGCGAGGTTCTAATGCGCTGGTCACATCCAACGCTCGGTATCATCCCTCCAGACAATTTCATTCCTCTGGCAGAAAGCTGTAACCTTATTATGCCGATGACTCAGGCGTTGATGGTTCAGGTACGTCAACAGTTTTTACCATTAATACATTTACTGCCGAAGGATTTTCATTTCGCTTTCAATATCAGCGCCAGTCACTTAAGAAATTTCAATCTGGTGGAAGACTGCCGGGTATTCATCCAGGCATTCAGGGCTAATCCTGTTAAGCTGGTTCTGGAGTTAACTGAGCGGGAATTACTTGTTACAGATGGTGTGACAGAAAGGTTGGTGGCAGAACTGCACAAACTGGGTGTGCTTATCGCTATCGATGATTTCGGCACCGGCAATTCCAGCCTTAAATACCTGCAAAACTTCGAGGTCGATATTCTTAAAATCGACAAAAGCTTTGTCAGCAATATAGGTATTGATTCGCATTCTGTTCATATCATCGACAATATTATTGACCTCGCCCGCCGATTACACCTGCAAACGGTGGCGGAAGGAGTAGAAAATGAAATTCAGGCAGCTTATTTGAAAGCACACAACGTTACTTTTCTGCAAGGATATTTATACGGTAAGCCCATCCCCATGGAGGATTTCACCAGACAATTTTATTCCTGATGTTGAATAGTAACATCAAAACGTAGTCATCATACCGTGCAGAGACACTCGCCAGTATATAAACATCTCGATGATAGAGGTAAAAACATATGGAATGTTCAAAAAATAATTTATTTACCAAAGAAGTATCTAACCAACTGATTATATTTATTAATGAAAGACGGAAAGACAAGTTACAGATTGACGATCTGGCTGCTATTTCTGGCTTTTCAAAATTTTATCTGCAATCTTTTTTTAAAGCTCATACCGGGATACCACTTGGCCGTTTCATCAAGGATACCTACCTTAATCATGCAGCTCATGAACTCATCAACTCCCAGAGCACTATTCTGACTATTGCTTTAAATGCCGGATATGGTTCTCAGCAGTCATTTTGCCGGGCGTTTCGTAAAAAATACAAAATAACGCCCAATGAGTTAAGGAAATCAGGTGCGACACATAAGATTTTATAATATGAAGAGTAAATATATCACTGATTATTTACAGCGTATGACGCTGGTGTCTTTAATAATTTCAAAACAATACATAAAAAAAGACCGCACGGGTGGCGGTCAAAATGACACTTCAAAAATATAATTTTATTTCTTAGACACATTCATGCTTGTTTCATAAATATCATCAATGTAATTTTTCTCCTCACTTGAGATACCTTATAAAACATTTTCAATATAAAACCAAAAAGTTCACCATGCAATTTATTTATAAAAATTAAGTTCCATTTAATGGAATCATTCCATAAATCTAAACGATTAATGCTAGCGAGACTAAGTGAATAAGGTATCCTACATTCATTAATGTATGTACAAGGCATTTTTAAACAACCCAAAATCACTAAAACAGCCACTAAAACAACACAAAATAAAAACGACGCATCAGGTTCATTGCCTTAAAAAGCACAAGCACGCTGTCCTCAGCGTACTATTCCCTGGAGACACCACGAAGGGGTAATACGTCAATAACCAGAGAGGCGAGCTTAGTTTTACCCAACCGACGAAGGGAGGAGGAATAGTATGTTCCTTAATTACTTTGCACTTGGAGTGCTAATCCTGGTATTCCTGGTAATTTTTTACGGTGTCATCATCATCCATGATATTCCTTACGAGATCGCCAAAAAGCGAAATCACCCGCATGCCGATGCCATACATGTCGCTGGATGGGTAAGCCTGTTCACTTTACATGTCCTGTGGCCATTCCTATGGATATGGGCCACGTTGTATCGCCCCGATCGTGGATGGGGAATGCAGAACGCACAGCAACCACAGTATGAAAATTTGCAATTACGTATTGCTGAACTTGAACGGCAATTCAAAAAACAACAACACGCTGACTCAGATAACACTCAAGGTAATTAATTGTGGATTTATTAATTATTCTGACTTACGTAGCCCTGGCATGGCTGGTCTTTAAAATATTCAAAATACCGGTCAATAAATGGAGTATCCCAACAGCCGCTCTGGGCGGGATCTTTCTGGTTGGGGCACTGATTTTGTTAATGAACTATAACCACCCATATACCTTTAAGGCACAAAAAGCGGTGGTCTCCATTCCTGTTACGCCACAAGTGACAGGTATTGTTCGTACCATCACGAATAAGTCAAACCAGCTAATTAAAAAAGGTGAAGTCCTTTTTGAACTGGATCCAACGCGTTATCAGGCTCGTGTTGCGCGACTTGAGGCCGATCTTGTCACCGCGATCCATAGTGCCGACTCGCTGCAATCACAACTGGATGAAGCCATCGCCAATACGTTAACAGCAACTGCACAACGTGACCGGTTATACAAAGATTACCAACGATATTTACAGGGCAGTAAGGCAAAGGTGAATCCGTTCTCAGAAAGTGATATTGATCATGCCCGGCAAAACTACCTCGCTCAGGATGCAGCAGTAAAATCATCGGTTGCCGAACAAGCACAAATCAAAAGCCAGCTTGATAGCATCCTCAACGGCGAACAATCACAAGTTGCCAGCCTGCGCGCTCAACTGGCAGAAGCAAAATACGATTTGGAGCAAACCGTTGTCCGTGCGCCCAGCGACGGCTACGCCACTCAGGTATTGATCCGTCCCGGTACTTTTGCGGCAGCGCTGCCGCTGCGCCCGGTTATGGTATTTATTCCCAAACAAAAGCGACAGATTGTGGCGCAATTCCGTCAGAATTCATTGTTGCGCCTGAAAGCTGGTGATGAAGCAGAAATCGTTTTTAATTCGTTGCCCGGCCAGGTCTTTACAGGAAAACTGGCTGGAGTCCTTCCCGTGATCCCTGGCGGTTCTTATCAGGCCCAGGGGACGCTTCAATCCTTGACTGCTACCCCAGGGAGCGAGGGGGTTCTCGCTCTTATCGATCTGAATCCAGATGAGAATATTGATGCATTACCAGATGGCATATATGCGCAAGTTGCGGTCTATTCGGATCATTTTTCTCATGTAGCCATTATGCGTAAAGTTTTACTACGCATGACCAGTTGGATGCACTACCTCTATCTGGACCATTAAGCCGTTCATTGTGCCTTGTTGATATCGGGTAATTATATCAGGACGTAGATCATCTACACTGAAAGCAAGGCACTATCCTCACAGAACAGCCATGATGAAACAATTAAAAATCAGAGATTTAAAAATACTCCTGGACCTTGTTGAAACGAAAAGTTTCAGTCTGTCTGCTAAAAATGTCGGCCTGACCCAGGCCAGCATCAGTAAAAGTATTGCGGCAGTAGAAGAAACGTTAGGAATCAAAATAATTGATCGAGAGAGTCGTCCGGTCAGGCTGACTGCATTCGGGGAAACTCTTCTGCCTAACATTAGAAAGTACATTATTGAAAATGATGAACTCTTTGAACTAGTCGACCATTATAAGAAAGCGCCATCTGGTGAAGTTAATATTTTTTCTCCTTCCGGTATGCAGGCTTATCTTGCAGAGAATATTCTGCCGCCATTGTTTCAACGATTCCCCGATTTGAACGTGACAATAACAACATCCAATCACTATAACGCAGACTACTTTAAGGGCGTGAGCTTTAATAACTCCTGTGACATGCTCATATCCTATTCCCCACCACATAATCAGAATCTGATTGCCCGAAAAGTAAAGCGGATACGGATGGATGTTTTTGCTACCCCAGCGTTTTTTGAACATCACCCTTTCACGACGCCAGAAGAGTTATCTCGCCATCCTTTCATTTTATTAAGTTCGATGGCCAATAACAGCTATGAAAATGCGCTGGAGTTCACCCATGAAAAAACGGCTGAAGTGAAATCAGTCAACGTCACGGGGAAACTAAAATTTGACAATATCTATACAGCCATCAACTGCTGCAGAAATGGAATGGGATATATGGTGACATCCCATCTACTTCTCAAAGACACAAGCGGAATAATGTCTGTACTTCCTCCAGAATGGGGAGTTTTTATTGATTGCTACGTTATTTACAGAAACCGGAAAAATCTTCCGCTACGAGTACAACTATCGTTGGATTATATAATTGAACTAATGACAAAAGAAAAATGAGATGCCTGTAGATTTACTCTGAGTGATAATTAAGACAATGCTCATTTAAAAATCGTAACTTTTCGAGGATCATTGCTCATAGCCACAGAAAATTTCAAAAATGTTTCTCCGATCATTTTATCCAGTTCTACCGCATATTTCGTCGGGCTCAGGCAACGACCTTCTCTCTCAAACAATGGAACGGGAAAGTAAGAACAAAAGCGTTTGAGCATGATGCTAACTGTTGGCGCAGAACAGTTTAATACCACACTAGCATTAAAAATTGTCTTATAACTCATCACCGCAGAAAAGTAGAGTGCTGAATTTAAATCAATGTTCTTTATACATTCAAAATCATGTTTTTCAAGCATACTTATACTCTCAACGCTATCAATATTCACTTGATCAGTGTCTCATATAACAATACAAAAAATAAGTATTTTAAATTATTAATCAAATAATCACTAACACTATAAGTGTTAGTGATTAGAGCCATATAGTTCTGGAAAAGGTTAAGTGACCAGGTGACTTATTTCAGATAAATCAGTGATTTTAAACAATAACTCCAACTCATCAGATTAATTAAACTATTTGATAGACTACAATAGTTTTCATATTGCTATCTTTATTTAGAAAAAGGCCGAATCCAAGAACAGTTCACAAAGATTACCAAAACCACAAAAAAGATAAACAATTAAAAGATACAAAACAGTGAATACTATTATTCCAAAATTAGTATGGCTCTGGGCTTGCTAGCATGCAGGCTCTTTTTCAACGAACCGAAGAACGACTCAGACACCACGTACTATTTTTGAGAATATGGTTTTCAGAACGGAATAGTCGCTTTTAGATATAGCTGGGAGCCGACTGGCCGATTGCGAACATTCGTTTCCTTCTACCATTTCAATATAGGTAGCCAGTTCTTATCGTTGGCGTCACGGACAGAAGGACCAACTGAAAATGCCCGCACCTTTGCCTGCGCTGCATTAGGCCCGTCATCATCCGTTGTTTGAATGAAGTTATAGCCACCAAGACCAATCACCCAACCATTGCCAAAAGCCCATTCCAGGGCATAATCGGCATGAAACGCCTGACCTGAACGCGTACGGGTCTTACCATTGCGGAAATTAAAGTCGTACATCATTTTGATATCAGCATTGACGCCTTTTTGAGGGATATAGCTGATCGCCCATACCGGTTGTACCACCCAGTAATTTCGCCCCAGGCTGGAAAGATCAAACTGGTTATAGTCGCCTGTTGGCACATACATATCAAAGCTCAAAACATAGTGAAGATCCCGGGTGGGATGAAAGCCCAATGCAGTACCCAGCGTGATATCCCCTAACCCCATTGATTCTATTTATCTGTAGGAAATTTGAAGCAATGATTGTGTGTAATAGTAAAATCAGGACAGGTTTCATAAAAACCTGTCCGTCACGAACTCAAGTTACACCAGTTTTGGTAAAATATTCAGTACGTTACCAAACCAGCAAAAGATAACGACAATGCCAAAGATAATCACTACGGCTGGAATAATGCGCCCACCCCATACTGTAAACATCTGATTGGGAAATTTTTTACGTGACTTCAATGCGAGTACCGCAGGAATAATAACAGCCCATATCGTTGCACATAACCCTGCGCCACCTATCCCATAGATAAAACCGTTAGGAAATAGCAGATAAAGCAGTGTTGGTGGCAGGAAGGTAAGAAGGATTGTTTTAAAACGACCAGTATGTGAGTTGTCAAATTTGAATAAATCAGCAAGAAAATCGAATAATCCCAGCGTCACACCAAAGAAAGAACTCGCCACTGCTAAATTAGAGAAAACGAGTAAGCAGAACTCAATCATGCCACTCTGATTTGTCCCAAGAAATGATCCTACCAGAGCATCAACATTTCCACCGGAAGCAATGATACCTTTGAAACTCTCGCGCGGAATATTCCCCATTGTGCAATACAGCCAAAACAAATAGATAACCAACGCCAGAAAAGACCCCAATACAACACTTTTTATTAATTTATCTTTTCTCTTCCCATAACAAATGATAAGACTGGGAATATTACCATGAAAACCAAAGGATGCCAGACATACTGGAACCGCCATAAATATATAGAGGAAGTAGGAATGACTAGTTTCATTTACGCCACTGATACCACTTAAAATTGAGTAATCGACCTGAAAGAAAAGTGAACCAAAAACAATAACGAAGGCAATGATTTTTATACCGAGAAAAAGCGAAGTAATCCGACTCGCAGCTAGCGAACTAAACCATAACACCCCGGCCACGAACAGAGCGGTACAAACACCTATAATTCTGGGGTTAACATGTTCTCCTGAATGCATAGATATCGTTTCACTAATAATAGCTCCGTTTGCTGAAATATATGCATACGTTAATATGTATAAAACAAAGGCAACCGTAGCGCCACTAATGATATTCCATTTGTTACCAATTAGATCTTTAGTAATAGTATTAAAACTGGAACCCACTGGATAGTTTAAGTTTGCTTCCAGTAGTAACAATCCTGAGTGTAACATTGAAAACCAGGAGATTATTAATATAAACGCGCCCCAAAAAAACCAGGCACCTGCAAGATCAACGGGTAAAGCAAACATCCCTCCACCAATTACGGTTCCGGCAATAACCATAACTCCCCAAAAGGATGAATGCTTTGAACTGGAATTTTCTTCCATGCGAGCCTCTTATCTTGAGTTATATATCTTCATTGTCATGTCATTTTTATAGAGCGAGATAGAACATGAATGGCCATTAAATATGGCCATTCATATTCGGTTGCTAATTATCAGATTTCTTTCAGTCGGGCAGTAAAGTGACGCAGAACTTTAGGTTCATAGGTGAATGTTAATCCTTTAATATTATTGGCATTTTCTTTCACATGACCAAACGCCTCAATAATAAAGTCCATATGTGATTGCGTATATGTAGCGCGTGGAATGGTTAAACGGAGCAATTCTGCCGGACAAGGTAATTGAATCCCTGTTTTAGGATCTCTTCCCAATAAGAACGATCCAATTTCAACAGCCCGAATCCCAGCAACTTTGTAAAGCTCACACGCCAGGGCCTGTGCAGGAAACTGTTCGGCAGGGATATGAGGTAACAACTTTCCTGCATCCACGAAAGCGGCATGTCCGCCCGCCTGCTGACAGATGACACCAATGGCTTCAAGGCCATCAACCAGGTACTGGATCTGTGCGATGCGATATGCCAGCCAGTCCTGATTCATACCATCATAAAGACCAACGGCCAGACGCTCCATTGCCCCGCCTTCCAGACCACCATAGGTTGGAAAACCCTCCTGGACCACGCAAAGTGTTCTGCATTCGGTGTAGACATCAAAATAACTGTCATCTTTAATGCATAACAATCCGCCCATTGGCACCATTGCATCTTTCTTCGCCGACATAGCTAACATATCAGCATATTTATATGTTTCGCGGGTTATGTCTTCAATGCTCCAGTCTTTATAAGCGGCTTCTCTTTGTTGGATAAAATATGCGTTTTCAGCGAATCGCGCTGAGTCCATTACTACCGGAATGTCGTACTTTTTCGCTAACTGGTACGTTGCTTTCAAATTTGCCAAAGATACCGGCTGACCGCCTGCGGAGTTGCATGTAATAGTGGCAACAATATAGGGGACATTATTTGGACCTACTTCCTGGATTCCTTTCTCCAGTTTATCAAGGTCAAAGTCTCCTTTAAAATCACAACGAACTGAAGTATCAAATGCTTCTTTGATATAAACATTACGAACGGTACAGCCATTTATTTGACTATGCCCTTGGGTGGTATCGAAGAAATAATTTGAAAAAACAACCATTTTGCTTCTGTCGAGTCCTTTTTCCTGCTCACGTTTACGAATTAATACAGGAATATAAATCTGCTCGGCCCCCCTTCCCTGGTGCGTTGGAATAGTATAATGATATCCAAAAATATTCTTCACTGCCTCAGCAAGTGCATAGTAACTTCGACTTCCGCTGTATGCCTCGTCTCCCCGTAGCATTGCGGCTTGCATATTTTGGGTAACTGCGCCTGTACCACTATCTGTCAGCAAATCGATAAATACATCTTCACTGTCAAGCAGGAACGGGTTCATCCCTGATTTGAGAATGGCATTTTCACGATGATCCCGTGTTGTACGTTTTACGGGTTCAATAACACGAATACGGAATGGCTCTGGCAAATGTTTGAAGTTATTCATGGAATAGTCCTATATTAGATAAAAGACATGTCAGCCTGCAGCAACTCATTAAGCATGAATTACCGATATAATTTATTTAAAACCCGCAAAATTAGTCCATGGAGATATTATTAGCACACCAAGCATTCCCTTATCACAGGCCTTTTTCAGGCATACAGACAGAGAAACGTGATTGTGCAGACAATAATTTATGGATTATTCAGGGCATGCAAAACAGACAGATTTTTTAATCTGCTTCTGTCCTTCATTGCATTTATAAAGAGGAAGGGAACTTATGGGCGATGATTGACAATGATGGTATCAATGTTGAACCATTTGGAGGTCGTGTATGTATTAATTAAGCTAATCATTATATGTCAACCCTTATTAAACATGCTGACATCATTATAGTGTGGAGAAAATTTGTCTATTAGCAGATAAACTTAATGTGATAAAAGTCACTATAAATTTATTATACACAATAAGGAATTAATTAACAGATACAGGTTTACAGCTGATTGACATTACCTCAGTAAGACCTGGTCAACATACAGGAATTTGTACATTCGACCCGAAAATTGTCCAGGTTTTAGTTTTGCGTTAACGAGCATTTCACCCAACGAATGCTATTGCAACACTTGTACTGTTATTGCTGAGTTAAGCAACGGGTGAAAGCCACAGTCACCGACCAGTTAGCAGGAAGAAAAATAGAGCTCAACTGACGAACAGAATGCAATAACTGCTTATTTATCAAGGGTAAATTGAGTTCGGTAGATTTCAGGAGAATTGAATTTGGAGCGGGCGAAGGGAATCGAAGTATCGAAGACAATCACTCAATAACCATTTGTTTCTTAAAGATATAATGAATCCATTTGGTTACAGTTATGGTTACACACTGAGTGATCTCTGGTCAAGGTCGAATGCCTGTAATATTCCTATAAATGGAATAGAACCAAGGCCAGAACATCTGGAAGGGTCCCAATGTTTCAACTTCAAGGGGGTAGCCTCCCTCGCTTCAGGGAAAACTCAAGGAGGGCTACGGGGACAACACGAGAGGATGAACTATTAGATAGACGCTCAGATTTTTGTAGGAAATTTTAATCCCGCATTAAATAGTTCATGAGCCCTATTACAGGTTTATTCTCACATACCTCATTAAAAGCTTTCGCAAGACCAGTCATATAGAGCTCGTACGTAACATGAAATTCATGGTCTGGTGAGGAGGCTTCGTTACAGGCTATATAAGTTACCATGGCGTCATGAGACTTATCATCACCAAAAATGACTGAAAAAATAAGCCCAAGCATTTCCGACGTAAATGCCATCCTGTTAGCCTCAGTTTGAGTAACCGCATCCAAAATGCCAGTGATATACCCAATAACCCAAGGAGTAATGTACCCCGCAGATAAATACGGAGAGCCCTCTAACTCTCTGCGCTCCTTATCCACCATTGCATCGAACATCACAGTTTGTTTGCTTACCAGTCCAGATGACATCACGACCAATTCGTACTGAATGCGTGTCACATCATATCGTCTTTCCGTTTTTGTCTTTTTCTTAAAAAGCCCAAACACATTTATATCCTCAAAATTTCAGAAGGGTGCCCAAAGGATAACGTGATTACAGCCACCACGCCGATCGTTTATCTCGATCGATAATTTGAAATTGATCGCCGACACCTATATCAACCATGAGAATCTTTAGATGATAATCCCACAACAACTATAATGAGGCACAAAGCAGCCTTTACGTAGACAGGGTTCATCGAGAGGGGGGGGGGCAAACCCAAAGTGGGCACAATGGAAGCACTATCGACTGTCATCAGGTGTAACGCTTTGCGGCTTTCTGGTGTACGAGGGCCAAGCTTGATACTCTTATTCATAACTCTACAGCCTACCGCGCTTTCGACTGCAATAGACGTTGCTTGTCAATATCAGACCCGTATTGCTCAACAAGGATTTCCCGGAAGCGGGCCACACGGTCGGGTTGTGAGAAGAACTCCACCCCCTTGGTGTTCAACCTGAAGTTGATACCTGTAGAGCTGAACTTCGCATCATTATATTTGATGATCCGAAAGTATTGCGCAAAATGCGGATGAACCGTGACAGTATTATCCATGCGCCAGCGTAATAGGCGTCCCTGCTTCCTGAGCGCAAGTAGTAGTTCCTGTGCGGGTAGCTCGTTGGCCTTACAGAAATCACCCCACGTTACGCCACGACGGTTAGCTGACTGGATAGCTGCTCGTTTCTTCTGGTCTTCCAATAACTGCTTAGCCTTCTCAATTCGTCGAATGTACTCCAGAACCTTACGACGCACAGCTTTAGACTCTCGCATACCGACCAGAAGTAATTGGTCTCCATTGAGGATGACGTTCTCCATAGGAGTACCACCTCCGGCTGGTGTAACCATATCGCTTACCAAATTTTTGCAACCGTCCAATTCATCACGGACACGCTCTATAAAGGCATTATTTCGGACAGGTTTCTCCCCTGCTTCTTCACGGGCTGGATTGATAATCGTGGTCAGAAACTCGTAGGAAGACATTGAGAATTCATTATTAAAGCTAATTACTTGTTGAGCCATATCGTTGTACTCCTTTGTTTGCACCCTGAGCCACAACCCACTGACCTGCCCAAGGTCCTCAAATGAAGGAGGACCAGCAGAACAAAGGGTAAACATTGTGGATGTCTTTGAGATTGATAGGAGCGGTGTCTTGTGGGGACATCGTTAGTTATTACAAAAGTGAATTATGACAAGATTAAATGATAGATAATCATAAGTACTCTTAAAGTTATTCTTTAAGTTTTTATTATTATCTTGTGTAAACAAGTAATATAACTTTAAGGTCTTTAAGTAAACTTTAAGTTTAGCCCCTGTAGACCAGAGACCATAGTTAATATGATGTCTATTGCTATTCACTTATCGACTGACCCAGAGCACACAGGAAGCATTCACTTTAATTAGAACGCTTGGTGTCTGTAATTGGTCATCCCGCCCCTGAAAGGATGCGATAAGTTACGGTTAGTGTTAAGCCTGAAAGAAGGCAGTGAATGGTTCGATAGGTGGGTACGGTAAGAAATAATTTTCGCCCCTCCCAATAGTGAGTCCTATTAATTTTCCCTTGACAATAGGCGAAAACCTCCAGTGAACTTACAGCGATTGAAGGTTTTTTGATCATTGTTCAATCGGTAGTCGACTAATAGTTAACCTTGTGATGAGGACTCCCGTCTTCGCTTTGGCACTTCTGGAACCCCAAAGTTAAGCAAGGAGAAGTATGTCCTCCTCTCATTTGCGAGTCGTATTAATTTTACCATGTTAATCAGTAAGTTGAATTGTGGTGCTTCTGCTGGTCATCAAGGCATTCTGGAGCGCTGCTGCCAGTCTATCAACCTCAACCTCTTTAGCGTAACGGTCGTAAGTAATAGACCCAGAGCTATGGCCCATAATCGCCTGAGCATAGGCCAATTCAATACCATGTTGTTTTAGCTGAGTCGCAACTGTATGCCTGAACGAATGGAAAGCTAATCCTTCACGGTCAGCAAGCACCTTGGGCAACAACGTCCGGTTAAACCATTTACTCACCTGCTCACCGTAGCCATTCTTCATAAGGCGAAGGCCATCAAACAGCATAGCATTATCACCATTAACGCCTCTACGAGCCTCAACCAGCCTCATAAAGTCAGCCAATACAAATCCGTAGGCTCCATCGACAAGTGGCACACAGCGATCACTGTGGGCGTTCTTGATGCTCTTACCGGGTAAGCTACTGTCGTCTTCATTGATATGGATATAAACGGTCCCAGCTTCTGTGGTCCTGACATCTTTGACCTGTAGCTGAGCGACTTCATTGAGTCTTGCCCCAGTGATAGCAGCCAAAGCGGTAACGTAGTAATGATACGGCTTACCAGAGGACTTCAGAGAGTAGGCTTTAGCGGCTTCCATAAGTTGCCCTGCTTGCTCCGTAGAGAAGGCATTACGGGCCTCAGAGGCTTTACGCTGGGGAACCTTAAGTTCCAGCCCTTCTGTCATATTCTTTTTAATCAGGTCGTTGCGCAAAGCCCACTTGAAGACAGCCGCCATCTTAATGAGATATTTATTATTGATGGTGACTACATCCAGACAATCTGTCTTATCTTCACGGCTCAGCAGGTCAACCAATGGGGTATCCTTGAAGCGCTGTTTACGGTTCTTTGGTAACTGTTGGAGAACATCACGAACTCTGAGTATGTCTGCCCTGCTGGCTTCAACATTGAGACCCAGATAGTCGAATATTTCGATTAATGCAGCATGGGACGCTTTGTTTTCCCTTAAGGTAGCAGGCTTCCAGTTCTGAGCGTTTTCCGCTTCGTACTGCTCAAAGAGGCTCGCTACTGTAACGCTTGGTGTAACTTCTGGTTTTCCCTTAGGAGCACTTACAGATAAGGACACGTAGGCTTGACCATCTCGCCGATCAATATCATTAAAACGATCGACGTAATCTATCAATTGTTGACTGTCTCCCGCTTCTATACGTCTCATACAAGCCTTGAGCACCTTCAGGGCCTCATGAATATAGCGATGCTGGTCAATACTAAGCGGTTCACTCGCCAAGGCATCCGTAAGGTTCTCACCGAGTTCTCCGTACTGGTCACGATACAGGTCTCTCATGTCCGGCTCAAAGAGGTCTGAACGCCCAGTAGACAATTCCCACTCAGCGATGTCCCTAAGGTGTTCCCTCATTTCCTCATATGAGGCGTCTGGTCTGTCTGCATGGATTGCCCGAAGAGCTGCCTTGATGTGCCGAGAGTGAGCCATAGCGGTACGCCTGTCCTTGGTCCGTAATGATACTGACGCTATCTTATATCTGTTTGTTTTGGACGTCCAGACATCTTTACGCCTATTATCTTTCATCCTAAGACGGATATAGAAGACGCCATTACGCTGATAAAGGTAAGTTCTGGAATTGAGCATGTACTGAGACCTTAGGTCTGCTCACTACTTCAACAAAGTTAGTCACAGTGTTAGTTACAGTGAGTAAAACTATCGGAAGGCTTAAAGCCATATCCCTTAGGATTCAGTAAGTTGAGATACTTTAAGAATGGTCATGGAGCGGGCGAAGGGAATCGAACCCTCGTATAGAGCTTGGGAAGCTCTCGTTCTACCATTGAACTACGCCCGCATTGAAGTGCGTAAGGGATTATAAACCTTACACTCTTCTTGGCAAGGTGCTAACCGACTGACTGGCGATTAATTCACCGTCAACATTTAGGTTTACTCCCCTGTGGCGGTAAATAACGCAGCGGATCGATAGCGGTTGCACGATAGCGGATCTGAAAATGCAAACGCACAGACGCCGCATCTGAGCTGCCCATGGTGGCAATTTTCTGCCCGGCCTTCACGCTTTGTCCGTTGTTCACCAGCAACGTGTCGTTATGGGCATAGGCGGTGATGTAATCCTCACTGTGCTTAATCATGATGAGGTTACCATAGCCCCGTAGCTGATTACCGACGTAGACCACCTTCCCTGCTCCGGCCGCATAAATCGGTGTACCACGCGCAGCAGAGATATCAATCCCTTTGTTGCCGCCGTCCGCTGTTGAATAAGGCAATATCACCTTACCACTGGCTGGCCACTGCCAGCAGCGTTGCCCTACCGGCGGCCAGGATGACTGAGGCACGGATGAAGACGGTCTGACCGCTGCGGTTTTCGTGGAGGATTTGTTTTTTGTTTTACCAGACGTCATAGTGGATTTCGCGCCACCGCTGACCTTCAACCTTTGCCCCACTTCAATGGTATAAGGAGGAGAAATGTTGTTCAGGCGGGCAATCTCTTTTACGCTTGTCCCGGTAGCGCGCGAAATACGATATAGCGTATCTCCCCGTTTCACGGTGTAAACGGAGCCGGAATACGTTCCTGTTTCTGATGATTTGCTACCTGAACAGCCCGCCAAAAGCAGCCCTATCGATAACAACATCACGATACCCAGAGTGTGTTTATTCGGGCGTCCTGCGCTCAAAATCTTTCCTCGCTCAAAAAACAAGACGCTATATCATAGCAGTCCCCCGCCGGATCCCCAATCCATTGCTCTGGAAAACGCCTGTACAATACAAGTTTTGTTAATGAATCTCTTTCCGATTAACCTCCGACCAACAAAAACGATAAATACAATTTTCAGATAATCCCAAAGGCTTATTTATCACAATGATTTTTTATCACGCTCATATTGATACACTGCCCCTCTTTCATTACTGATAAAATCGCATCACCTCTGTCATTTTTTAAACGACATCACACTTCCCTCCTCCCCTCACGCTTATAGTCGTTTCTGGCGTAATTCTTGCCTGCATTGACTTAACCATTGCCATAAGAACTAAATGTTCAAATCAAGGGGATTTAAATGGAAGCGCGGGAAGCAACTGCTACAGGTGAATCATGCATGCGCGTAGATGCCATTGCCAAGGTCACCGGGCGGGCACGATATACTGATGATTATGTTATGGCAGGCATGTGCTACGCGAAATATGTACGTAGCCCAATTGCACATGGTTATGCCGTGAGTATTAATGATGAAGAAGCCCGAAGCTTGCCTGGCGTGCTGGCCATTTTCACCTGGGAAGATGTGCCCGACATTCCCTTTGCTACAGCTGGACATGCCTGGACACTGGATGAGAATAAACGTGATACCGCCGATCGCGGTCTGTTAACACGCCACGTTCGCCATCACGGTGATGCGGTTGCCATCGTTGTTGCCCGGGATGAACTTACGGCAGAAAACGCGGCGCAGCTAGTCAATATTGAATGGCAAGAATTACCGGTTATCACCTCACCGGAAGCGGCACTGGCAGAAGACGCTACACAAATTCATAACGGCGGCAATTTGCTTAAACAAAGTGCTATGTCGACAGGCAATGTCCAGCAAGCGATCGATGCGGCGGATTACCAAATCCAGGGACACTACCAGACACCAGTCATCCAACATTGCCATATGGAAAGCGTGACATCGCTGGCGTGGATGGAAGATGACACCCGGATTACGATCGTCTCCAGCACCCAGATCCCGCATATTGTCCGCCGGGTTGTCGGTCAGGCGCTGGATATTCCCTGGTCATGCGTGCGGGTAATTAAACCCTTCGTCGGCGGCGGTTTTGGTAACAAACAAGATGTGCTGGAAGAACCTATGGCGGCATTCCTGACCAGCAAACTTGGCGGTATCCCGGTGAAAGTTTCCCTAAGTCGTGAGGAGTGTTTCCTGGCGACACGTACCCGCCACGCCTTCACCATTGACGGACAAATGGGTATAAACCGTGACGGTACGTTGAAAGGCTATAGCCTGGATGTTCTTTCCAACACCGGTGCTTATGCCTCTCACGGCCATTCCATTGCTTCTGCGGGCGGTAACAAAGTCGCTTATCTTTATCCTCGCAGCGCCTACGCTTACAGTTCAAAAACCTGCTATACCAATTTCCCCTCGGCTGGCGCGATGCGTGGCTATGGTGCGCCGCAAGTGGTTTTCGCCGTAGAATCACTGCTTGATGACGCAGCCGAAGCATTAGGTATTGATCCGGTAGAAATTCGTTTACGCAATGCTGCCCGTGAAGGTGATGCAAATCCGCTCACTGGCAAACGTATCTACAGCGCAGGATTACCTGAGTGCCTGGAAAAAGGGCGTGAAATCTTTGAATGGGATAAACGTCGCGCGGAGTGCCAGAACCAGCAAGGTAATTTGCGGCACGGCATCGGCGTTGCCTGCTTTAGTTACACCTCAAACACATGGCCCGTCGGTGTTGAAATTGCTGGCGCGCGCCTGTTGATGAACCAGGATGGAACGATCAACGTACAAAGCGGCGCAACGGAAATCGGCCAGGGTGCCGACACCGTATTCTCGCAAATGGTAGCTGAAACAGTGGGGGTTCCGGTTAGTGATGTACGCGTAATTTCGACACAAGATACCGATGTTACTCCTTTCGATCCCGGTGCATTTGCCTCACGTCAAAGCTACGTTGCCGCGCCGGCGCTGCGCAGTGCGGCACTGCTATTAAAAGAGAAAATCATTGCTCACGCAGCGGTGATGTTGCATCAGTCAGCGATGAATCTGACTCTGATGAAAGGCAATATCGTGCTGGTTGAAAGACCAGAAGAACCGTTGCTGTCGTTAAAAGATCTGGCGATGGATGCTTTTTACCATCCCGAGCGCGGCGGGCAGCTTTCTGCCGAAAGCTCGATCAAAACCACCACCAACCCGCCCGCATTTGGCTGTACTTTTGTTGATCTGACCGTCGATATCGCGCTGTGTAAGGTCACCATTAATCGAATCCTCAACGTCCACGACTCGGGTCACATCCTTAATCCACTGCTGGCAGAAGGCCAGGTTCACGGCGGAATGGGAATGGGTATCGGCTGGGCATTATTTGAAGAGATGATCATCGATGCAAAAAGCGGCGTGGTACGTAACCCAAATCTACTGGATTACAAAATGCCGACCATGCCAGATTTACCACAACTGGAAAGCGCGTTTGTCGAAATCAATGAGCCGCAATCCGCATATGGACATAAGTCACTGGGTGAGCCGCCAATTATTCCTGTTGCCGCAGCAATTCGTAATGCGGTGAAAATGGCCACCGGTGTTGCAATCAATACTCTGCCGCTAACACCAAAACGGTTGTACGAAGAGTTCCATCTGGCAGGATTGATTTGAGGAAAACATCATGTTTGATTTTGCTTCTTACCATCGCGCGACCACGATTGCAGATGCTATCAACCTGCTGACCAACAATCCGCAGACAAAACTGCTCGCGGGTGGCACAGATGTGCTTATTCAGCTCCACCACCACAATAGCCGTTATCGCCATATTGTTGATATCCACAATATGGAAGAACTGCGGGGAATTACGCTGACAGAAGATGGCGGACTGCGAATTGGCTCTGCGACAACATTCACACAGTTAATTGAAGATCCGTTAACCCAACGCCATCTCCCTGCCCTGTGTGCCGCAGCTTCATCCATCGCTGGTCCGCAAATCCGTAATGTCGCCACCTATGGTGGTAATATTTGCAACGGCGCAACCAGCGCAGACTCTGCCACACCGACGCTCATTTATGATGCCAAACTGGAGATCCATTCATCGCGCGGGGTACGTTTCGTCCCCATAAATGGCTTTCATACCGGGCCAGGTAAGGTTTCCCTTGAGCATGATGAAATCCTGGTCGCTTTTCATTTTCCTCCACAGCCGAGAGCATATGCTGGTAGCGCGCATTTTAAGTATGCCATGCGTGATGCGATGGATATTTCAACGATCGGTTGTGCCGCCCATTGTCGGCTGGATAACGGCAACTTCAGTGAGTTGCGTCTGGCGTTTGGGGTTGCAGCCCCTACGCCGATCCGCTGCCAGCATGCCGAACAGACTGCGCAAAATGCGCCATTAAACCCGCAAACGCTTGAAGCTATCAGCGAATCCGTCCTGCAAGATGTTGCCCCACGTTCTTCCTGGCGTGCGAGTAAAGAGTTTCGTCTACATCTCATTCAGACGATGACCAAAAAAGTGATTAGCGAAGCCGTCGCCGCGGCGGGGGGAAAATTGTAATGAATTACAGCGAAACGATTACCATTGAATGCATTATTAACGGCATGCCTTTTCAGCTTCACGCAGCGCCGGGCATGCCGCTTTCTGAACTGCTCCGCGAACAAGGGCTGCTTAGTGTCAAACAAGGGTGCTACGTTGGTGAATGCGGTGCTTGTACAGTAATAGTTGACGGAACGGCAGTCGACAGTTGTTTATTTCTGGCCGCATGGGCTGAAGGTAAAGAGATCCGCACGCTGGAAGGCGAAGCAAAAGGCGGCAAACTTTCGCGAGTTCAACAAGCTTATGCGAAATCAGGCGCGGTGCAATGCGGGTTTTGTACGCCGGGGCTTATTATGGCCACTACAGCAATGCTGGCTAAACCACGCGAAAAACCGTTAACCATTACGGAAATTCGTCACGGTCTGGCGGGTAACCTCTGTCGCTGTACCGGATATCAGATGATTGTAAATACAGTACTGGATTGCGAGGAAACGAAATAAAACAATCTCCGGCCTGAATTCAGGTCGGATTTTTTACAATTACGTATCCAACAACTCATATTTTTTAATTTTGCGATAGAGCGTGGCAATTCCAATACCCAGCTCATCAGCGACTTGCTTCTTGCTGTTATGACGTGAAAGCGCATCGCGGATCATCTGTTTTTCCATCTCCTCCAGCGCCGTACCGCCAGCATCATCCAGAGCCAGATGCCCCTCGCTGGCTTCAGTCACTACACTTTGTTCCATCGTGGCATTATTTAGCAGATTTGGTGGCAGAAGCGTGTTGTCGATAACTTCACCAGAAGGAACAACGTTAACCAGATACTCCATCAAATTGCTTAACTCACGTAGATTTCCCGGCCAACGATGCTTACGCAATAATTCAACAACATCAGGAGCAATGCCAGGATAAACCGATCCCAGGCGACGCGTATGCAGATGTAAAAAGTAATGGACCAGCAGTTCAATATCTTCCTGACGTTCGCGCAGCGGCGGTAAAGTTAACGGAATGACATTCAAGCGATAGAACAGGTCTTCGCGGAATTTACCTTCGGTAATAAACTGGGCCAAATTCTGGTTAGTTGCAGAAATGATACGAATATCGACTTGTATTGGACTACTGGCACCAATAGGTAGGATCTCGCGTGCCTCAATAGCCCGCAGTAATTTTGCTTGCAGCATTAACGGCATATCGCCAATTTCATCAAGAAATAGCGTGCCCGTGTTTGCCGCCTGAATCAACCCTGTTTTGCCATTGGCTGAAGCGCCAGTAAATGCGCCTTTGACATAACCAAATAATTCACTTTCCAGCAATTGCTCCGGAATCGCCGCACAGTTAATCGCGATAAACGGTTTGTTACGCCGTCCACTCAATTTATGGATAGCACGAGCCACCACTTCTTTCCCGGTCCCACTTTCACCAACGACCATAATGCTGGATGGGCTGGGTGCGATGCGGCTAATGAGTCGTTTTAATTGCCGCATAACCCGACACTCACCCACCAGTTGCTCAATATGCGGCTCGTCTGTGGTGTTTGCTACGGAAAAACTGGTATGGGACTGGTGAAATGCCATTAAAAATAGCTGTCGCCCCTGAATGTTATGTAACTGACCAATAATCAATTCACTTTTATCATCCCACGAGACAATATGTTGCATATGACCATGGGTAAAATTGCTCTCATATGTTAATGGCCTAAAACGAATAGATTTCCCTATTATATTATTTTGAACAACACCGAGAGTTTTTAACACCGTCTGGTTAGCAAACTGAACATGGTTTTCTTCATCTATAACTAATACACCCTGATCCATATTATCAATCATGGTAGCGAATATTTTACTGATGCTATCTCCCGGCCCTTGATCCTCCAGAAGTTTCGAGACAAAAATAGTCGATATATGGCGAACATAATCAGAAAACTCGCGTAAATTATCACTGATATGTTCTTGTTGCTCATGGGTCACAGCAATCAAACTTATCACACCGACACAACGATCTTGCAGAATGACGGGCGTGCCGAGAAATGCTTTTTCGCGACAACTTTCTTTGCTGTCACAGCCTTCACACAGAGGATCGAAACGGGACTGTGTCACGACCTTTTCGGTTTTGGTTTCGAGGACATAACGGAGCAACCGGGAGTTGCTGCTCAACTGGCGGCCAAGAAATTTCCCATACGCGCCAGTTCCCGCGACGCGACACAAGTTTTCATCAACGATCTCAACCTCAAGTTGCAAAACGCTGGCAAGCATTCTGGCAAAACGCTGAATTGTTGGTTGAATTTGCATCAATACTGACTGCGTAGTAGCAAGCTCCATAACCTTACCTTCCAGAATCGCTTATAGGTTGATCGTTGAAGACGTTGATGATTCACGGATCATGATGATATTAACTCAGGCAAATTTTGCTTTGATAAGAACATAAGATTTTTATCACTTTCTAATGAAATTATGGAAGAGATATCACATTTCTATATCAATATGAGAATTACATGGGTGAATTTATCAAACTGACGAGGGATAAACTGTTCTGTTATCTTATTCCTGATAATTAGCAGCAAATAAATAACGCCACAAAAAAGCCAAACGTTTTCGTATATTATGAACATTCAGCAACAGTCCCCAATTCGTGATCCAATCCACATATTACCCGTCAAATTAGCATTTCACTCCCTGTTAGATAATTCTGGCATGTTTATTGTTAGTCCCAGGTATAGCTGTGAAAACACCAACCATTTGGCACGTCACAGTGAAATAAACCACTTTGCCTGTCATTCCACTACCGGGATTTTATGATGAAAACTGTTATTGAGCTGATAAAGGATATCAATTCGCTGACCTCTCACCTGCACGAGAAAGATTTTTTGTTGACGTGGGAACAGACACCCGACGAATTGAAACAAGTACTGGACGTTGCTGCAGCGTTAAAAGCATTACGTGCTGAAAACATCTCGACCAAAGTCTTTAATAGTGGATTAGGTATTTCCGTATTCCGCGACAACTCCACCCGTACTCGCTTCTCTTATGCTTCCGCGCTTAACCTGCTCGGCCTTGCGCAGCAAGATCTCGACGAAGGTAAATCACAAATTGCCCACGGCGAAACCGTTCGCGAAACCGCCAATATGATCTCTTTTTGCGCCGATGCTATCGGTATTCGTGACGATATGTATCTGGGTGCGGGTAACGCCTATATGCGTGAAGTTGGCGCTGCACTCGACGATGGCTATAAGCAAGGCGTACTGCCGCAACGTCCGGCATTAGTTAACCTGCAATGTGATATCGACCACCCAACCCAGTCTATGGCTGACCTGGCATGGTTGCGTGAACACTTTGGTTCACTGGAAAACCTGAAAGGTAAAAAAATCGCCATGACCTGGGCGTATTCCCCAAGCTACGGCAAACCACTCTCTGTACCACAGGGCATCATAGGTCTGATGACCCGTTTCGGTATGGATGTCACCCTGGCACATCCAGAAGGTTACGACCTGATCCCAGATGTGGTTGAAGTGGCTAAAAACAATGCTAAAGCGTCTGGCGGTAGCTTCCGTCAGGTAACCAGCATGGAAGAGGCATTCAAAGACGCGGATATCGTATATCCGAAGTCATGGGCGCCTTACAAAGTGATGGAACAGCGAACTGAACTGCTGCGCGCTAACGATCATGAAGGCCTGAAAGCCCTGGAAAAACAGTGTCTGGCACAGAACGCACACCACAAAGACTGGCATTGCACCGAAGAGATGATGGAACTCACTCGCGACGGTGAAGCCCTGTATATGCACTGTCTGCCGGCTGATATCAGCGGCATATCCTGCAAAGAAGGTGAAGTGACTGAAGGCGTATTCGAAAAATACCGTATCGCGACCTACAAAGAAGCCAGTTGGAAGCCTTATATCATCGCCGCGATGATCCTTTCACGTAAATATTCAAAACCTGGCGCACTGCTCGAACAACTGCTGAAAGAAGCGCAAGAACGCGTGAAATAACCCCTCGAGCCGATCGACAGGTCGGCACTCTATTTCCAGAGGCCAAAGGATAGGATATGTCCGTTTTCTCATTGAAGATTGATATCGCCGATAACAACTTTTTCAACGGCGAAACATCATCGCTCTTTTCGCAAAGCCAGGCAAAACTGGCGCGCCAGTTCCACCAAAAAATCGCTGGCTATCGCCCAACACCACTTTGTGCACTGGACGATCTGGCAAACCTTTTTGGCGTGAAGAAAATTCTCGTTAAGGATGAATCAAAACGATTCGGTCTGAATGCATTCAAAATGCTCGGCGGCGCCTATGCCATCGCTCAGTTACTGTGCGAAAAATATCATCTTGATATCGAAACACTGTCATTTGAGCATCTGAAAAATGCCATTGGCGAAAAAATGACGTTCGCTACGACTACCGACGGCAACCACGGGCGCGGTGTGGCATGGGCTGCCCAGCAACTCGGCCAACATGCGGTGATTTATATGCCGAAAGGTTCTGCTCAGGAGCGTGTGGATGCCATTCTGAACCTCGGCGCCGAATGCATCGTCACCGACATGAACTATGACGACACCGTTCGGCTGACCATGCAGCACGCTCAGCAACGTGGCTGGGAAGTGGTACAGGATACCGCCTGGGAAGGCTACACAAAAATCCCAACCTGGATCATGCAAGGCTACGCCACGCTGGCGGATGAAGCCGTTGAGCAAATGCGCGACATGGGCGTAACACCGACGCACGTTCTGTTGCAAGCTGGCGTTGGCGCGATGGCTGGCGGCGTGCTGGGTTATCTGGTGGATGTCTATAGCCCACAAAATCTGCACAGCATCATTGTTGAGCCTGATAAAGCTGACTGTATTTATCGCTCTGGCGTCAAAGGCAACATCGTCAACGTTGGCGGCGATATGGCCACTATCATGGCTGGCCTGGCCTGCGGCGAACCTAACCCACTGGGTTGGGAAATCTTACGTAATTGCGCGACCCAATTCATCTCCTGCCAGGACAGCGTTGCCGCATTAGGTATGCGCGTGCTGGGTAACCCATACGGCAACGATCCGCGCATCATCTCCGGTGAATCTGGTGCTGTCGGTTTGGGTGTTCTCGCGGCTGTTCATTATCACCCGCAACGTCAAAGCCTGATGGAAAAACTGGCGCTAAACAAAGATGCCATCGTGCTGGTGATCAGCACTGAAGGCGACACCGACGTGAAGCACTACCGCGAAGTTGTCTGGGAAGGCAAACACGCTGTAGCACCTTGATCCCCCTATTGGAACAACTCCCTGCCAAACAGGGAGTAAAAAATCTGGAGAAAATAATGGCTAAGAATATTCCATTCAAACTGATTCTTGAAAAAGCAAAAGATTATCAGGCAGACATGACTCGCTTCCTGCGCGATATGGTTGCGATTCCCAGCGAAAGCTGCGACGAAAAACGCGTTGTGCATCGTATTAAAGAAGAGATGGAAAAAGTCGGTTTCGATAAGGTTGAAATCGACCCGATGGGTAATATTCTCGGTTATATCGGCCATGGTCCGCGCCTGGTTGCTATGGATGCTCATATCGATACCGTGGGTATTGGTAATATCAAAAACTGGGAATTCGACCCATACAAAGGCATGGAAACCGATGAACTGATTGGCGGTCGTGGTACTTCCGACCAGGAAGGCGGCATGGCATCAATGGTTTATGCCGGTAAGATCATCAAAGACCTGGGTCTGGAAGATGAATACACTCTGCTGGTAACCGGTACTGTACAGGAAGAAGACTGCGACGGGCTGTGCTGGCAGTACATTATTGAACAATCCGGCATTCGCCCGGAATTTGTGGTCAGTACTGAACCGACCGACTGCCAGGTATACCGTGGTCAGCGCGGTCGTATGGAAATTCGCATTGATGTACAGGGTGTTAGCTGCCATGGTTCTGCGCCAGAACGCGGTGATAACGCCATCTTCAAAATGGGCCCGATTCTTAGCGAATTACAAGATCTGTCTCAACGTCTGGGCTATGACGAATTCCTCGGCAAAGGCACCTTGACCGTTTCTGAAATTTTCTTCACCTCCCCAAGCCGTTGCGCTGTTGCAGACAGTTGTGCCGTTTCCATTGACCGTCGCCTGACCTGGGGAGAAACCTGGGAAGGCGCACTGGACGAAATCCGCGCCCTGCCAGCGGTACAGAAAGCGAATGCTGTCGTTTCTATGTACAACTACGACCGTCCGTCCTGGACTGGCCTGGTTTACCCAACTGAATGCTACTTCCCGACCTGGAAAGTGGAAGAAGATCACTTCACCGTTAAAACGCTGGTTAATGCCTACGAAGGCCTGTTTGGTAAAGCGCCGGTCGTTGATAAGTGGACCTTCTCTACTAACGGCGTATCCATCATGGGTCGCCACGGCATTCCGGTCATCGGCTTTGGCCCGGGTAAAGAACCTGAAGCCCATGCGCCAAACGAAAAAACCTGGAAAGCTCACCTGGTGACCTGCGCCGCCATGTACGCCGCAATCCCATTAAGCTGGCTGGCAACAGAATAATTACTCTTCACCTAATTCCCTCCGGTTCGCCGGAGGGTTTCTGGAGTTTGCTATGCGCGTATTGATTAAAAACGGCACTGTCGTTAACGCAGATGGACAAGCAAAACAGGATTTGCTGATTGAAAACGGTATTGTTCGCCAGTTGGGTCGCGATATTTCGCCGCAGCTCCCATGTGAAGTAATTGATGCCACTGGATGTTACATCCTCCCTGGCGGCGTGGATGTTCACACGCATTTCAATATTGATGTCGGCATCGCGCGCAGTTGTGATGATTTTTTTACCGGTACCCGCGCAGCCGCGTGTGGCGGTACAACAACCATTATTGACCATATGGGATTTGGCCCGAGTGGCTGCCGGTTACGTCATCAACTGGAAGTGTATCGCGGTTATGCCGCCCATAAAGCAGTCATCGACTACAGCTTTCATGGTGTTATCCAGCATATCAATCATGCCATCCTCGACGAAATCCCGATGATGGTTGAGGAAGGGCTCAGTAGTTTTAAACTCTATCTAACCTATCAATACAAACTCAACGATGATGAAGTTTTGCAAGCGTTACGCCGTCTACATCAGTCTGGCGCACTGACTACTGTACACCCAGAAAATGACGCCGCTATTGCCAGTAAGCGTGCCGAGTTTATCGCCGCTGGGTTAACTGCGCCGCGCTATCACGCGATGAGTCGCCCTCTGGAATGCGAAGCGGAGGCCATAGCCCGCATGATTAACCTGGCGCAGCTTGCCGGTAACGCCCCGTTATATATCGTCCACTTGTCTAACGGCTTAGGCCTGGATTATTTACGTCTTGCCCGCGCAAATCACCAGCCAGTCTGGGTGGAAACCTGCCCGCAATATCTTCTGCTGGACGAGCGCAGTTACGATGCAGAAGACGGCATGAAATTTATTCTTAGTCCGCCGCTGCGCAACGTTCGTGAGCAGGACAAACTGTGGTGTGGCATCAACGATGGCGCGATTGACGTGGTCGCTACCGATCACTGCACCTTCTCAATGGCTCAGCGCCAGCAGATTTCAAAAGGCGATTTCAGCCGTTGCCCAAATGGCTTACCCGGCGTGGAAAATCGCATGCAGTTACTGTTCTCCAGCGGCGTAATGAGCGGGCGTATTTCACCGGAGCGTTTTGTCGAATTAACCAGCGCGATGCCTTCACGACTGTTTGGTCTGTGGCCACAAAAAGGGTTACTGGCACCCGGTTCAGATGGCGACGTGGTGATTATCGACCCCAATAAACGCCAGCAAATTCACCATCGTCATCTTCATGACAACGCCGACTACTCGCCCTGGGAGGGCTTTACCTGCCAGGGTGCAATTGTCAGAACCCTATCCCGTGGTGAAACGATTTTCTGTGACGGCACCTTTACAGGCAAAGCCGGACGGGGACGTTTCCTGCGACGCAAACCGTTTGTCCCTCCCGTGTTCTAACCACTGCCAGGGATCTATACACAATCAAGAATGATGAGTGAGGAAAAATGAGTAAGAAAATTGTTCTCGCCCTGGGCGGGAATGCGCTGGGCGACGATCTGGCCGGGCAAATGAAAGCGGTCAAAATTACGTCTCAGGCAATTGTTGATTTAATTGCCCAGGGGCATGAAGTTATAGTCACTCATGGTAACGGGCCGCAGGTGGGCATGATTAACCAGGCCTTCGAAGCCGCAGCTAAAACTGAAGTGCATTCACCAATGCTGCCGATGTCTGTCTGTGTCGCCTTAAGTCAGGGATATATTGGTTACGACCTGCAAAACGCCCTGCGCGAAGAACTGCTCTCCCGAGGCATTCATAAACCCGTTGCGACTCTGGTCACGCAGGTCGAAGTCGACGCCAACGATCCGGCTTTTCTTAACCCGACTAAACCGATCGGTTCGTTCTTTACCGAGCAGGAAGCAGAACGACTGACAAAACAAGGCTACACTCTGAAAGAAGACGCAGGTCGCGGCTATCGTCGTGTAGTTGCCTCACCTAAACCGATTGATATTATTGAAAAAGAGACGGTGAAAGCACTGGTAGACGCCGGCCAGGTAGTGATTACCGTTGGTGGTGGCGGTATTCCTGTCATTCGTGAAGGTAACCATCTGCGCGGCGCCAGCGCCGTTATCGACAAAGACTGGGCAAGTGCACGTCTGGCAGAAATGATTGATGCAGATATGTTGATAATCCTTACCGCAGTCGAAAAAGTGGCGATTAACTTTGGTAAAGAAAATGAACGGTGGCTGGACCGTCTGTCATTGAGCGATGCTGAACGCTTTATTGAAGAAGGACATTTCGCGAAAGGTTCCATGCTACCTAAAGTGGAGGCCGCCGCGTCATTTGCTCGCTCACGTGCGGGTCGCGAAGCACTGATTACCGTGTTGAGTAAAGCGAAAGAAGGAATTGAAGGTAAAACCGGAACGGTGATTTGTCAGTAATTCAAAGGCCGGATGCGATGTCATCCGGCCAACTTGATTTAAGCAACTTCAAGCACTTCTTTCGTCGCTTTTACGCCCTGATGCATCAGCATCATCAACGCTTCCAACACTCCACCACCAATTGCTCTGGCTTTATCAGAAACACTGGTGAAATCAGCCGTTTTGCCACGAGGGTCGATATCACCGATTTTAAAACCACCGACCACAGCCAGTCCATCGTTCAGCAAGCCACGCACCATGCCCGTCAACGGCGCTTTAACTTCATGCTCGCCAATCCAGGCTATGACATCCCCCTCCTCCACCAAATCGCCTAATTTAACGTTCGAACGCATCATGCCCGCACCCGGAGCGCGAATAACCCGCCGGGTGGTATGTCCCATAATATTGCCAGGAACGCCGGTATTCTCCTGCGCACAACCAGAATAAATGACTTGCCCGAGCCAGTGTCCGCGATTTGTTTCAATCACCGCATGACAATCTACTCCTGCGGTAAAACCAGGCCCAAGTGCAATTGTCACTGGTGCCATATCAGCACGCATACCCAAATTCTGTTTCGCCAGAATGGCGTCCACCACGCAGAGCGGTTTAAGTTCATCGAGCTGCGCACAGGTGGGATCGACCATCACCGGAATAAACCCACGCTCAGTCAGCTTCGTTGCCTCCGCAGAGCTGGAGACCAGCCGAGCAGTGACACCTTCAACCGTCATTTCGCCATCAAATACGGCCTGGGCAAACGCCACGCTGCAGCGAATCACCGTCGGTTTTTCCACTTCCAGCATGATCACTTTGAAACCCGCATGATACAGCCGCAGCGCCACCCCAGTGGCGATGTCTCCCGCCCCGCGAATCACCACTAATTGATGTCCGGAAGGATGTGAAGGTTTCATCATCAGCCCACCAGGCGCGTTATTTTTAACTTGTAAGATCTCTGCCAGCACGCTGATGGCGATCTCCTGCGGTGTTTCGGCACCGATGTTGTAGCCCACCGGCGCATGCAAACGGGCAATATGGTCTTCTGACACACCTTTCTCACGCAACTGGCGCAGGAATAGTTGAACCTTACGGCGGCTTGCCAGTAATCCCAGCCATGCGACTGGCTGTTCAATGAATTTATCGAGAACTTCACGATCCTGATTATTGGTGGCAATAAGAACAAAATTATCAGGTCGAATTTCCAGCGCCTCCACCGCAGCGCCAAACGAATCGGCATGCAGTAATGTTGTTGATGGCGGGAAAAGTTCAGGATTCAGACTTTCACGATAAATATCGGCAACGGCGATATCAAACCCCAACAGAGCCGCACTCTGGGCAATGGCCCGGTTGACATGCCCCGCGCCGATTAATACCAGCCGTGGACGCATACCATGTACGCTAATAAATACTGACATTGCACCTCCGCAATCTGACCCGACAGCATCCGCTCCGTTACGGGCCATGCGTCCATGGAATAAACGCGGCTTACGTTCCTGCAATGCCTCCAGCGACTCTTCAATCACCTTACGCTCAACCATTCCTCCACCAATCGTACCGACGATGGAACCGTCTGCACGCACTAACATTTGTGCAGAATGGCGAGGTGTAGAGCCTCGGCTATCAACAATTTGCGCTATCACAAACGGACAATTTTGATCTTCTAATTTTGCAGCCTCTGTGAAAATATTCATACCAACCTCAATGGATATCCTTTCAGTTACCCGGAATGCCCGGGCTGCTATTTCACAAATCTGCGCGCGATTGCAGGATTTTCTTGTATATCGCCCAGCCAGATTGCCTCTACGTCATGTTGTTGCAGTGGCTTGAGTAGCTCACTTTGTACGATCACATTCTCACATTGAGAAAAACGGTTAATAAACCAGACTCTCCGACAACCTGAAGGCACGTTTTTAAACGCGCCCAGAGGATGGCGAACCAGCGAAACGAGATCGCTAAATTGCAAGGTCGACCCCGGCGTCAGCCCGGTGATGTTGGCAAACTGCGGCCAGCGATGGATATTTTCTGCGTCAATTATCGTGCCCAGTAAATGCCCACTCATCACAGCAATCACGCAACAACTGCTTTGTGGTATGCAAGGTTCGTGCTCATCCGGCGCTTTTAACGGCAATCCACGCGAGCCATCTGCCTCAACGAGAATCACATCACATTCCGGACGTTGCGCCAGCGCATCAATGACGTCTGGTGCAAACCCCTGGGCTTTCCCTGACTGCGCTTTCCAGCGGTTAAAACAAAATGAAACAGGCGACGTGAGAGACACATGAGGAAGCATTACGGGATCGCGGCAGAAAATCACAGGCCAGCAGGAATCGGGCAAAAACATATGTGTGGTCGTAGTGATTAAAACGCGCCTGCCGCTGGACTGAAATAACTGCGCCAGCCAAAAAAGCAGGCTGGTTTTTCCCCCTGCACCAACAACAGAAATGACTGCGGGGTGTTTCTTTGCGCCTAAATCAATGAATAACATTGCCGGGTCAATTATACTTTTCACGAGCCTTCTGGGACCTCTCTGAGGTAAATTAGCCCCATCACTTTATTTGTAGGAAAGTGACACAATTTTCAGGTATGACTTGCCAATAAATAATGGAAACTCTATGTCAGCCATCGACTGTATAATTACCGCTGCCGGATTATCATCAAGAATGGGGCAATGGAAAATGATGTTACCCTGGCAACAGGGAACAATTCTTGATGCAAGTATCAAAAATGCGTTGCAGTTTTGTAGTCGAATTATTTTAGTAACCGGTTATCGTGCTGATGAACTGCATAATCGCTACGTAAACAATGCCAATATCACTATTATTTATAACCCTGATTATGCGCTGGGCTTGCTGACCTCGGTGAAAGCCGCAGCCCCCTCGGTTGAAACAGCGCATTGTTTTATCACCCATGGCGACATGCCCAATCTGAACACCGATATTTTCCGAAAAATCTGGGTATTACGTAACAATGGCGCAATACTCCCTCAGCACAACGGCATACCTGGACATCCGATTTTAATGTCGAAATCGTGCCTGATGCAGGCGGTCCAGCGACCTAATGTTAGCAATATGCGTCAAGCATTGCTGATGGGTGAACACTATTTCGTCGAAATGGAAAATGAAGAAATAATTTTAGATATTGATACTCCCGAAGATTTTATTAATGCACAAAAAAGCATGCTTAAATTTAGAAAACCCAGTTAAACGATTGCGTTCAAATATTTAACCCACTCACTACGCCTTTATCATAATGATAAGGAATCACTGTTTTTGAGAAACGAGAAAAGGTGATAAAAACCCTGGCAATAATAAACCTCAGGAGTGATTTTAATTCTCATTTGGCTACTGTGAGATAATTCACAAAAAGCGTTTAACTTTCGAATCGCCTCACATTTTTTTATATTACCAGGCAAAGTTGGCAAGAGTGGTGCGATTGTTGCTCTATCCCTCTAAACCACCGGATTTCTCAATACCGGTCACTCAATGATATCTGTGTAAGCTAAGGAGAGGGTTATGGGGGATATTATGCGTCCCATTCCGTTTGAGGAACTTTTGACGCGCATATTTGATGAATACCAACAACAACGCTCTATCTTTGGTATTCCTGAGCAGCAGTTTTACTCACCCGTAGAAGGTAAATCTGTCAACGTATTCGGTGAAACCTGTGCTACCCCCGTCGGCCCTGCCGCTGGCCCGCACACGCAACTCGCACAAAATATCGTCACCTCATGGCTGACCGGCGGACGATTCATCGAACTAAAAACGGTACAAATTCTTGACCGTCTGGAGCTAGAAAAACCCTGTATCGACGCAGAAGACGAGTGTTTTAACACCGAATGGTCTACCGAATTCACTCTGCTTAAAGCATGGGATGAATACCTTAAAGCCTGGTTTGCCTTGCATCTGCTTGAAGCCATGTTCCAACCTTCCAACTCCGGTAAATCGTTCATCTTTAATATGAGCGTCGGTTACAACCTCGACGGTATTAAACAACCACCAATGCAGCAATTCATCGACAATATGATGGACGCATCTGCACATCCGAAATTCACCCAATACCGCGATACGCTTAATAAACTGCTCCTGGATGATGCGTTTTTAGCCCGCCACGGTTTGCAGGGTAAACGCGCGCATTTACAGGCACTACCGGCACGTATCCCTACCAGCATGGTGCAAGGCGTAACCCTCTCCACTATGCACGGCTGCCCTCCACATGAAATCGAAGCCATTTGCCGCTACATGCTGGAAGAAAAAGAGCTGAACACTTTCGTGAAACTTAACCCGACTTTGTTGGGCTACACACGGGTACGTGAAATTCTTGATGGCTGCGGGTTCGATTACATCGGCTTAAAAGAAGAGTCTTTTGATCATGATCTGAAGCTGACACAGGCGCTGGAGATGCTGCAACGCCTGATGGCGCTGGCTAAAGAGAAATCGCTCAGCTTTGGCGTCAAACTGACTAACACTCTCGGCACTATCAACAACAAAGGCGCCTTGCCTGGTGAAGAGATGTATATGTCCGGGCGTGCGCTGTTCCCGCTCTCTATCAATGTTGCAGCAGTTCTGTCCCGCGCCTTTGATGGCAGACTGCCTATCTCTTATTCCGGTGGCGCCAGCCAACTGACTATCCGCGATATTTTCGATACTGGTATTCGCCCGATCACCATGGCAACTGACCTGTTGAAACCCGGCGGCTATCTGCGTTTAAGCGCCTGCATGCGTGAACTGGAAGCGTCAGATGCCTGGGGTCTCGACCATGTTGATGTTGAACGGCTGAACAAGCTGGCGGCAGACGCGTTAACCATGGAGTACACCCAGAAACACTGGAAGCCCGAAGAGCGTATTGAAGTGGCGGAAGATCTGCCGCTGACCGACTGCTACGTTGCACCATGTGTCACCGCTTGCGCCATCCAACAGGATATCCCTGAATATATTCGCCTGCTGGGCGAGCACCGCTATGCCGACGCGCTGGAACTTATCTATCAGCGCAACGCCCTGCCCGCCATTACCGGTCACATTTGCGATCATCAATGCCAGTACAACTGTACCCGCCTGGACTACGACAGTGCGCTGAATATCCGCGAACTGAAAAAAGTCGCGCTGGAAAAAGGCTGGGATGAGTATAAACAGCGCTGGCACAAACCAGCGGGTTCCGGTTCACGCCACCCAGTCGCCGTGATTGGCGCGGGCCCGGCGGGTCTGGCGGCAGGTTACTTCCTTGCCAGAGCCGGTCATCCGGTCACGCTATTTGAACGCGAAGCCAATGCGGGCGGCGTGGTGAAAAATATCATTCCCCAGTTCCGTATCCCGGCGGAGTTAATTCAGCACGATATCGATTTTGTCGCTGACCATGGGGTGAAATTTGAGTATGGCTGTTCATCGACTTTAACCGTCGAACAATTAAAAAATCAGGGCTTCCATTACATTCTGATCGCTACCGGCACCGATAAAAACAGCGGTGTAAAACTGGCGGGCGACAATCAACACGTCTGGAAATCTCTCCCCTTCCTGCGCGAATACAACAAAGGTGCAGCGCTCCACCTGGGCAAGCATGTGGCGATTGTCGGAGCTGGTAACACCGCGATGGACTGCGCGCGCGCCGCATTACGCGTACCTGGCGTCGAAAAAGCGACCGTCATTTACCGTCGTTCACTGCAAGAGATGCCAGCGTGGCGTGAAGAGTATGAAGAAGCACTGCACGATGGTGTAGAGTTCCGTTTCCTGAACAACCCGGAACATTTTGATGCCGACGGTACCTTAACACTGCGCGTCATGTCGCTTGGTGAACCTGATGAGAAAGGTCGTCGCCGTCCGGTTGAAACCAGCGAAACAATGACGCTGCATGTAGACAGCCTGATTACCGCCATTGGCGAACAGCAGGACACTGAAGCCTTGAATGCTATGGGCGTACCACTGGACAAAAACGGCTGGCCAGATGTCGATCACAACGGTGAAACTCGCCTCGCTGACGTCTTTATGATTGGTGACGTTCAACGCGGGCCGTCCTCTATTGTCGCAGCGGTTGGAACCGCACGTCGGGCAACGGATGCCATCCTTAGCCGGGAAAACATCCGTTCACACCAGAGCGATAAATACTGGAACAACGCCAACCCTGCGGAAATCTATCTACGCAAAGGCGATATCTCTATCTCCATGGTAAATAGCGACGACCGTGACGCATTTGTCGCTCAGGAAGCCGCACGCTGCCTTGAATGTAACTATGTTTGCAGCAAGTGCGTCGATGTCTGCCCGAACCGCGCCAACGTCTCTATTCCGGTTCCAGGATTCCAGAACCGTTTCCAGACACTCCACCTCGATGCCTACTGCAACGAATGTGGTAACTGTGCCCAGTTCTGCCCATGGAATGGCAGACCATACAAAGACAAAATCACCGTCTTTAGCCTGTCGCAGGATTTTGATAACAGCAGCAACCCTGGCTTCCTGGTGGAAAATGACCGGGTGCGCGTACGTCTGAATAACCAAAGCTGGAATCTGAACATCGACAGCGAAGGGCTGTTTAACAACGTGCCACCGGAGCTAAACAATATGTGCCGCATTATCAGCCATATCCACCAGCATCATCATTATCTGCTGGGCCACGTGGAGGTGTAATCATGTTGATTCTGAAGAATGTCACCGCAGTTCAGCTACACCCGGCAAAAGTACAGGAAGGCGTCGATATCGCCATCGAAAATGATGTCATCATCGCTATCGGCGACACCCTGACGCAACGCTATCCTGACGCCCGCTACAAAGAGATGCATGGTCGAATTGTGATGCCAGGCATTGTCTGCTCGCATAACCATTTTTACTCGGGTTTGTCCCGAGGAATTATGGCGAATATCGCCCCCTGTCCGGATTTCATCTCGACGCTGAAAAATCTCTGGTGGCGGCTCGATCGCGCTCTTGATGAAGAGTCGCTCTATTACAGCGGGCTAATTTGTTCACTGGAGGCTATCAAGAGCGGATGTACCACGGTTATCGATCATCATGCTTCCCCTGCCTATATCGGAGGGTCGCTCTCTACACTGCGCAACGCATTTTTAAAAGTTGGTTTGCGTGCGATGACCTGTTTTGAAACCACCGATCGTAACAACGGCATCAAAGAGTTACAGGAAGGGGTAGAAGAAAACATCCGTTTCGCCCATCAGATTGACGACGCGAAGAAATCCGCAACGGAGCCGTATCTGGTGGAAGCACATATCGGCGCTCACGCACCATTTACTGTTCCAGATGCAGGTCTGGAAATGCTTCGCGAGGCGGTAAAAGCAACGGGACGTGGTTTACACATTCACGCAGCGGAAGATTTGTATGACGTCTCTCACAGCCACCACTGGCACGGCAAAGACCTGCTGGTACGCCTGGCGGACTACGATCTCATCAACAGTAAAACGCTGGTCGCTCATGGGTTGTATCTGTCGAAAGAGGATATCGATCTGCTTAATCAGCACGATGCGTTCCTGGTGCATAACGCCCGTTCTAACATGAACAACCATGTCGGCTATAACCATCACCTTAGCGATATCCGCAATCTTGCGTTGGGAACTGACGGCATCGGTTCAGACATGTTTGAAGAGATGAAATTCGCCTTCTTTAAACATCGTGACGCTGGTGGTTCGCTGTGGCCTGACAGTTTTGCCAAAGCCCTGGCTAACGGCAACGAACTGATTAGCCGCAACTTCAGCGCAAAATTTGGCCTTCTGGAGGTCGGTTATAAAGCCGATTTAACCATTTGCGATTACAACTCACCGACACCACTGCTGGCAGACAATATCGCCGGACATATCGCCTTCGGTATGGGTTCAGGCAGCGTTCACAGTGTGATGGTCAACGGCGTGATGGTTTATGAAGACCATCAGTTTAACTTCGACTGCGATTCCATTTATGCGCAAGCCAGAAAAGCTGCCGCCAGTATGTGGCGTCGGATGGATGCGCTGGCATAAATGACAGATCCCCTCTTCTTTCAGAGAAGAAGGGAAATTAAGGAAAGAAGATGATTGAACAATTTTTCAGACCCGACTCGGTAGAACAGGCGCTGGAACTAAAGCGCCGCTACCAGGATGAAGCTGTCTGGTTTGCCGGGGGCAGCAAACTTAATGCCACACCAACCCGGACGGATAAAAAAATTGCCATTTCTTTGCAGGATCTGGAACTGGGCTGGGTTGACTGGGATAACGGGGCACTGCGCATTGGCGCAATGTCGCGCTTACAGCCTCTGCGCGATGCACGCTACATTCCAGCGGCGCTGCGGGAAGCGCTCGGTTTTGTCTACTCCCGCCATGTCCGTAACCAGTCCACTATCGGTGGCGAAATCGCCGCCAGGCAGGAAGAGTCCGTGTTACTTCCGGTACTGCTGGCGCTGGATGCTGAGTTGGTTTTTGGCAACGGCGAAACACTGTCGATTGAAAACTATCTTGCCGATCCACGCGACCGACTGCTGACTGAAATTATCATAAAAGATCCGTATCGCACTTGTGCTACTCGCAAAATTAGCCGTTCCCAGGCGGGGTTAACCGTGGTTACCGCAGCAGTTGCATTAACAGATCACGACGGTCTGCGGATCGCGCTGGATGGCGTCGCCAGTAAAACACTGCGCCTGCACGACGTAGAAAAACAAAATCTGGAAGGTCGCGCACTGGAGCAAGCCGTCGCCAGGGCGATTTTCCCCGTGGGGGATATTCGGGGTAGCGTCGCGTATAAACGCTATATCACGGGAGTTGTAGTTGCCGACCTGTATACCGACTGCCAACAGGCTGGGGAGGAAGCCGTATGATCATCCACTTGACTTTAAATGGCGCTTCCAGGGAACTAAAGGTTAATCCTGCTGAAAACGTACAAAAGCTGTTGTTTAACATGGGCATGCACTCTGTACGCAACAGTGATGATGGTTTCGGTTTCGCCGGTTCTGATGCGATTATTTATAACGGCAACATCGTCAACGCCTCCCTGCTTATCGCTGCTCAGTTAGATCAGGCAGAAATCCGCACCGCTGAATCCTTAGGTAAATGGAACGAATTAAGTCTGGTTCAGCAGGCAATGGTTGATGTCGGCGTAGTCCAGTCCGGTTACAACGATCCGGCAGCATCTCTGATTATCAGCGATCTACTCGATCGCGTTGCAGCACCAACCCGCGAAGAGATCGACGACGCGCTTTCTGGCCTGTTCAGCCGCGACGCTGGCTGGCAGCAATATTATCAGGTCATTGAACTGGCGGTTGCGCGAAAAAATAACCCACAGGCGACGATTGATATCGCTCCGACTTTCCGCGACGACCTTGAGGTCATTGGTAAGCACTATCCGAAAACCGATGCCGCTAAAATGGTGCAGGCAAAACCCTGCTATGTTGAAGACCGCGTGACAGCTGACGCCTGCATCATCAAAATGTTACGCAGCCCTCACGCCCACGCGCTGATTACACATCTGGATGTCAGCAAAGCCGAAGCTTTGCCAGGCGTCGTTCACGTTATTACTCACCTGAATTGCCCGGACATCTACTACACCCCGGGCGGTCAAAGCGCACCAGAACCTTCACCGCTCGACCGTCGCATGTTCGGCAAAAAAATGCGTCACGTTGGCGATCGCGTAGCCGCTGTTGTAGCCGAAAGCGAAGAGATTGCGCTGGCAGCACTGAAACTCATCGACGTTGAATATGACGTTCTCAAGCCGGTGATATCAATTGACGATGCGATGGCGGAAGATGCCCCAGTAGTACACGACGAACCGGTAATTTATGTCGCTGGCGCGCCAGATACGCTGGAAGAAGACAATAGCCATGCAGCCCAGCGTGGCGAGCATATGATCATTAACTTCCCAATCGGTTCACGCCCACGCAAAAATATCGCGGCCAGCATTCATGGCCATATCGGCGATATGGACAAAGGTTTCGCCGATGCCGATGTGATCATTGAGCGAACCTATAACTCAACTCAGGCTCAGCAGTGCCCTACTGAAACTCATATCTGCTTTACCCGTATGGATGGCGATCGTCTGGTGATCCACGCCTCTACTCAGGTACCGTGGCACTTGCGCCGTCAGGTAGCGCGCCTCGTCGGCATGAAGCAGCATAAGGTTCATGTCATTAAAGAACGCGTTGGCGGCGGCTTTGGTTCCAAACAGGACATTCTGCTGGAAGAAGTATGCGCATGGGCAACTTGCGTGACCGGACGTCCGGTTCTGTTCCGCTACACCCGCGAAGAAGAGTTTATTGCCAACACCTCGCGGCACGTAGCGAAAGTCACCGTTAAACTGGGGGCGAAAAAAGATGGTCGCCTGACGGCAGTGAAAATGGATTTCCGCGCCAATACAGGACCTTACGGAAACCATTCACTCACCGTACCGTGTAACGGACCGGCCCTGTCGTTGCCGTTATATCCGTGCGATAACGTCGATTTCCAGGTCACCACCTACTACAGCAACATTTGCCCAAACGGTGCTTATCAAGGTTACGGCGCGCCAAAAGGTAACTTCGCCATCACCATGGCGTTAGCAGAACTGGCGGAACAGTTGCAGATTGACCAACTGGAAATTATTGAGCGTAACCGGGTACACGAAGGGCAAGAACTGAAGATCCTCGGCGCTATCGGCGAAGGCAAAGCGCCAACCTCCGTCCCTTCTGCCGCCAGTTGCGCGTTGGAAGAGATCCTGCGACAGGGACGTGAGATGATCCAGTGGTCTTCGCCGAAAGCGCAGGAAGGTGACTGGCGTGTGGGGCGAGGCGTCGCCATTATCATGCAGAAATCGGGGATACCAGATATCGATCAGGCTAACTGCATGATCAAACTGGAATCTGATGGCACGATTATTGTCCATTCAGGCGGTGCAGATATTGGCACCGGCCTGGATACCGTGGTGACAAAACTGGCGGCAGAAGTGCTACATTGCGCGCCACAGGACGTACATGTTATTTCTGGCGACACCGACCATGCGTTATTTGACAAAGGCGCATATGCCTCGTCCGGCACCTGTTTCTCCGGGAATGCAGCACGTATGGCGGCGGAAAATCTGCGCGAGAAAATCCTCCTCCACGGAGCCAACATGCTGGGTGAACCACTGGAAGATGTCCAACTGACCACTCCGGGCATCGTCCGCGGGAAGAAAGGAGAAGTCAGTTTCGGAGAAATCGCTCATCAAGGAGAAACCGGTACTGGTTTTGGTTCACTGGTGGGAACCGCCTGCTATATCACACCTGATTTTGCCTTTCCGTATGGGGCAAACTTTGCCGAAGTTGCCGTAAACACCCGTACGGGTGAAATCCGTCTGGATAAATTCTACGCTTTGCTGGACTGTGGCACACCGGTCAACCCAGAGTTAGCGCTGGGTCAGATCTACGGCGCCACCATGCGTGCTATCGGTCATAGCTTGAGTGAAGAAATCATTTACGACGCCGAGGGTCACCCATTGACACGCGATTTGCGAAGTTATGGTGCGCCAAAGATTGGCGACATTCCGCGTGATTTCCGCGCCGTTCTGGTACCAAGTGACGATAAAGTCGGCCCATTCGGTGCTAAATCGATCTCAGAAATTGGCGTAAATGGCGCAGCTCCGGCGATTGCAACTGCTATTCACGATGCCTGCGGCGTCTGGTTACGCGAATGGCATTTCACTCCGGAGAAAATACTCACCGCACTGGAAAAAATATAAACCATAAATGGCCGCTCCGGCGGCCAGTTTCCCTGTTTTATAGATAACTAAATAGTGACTGCGAAAATGAGATAAGCCGTTCTCAAGGCGTCCTGCGCCCCAAATTCGTGGGAATTTATTTTACTGATTCAGATGATCAAATTTACTTTAAAAGGAGTGAAGGGATGTCTGATATAAACCGTGCAGGCTCCGACCTTATATTTGAACTGGAGGACCGCCCTCCCTTTCATCAGGCAATCATTGGCGCAATTACTCATCTACTGGCAATTTTCGTTCCGATGGTGACACCCGCGCTAATTGTGGGTGCGGCATTACAGCTTTCCGTAGAAACCACTGCCTATCTGGTTTCCATGGCGATGATCGCTTCCGGCATTGGCACCTGGTTACAGGTAAACCGTTATGGCATCGTGGGTTCCGGTTTACTCTCCATTCAGTCAGTCAATTTTTCATTTGTTACGGTCATGATTGCTCTGGGCAGCAGCATGAAAAGCGACGGTTTCCACGAAGAATTAATCATGTCGTCGCTACTTGGCGTCTCCTTCGTGGGCGCATTTCTCGTGGTCGGTGCTTCATTTATTCTCCCTTATTTACGCAGAGTGATTACTCCCACCGTCAGCGGTGTCGTCGTGTTGATGATTGGCTTAAGTCTGATTAAAGTCGGCATCATTGATTTTGGTGGCGGCTTTGCCGCCAAAAGTAGCGGCACGTTCGGCAGTTACGAACATCTTGGCGTCGGATTGCTGGTTCTGATTGTGGTTATCGGTTTTAACTGCTGCCGCAGTCCGCTTCTGCGCATGGGCGGTATCGCCATTGGTTTATGCGTTGGCTATATCGTTTCGTTATGCCTGGGCATGGTTGATTTCAGCAGCATGCGCAATCTGCCGCTCATCACCATCCCACATCCATTCAAATACGGATTTAGTTTCAGCTTTCATCAGTTCCTGGTTGTCGGCACGATTTATCTACTTAGCGTGCTGGAAGCGGTAGGCGATATCACCGCCACAGCGATGGTTTCCCGCCGCCCAATTCAGGGGGAGGAATATCAGTCGCGTCTGAAAGGAGGCGTGCTGGCGGATGGACTAGTCTCTGTCATTGCCTCCGCGGTCGGTTCATTGCCATTAACCACCTTTGCACAGAACAACGGCGTGATTCAGATGACTGGCGTCGCCTCACGTTATATTGGACGGAGCATCGCGATAATGCTGGTGATCCTCGGGTTATTTCCAATGATCGGCGGCTTCTTCACCACTATTCCCTCAGCGGTTCTGGGTGGCGCAATGACGCTGATGTTTTCCATGATTGCAATTGCCGGTATCCGCATCATTATCACCAACGGATTAAAACGACGTGAAACATTGATCGTCGCTACCTCTTTGGGTTTGGGTCTTGGCGTTTCATATGACCCCGAAATTTTTAAAATCTTACCCGCCTCTATTTATGTATTAGTTGAAAATCCTATTTGTGCCGGAGGGTTAACCGCAATTGTTTTAAATATCATTCTCCCAGGAGGCTACCGACAAGAAAACGTTTTGCCAGGTATTCCCTCAGCGGAAGAGATGGATTAACAGTAAAGGAGTTAATGATGTCAGGCGAACACACGTTAAAAGCAGTTCGAGGCAGTTTTATTGATGTCACCCGTACGGTTGATAACCCGGAAGAGATTTCCTCTGCGTTGCGATTTATCGAAGATGGATTGTTACTGATTCGCCAGGGGAAAGTGGCATGGTTTGGCGAGTGGGAAGAGGGAAAATATCAAATCCCTGACTCCATTCGTGTCCGCGACTATCGCGGCAAGCTGGTAGTCCCGGGCTTTGTCGACACGCATATCCATTATCCGCAGAGTGAAATGATCGGCGCCTATGGCGAGCAGTTGCTGGAATGGCTGAACAAACACACCTTCCCCACCGAGCGTCGTTATGAAGATTTAGAATACGCACGCGAAATGTCGGCGTTCTTCATCAAGCAGTTATTACGTAACGGCACTACCACGGCGCTGGTGTTTGGTACTGTTCATTCGCAGTCGGTGGATGCATTGTTTGAAACCGCGAGTCATATCAATATGCGAATGATTGCCGGCAAGGTAATGATGGATCGCAACGCGCCAGATTATCTACTCGACACGGCAGAAAGCAGCTATCAGCAAAGTAAGGAGCTAATCGAACGCTGGCACAAAAATGGCCGCCTGCTGTATGCCATTACGCCACGTTTCGCCCCCACCTCAACGCCCGAACAGATGGCGATGGCACAACGCCTGAAAGAAGAGTATCCCGATACGTGGGTACATACTCATCTGTGTGAAAACAAAGATGAAATTGCCTGGGTGAAATCACTTTATCCTGAACACGATGGCTACCTGGATGTTTATCATCAGTACGGTCTGACAGGTAAAAACTGCGTCTTTGCTCACTGCGTCCATCTGGAAGAAAAAGAGTGGGACCGCCTGAGCGAAACCAAATCCAGTATCGCTTTCTGTCCGACCTCCAACCTTTATCTTGGCAGCGGCTTATTCAATCTACAAAAAGCATGGCAGAAAAAAGTGAAAGTCGGCATGGGAACTGATATTGGCGCAGGAACCACCTTCAACATGCTGCAGACGCTGAACGAAGCGTACAAAGTGTTGCAGTTACAGGGGTATCGCCTCTCAGCTTATGAAGCGTTTTATCTTGCCACCCTGGGCGGTGCGAAATCATTGGGGCTCGACAACCTGATCGGCAACTTTATGCCAGGTAAAGAAGCCGATTTCGTGGTGATGGAACCGACAGCAACGCCGCTTCAGCAACTGCGCTATGACAACTCTGTTTCTTTAGTCGACAAATTGTTCGTGATGATGACGTTGGGCGATGACCGTTCTATATACCGCACCTACGTTGATGGTCGTCTGGTGTACGAACGCAACTAATAATAAAACCTTAACATCCTCGTGAGGACATCATTATGTCTGGAGACATCCTACAAACACCGGACGCACCAAAGCCCCAAGGCGCGTTGGATAATTATTTTAAAATTACAGCTCGTGGCAGTACCGTTCGTCAGGAAGTGCTGGCGGGTTTGACCACCTTTCTGGCCATGGTTTATTCCGTTATCGTGGTTCCCGGCATGCTAGGAAAAGCGGGGTTTCCTCCTGCGGCAGTTTTTGTCGCCACCTGTCTGGTCGCAGGTTTCGGCTCCCTGTTGATGGGGTTATGGGCTAATTTGCCGATGGCGATTGGCTGCGCCATTTCACTTACCGCATTTACCGCATTTAGCCTGGTGCTCGGGCAACAAATTAGCGTGCCTGTCGCGCTGGGCGCGGTCTTTCTGATGGGCCTCATCTTCACCGCCATCTCCGTAACGGGTATTCGTACCTGGATATTGCGTAATTTACCAATGGGTATTGCACACGGTACAGGTATCGGTATTGGTCTGTTCCTGCTGCTGATTGCCGCCAACGGCGTCGGTATGGTCATCAAAAATCCGATTGAAGGCTTACCTGTGGCGCTTGGTACGTTTACCTCTTTCCCGGTGCTGATGAGTTTGCTGGGATTAGCGGTTATCTTCGGTCTGGAAAAGCGCCGCGTTCCAGGCGGGATCTTGCTGGTCATTATCACCATCTCGATCATTGGCTTAATTTTCGATCCAACGGTGAAATACCACGGTCTGGTAGCCATGCCCAGCCTGACTGGCGAAGATGGAAAATCCCTTATATTCAGCCTTGATATTATCGGTGCGCTTCAGCCAACCGTGCTCCCGAGTGTACTGGCACTGGTGATGACCGCAGTGTTCGATGCCACTGGCACCATCCGTGCGGTTGCTGGTCAGGCAAATCTTCTGGATAAAGACAATCAGATTATTAACGGAGGTAAAGCACTAACCAGCGATTCAGTAAGCTCGATATTTTCAGGCCTGGTAGGCGCAGCCCCGGCAGCTGTCTATATCGAATCTGCGGCTGGGACTGCTGCCGGTGGCAAGACAGGTCTGACAGCGACTGTTGTAGGCTTTCTATTCCTGTTGATTCTGTTCTTATCACCGTTGTCGTTTCTGATCCCCGGTTATGCCACAGCCCCCGCACTGATGTACGTTGGTCTGCTGATGTTAAGTAACGTCTCGAAACTGGACTTCAATGACTTTATTGATGCTATGGCAGGACTGGTTTGCGCGGTATTCATCGTCCTGACCTGCAATATCGTTACCGGTATTATGCTGGGCTTTGTAACGCTGGTGGTGGGCCGCGTATTTGCGCGCGAATGGCACAAACTGAATATCGGTACTGTTATCATTACCGTCGCCCTGGTCGTGTTTTACGCAGGTGGTTGGGCAATCTAAGAGAAGCTCCGCGCCATACAAGCGCGGGGGTTTTATCAGAGAAGATTCTCGCCGCTGGCAGCAATACGCTGCTGGCGGATCCGCTTAAGTTCTCCCTCCGTCATCAACTGTAACGCCTGTGTCGGGCAGGACTCGACACAGGCAGGCCCTTCAACCCGATGTTCGCAAAGATCGCATTTCACGATCAATGGACGTACATTTCCCGGCAACATCTGAATGGTGATCATGCCAAACGGGCATGCACAGGCACAACTCTGACAACCAATACAACGGTCGGCGTTTGCCTCCACTAGCTGCTCCCCCATGGTCAGCGCCTGTACCGGGCAAGCCCCTACACACGGCGCATTTTCACACTGGTGACACATCACCGGTGCGCTTACGCTATCCAGACGCTGTACCTTTAAGCGCGGTAGAAAAAAACTGGCATTCAACTCCAGTTCTAACGGATGAGCAACCACGCAAGCCACTTCGCAAGTACGGCAACCAATGCAGTCATTTTGATTGACAATAATTAACGATTTCATTGCGATGCCTTCGTATCAAACATAGCTAACATATCGCGCGCCGCCTGCCTTCCTGCCGCCATTGCGGTGACCACCAGGTCTGCGCCATGAACGGCATCACCCCCCGCAAAGACTTTTTTCAGATGCGTTTGGGTAGATAAATGTCCCGCGTCGCCGGCTTTAATCAGGCCATATTTATCGAGTTTAATACCGCTACCTTGCAACCACGGCATCGCATGCGCCTGAAAACCAAATGCCATAATCAGGACATCGGCGGGCAGCTCAAATTCAGAACCAGCCACCGGGCAAGGACGACGTCGACCATCTGGCCCCGGTTCTCCCATTGCGGTGCGGATCAAACCAACCGCAGTTAAGTGCCCGTCATCATCACAGGCGATATATTGCGGCTGAACATTAAACTGGAATTCAACCCCTTCTTCGCGTGCATTGACTACCTCTTTGCGGGAACCAGGCATACTGACTTCATCACGACGATAAGCACAAATCACGCTGGCGGCATTCAGACGAATGGAGGTACGCAGGCAATCCATTGTCGTATCTCCGCCACCCAGCACCACAACCCGTTTACCTGCAACATCCGTCTGCGGATACTCTTCAGATTCAGGCAGCCCCATCAACTGGCGGGTATGCGCAGTAAGGAACGGCAATGCCTGAATCACACCGGGTGCATCTTCATTCGGCAACTCCGCACGCATCATGCCGTAAGTACCAACACCAAGGAAAACGGCATCATATTCCGCCGTTAAATCGCTAAAGGAAATGTCGCGGCCAATTTCACAGTTGAGATGAAAGTCGATCCCCATCGCCGTGAAAATCTCCCGCCGTTGGCTTAATACCGTTTTGTCCAGCTTGAAGGACGGAATACCAAAAGTCAGCATACCGCCGATTTCGGGATGCCGATCAAACACATCCGCATGCACGCCAGCACGCGCAAGAATATCGGCACAGCCCAGCCCTGCGGGCCCTGCGCCAATCACCGCCACTCTTTCCATGCGAGGTATAACCTGGCTGACATCGGGGCGCCAGCCCATCGCCAGCGCGGTATCAGTGATGTAACGTTCCAGATTACCGATAGAGACTGCGCCGGTGTGATCTTTCAACGTACATGCCCCTTCACAAAGCCGGTCCTGTGGGCATACCCTGCCACAGATTTCTGGCAAGGAGCTGGTCTGGTGGCAACGTTCTGCCGCTTCGATAATCCGTCCTTGTTGCACCAGTCGAATGTAGTCTGGAATGGCGTTATGCAGCGGACAATGCCAGTTACAGTTAGCTTTTTCGGCGCACCAGACACAGCGGTCACTTTCATAAGCAGCTTGTTGTTGATCCAGCCCACAATAAATTTCGCCAAAGTGCGTTTTCCGCTCGCTCGCTGAAATTTTATCTGCACCTTTGCGCGGATTAACAGGGAGTAACGCCGCGCGGCGGGATGATTGTAGTTCCTCTGCTGCTTTTCCCTCTGCGGCTCTACGCTGACGCCTCATTTTTATCTGCTGTAACCCTTTGCCATCCATCAGCCGTAACGCCTGCGTTGGGCAAACTTCAACACAAGCTTGCGCGCCAGAATCTCGCTGAAAACAAAGGTCGCATTTCAATGCGACCACGTTATTCATCTCAATGACACCAAAGGGGCAAGCGATTGCGCATCTTTTACAACCAATACACTTTTGTTCATCCAGCTGTACGCTATCTGGTTGAAAAGTTAGAGCATTAACGGGACAAGCCGTAACGCAAGGGGCATTATTGCAATGATGGCAAGCAACGGGATTTGCGGCCAGTCCTTTCCCAACAACATGGAGACGAGGTCGAAAATCACTCTGACTCTGTGGCCAGTTTTCATGATTATGCGCCACCGCACAGGCAATTTCGCAGGCATGACAGCCTATACATTCCGCAGCATCAGCAGCGATAAACTTATTCATTCGTATCCCTTTCACTTGATGAGTTTTTGTCTTCTCAAATGTTGCGATGCAATAAACGGGCATATATTAGGTAGCGTATCTGTATTAATTGCAATTTTGGAACTTAGATCAAATTATTGCTCCGCAATCTATGCCGCTTTCATTAATTGATCATCGTAACCAAAAATAGGGACTTCAGGATTAAAAGTAATAAATGCGAGAGCTCGGTATGCCAGAATGATTAAAGAAATATCAATATGAGAAAATTAGAGATAATTTCACTACCCATTTATTTTCTCATCTATTCTGTTTAACTACGATTATGTGATTACCTCCGCATTTCCACCTTATAACCTCGCCTCCTCGCTAAAACTGGCATCCCACGAGCATGTCTTTATTCAGTTTTATGAAGGTAAACGGTTGCTTTTTAATTTGGCGAGCTTAAGGAGAGACGCATGAGCGCCATAGATTCTCAACCTCCCTCATCTTCAGGGCTAGAGCGCCCCACTGATGAAGTTGACCGCATATTATCACCAGGAAAGCTGATCATACTCGGTCTGCAACACGTGCTTGTTATGTATGCAGGTGCGGTCGCTGTACCGCTGATGATTGGCGACAGGCTTGGCCTCTCCAAAGAGGCTATCGCAATGCTCATAAGCTCCGATCTCTTTTGCTGCGGTATCGTCACATTGTTGCAATGTATCGGCATCGGTCGTTTTATGGGCATTCGCCTGCCCGTCATTATGTCGGTAACCTTCGCTGCCGTGACACCGATGATTGCCATCGGGATGAACCCAGATATTGGTCTGCTGGGGATTTTTGGCGCGACCATCGCAGCGGGTTTTATCACCACATTATTAGCACCGCTCATCGGCCGCTTAATGCCATTGTTCCCACCGCTGGTTACTGGTGTGGTAATTACCTCTATCGGTCTTAGTATCATTCAGGTTGGCATTGACTGGGCCGCAGGCGGTAAAGGTAATCCGCAATATGGTAATCCCGTCTATTTGGGGATCTCCTTCGCCGTTTTAATTTTCATCTTGCTCATCACTCGCTATGCGAAAGGATTTATGTCCAACGTCGCCGTATTACTGGGGATTGTATTTGGTTTTTTCCTGTCGTGGATGATGAACGAAGTTAATCTGTCCGGATTATATGATGCGTCGTGGTTCGCGATTGTCACGCCAATGTCGTTTGGCATACCGGTGTTCGATCCCGTCTCTATTCTGACCATGACCGCTGTGTTAATCATCGTGTTTATTGAGTCTATGGGGATGTTCCTGGCCCTGGGGGAAATCGTCGGTCGAAAACTCTCTTCACAAGATATTATTCGCGGGCTGCGCGTAGATGGCGTCGGGACAATGATTGGAGGTACGTTTAACAGCTTTCCGCATACTTCATTTTCGCAAAACGTCGGTTTGGTCAGCGTAACGCGCGTTCATAGCCGCTGGGTGTGCATTGCTTCTGGCATCATTTTGATGTTATTCGGCATGGTGCCAAAAATGGCGGTGCTGGTGGCTTCTATTCCGCAATTCGTTCTTGGCGGCGCGGGGCTGGTGATGTTCGGCATGGTGCTGGCAACCGGGATTCGTATTCTGTCGCGTTGTAACTACACCACCAACCGTTACAACTTGTATATCGTCGCAATCAGTCTTGGCGTGGGTATGACCCCGACACTTTCTCATGACTTCTTTTCTAAGCTGCCGGCCGTACTGCAGCCCTTATTACATAGCGGCATTATGTTGGCAACCTTTAGCGCCGTTGTACTGAACGTCTTCTTTAATGGCTACCAGCATCATGCCGATCTGGTTAAGGAATCTGTTACTGATAAAAATTTGAAAGTCAGAACAGTCCGTATGTGGCTTCTGATGCGCAAGCTAAAGAAAAATGAGCATGGAGAATGATATGAATCTTTTAATACGCGCAATATTCAGTCTGCTGTTGCTCTTTCTGATTTCTATTCCTGTCATTTCTGACTGCGTTGCAATGGCCATTGAAAGCCGTTTCAAATATATGATGCTGCTTTTTTAATTACCTTTCCTTGTCGGCATCCGCATTGCTACCGTCGGATGCCGATAAACACTCACATGGTTAATCATTTCACTCTTCTGTTATCTATAATGACGAGTGACTAGAATTAAATGTGAGAAATCATGCAAACGGAACATGTCATTTTGCTGAATGTAAAGGGAATTCCCTCGGGTACGCTGGAAAAATATACCGCGCACACGGCTGATACCCCATTACATCTGGCATTTTCATGCTGGCTTTTTAACCGTGAAGGCCAACTATTAGTAACCCGCCGCGCATTGAGTAAAAAAGCGTGGCCCGGCGTGTGGACCAACTCGGTTTGCGGTCACCCACAGCAGGGAGAAAGTAATGAGGAGGCGGTGATCCGTCGTTGTCGCTTTGAGCTGGGTGTGGAAATAACGCCTCCCGTGTCGATCTATCCTGATTTCCATTACCGCGCCACCGACCCGAATGGCATCGTCGAAAACGAAGTGTGCCCGGTTTTTGCCGCACGAATTACCAGTGAATTGCTGCCAAACAGTGATGAAGTGATGGATTATCAATGGTGCAATTTATCGTGTGTTTTGCGTGGAATTGATGCTACGCCATGGGCGTTCAGTCCGTGGATGGTAATGCAGGCGACGAATAGCGAAGCGAGAAATATGTTGTCTTCTTTCGCGCAGCAAAAGTAAAAAACCCCGACAAATGCCGGGGTTGCGTGCTTTCGCGTAATGCTTATTTTACCGGACGCATAGCCGGGAACAGGATCACGTCGCGAATGGTGTGGCTGTTAGTAAACAGCATAACCATACGGTCAATACCAATACCCAGGCCAGCTGTCGGCGGCAGACCGTGTTCCAGAGCGGTTACGTAGTCTTCATCGTAGAACATCGCTTCGTCATCACCAGCATCTTTGGCGTTAACCTGATCCTGGAAACGCTGCGCCTGATCTTCTGCATCATTCAGCTCGCTGAAGCCGTTACCGATTTCACGTCCACCAATGAAGAATTCGAAGCGGTCAGTGATTTCCGGGTTTTCGTCGTTACGACGCGCCAGCGGAGACACTTCTGCCGGATACTCAGTAATGAAGGTCGGTTGAATCAGATGCGCTTCCGCAACTTCTTCAAAGATCTCAGTTACGATACGACCCAGGCCCCAGCTCTTCTCAACCTTGATACCGATAGATTCAGCAATAGCTTTAGCTGAGTCGAAGTTGTCCAGATCCGCCATATTGGTTTCCGGGCGGTATTTCTGAATCGCTTCGCGCATGGTCAGTTTTTCGAATGGTTTACCAAAGTCGAAAACTTCATCGCCGTAAGGCACTTCAGTCGTACCCAGAACGTCCTGTGCCAGCGTACGGAACAGAGATTCGGTCAGTTCGATCAGATCTTTATAGTCCGCATAAGCCATGTAGAGTTCCATCATGGTGAACTCTGGGTTATGGCGAACGGAGATCCCTTCGTTACGGAAGTTACGGTTAATTTCGAACACACGCTCAAAGCCGCCAACCACCAGACGCTTGAGGTACAGTTCCGGCGCAATACGCAGGTACATGTCCAGATCAAGCGCATTATGATGGGTGATGAACGGACGCGCTGCGGCACCGCCTGGGATCACCTGCATCATCGGAGTTTCAACTTCCATAAAGCCGCGACCAACCATGAACTGACGAATGCCCGCCATGATCTGTGAACGCACTTTAAAAGTATTGCGGGATTCATCGTTGGAGATGAGATCCAGGTAACGCTGACGATAACGCGCTTCCTGATCCTGCAAGCCGTGGAATTTATCCGGCAGCGGACGCAGAGCTTTGGTCAGCAAACGCAGTTCGGTGCAATGAATAGACAGTTCACCAGTTTTAGTCTTGAACAACTTACCTTTCGCACCGAGGATGTCGCCCAGATCCCACTTTTTGAACTGCTCATTGTAGACGCCTTCCGGAAGATCGTCGCGTGCAACGTACAGCTGAATACGCCCACCAACGTCCTGCAGCGTAACAAAGGATGCTTTACCCATAATGCGGCGGGTCATCATACGACCAGCAACAGATACCTCGATGTTCAGCGCTTCCAGCTCTTCGTTTTCTTTCGCGTCGAAGTCAGCGTGCAGTTGGTCTGAGGTATGATCGCGACGGAAATCGTTCGGGAACGGGATCCCCTGCTCGCGCAGGTTGGCCAGCTTCTCACGGCGCGTTTTCAGTTCATTGTTAAGGTCGGCTACCGCGTCAGCGCCCTGTGCGTGTTGTTCAGACATTTTGGTTCCTCATAACCCTGCTTTCAAACTTGCTTCGATAAATTGATCCAGGCTGCCATCCAGCACCGCCTGCGTGTTACGGGTTTCAACCCCGGTACGCAGGTCTTTGATGCGGGAGTCATCAAGGACATAAGAACGAATCTGGCTACCCCAGCCGATATCGGACTTGGTGTCTTCCATCGCCTGTTTCTCGGCATTCTTCTTCTGCATTTCCAGTTCATAAAGCTTTGCTTTCATTTGCTTCATGGCCTGGTCTTTGTTCTTGTGCTGGGAACGGTCGTTTTGGCACTGCGTCACTATCCCGGTAGGGATGTGGGTGATACGCACCGCAGATTCCGTACGGTTAACGTGCTGACCGCCCGCACCGGAGGCACGATACACGTCAATACGCAGATCCGCCGGATTGATGTCGATATCGATATCATCGTCGACTTCCGGATATACAAATGCAGAGCTGAACGACGTATGGCGGCGACCGCCGGAATCGAACGGACTTTTACGTACCAGACGATGCACACCGGTTTCAGTACGCAGCCAGCCGTAAGCGTAATCGCCAGCAATTCTGATGGTCACGGATTTAATACCCGCCACTTCACCTTCAGATTCTTCAATAATTTCTGTTTTAAAGCCGCGTGCTTCAGCCCAACGCAGATACATACGCATCAGCATGCTTGCCCAGTCCTGGGCTTCAGTACCACCAGAGCCAGCCTGAATATCGAGATAGCAGTCGGCACTGTCGTATTCGCCGGAGAACATGCGGCGGAATTCCAGCTGCGCCAGTTTATCTTCCAGCGTATCGAGTTCAGCAACGGCTTCGTTAAAGGTTTCTTCGTCGTCGGCTTCTACAGCCAGCTCCAGCAGGCCGGAAACATCTTCCAGGCCCTGGCTCATCTGGTCGAGCGTGTCGACAATGGCCTCAAGGGAGGAACGTTCTTTGCCCAGCGCCTGAGCGCGATCTGGTTCGTTCCAGACGTCTGGCTGTTCCAGCTCGGCGTTTACTTCTTCCAGACGCTCTTTCTTGGCATCATAGTCAAAGATACCCCCTAAGAACGTCAGAGCGCTCCGTGAGGTCCTGAATGCGGTTATTTACCGGATTAATTTCAAACATGGTCTGATTTCTTTTATTGGACTAGTCAAAATGCGGTGATAAGAGCGGGATTGTACCCAATCCACGCTCTTTTTTATAGAGAAGATGACGCTAAATTGGCCAGATATTATCGATGATGATTTGCAGGCTTCGGTTACCGCGAAACTCGTTGATATCCAGCTTATAGGCAAGCGTAACTTCACGAACGCCGTTGTCCGGCCAGCAACTGGTATCAACATTAAACGCAATACCGTCGAGCAGTGGCCCTCCGTCAACGGGTTCCACCATCACCTTCAAATGACGCTCGCCGACCAGGCGTTGCTGAAGCAAGCGAAAACGCCCGTCAAACAGCGGCTCCGGGAACATTTGTCCCCACGGTCCGGCATCACGCAACATTTGCGCGACCTCCATGGTCATTTCCGCTGCACTCAACGGGCCATCCGACACGACTTCCCCCTGCAGTAAAGCTGGGTCGAGCCATTCAGTCACCAGCTCACCAAAGCGCTGCTGGAAACGTTCAAACTGTGCTTCCTCCAGCGATAAACCAGCCGCCATAGCGTGGCCGCCAAACTTAAGGATCATGCCCGGATAGAGAGTATCCAGCCGCTCCAGCGCATCACGCATGTGCAGTCCCTGAATTGACCGACCAGAACCTTTAAGCGTGCCGTCACCGGCAGGAGCAAAGGCGATTACCGGACGATGAAAACGCTCTTTTATGCGCGATGCCAGAATCCCTACCACACCCTGATGCCACTCAGGATGATACATTGCCAATCCACCGGGCAACGCCTCACGACTACGCTCAAGCTTCTCGCACAACGTCAGCGCTTCCGTCTGCATACCCTGCTCAATTTCTTTTCGCGTCTGGTTGAGTGCATCCAGTTCATTGGCAAGCACTCGCGCCTCGCCAATGTTATCGCACAGCAATAGTGCAACACCGACGGACATATCATCCAACCGACCAGCCGCATTCAGGCGTGGACCCAGCGCAAAACCTAAATCGCTGGCGGCCAGCTTTTGCGGATCGCGGTTCGAAATCTCAAGCAGCGCCTTAATACCAGGACGACATTTTCCTGCGCGAATACGGCTTAACCCTTGCCACGTCAGGATGCGGTTATTCGCGTCCAACGGCACAACGTCGGCAACCGTGCCTAATGCCACCAGATCAAGCAAATCCGCCAGGTTTGGTGGTGCGATACCGCGTTCATCAAACCAACCTTTATCACGCAGGAAGGTGCGCAGTGCCAGCATCAGGTAAAAGGCAACACCAACACCCGCCAGCGATTTCGACGGGAATTCACAGTCGTGCAGGTTAGGGTTGATGATGGCTTCTGCATCCGGCAGGGTATCTCCAGGCAGGTGGTGATCGGTCACCACCACCGGTATCTTCAACGTTCTGGCATGTTCAACACCAGCGTGGGAGGAGATGCCATTGTCGACAGTCACAATCAGTTGGGCGCCCCGGGCATGAGCCTGATCCACCACTTCCGGGCTTAAACCATAACCGTCTTCAAAGCGGTTGGGCACCAGGTAGTCAATGTTGCTACAGCCTAATGCACGCATAGCCAGGATGCTCAGCGCCGTACTGGTCGCGCCATCAGCGTCGAAATCCCCCACTACAATAATGCGAGTTCCCTCGCGAAATGCGTTATAGAGGATCTCAACCGCTTTTTCGACGCCGTTCAAATGCTGCCACGGCAACATCCCTTTCACGCTACGCTCAAGCTCCTGGGCACTGCGTACACCACGACTGGCGTACAAACGACGTAGCAAAGGCGGTAATTCTGCAGGCAGTTCGGCTGTCTCGTCGGCTTCACGTCGACGAAGTTGTATCTGTTGTTTCACGCGAATTATTTACCGCTGGTCTGTTTTTGGTGCGCATCCAGGAACGCTTTCATCTCTTTTGGTCCCTGGTAGCCTGGAACAACATAGCCGTTGCTCAGGACAATCGCCGGAGTTCCACTCACGCCAAACTGCACGCCCAGCGCGTAATGGTTAGCAATATCCACATCGCAGGTCGCCGGTTTCACACTCTTGCCTGCCATAGCATCATCAAAGGCTTTGTTTTTGTCTTGCGCGCACCAGATAGACTTCATGTCCTGCTCGGCCTGGCTCTCCAGTCCCTGACGCGGGAAGGCCAGATAGCGCACGGTGATCCCCAGCGCATTGTAGTCTTTCATCTCTTCATGCAGCTTGTGGCAGTAGCCGCAGGTGATGTCGGTGAAAATGGTGATAACGTGTTTTTCCTGCGGCGCTTTATAGACGATCATCTCTTTTTCCAGCGCGTTCAGATGTTTCATCAGCAGCTGATTGGTGACGTTCACCGGACTTGCGCCACTTACGTCGTACATCGGTCCCTGAATAATATGCTTACCGTCTTCAGTGACGTACAGCACACCACTGTTGGTCAGTACGGTTTTCATTCCCGCAACTGGGGCGGGCTGAATTTCGGTGCTTTGTACGCCCAGCTTAGTTAATGACTGGCGAATCGCCGCATCGTCTGCATGCACCATGCCTGAAAACGCCGTAGCCAGCAGGGTGAGCATCATAAAACGTTTTTTCATAACCTATCCTTTCCTGTCAGCACTCACGCTCGCGGGTGATGCTGTTGATGTAATTGACGCAAGCGCTCCGTTGCGACATGAGTATAAATCTGTGTGGTTGAGAGATCGCTATGCCCAAGCAGCATCTGCACCACGCGCAAGTCAGCGCCATGGTTGAGCAAATGCGTAGCAAAAGCATGCCGCAACACATGTGGTGACAGCTTTTCGCTGTCTATCCCCGCTAACACAGCATAGTGTTTAATACGATGCCAAAAGGTCTGACGGGTCATTTGTTGTGCACGCTGGCTGGGAAATAACACGTCAATCGAGACGCCATTCAGCAACCACGGACGACCATGTTCCAGATAAGTTTCCAGCCAGTACACAGCCTCTTCACCCAGTGGTACGAGCCGCTCTTTGTTACCTTTACCGATCACGCGCACCACGCCCTGACGTAAGCTAACATCACTCATTGTCAGCCCCACCAGTTCTGAAACGCGCAAACCCGTCGCATACAATACTTCCAGCATGGCTTTATCACGTAGCTCCAGCGGCTGTTCAATCAGCGGAGCCTGCAACAACCGTTCTACCTGTGCTTCACTGAGATCTTTCGGCAGACGCTGCGGCAGTTTAGGTGAGGCGAGCGAGGCGCTGGGATCATCGTCGCGAAATTTTTCGCGGTACAAATGCTGAAAAAAACGCCGCATTGCACTCAATAATCGCGCGGAACTGGTGGCTTTATACCCGCCATCCATCCGCTCGGCCAGCAGTGCCTGCAGGTCATCACTTTGCGCTGTCGCCAACGATACACCACGATGGTGTAGCCATTCGACAAGCATGGTCAGATCGCGACGATACGCACTTAACGTATTCTCCGCCAGATTTCGTTCCAGCCACAGGGCATCAAGAAATTGCTCGATGCGCGCCAGATCCTGTTCCACTCGCGCCCCTTATATCATTCTCACTTTTGATGCATTATGCCTCATTGTGCCGCGATTGCGGCGATTCTGATACACTACCCGCAACGCTACAGCAGAATTGAGATGTTTACGTAATGAACATGGGTCTTTTTTACGGTTCCAGCACGTGCTACACCGAAATGGCAGCAGAAAAAATCCGCGATATCCTTGGTCCCGAGCTGGTGACATTACACAACCTCAAGGATGATTCCCCGACCTTAATGGAGCAGTACGACGTGCTCATTTTGGGTATCCCAACCTGGGATTTCGGTGAAATTCAGGAGGACTGGGAAGCGGTCTGGGATCAGTTGGATAACCTCAACCTGGAAGGCAAAATTGTCGCGCTTTACGGCATGGGAGATCAACTGGGGTACGGCGAATGGTTCCTGGATGCGCTGGGTATGCTGCATGATAAACTCGTCACCAAAGGCGTAAAGTTTGTCGGCTATTGGCCAACAGAGGGCTATGAATTCACCAGCGATAAACCCGTCATTGCCGATGGGCAGTTGTTTGTTGGTTTAGCGTTGGATGAAACCAACCAGTACGATCTCAGCGATGAACGTATCCAGGCCTGGTGTGAACAAATTCTCGGAGAAATGGCCGAGCACTGGTCCTGAGTTGCTTCTGACTGACGGTTAAGGTCTGTAGCCTTACCGTCAGTGTTATTTCTGCGGCGCCTGTTGCAACATTAACCGCCGTAAATCCCGCCACTCAGCGTCATCCATACTGTCCGCCGCCAGCCACAGATGCTGACGTTTTCCGGCCTCTGAACGCAATCGCAACATCATGCCTGTTTTAATCATCCAGGGTGCGCTGACGATAGTCCACTCTTGCCCTTGCCAGCGTAGACGACCATCCATCAAGAGTCTGATCTCTCCCTGACAGGCGTTAATACGACGCTGGCTGCGCACGCTGTCGAACACTACAAGAGAGAGCAACACCAGCCATAATGGGGTGTAGCTCAATGGCCAGGGCATCAATAAAATAAGCACCGCGACCAGCCCGTGAATAAGTAACGAAAGCCACTGTGCGCGCCATGAAACGCGTAAATCAGATTGCCACTGGACCACGTTCCCGATTCCGTGTCTGGATGAGCCGTACCATCTGCTCCAGCTGTGGATCAGCCGGTTTCCCATGATTCATCAACCAATTAAATAAATCCGGGTCATCACATTCCAGCAGACGGATAAAGATCCGTTTTTCGTCGTCACTCAAGTTGTCATACTCGTGTTCGAAAAACGGCATAATTGAAATGTCCAACTCACGCATGCCGCGACGGCATGCCCAATGAATACGTGCTTTGTTGTTAATATCCATGTTCTTCTCTCTGTCTCACGAAAACGAAGTACTCGGCTATTGTAACGTGTTTTTCACGCTCTTTTGCGGGAATATCAGTAATCGGAAGCACGAACGCAAAATAAAACCACATTAAGTTAAAGGGTTCACCATTTTTGGATGTCTCTTCGCAAAGCTTAATATATGGCACAAATAGGGTGTTTAAACCGCTTGCAATGGGCTATAGCTCTTTTACCATTAGTCATTATTACTGCGTTAAGCAAATCAGGACATTATTATGGCTTTTACATCTTTTCCTCCTCGCCAGCCTTGTGCGTCAACTCGTTTGCCTCTGACGCTGATGACGCTTGATGACTGGGCTCTCGCCACCATTACGGGTGCCGACAGTGAGAAGTATATTCAGGGTCAAGTCACTGCGGATGTCAGCCAGTTGACCGAGCACCAGCATGTGCTGGCAGCTCATTGTGATGCCAAAGGCAAAATGTGGAGCAACCTACGTTTGTTCCGTCACGGTGACGGATTTGCGTGGCTTGAACGCCGCAGTCTGCGCGACACTCAGCTTACTGAGCTGAAAAAATACGCCGTTTTCTCCAAAGTGGTGATTGCCCCTGACGACGAGCGCGTTCTGCTGGGCGTCGCTGGGTTCCAGGCACGTGCAGCGCTGACCGGCCTCTTTAATGAACTACCGGGCAGCGATAAACAGGTAATTACCGAAGGCACATCCACGGTATTATGGTTCGAACATCCAGCCGAACGTTTCCTGCTGATCGTCGATGTCGCAACGGCAGAAATGCTCGTCGAGAAACTTCGCGGCGAAGCAGAGTTAAATAACAGTCAACAGTGGCTGGCGCTGGATATCGAAGCAGGAATTGCGGTGATTGATTCCGTCAACAGCGGGCAGTTTATTCCGCAGGCTACTAATCTACAGGCTCTGGGTGGGATCAGCTTTAAAAAAGGCTGTTATACCGGCCAGGAGATGGTCGCCCGTGCGAAATTCCGCGGCGCCAACAAACGCGCGCTTTGGTCGCTGGCAGGCGCCGCCAGTCGGGTGCCGGAAGCCGGTGAAGACCTGGAACTAAAAATGGGTGAAAACTGGCGCCGTACGGGTACCGTTCTCGCTGCGGTGCAACTGGCAGATGGTCAGTTGTTGGTACAGGTTGTGATGAATAACGACATGGAAGCCGACAGCGTGTTCCGCGTTCGTGACGACGCCAAAACATTGCATATTGTACCGCTGCCGTATTCGCTGGAAGAATAAAAGAATAATGCCTGCTGGCACGCAGACTTATGGCCTACTATCCCGTAGGCCAGATGTGGCGTTAGCGGCCATCCGGCATTAAGCCTGCCCCACGTACAAGTAAATTGCCAGGAAGTGGCAAACGCTGCCCCCCAGCACAAACCCGTGCCAGATAGCATGGTTGTATGGGATACGTTTGCAGACGTAGAAAATGACGCCCAACGAATAAATCACACCGCCAACCGCCAACAACGTCACGCCGCCTACCGCCAGTTTTATCGCCAGTTGATATACCACAATCAGTGATAGCCAGCCCATTGTCAGGTAGGTCACCAGAGACAGGATCTTAAACCGGTGGGCGATGGTCAGTTTGAACAAAATACCGAGCAGAGCAAGGCTCCAGATAACAACCATCAGCCCTCGCGCCAGCGGTGAATCCAGGCCCACCAGCAGAAATGGCGTATAGGTCCCGGCGATCAGCAGATAAATAGCGCAGTGGTCGAATTTTTTCAGCCAGACCTTCGCTCTCTGATGCGGAACCGCGTGATACAAGGTTGAGGCGAGGAACAGCAGGATCATACTGCCGCCATACAGGCTATAGCTGGTAATGGCCATAGCGCTGGCATTGGTATCCACCGCCTGAACCAGCAACAGCACCAGTCCAACGATCCCAAACACCAGCCCGATACCGTGACTGATGCTGTTGGCTATTTCCTCAGCCAGCGAATATCCCTGCGCGATTAATGGTTTCTGAACCATAAGTTACTCCGGAGAAACGAACACTTTCGTGATTGCGCCTCTAGCGTAACTGAGAATGGTTCCAGTGAACACCTGTTAGCTAAAATATTTACCAGATAATAAATAATTAATATAAATCATATAATTAGTTTTTATTTTTCAGCTAACAGCCGTACCAAAATACTCAAAGGCATTTAAAATCAATCACATAAAATTGCGTTTGATGCGGATAGATCTCTGCAATCACGCGCTTAAGCTCATCAAGCGTCATATTTTCCTGCCGGGCATGTTTTTCCGTCAGCGTATCAAGTGTGATAGTCGATGTACCGACAACTTCGATAGTGCAGAAATAGCCGTCATCTTCGAAGCGCCCAACTCGCAGGATGTCGCCCGTTTTGAAATGTGATTCGGACTCATCGCGTATAGTGATTGTTTTGCGTCCGGCCAGAATGTCATCCTGGAAACGCTGAAAAAAAGTGATGTCATTTGGCTGCATGTTATTATCCCTGTAAATGAAGTCTGATGAGTGAGTTTTGCCATTGTGAGTATGTTCTCCCACGCCGCCATCGCCAGTCTCAACAATCTTGAGATGCTGGTCTACAACTATGTCATCAAGAACCGTGACAAAGTCATGTACATGACCATCCGCGAACTGGCCGACGCTGCTGGAGTCTCCACCACCACCGTACTGCGCTTTTGTCGCAAACTGAAGTGTGAAGGTTACTCGGAGTTCCGCGTACGCTTTAAATTATATTTAGAACAGAATGAACCACAACAGAGTAATTTTGGTGCCAGCGAAATTATCAGCTTCTTTAAAGGCGTGAATAACGACGAGTTTGATAATCTACTCAATCAAGCTGTCGATATTATATTATCTTCCGAACGTATTATATTTGTTGGCGCAGGTACCTCAGGAGCCTTAGCAAAATATGGTGCTCGTTTTTTCTCTAATGTAGGAAAATTCAGCAACCATATTGATGATCCTTATTTCCCGGTTACCAATGATATGGCCCGAAACGCACTGGCAATCGTCCTTTCCGTTTCCGGTGAAACAGAAGAGATCCTGCGTTTCGCCAGCCAGTTCAGCCTGCACAACTGTAAAGTGCTCTCTGTCACCAGCCATGAACACTCACGACTGGCGAAGCTGGCTGACTTTAATCTTTCCTGGCACGTCCCGCAGACCCGAATTGCGGGCGTATATGATATTACTACACAAATCCCCGTCATTTATATTCTGGAATCACTCGGACGAAAACTGGCGAAAAAATTAGTGTAAAAAAACAATCTGTTTTTTTGATGTAACAAATCACATTGGCGCTATTTTGTTATATCGTGACATTTATCTTTCCTTTGTTAGACTCAAAATCAGATTGTATTAATTTGAGACTGAGCGCAGATGAAAAAACTTACCTTACCGAAAGATTTTTTATGGGGCGGCGCGGTTGCGGCGCATCAGGTTGAAGGCGGCTGGAACAAAGGCGGCAAAGGGCCCAGCATTTGTGACGTACTCACCGGCGGTGCCCACGGCGTTCCGCGCGAAATCACCCGGGACGTTGTACCAGGCAAATACTATCCGAATCATGATGCGGTCGATTTTTACGGTCACTACAAAGAAGACATTAAGCTGTTTGCCGAAATGGGCTTCAAATGCTTTCGTACATCCATAGCCTGGACCCGTATATTCCCGAAAGGCGACGAAACCCAACCGAACGAAGAAGGACTGAAGTTCTACGACGACATGTTCGATGAACTGCTTAAGTACAAGATCGAGCCAGTCATTACCCTCTCCCACTTCGAAATGCCGCTACATCTGGTACAGCAATACGGTAGCTGGACCAACCGCAAAGTTGTCGATTTCTTTGTTCGGTTTGCTGAAGTCGTCTTTGAACGCTATAAGCATAAGGTCAAATACTGGATGACCTTCAATGAGATAAACAACCAGCGTAACTGGCGCGCTCCATTGTTCGGCTATTGCTGTTCAGGCGTGGTGTACACCGAGCATGAAAATCCGGAAGAAACCATGTACCAGGTACTGCATCACCAGTTTATTGCCAGTGCACTGGCGGTGAAAGCAGCGCGTCGTATCAATCCACAAATGAAAGTCGGTTGTATGCTGGCGATGGTCCCACTGTATCCTTTCTCCTGTAAGCCGGAAGATGTGATGTTCGCGCAGGAATCAATGCGTGAACGCTATGTCTTTACTGATGTTCAACTTCGCGGCTATTACCCGTCCTATGTGCTTAACGAATGGGAACGTCGTGAATTCACCATCAGAATGGAAGATGGAGATGAGCAGATCCTGCGTGAAGGCACCTGCGATTATCTTGGCTTCAGCTACTACATGACCAACGCCGTGAAAACGGAAGGCGGCAGCGGAGATGCGATTTCCGGTTTCGAAGGCAGCGTGCCTAACCCACACGTCAAAGCCTCCGACTGGGGCTGGCAGATTGATCCAGTAGGTCTGCGCTATGCTTTATGCGAATTATATGAGCGCTATCAAAAACCCCTGTTTATCGTAGAAAATGGCTTTGGCGCATACGACAAAGTAGAAGAAGACGGCAGCATTAACGACGATTACCGTATCGACTACCTACGAGCCCACGTTGAAGAGATGATGAAAGCCGTTACGTATGATGGCGTGGATCTGATGGGATACACGCCGTGGGGCTGCATCGACTGCGTCTCTTTCACGACCGGCCAATACAGCAAACGCTATGGCTTTATCTACGTGAACAAGCACGATGACGGTACCGGCGACATGTCGCGTTCGCGCAAGAAGAGTTTTAACTGGTACAAAGAAGTAATTGCCAACAACGGTGAGAAGCTTTAACCACACAGGATAAAACGTACTTACCTGCGTGATGCCAGGTAAGTACGTAAACAAAGAGATCACCAGGTTTTACCGATTTTAAATTCCCAACGTACATTTTCCATTTTGGTCGCCGATTTGGCTTCTTGCATTACAGGGAAGAATGAACCAAAACCAAGCCATACATTTATTGAATCAATAGCAACATTAAAAGAGGGGCCGATAGCCCACTCGGTGGTACCTGAATGATTATTTATCACATGGCCCGTTGAGAGTTCCCGGGTACCTGAATCATTATGGCTATATGTACTCTCCACTCCAATATCCCACGGCATTTCGCTACACATATAGCGGAGTTGGGTATTCCATTGAAACTCATTTCCACGTTTAACCTCCTGATTTCCCCGTTCAAACGGACCCTGGAATATAAAATCCATATCACCTTTAATATTCGGGGTAAAAAACGTCGTTAAAGAAACTGATGCCCGAGCACCCCACGCCCCATTACCGGGTAAATGGTTATCTCCATCCTGTCCTGTCGGTAGCAACACCGCGCCACCAACTGTTAGCCAAAATGGCGCCCCCGCCCGCTGGCTCAATAATGCATAACTCATACCAACTGACTGATCGCCTAACCCTTCTATGTGTTCGGGAGACATATTGTCGCGTCGATTGTTAATATAAGACCCAACAGTCACACCTTCGAGCCTGTCAGTAAAACCGTAACGAATTTTAAGTAGCCATATTTGTGAGTAGATATCAGGGCTTCCACTGCCTTTTATTTGATCATCCTTATCACGGAATGAACTGTTTACTGCTGTCAGTAACATTCCCTGCGGGAGTAACGCTCCTCCTGAAATTGCTGTATTAACAGGAGCACCTAACAACTTACTGGGGGGTGATGGCTTATCCATTATTTCCGCCCCCAGTGAATTCATAGATACAAAACATATTATTAATGATAATAAATTTAATCTCTTCATCATTCCTTCCTGAAATGAAAAATAAAAACACCGAAATAACTTCACAATAAATACATTTGAATCACTTATGGAATTTAATACGCTATAAATCAAAGAGGATTTAAAACCAAGCGAATTTAATGTACTGGAAATTATGCGGAAAAATTGAGATACAAATTCCGATTTAAGAGTTTATATGTTTCGCTGAAAGAGAATTTATTTACTTCCGTATCTCTGTCGCCAGATTCGGTATTTTCTCAGAGGGCTAATACTGGATGGCGTCCTTGTAAATGCAAATTATCAGGAAAACCAATTCATGGCACTGCTGGTTCAACACCTGTGGAGAACGGCAGTCCGTTGCATAAATCTACGGAACGGGTTGCGAACCTGTGTTCCGATTAGCGCAACGCCGTCCGGCAATGAACACATTACTTCCCTCCTGCCAGCTCCAGAAAACTCCCCGTAACATAAGATGCTTTCTCACTTAACAGCCAGGCGATCGCCTGAGCGACCTCTTCCGGTTGCCCGCCACGCTGCATCGGTAACATAGACTTCACACGATCAACTCTGCCTGGTTCACCGCCAGAGGCATGCATTTCGGTGTAGATAAGGCCAGGACGCACGCAATTCACACGTATCCCCTGTGCCGCCACCTCAAGTGCCAGACCGGTGGTGAGCGTATCTACCGCCCCTTTCGACGCAGCATAATCGACGTACTCAAAAGGGGCGCCAAGCCGCGATGCTGCCGAAGAGACATTAACAATTGCCCCACCCTGACCACCATGTTTTAAAGACATCCGCTTTACGGCCTCCCGACAACAGAGGAAATATCCAGTGACGTTAGTAGCCAGTACACGATTAATACGCTCGGCGGATAAGTTTTCCACAGTACTCTGTTCAAACAAAATCCCGGCATTATTCACCAGTGCAGTTAGTGGTTCTCCTTCGCGGTCGATGGCTTCAAACATCGCCATAACCTGATTTTCATTACTGATATCTGCCCGCAGGGTAAACGCCTTACCACCCGATGCGATAATGCTATTCACGACTTCTGTTGCGGCAAGAATATTGTGGTGAAAGTTAACCGCGACCGTGTAGCCCTCTTCTGCAAGTTGCCGCGCAGTGGCGCGCCCAATACCGCGACTGCCGCCTGTCACTAATGCGATTGCCATTTCGTATTCTCCAGAAATAAAAAAGCCGGGTGGCGCATGCGCTTACCCGGCCTGTCGTTCATACCTCAGGTATTACTGATATTCGCTCATCGGCACGCAGGAGCAGAACAGATTACGGTCACCGTAAACGTCATCAAGACGCTTCACTGTCGGCCAGTATTTATTCGCAACACCTGTCGGGAACACCGCTATTTCGCGGCTATAACCGTGATTCCACTCAGCAACCAGTTCGTTCTGCGTGTGCGGAGAGTTAACCAGCGGGTTATCTTCCAGTGACCACTCGCCTGCTTTCACGCGATCGATCTCTGCGCGGATTGCAAGCATCGCATTAATAAAGCGATCCAGTTCCACTTTACCTTCAGACTCCGTTGGTTCCACCATCAGCGTACCCGCCACCGGGAAAGACATAGTCGGCGCATGGAAGCCGTAGTCGATCAGGCGCTTAGCAATATCCAGTTCACTGATGCCGGTTTCTTCTTTCAGTGGGCGAATGTCGAGAATACACTCGTGCGCCACACGGCCATCGCGGCCGGTATACAGTACCGGATAGGCATCTTTCAGACGGCTGGCAATGTAGTTGGCATTCAGAATCGCCACCTGGCTCGCCTGTTTCAGACCTTCTGCCCCCATCATGCGGATATACATCCAACTGATTGGCAGAATAGATGCGCTGCCGAACGGTGCAGCAGAAACTGCGCCCTGACGGGTGAGCATACCTTCAATCTGTACAACACTGTGCCCCGGTACAAACGGTGCGAGGTGCGATTTAACACCAATTGGTCCCATACCCGGACCACCACCGCCGTGCGGAATGCAGAAGGTTTTATGCAGGTTAAGGTGCGATACATCCGCGCCGATAAAGCCCGGCGAGGTGATACCGACCTGGGCGTTCATGTTCGCGCCATCCAGGTAAACCTGACCGCCATACTGATGCACAATCTCACACACTTCACGGATGGTTTCTTCATAGACGCCGTGAGTGGACGGATAGGTCACCATAATGCAGGAGAGGTTTTCGCCCGCCTGCTCAGCTTTGGCACGCAGATCAGCCAGATCGATGTTGCCGTTTTTATCACAAGCCACTACTACCACCTGCATACCCGCCATCTGCGCGGAAGCAGGGTTAGTACCGTGAGCAGAGGCCGGGATTAGACAGATATCACGATGCCCTTCGTTACGACTTTCGTGATAATGACGAATAGCCAGCAGGCCCGCATATTCGCCCTGTGCACCGGAGTTCGGCTGCATACAAACGGCATCATAACCGGTCAGTTTTACCAGCCAGTCGGACAGCTGACCAATCATTTGCTGGTAGCCTTCCGCCTGTTCCGGGGGGCAGAACGGATGCAGTTCAGCGAATTCTGGCCAGGTAATTGGGATCATCTCGGCGGCAGCGTTCAATTTCATGGTACAGGAACCCAGCGGGATCATCGCCTGGTTCAGCGCCAGATCTTTACGCTCCAGCGAATGCATATAGCGCATCATCTCGGTTTCGCTATGGTAGCGATTAAATACCGGATGGCTCAGGATCGCATCATCGCGCAGCATGCTGTCCTGAATAGAACGGCTGTCGAGGGCCACGTCTTTATCCAGAGCATCAATGTTCAGACCGTGGCTGTCGCCCAGCAGGACACTGAACAACTGCACGACATTTTCACGGGTGGTGGTTTCGTCGAGCGTAATACCTACCGCGTTATGAATATCACTGCGCAGGTTGATTTCTGCCGCTTCAGCGCGCGCCAGTACGGCAGCTTTGTCGGTTACTTCTACGCACAGGGTGTCGAAGTAGTGTGCGTGACGCAACTTCAGCCCTTTCTGTTGCAGACCTGCCGCCAGAATATCGGTCAGGCGATGGATACGATTCGCAATGCGTTTCAGTCCAACCGGGCCATGATAAACGGCATACAGGCTGGCGATGTTTGCCAGCAGAACCTGCGAGGTACAAATGTTGGAGTTCGCTTTCTCACGGCGGATATGTTGTTCGCGAGTCTGCATCGCCATACGCAGAGCAGTGTTACCCGCTGCATCTTTCGATACGCCGATAATACGGCCTGGCATGGAGCGTTTGTATTCGTCTTTTGCCGCAAAGAATGCCGCATGCGGGCCGCCATAGCCCATCGGTACGCCAAAGCGCTGTGCAGAGCCAAACACAATGTCGGCGCCCTGTTTGCCCGGAGCAGTCAGCAGCACTAACGCCATAAAATCAGCCGCAACGCTGACCACGACTTTACGGGATTTCAGTTCAGCAATCAGTTTGCTGTAGTCGTGAACTTCACCGGTGGTACCAACCTGTTGTAACAGAACGCCAAACACATCCTGATGATCCAGCGCTTTTGCCGCATCATCAACAATGACATCAAAGCCAAAGGTTTCCGCACGGGTGCGAACCACATCCAGCGTTTGCGGATGAACATCAGAAGCGACAAAGAAACGGTTGGCATTTTTTAGTTTGCTGACGCGTTTTGCCATCGCCATAGCTTCCGCTGCGGCAGTGGCTTCATCCAGCAGAGAAGCGGAAGCCATATCCAGACCGGTCAGATCCAGCGTGACCTGCTGGAAGTTCAGCAGCGCTTCCAGACGACCCTGGGAAACTTCTGGTTGGTACGGCGTATAGGCGGTGTACCAGCCTGGGTTTTCCAGCATGTTGCGCAGAATAACTGGCGGCAATTGCACGGCGGTATAGCCCATGCCAATGTATGACGTGAAGCGCTTGTTACGTCCGGCAATGGCTTTTAATTCAGCCAGCGCAGCGTATTCGGTCGCCGCCTCGCCCACCTGCGGCGGGGTTGCAAGCTGAATGTCTTTCGGCACAATCTGGCCGATCAGCGCGTTTAACGACTCGGCGCCAACCGCATTCAGCATCTCTTGCTGCTGCGCGGCGTCCGGTCCGATGTGGCGTTCAATGAAAGCGCCGCTGTTTTCAAGCTGGCTTAACGTCTGTGTCATGGGCGATGGTTCCTGAAACGTGCAGTGAATCGTAGGTGTATCTACTTACCTGAATACACGAAATAATTCACATTGCAGGACACAACGGCTTCCTGCAACGTGAAGAATGAAGCGTATTTACTCGTCTTCTAACAGTGCTTCATATGCAGTCGCATCCAGCAGCGACTCAATTTCGCTTTCATCGCTGGCCTTGATCTTAAAGATCCAGCCACCGGTATATGGCTCGCTGTTCACCAGTTCCGGGGAATCACTGAGCGCGTCGTTAACCGCAACAATTTCACCGCCCACCGGCGCATAAATGTCGGAAGCCGCTTTTACGGATTCTGCAACAGCGCAGTCATCGCCTGCGCTGACAGTCGCGCCAACTTCTGGCAGATCAACAAAAACCATATCGCCCAACAGCTCCTGAGCGTGTTCGGTGATACCAACGGTGTAAGAGCCATCAGCTTCTTTGCGCAACCATTCGTGTTCTTTACTGTATTTCAGTTCTGCTGGTACGTTGCTCATCAATCAATCTCCAAAAAGGATGAATCACGCGACGGCTTTGCCGTTACGCACAAAAATAGGTTTAGTCACTTTTACCGGCATTTCACGGTTGCGGATCTGCACTATCGCTGTCTCGCCGATACCTGCTGGAACGCGCGCCAGCGCGATGCTGTAGCCCAGCGTTGGAGAGAATGTACCGCTGGTGATAACTCCTTCCTGCAGGTTGCCCTGAGCATCAGTGAAACGCACTGGCAGTTCATTACGCAGTACACCTTTCTCCGTCATCACCAGGCCAACCAACTGTTCATGGCCTTTTTCACGTTGCATTTCCAGCGCTTCGCGGCCAATAAAGTCACGATCAGCAGGCTCCCACGCAATAGTCCAGCCCATGTTGGCCGCCAGCGGAGAAACACTCTCATCCATTTCCTGGCTGTACAGGTTCATACCTGCTTCCAGGCGCAGCGTATCACGTGCCCCCAGCCCGCAAGGCTTAACACCGGCTTCCACCAGCGCGCGCCAGAAATCCGCCGCTTTTTCATTCGGCATGGCAATTTCATATCCCGCTTCGCCGGTATAACCAGTGGTCGCGATAAACAAGTCACCAGTCTGCACACCGAAGAAAGGCTTCATGCCCTCTACCGCATGACGTTGTTCTTCATTAAACAGCGTGGCTGCTTTTGCCTGCGCATTTGGCCCTTGCACCGCAATCATCGACAGGTCGTCACGAACGGTAATGTCGAGGGCATAAGGTTCAGCGTGTTGGGTAATCCAGGAGAGGTCTTTTTCGCGGGTGGCGGAGTTTACAACGAGGCGGAAGAAGTCTTCAGTGAAGTAGTAGACGATCAGGTCATCTATCACGCCACCCGAAGCGTTAAGCATACCGGAATAAAGGGCTTTGCCGGTTTTCGTCAATTTCGCGACGTCGTTTGCCAGTAGATAGCGCAAGAACTCCCGGGTGCGGCTTCCGCGCAGATCGACGATGGTCATATGCGAAACATCAAACATACCAGCATCGGTGCGGACAGCATGGTGCTCATCGAGCTGAGAACCATAATGCAGGGGCATCATCCAGCCATGGAAATCAACCATGCGCGCGCCACATAGCGTGTGTTGTTCGTACAAAGGAGTCTGTTGAGCCATCTTTTCCTCGTTGAATAAGCGGGGCTACCAACTCTTTCGTGGTGAAATCTTCGCCACGAAACCCAGCACCGCAGCCGCTCCGGGGGCTGCGACGCAAACGTTCTCTTTGCCTTGAACTTACCACCGAAATAGACGCTAAACCATAAGTCAAAATTAACCATCACATTAGCTTATGACTAAAAATGACAGGATCTGCATCAGAATAAAAAACCACATAAAGGCCATTAAATCAGCGCAATTGATATGAAAAAGTTGAAATAATCAGCATCAATCCATATTAAATATGGAAAAAATGTTAAAAATGGCGTTATGAGAAAATAGTAATATTAAAAAAACTAATGCGAAAAAAGGTGTGGAATTAGATTATTTCAAATGAGATAAGTGTCCCGGCGCGCAGGCCGGGAGAGGAAAGTGTGACGGGTCTCAAACTCTTAAAATTGTCCTTTCGGACGTTAACGTAGCCACTCAGGAAGGTCGTTTAATCCCATTGCCTGACGGAGGAGTTGTGGTTTTACGCCAGGGAGGGTATCAGCCAGTTTCAGACCAATATCACGCAGCAGTTTCTTCGCCGGGTTTTCTCCTGCAAACAGTTCGCGGAAACCTTGCATACCAGCAAGCATCAGCGCCGCGCTATGCTTACGGCTACGCTCATAACGACGCAGGTAGAGATGCTGGCCAATGTCTTTCCCCTGGCGTTGCAGGCGCTTAAGCTCATCAATCAGCTCTGCGGCATCCATAAAGCCAAGATTAACCCCCTGACCCGCCAGCGGATGGATGGTATGCGCCGCATCGCCAACCAGTGCCAGACGATGGGCGGCAAACTGGCGAGCATAGCGCCCCGTCAACGGGAACGTCTGACGTTCGCTTTCGAGTTGGCATAACCCCAGACGATTATCAAAGGCAATGTTCAGCGCCTGGTTAAACTCTTCAACGCTTGCCTGCTGCATACGCTCAGCTTCCTGCGGCGAGAGTGACCAGACAATAGAGCACAGATGCGGGTCACTGAGCGGTAAAAATGCCAGAATGCCCTCACCATGGAATGCCTGGCGAGCAACAGCACCATGTGCTTCCTGCGTACGAATAGTCGCGACCAGCGCATGATGCCGGTAATCCCAGAAGGTCAGCGGGATATCTGCTTTATTACGCAGCCAGGAGTGAGCGCCGTCTGCACCAATCACCAGGCGTGCGGTCAGCATCGATCCGTCCTTCAGGGTCAGAAAAGCATCGTTCTCACCCCATGCCACCTGCTGCAGTTCTGCCGGGGCCATAAGCGTAATATCCGCCGACTGCTGTGCCTTTTGCCACAATGCGTAATGGACCACCGCATTTTCTACAATGTGTCCCAAATGGCTGTACCCCATGCTTTGGTCATCAAATTCGATGCGCCCAAAACTATCTCGATCCCACACTTCCATACCGTGATAACAACAGGCACGGCGGGCGACGATGTCTGACCATACGCCAAGGCGGGTAAGCAGTTTTTCGCTGGCAGCATTAATTGCCGACACACGAAGCTGAGGAGGAGCATCCGTCGCCAGAGGGTGTGGAACATGTTGTTCTAACACTGCAACGCGTAACCCGCTGCCCTGCAAACCGCAGGCAACCGCCAGTCCTACCATGCCGCCACCAACAATTGCTACATCAACACTTTGCACTGTTTGCTCCTGAAAACGGGACGATCAAATACCGTAGGCCAGATAAGGCCTACTGGTCTACAGGCCATCATTAACGCGCAACCCACCCCAGGGTCCGCTCTGCCAGCGCATCTCGCGCGGGGGTAAATAATTCCATCGCCATTAATCCGGCATTACGCCCAACGATCAACGGAGCCCAGCAATTGGCAAACAGATACACCAGGCTATTCGTCACGCCAATCGTCGCTTCACGGTCAGTCTGACGACGTCGCTGATAACGTGACAAAACCGCATAATCGCCTACATCTTCGGCGGTGCTATGTGCCTGAGTCAGCGTTTCAGCAAGACTCATGACATCACGCATTCCAAGGTTAAAACCTTGTCCGGCAATCGGATGAAGCGTTTGTGCAGCATTGCCGACCAGAACAGTACGATGGGTCACTGCCTTCACTGCTGTGGTTAATGAAAGCGGATAGGCACTGCGTTTACCCGCTTGCGTAATATGACCCAGCCGCCAGCCAAATGCTGTTTGCAGTTCACGGCAAAACCGTTCGTCGGACCAGGCCAAGATCTCATCACGCCGCTCAAGCGGATGACACCACACCAGTGAGCATCGGCCATCTGACATCGGCAACATTGCCAGCGGGCCATGTTGCGTAAAGCGCTCAAACGCCCGTCCGTTATGCGGAACGGAGGTTGTGACGTTGGCAATCACGGCCAACTGTTCGTAAGGTTGCTGTTGCCACTCAACACCGCACGCGGTAGCCAGCGCAGAGCGAGTACCGTCAGCCGCTACCAGCACGCGACCGGTAATCACTTCGCCATTCTCCAGCGTGACCTCAACGCATTCCTGGGTGCGCGACACGCTGGCAACCCGATCAGGACAATGCAGCGTAACACCACGCGCTTTGCGCAACAGTGCGAACAAACGCAGCCCAACATCATGCAGTTCCACCACCTGACCCAGTGCCGGTATACGGTATTCGTGCGCATCAAGCGTAACAAACCCGGCATGTCCACGATCGCTGACGTGTACTGTTTTAATCGCCGTTGCGCAATCGGCTATTGCCTGCCAGACGCCAATTCGCGCCAGCTGTTGACAGGTACCTGCCGCTAGCGCAATCGCCCTGGCGTCAAACCCCGGATGACAATCGCCCTCTGGATCGCTCGCTTCAATCAGATGAACCGGTAGCGTCCCATGGGTAAGCTGAGAAATGGCCAGCGCCAGCGTCGCGCCGACCATACCACCACCAACGATAATTACGCTCATTGCAGTCGCGCCGCAGCCATTAAGGCTTCAATCTCATCCGCCCTCTTAACCACACCGGAAGTAAGGTTTTCATTACCGTCTTCGGTAATGAGGATGTCATCTTCAATACGAATACCGATACCGCGATAAGCGGGCGGTACGTCGGCGTCAGGTGCGATGTACAGCCCTGGCTCTACGGTAAGCACCATCCCCGGTTCAAGAATACGTGAGCGATCCTGACCATAAACACCAACGTCGTGTACATCCAGCCCCAACCAATGGCTAAGACCATGCATAAAGAAAGGACGGTGTGCGTTATCGGCTATCAGTTGGTCAATTTCACCATGCAGAATACCGAGCTTCACCAGACCGGTAATCATGATACGTACCACTTCACCTGTGACCTCCTGGATGGAAGTACCGGGGCGATACAGACGCAAGCTGGTTTCCAGCGATTCCAGCACAATGTCATAGATTTCGCGCTGTGCAGGGGTGAATTTGCCGTTTACCGGGAAGGTACGCGTAATGTCGCCTGCGTAGCCTTTGTATTCACACCCGGCGTCAATCAACACCAGATCGCCATCGCGCATTTCACTTTCGTTTTCGGTGTAATGCAGGATACAGCCGTTTTCGCCACTGCCGACAATGGTGTTGTAGGACGGGTAACGCGCACCATGACGGGTGAATTCGTGGTGAATTTCCCCTTCAAGTTGGTATTCAAACATCCCTGGACGACATTTTTCCATCGCACGGGTGTGCGCAAGAGCAGTGATTTCTCCGGCGCGACGCATCACTGCGATCTCTTCTGGCGATTTAAACAGGCGCATCTCATGCACCATTGGGCGCCAGTCAATAATAGCCACCGGCGCTTTCAGATTTTGTCTGGAACCTTTACGCAATTTTTCCAGTGCAGTGAAGACTATCTCATCTGCATACGCATATTCGCCTTGTGCGTGGTAAACCACGTCCAGACCATTAAGCAGCTGGTGCAGTTGCTGGTTGATTTCGCTGAAGGCTAACGCCCGGTCAACGCCCAGTTTCTCCGGCGCAGCATCCTGCCCCAGACGACGGCCAAACCAGATCTCTGCGGTAAGGTCACGTACCCGATTGAACAAAACGCTATGGCTATGAGTGTCATCACTTTTAATCAGCACCAGCACAGCTTCAGGTTCGTTAAAACCAGTGAAATACCAGAAATCGCTGCTCTGGCGATATGGATATTCACTGTCCGCACTGCGCGTCGCTTCAGGGGCGGCGAAAATCAGTGCGGCGCTGCCGGGTTGCATTTGCGCCAGTAAAGCCCGGCGGCGGCGGAGATACTCTTGCTGCGTCATAACACTCTCCTTGGCGTTTCGTTCTTAGTGCAAAGTCGGTTTACGTACTTCTGGTGCAGTCGGCTGCTGACGTGTAAATGTGTCATGACATAGCAGAGCCGCGACACGCACATACTCAATGATCTCTTCGAGCGACATTTCCAGCTCTTCCTGATCTTCGTCTTCGTCGTATCCCAACTGAGCGATATTACGCAGATCGTCGATAGCTTCGCCGGTTTCGCCGGTCACTTTATCGAGCTTAGGTTGGGTGACACCGAGACCAAGCAAAAAGTGGTTTACCCAACCTGCCAGCGCATCGGCACGTTCGAAGACGCTGACATCGTCTCCCTCAGGCAGATAAAGCTGAAAAAGAAAACCGTCGTCTTCCAGGGCATCACTGGTGGCTGAGTGCATTTTAACCAGAGCCTGGGCCAGCTCATGACCAAAGGCCAGGCCTTCATTCGTCAGGTCGTGCAACAGCGGCTGCCATGAGCTGTCGTTGTTACCGCCGCAAATCATCCCACTGATCAAACCGTGCATTTCGGCAGGGGTCAATCCAGCCCCTTGTTGGTTCAAAAACTGGCTAACTTCGTTGTAACCAGGCATTTCGTTCTGTATAGACATAAGCATTCGTCATCAAAGGGAGGATATTCATGATATGCTACCACTTTGGACCCTGGTGGACCAGAAAAGGGCTTGTATCTTGATACCAGGGTAGCTATAGTGTCGCCCCTTCGCAGACCCAAGGTCTGGAGACGAAGGCAGCGCAGTCAATCAGCAGGAAGGTGGCATGTCTGCACAACCCGTCGATATCCAAATATTTGGCCGTTCACTGCGAGTGAATTGCCCGCCTGAACAAAGGGATGCGTTGAATCAGGCTGCGGACGATCTGAATCAGCGATTGCAAGATCTGAAAGTTCGCACTAGAGTCACAAATACTGAGCAGTTGGTTTTCATCGCCGCGTTGAACATCAGCTATGAGTTAACTCAGGAAAAAGCGAAGACGCGTGACTACGCGGCGAGCATGGAACAGCGTATTCGGATGCTGCAACAAACCATTGAACAGGCGTTGCTTGATCAGGGTCGCATTACCGAAAAAACGCCCCAAAACTTTGAATAACACTTTTCGGTTTACTGTGGTAGAGTGACCGTGAAGACAAAATTTCTCTGAGATGTTTGCAAGCGGGCCAGTCCCCTGAGCCGATATTTCATACCACAAGAATGTGGCGCTCCATGGTTGGTGAGCATGCTCGGCCCGTCCGAGAAGCCTTAAAACTGTGACGACGCATTCACCTTGAACCAAGGGTTCAAGGGTTACAGCCTGCGGCGGCATCTCGGAGATTCCCTTCTACCTGGCTACAGCCATGACACTACTTCCTGAACTTCCATTATCCCGGCAAGAAATTCGTCAACTGATCCGTCAGCGTCGCCGTTCGCTTACTTCTGAACAACAAATCCAGTTCGGTCAGCAGGCTGCGACCAGAATGCTGAGCTATCCCCCTGTTGTACTGGCACACACCGTAGCGGTTTTTCTCTCCTTTGATGGTGAACTTGATACCCAACCGCTGATCGAACAGCTCTGGCGGGCTGGCAAGCGTGTCTACCTTCCGGTTCTGCATCCGTTCAGCCCCGGTAACTTACTGTTTCTGCACTATCATCCGCACAGCGACCTGGTGACAAACCGGTTAAAAATCCAGGAACCTAAACTGGATGTACGCGACGTATTGCCGCTGTCGAAACTGGATGTACTTATCACACCGCTAGTCGCATTTGATGAAGACGGACAGCGTCTGGGAATGGGCGGAGGTTTTTACGACCGCACATTACAAAACTGGCAGCAATATAAGATCCAGCCCGTGGGCTATGCACATGATTGCCAGTTAGTCGAAAAACTACCGGTCGAAGAGTGGGATATCCCACTGCCTGCGGTGGTGACGCCGTCAAAAGTGTGGGAATGGTAAGGGTGACAAAAACCAAATTACCTGGATTGACTTTGCTGATTCTTTAACCTAGTTTAGTGAGTAAGGGTAAGGGAGGATTACTCCTCCCCTGTGACTGACTGTTAATAAGCTGCGAAACTTACGAGTAACAGTACAATCAGTATGATGACTGACTTCATCATAACCCTTCTCCTTTAAGCCCTCCCTTCGGTGAGGGCTTTTACCGTTTCAGCCCCATGCTGCCCCTCTATCGTAAATTGTCACTGTATTGACACAATGCGCTATACAGCCTTTACTCTCCTTCTGCGGCAAGCTTCGCAAACGCTCTTGTGAATGATGTAAGCGGTAGAAAAGTTAACAGTATTGAGAAAAGGGGTTGTCAGGGAAGAGACGATGGGAGAAGTGATGTCAAAGCTAAAATGCAGCGATTGCCCCTTTTTGACCAAGCAGCGGCAACGCTGTATTAACAACAAGCAGGCCGCAGCCTGCTTGTCAAAAGCATAATTAGTACAGCATGCGCGCGCGAATTGTTCCTGGAATGGCTTTCATCGCCAGCAGCGCTTTCTCCGCCACATCTTCATCCGCCTCGATATCAATAACCACATACCCCACCTGCGCGGAGGTTTGCAGATACTGCGCGGCAATGTTAACGCCCTGCTCAGCGAAGATTTGGTTCAGCGCGGTCAATACGCCCGGACGATTTTCGTGAATGTGCATCAGGCGACGACCACCATGCAGCGGCAGCGAAACTTCCGGGAAGTTGACAGCAGACAGCGTAGAGCCATTGTCGGAATACTTCGTAAGCTTACCTGCCACTTCCAGACCGATGTTTTCCTGCGCTTCCAGCGTTGACCCACCAATGTGCGGCGTCAGGATCACGTTATCAAAATCGCACAGCGGAGAGGTGAATGGATCGCTGTTGGTCGCCGGCTCTGTTGGGAATACGTCGATTGCTGCCCCTGCCAGATGTTTAGTTGCTAACGCATCGCATAGCGCTGGAATATCGACCACCGTTCCGCGAGCAGCGTTGATCAACAGCGCCCCCGGTTTCATCAGTGCAATCTCTTTTGCGCCCATCAAATTTTTCGTTGATGCATTTTCCGGTACGTGAAGACTCACCACATCGCTCATATTCAGCAGATCGGAAAGATGCTGTACCTGTGTAGCGTTACCAAGAGGTAGTTTATTTTCGATATCATAGAAATAGACATGCATCCCCAGCGACTCCGCCAGAATGCCCAACTGGGTACCAATGTGGCCGTAACCGATAATCCCCAGTTTTTTACCACGCGCCTCAAAAGAGCCAGTAGCCAGTTTATTCCAGACGCCGCGGTGCGCTTTAGCATTGGCCTCCGGAACGCCGCGAAGCAGCAGCAACAGCTCGCCAATAACCAGTTCGGCAACAGAACGCGTGTTAGAGAATGGTGCGTTAAACACAGGGATCCCGCGTTTTGCCGCTGCGCTCAGGTCAACCTGATTGGTACCGATACAGAAGCAGCCAATCGCAACCAGTTTCTCTGCGGCTTCAATAACATCTTCAGTCAGATGGGTACGGGATCGCAGGCCAATGAAGTGGGCATCACGGATGGACTCTTTCAGTTGTTCTGTGTCCAACGCGCCTTTATGAAACTCGATGTTGGTGTAACCTGCCGCACGAAGGCTTTCCAGTGCTTTTTGATGCACGCCTTCAACCAGCAGAAATTTAATCTTGTCTTTCTCCAGCGATACCTTTCCCATTTACCCGACCCTGTCTTTTTTGTTCAAACTGATGTGTTGTGTGTGGGATTTTCATCCTCCTCTTCAACATATCAAAAAATAATATTGCGGCAATATGAACGTTTGCGTCGTCGTTCTGAAGAAGTGTCATTCAGTGGGAAATGTCAGAGTAAAATACTGGTGATAACTTTTTCTTTGGAGGGATCGGCAGGACAAGATTGAAAACGTGACAGATGTCACCAAATTTGCCCTGCCAAAATTTTTTTAACGGTAGAAGACTCTCCCGTCAGATCATTTTACGATAGTTTTCACGCCATCAGCCGTGCCAATCAGCGCCACATCGGCGCCACGATTGGCAAACAAACCTACGGTCACAACGCCTGGAATCGCATTAATGGCGTTTTCCATAGCAACGGCGTCGAGGATCTCCAGGCCGTGCACGTCGAGGATCACATTACCATTGTCCGTCACCACGCCCTGGCGGTATTCAGGACGCCCACCCAGTTTCACTAACTGGCGAGCAACCGCGCTACGCGCCATCGGGATAACTTCTACCGGCAGCGGAAAGTTACCGAGAATATCGACTTCTTTAGACGCATCAGCGATGCAGATAAATTTCTTCGCCACTGAAGCAATAATTTTTTCACGGGTTAACGCCGCTCCGCCACCTTTAATCATCTGCATGTGGCCGTTAATTTCATCAGCACCATCAACATATACGCCGAGGCTATCCACTTCGTTAAGATCGAACACGTGGATGCCGAGGCTTTTGAGTTTTTCAGTCGATGCGTCCGAACTGGACACCGCGCCTTCAATCTGGCCTTTCATTGTGCCCAGCGCATCAATAAAGTGTGCGGCTGTTGAACCTGTACCTACGCCCACAATGGTGCCGGGCTGTACATACTGAAGTGCCGCCCATCCTACTGCTTTTTTCAGTTCATCCTGCGTCATGATCGTTTCGCCTGTGGTGTGAAAATTCACGCGCATTATAGAACATTGCGCAGAAAAATGTCCCCACACCCGCTCGCAGGCGGCGGATTTCGTCTTTACCCAACCAAAAATTGTGTCATAGTGCAGAACACGCAAAAATTTCAGGAGTACGTCAGAGCAATGAAACGTCCGGACTACAGAACACTACAAGCACTGGATGCGGTTATTCGTGAACGAGGATTTGAGCGCGCTGCGCAAAAGCTGTGCATCACGCAATCCGCGGTTTCACAACGCATAAAACAGCTTGAGAATATGTTCGGACAACCGTTGCTGGTGCGCACCGTACCGCCTCGTCCTACTGAACAGGGACAAAAGCTGCTGGCGCTTCTGCGCCAGGTTGAGCTGCTGGAAGACGAGTGGCTCGGCGATGAACAAACCGGCTCTACCCCGCTGTTGCTCTCTCTGGCGGTGAACGCCGACAGCCTGGCGACATGGTTACTCCCGGCGCTGGCACCAGTGCTGGCAAACTCACCGATTCGCCTGAATTTACAGGTTGAAGATGAAACGCGCACCCAGGAACGCCTGCGTCGCGGTGAAGTGGTCGGTGCGGTGAGTATTCAACATCAGGCGCTGCCAAGCTGTCTGGTGGATAAGCTAGGCGCGCTTGACTACCTGTTTGTGGGATCAAAGCCTTTCGCCGAGCGTTATTTTCCTAATGGCGTCACCCGCTCAGCCCTGCTGAAGGCGCCGGCGGTGGCGTTTGACCACCTTGACGATATGCACCAGGCCTTCCTGCAACAAAACTTCGATCTTCCGCCTGGCAGCGTTCCATGCCATATCGTTAACTCGTCCGAAGCCTTCGTACAATTAGCGCGCCAGGGCACCACCTGCTGCATGATCCCGCACTTACAGATAGAAAAAGAACTGGAAAGCGGTGAGCTTATCGACTTAACGCCGGGCTTATTCCAGCGCAGGATGCTGTACTGGCATCGCTTTGCACCGGAAAGTCGCATGATGCGCAACGTCACTGACGCACTGCTGGCATACGGGCACAACGTGCTGCGCCAGGATTAACCCTTTCATTTCATTGCCGGATGACGCTTCGTTTATCCGGCTTAACACCTTTCATATTATCTCCGTCATTTCTTTGAAATTCATCACAAAATAAAACACACCACGCGGCAAAAAACGACGCCCTGTTGGCTATTTTTTGCTGGCGACAAGCCCAATGAAAAAGCTCACCGTATTCGCAAAGATTCAACTAATTGCGTAATACGGAGCAAAAAATGGCAAACGTACAGGAGTGGCAAACACTCGCCAACAAAGAACTCAGCCGACGGGATAAAACCGTCGAATCGCTGGAACGACAAACGGCGGAAGGGATTGCCATCAAGCCGCTGTACACTGAGGCTGACCTCGATAATCTGGAAGTAACAGGCACACTCCCCGGCCTGCCGCCTTACGTACGCGGCCCGAGAGCAACCATGTATACCGCGCAACCGTGGACCATTCGCCAGTACGCCGGTTTCTCCACCGCTAAAGAGTCCAACGCTTTTTACCGCCGTAACCTCGCCGCGGGTCAAAAGGGGCTTTCCGTCGCCTTTGACCTTGCCACCCACCGGGGCTATGACTCAGACAATCCACGTGTAGCAGGCGACGTTGGGAAGGCAGGCGTAGCTATCGATACAGTAGAAGACATGAAAGTCCTGTTCGACCAGATCCCGCTCGATAAGATGTCAGTGTCAATGACCATGAACGGCGCGGTGCTGCCAGTGCTGGCGTTTTATATTGTGGCCGCAGAGGAGCAAGGTGTATCACCGGAGCTACTCACCGGTACCATCCAGAATGACATTCTGAAAGAGTACCTGTGCCGTAACACCTATATTTACCCACCGAAACCTTCAATGCGCATTATCGCCGACATCATCGCCTGGTGCTCAGGCAACATGCCGCGTTTTAATACCATCAGCATCAGTGGTTACCACATGGGCGAAGCCGGAGCCAACTGCGTTCAGCAGGTGGCGTTTACGCTGGCTGATGGCATTGAATACATCAAAGCCGCACTCTCTGCCGGGCTAAAAATCGACGATTTCGCCCCACGTTTGTCATTCTTCTTCGGCATCGGCATGGATCTGTTTATGAACGTCGCCATGCTACGCGCCGCGCGCTATCTGTGGAGCGAGGCAGTCAGCGGTTTTGGCGCGACAAACCCGAAATCATTAGCCCTGCGCACCCACTGCCAGACTTCCGGCTGGAGCCTGACCGAACAGGATCCTTATAACAACGTAGTCCGCACCACTATTGAAGCGCTCGGCGCCACACTTGGCGGCACGCAGTCTTTACACACCAACGCCTTTGATGAAGCGCTCGGTCTGCCTACTGATTTCTCCGCACGTATTGCACGTAATACGCAGATCATTATTCAAGAGGAGTCGGAAATCTGCCGTACCGTTGATCCGCTGGCCGGATCGTATTACGTCGAGTCGTTAACCGATCAAATCGTCAAACAGGCGCGCGCGATCATTCAACAGATTGATAAGGCGGGCGGGATGGCGAAAGCGATCGAAGCCGGATTGCCGAAACGCATGATCGAAGAAGCCTCTGCCCGTGAGCAGTCGCTGATCGACCAGGGCAAGCGCGTCATTGTTGGGGTTAACAAGTACAAACTGGATAAAGAGGATGAAACGTCGGTACTGGAAATTGACAACGTCAAAGTGCGCAACGAACAGATCGCGTCTCTGGAGCACATCCGTGCCACCCGCGATGATGCCGCAGTCAAAGCGGCGCTAAACGCGCTCACCCACGCCGCGCAGCATAATGAAAACTTGCTTGCCGCTGCAGTCTGCGCTGCCCGCGTTCGCGCCACGCTCGGGGAAATCTCCGATGCACTGGAAGCCGCCTTTGACCGTTATCTGGTGCCAAGCCAGTGCGTCACTGGCGTGATTGCGCAAAGTTACCACCAGTCCGATAAATCCGCCTGCGAATTTGATGCCATCCTTGCGCAAACCGAACAGTTCCTGGCAGACAATGGTCGTCGCCCACGCATTCTGATCGCCAAAATGGGGCAGGACGGCCACGATCGCGGCGCGAAAGTGATCGCCAGCGCCTATTCCGATCTCGGTTTCGATGTCGATCTCAGTCCAATGTTCTCCACCCCGGAAGAAATAGCCCGTCTGGCGATCGAAAATGATGTGCATGTGATCGGCGCATCTTCACTGGCGGCGGGTCATAAAACCTTGATCCCGGAACTGGTCACCGCACTCAAAGGCTGGGGACGAGAAGATATCTGCGTGGTGGCTGGAGGTGTAATCCCGCCGCAGGATTACGCTTTCCTGCAAGAGCGCGGCGTGGCGGCCATATATGGCCCCGGCACACCAATGCTCGACAGCGTCCGCGATGTATTAACCCGTATCAGTCAACATCATGATTAACACCACCACGCTTGAAGACACCATCCAGCGCTTGCGTATGGGCGATCGCGCCACACTCGCTCAGGCCATGACGCTGGTGGAGAGCTACCATCCGCGACACCAGGCGCTAAGCACGCAATTGCTGGACGCCATTATGCCATTCACTGGTAACGCCCTGCGTCTGGGAATTACCGGCACTCCTGGCGCGGGCAAAAGTACCTTTTTGGAAGCGTTCGGCATGTTGCTGATCCGCCAGGGACTGCGGGTGGCGGTGATTGCCGTCGATCCCAGCAGTCCGGTCAGCGGCGGCAGCATTCTTGGCGATAAGACCCGGATGACGGAACTGGCACGCGCAGAGGCAGCGTTTATTCGCCCGGTCCCCTCCAGTGGCCATCTGGGGGGGACCAGCCAACGCGCACGTGAGTTAATGCTGTTGTGCGAAGCGGCGGGCTTCAACGTGATAATTGTTGAAACCGTTGGCGTTGGGCAGTCCGAAACTGAAGTGGCCCGCATGGTCGATTGCTTTATCTCGCTACAAATCGCCGGTGGCGGGGACGATCTGCAGGGGATCAAAAAAGGCATCATGGAGATGGCAGACCTGATTGTCATCAACAAGGACGACGGTGAAAACCGGGCCAACGTCGCCATCGCCCGCCATATGTATGAATCTGCCCTGCATATTCTGCGCCGTAAGTACGACGAGTGGCAGCCGCAGGCTCTGGCCTGTAGTGCACTGGAAAAACGAGGCATTGAGGAAATCTGGCAGGCGATAACCGACTTCAAAACATCTCTTACCGCCAGCGGCCGACTAGAAAAAGTTCGCCAACAGCAGTCTGTGGACTGGTTACATAAACAGGCCGAAGAAGAGGCGCTTCACCTGCTGTTTGCGCGCGCTGATTTCGACCGTTACTTCCAGCAAACGCTACAGTCGGTCAAAAACCATAATCTTTCGCCGCGCACCGGCCTGCGGCATATCAGCGAATTTATCCAGCATCATTACTTTGAATAAAGAGAACATTATGTCTTATCAATACGTCAACGTTGTCATCATCCAGAAAGTCGCGGTCATCGAATTCAATTATGCCCGCAAGCTCAATGCTCTGAGTAAAGTGTTTATCGATGATCTGATGCAGGCGCTGAGCGACCTCAACCGCCCGGAAATTCGCTGTATTATCCTGCGCGCGCCGAGCGGGGCAAAAGTGTTCTCTGCCGGGCATGACATTCATGAACTCCCCGCCGGACGTCGCGATCCGCTCTCTTATGACGATCCACTGCGCCAGATCACCCGCATGATCCAAAAATACCCAAAACCCGTGATCTCCATGGTCGAGGGCAGCGTCTGGGGCGGTGCGTTTGAGATGATCATGAGTTCCGATCTGATCATCGCCGCCGAAACCTCCACCTTCTCGATGACGCCGGTCAACCTCGGTGTACCGTATAACCTGGTGGGTATTCACAACCTGACCCGCGATGCGGGATTCCATATCGTCAAAGAGCTGATTTTTACCGCCTCCCCTATTACGGCGCAACGCGCAATGGCGGTCGGGATCCTTAACCATGTGGTCCCTACTGATGAACTGGAAGATTTCACTCTACAAATGGCACACCACATCTCGGAAAAGGCGCCACTGGCAATAGCCGTTATCAAAGAAGAGCTACGCGTGCTGGGCGAGGCGCACACCATGAATTCAGATGAATTTGAGCGGATCCAGGGCATGCGCCGCGCAGTTTATGACAGCGAGGACTATCAGGAAGGGATGAATGCGTTTATGGAAAAACGCAAACCTAACTTTGTAGGTCATTAATCACACGGGGGAAAGGAGATCGCCATGAAACGGATGAGTGCCGAAAAAGCGGCAGAGATTATCCAGCACGATGATATGGTCGCGTTCAGCGGCTTTACGCCAGCAGGTTCACCAAAAGCGTTACCTGCTGCGATTGCCCGACGTGCCAGCGAGCTGCATCAGGACGGACAGTCCTTTCAGATCCGCCTGCTGACCGGGGCGTCCATTAGCGCGGCCGCTGACGATGCGCTATCAGAGGCTGATGCTGTTTCCTGGCGCGCCCCTTATCAAACCTCTTCCGGCCTGCGTCAGAAAATTAATCAGGGTCAGGTGAGATTTGTCGATCTCCATCTGAGTGAAGTCGCTCAGATGGTAAATTACGGTTTTTTTGGCGATATCGATGTTGCCGTCATTGAAGCCTCCGCTATCGCACCGGATGGTCGGATTTGGCTTTCCAGCGGAATTGGCAATGCGCCAACCTGGCTGCTGCGAGCAAAAAAAGTGATTATTGAGTTGAATCACTATCATAATCCACGCGTCTCAGAGTTGGCCGACATTGTTATTCCGGGCGCTCCGCCGCGCCGTAACAGCGTTCCCATCTTTCATACTATGGATCGCGTAGGCAGCCAGTGCGTTCAGATTGACCCGAAGAAGGTTGTCGCCGTGGTAGATACTGAGCTTCCCGATGCCGGAAATGCATCGGATAAAACCAACCCAGTCTGCCAGCAAATTGCTGATAATGTAGTGGCCTTTCTGCTGACAGAAATGGCGCACAAACGTATCCCGCCTGAGTTCCTGCCGTTACAAAGCGGCGTCGGCAATATTAACAACGCAGTGATGGCACGACTTGGCGAGAACCCGGATATCCCGCCTTTTATGATGTACTCAGAGGTATTGCAGGAGTCCGTTGTACATCTGCTGGAAACGGGAAAAATCACTGGCGCCAGTGCCTCAAGCCTGACGGTTTCCGCAAATTCACTGGAGAAGATCTACGACAACATGGATTTCTTCAGCAACCGGATTGTGCTTCGTCCGCAGGAGATCTCCAATAACCCGGAGATCATCCGTAGGCTTGGGGTGATCGCGCTAAACGTCGGGCTGGAGTTTGATATCTACGGTCATGCCAACTCCACGCACGTCGCAGGAGTGAACCTGATGAACGGCATTGGCGGCAGCGGTGATTTCGAACGCAATGCCTATCTGTCTATCTTCATGGCTCCGTCCATTGCCAAAGGCGGAAAAATTTCGACAATCGTCCCCATGTGCAGTCACGTTGATCACAGTGAACATAGCGTAAAAGTGATCGTTACCGAGCAAGGAATCGCCGATCTGCGCGGGTTATCACCGTTGCAACGGGCGCACACCATTATCGAAAACTGCGCGCATCCCCTTTATCGGGACTACCTGCACCAGTATCTGGAGAAAGCGCCTGGTGGGCATATCCATCACGATCTCAGTCATGCGTTTGATCTGCACCGCAACTTAATAGAGAGTGGCTCAATGCTGGGTTAATTTGCCATGCCGTCACGATCTTCAACAATGTGCTGTAGCATTGTGGCGGTATAGCGATGATTTTTCAGCGAATAGAGAAATTCCTGCATGTACATTGGACTACCGGGCGCATCGAAATATTTCAGCGTCGCCGGATTCACCAGTCGCCAGGCAAAATGGGGAATCACTGTCAGAAACTGCCCGCGCTCGACTGCGCTTATCTTGGCCATAAAGCTGTATGGACGGTAGATGATTGTCGGATGGATCCCACACGGGCGCATATATGCATCGATCATCGCCTCAAAGTTAGCCCGATTCTGAAAGCGCATTTGCAGCCAGGGTAACTCGCGCAGCAGATCCTGCGGCTGTTTTTCTTCATAACGTCGGGAAACCAGAAACCCCAGGCGCAGCGGTGGCAACTCGCTGACCGTCATATTTTCCAGTCCTTGCACACGAGGTGAAACGTGCTGAGGTGAAATAATAAAGTCCAGTTGCCTGTCGAACAGATTATCAATTACCCCATTCTCACTGAACTCAACAGCCTGAGCGGTCACGCCATCGTACTTGTCGCCAAGACTAATCAGTTGGTCAAAAATAATGGTGGGATAGGTATTGTCGATGCCGATGACGACATCTCGCGAGCGACGAGAGGAATTATTAATTTCATTATCAATAGCAGATAGACGTTGATAGACGGGAAACAGTTTCTGATACAGCTCCTGCCCCGCTTTGTTCAGACTGATGTTGTTATCTTTCCGGGTAAACAACGTATAGCCGATTTGCTCTTCCAGTGCGGCAATGCTTTTACCAAAGGGCGATGCGGTCATGTGTATTTTTTCTGCTGCTCTGGCGATGTTATTGGTTTGCGCCAACAGAATAAAATTCCGCATCTTTTTCGAGATAAAAATATCCATAGTCACCTCATAAAATCACTATGGCATATCCTCATGCAGACAAATAAAAGACTCGCGACGCGGTCTCACTTTTACAGTTGTTCACAGAAAAAGCCCGGCTGATTAGCCGGGCCTGAAATGGTTATTGCGTCTTTGTTGGTGTTGCCGTTGGCTGGCTCGCTGCAGGCTCTATCTGAAAGACCACATCCACCTGATCGTCAAACTGAATGACCGGTTGTTCGTAGGTTTCCTGAGCTGATGGCGCAGGTGCCGCGTCAGCTTTCATCATCCGTACCATTGGGCTCGGTTGATAGTTAGAGACATGGTAACGCACGCTATAAACCGGGCCCAGCTTGCTGTTGAAGCCGGCAGCCAGCTCCTGCGCCTGATGAACAGCATCATCAATAGCCGCTTTACGCGCTTTGTCTTTGTAGGCATCCGGTTGGGCAACGCCTAGCGATACCGAACGGATCTCATTCAGACCTGCTTTCAACGCGCCATCCAGCAGTGCGTTAAGTTTATCCAGCTGACGCAGTGTGACTTCAACGGTACGCACCGCGCGATAGCCTTTGAGTACGCTTTTACCGTTCTGGTAATCGTAGTCTGGTTGTGTACGCAGGTTTGCTGAGCTGATGTCCTTCTTCGCTATCTGATTCTGCTCAAGGAAGGAAAGATATTGCGCCACACGATCGTCGGCCTGTTTCTTTGCTGATGCAGCGTCCTTCGCTGCCACGTTGACTTCGATCGCCAGAGTTGCGATATCAGGCGTTGCATCTACGCTTGCCGTTCCTGAAGTCACGATGTGCGGTCCGTTCGGCAATTCATTTGCCTGTACCGATAGTGCACTGAATCCGACTAATGCCGCCAGGGCCATCACTTTGAACTTCACTCTCGTTCCTCCATGTTACATTAATTACCCCGAAACTCAGGGCACATGCAGGCAAGCTTAGCGGATCTCAGCCTGTTGTCCATCAGACAACACTTAGAGTCTGGCCCATCAGGTGTCCTTGTTACAGCCAGTCTGGGCACAGACAACGCGGAAAAACAGGAGCTTATACATAGTAAGTGAGGATGTTGATCACTGCCCATGGTCAAAATGGCAAATAGAATAACCTAATGGGCCAGACTTTTAGTTGAACAGGGCGTGAACATGCCCAACACCCTCTTTCGCCAGTTGAAAAGCGATAAACCACATCACTAATCCCACCAGCGTATTAATGATACGCTGAGCTTTAGCCGTGCGCAGTCGCGGCGCCAGCCAGGCTGCCAGCAGCGCCAGTCCGAAGAACCACAGGAACGATGCGCTAACGGTTCCCAGCGCAAACCAACGCTTAGGCTCAACGTCCAGTTGACCGCCCAGACTTCCCAACACCACAAAGGTGTCCAGATAGACGTGGGGATTGAGCCATGTCACTGCCAGCATGGTGGCGATAATCTTCCAGCGCCCCTGCTTCATTACCTCAGCACTGGCCAGTTCCAGATTACTGCTCATTGCTGTTTTTAACGCCCCGAAACCGTACCAGAGTAAGAACGCCACGCCCCCCCAAGTCACCAGAGCCATCAGCCATGGCGACTGCATCAGCAATGCGCTACCGCCAAAAATTCCTGCGCAGATCAACACTAAATCGCTGATGGCGCAGAGTAAGGCAATCATGATGTGATACTGGCGGCGAATGCCCTGATTCATTACGAATGCGTTTTGTGGGCCAAGCGGAAGTATCATGGCTGCGCCAAGCACAAGCCCTTGAAAATAATACGATAACACGTTAATCATCCCGAACTGTTTCTCTTAGGAGCAGACTATAGCGCGGGAATATCATTAGCGGAAATTGATAATTTTAATTGGTGATAAGATCAGCTAATAACGATAATTTAAAGAAAGGCCGGCAAACCGGCCTTGCACTGATTACTCTGCTGCGTTCTCTTTAACACGCTTGAAATTCACGTCCATCTGCGGATACGGGAAACTGATACCATTGGCATCAAATTCGCGCTTGATGCGCTCCAGCACATCCCAGTAGACGCTTTGCAGATCGCTGCTATTGCTCCAGACACGCACCACAAAGTTAATGGAGGACGCACCCAGTTCATTCAGGCGCACCGTCATTTCGCGATCTTTCAGGATACGATCGTCAGACTGGATGATATCGGTAAGGATTTTTTTCACCTGATCAATATCAGAGTCATACGCCACGCCAATGATAAATTCGTTACGGCGAACCGGTTCACGTGAGAAGTTAATGATATTCCCGGCGATAATCTTACCGTTCGGGATAACAACAATCTTGCCGTCTAAGGTACGCATGGTGGTTGAGAAAATCTGCACGTTGAGCACGGTTCCGGCGACACCGCCGAGATCAACATACTCACCAGCGCGAAAAGGACGGAACATCACCAACAACACACCAGCGGCAAGGTTAGACAGTGAACCTTGCAAGGCCAGACCTACGGCTAAACCCGCGGCACCGAGAACAGCAATCACCGAGGCCGTTTGCACTCCAACGCGCCCCAGAGCGGCGATCAGCGTGAATGCAATAATACCGTAGCGCACCAGTGCAGAGAGGAAGTCAGCAACGGTCGCATCAATTTGACGCGCAACCATCACACGGTTAATGGTGTTAGAGACAACACGCGCCACAATCATCCCGATGATGATAATAGCGATAGCCGCAACGATGTTAACGGCATAACTCAGCAGCAGAGCCTGGTTACGTACCAGCCAGGTGCCCGCACCATTTATGCTGTCGACAACATTCAAATCTTCCATTCAATATTCCTTTTATGCTTACCCAATTGGGAGAACTAAAGCCGCCCCACAGGAGCTGGCAATCAGACAAGGTTAAACAAAAAACGTCATTGTTGCCAAATTGATCACAAAATTTTTGTCGTCAGCATATTGTAATCATAAAAAAGGCCCGCGTTTGCGGGCCTCATGTCACGTTGAGCAGGGGTCAATTACAGAACGTCAACCGCGTTCAGTTCTTTGAAAGCCTGTTCCAGACGGGTGATCATCGTTGCCTGACCAGCACGCAGCCATACGCGCGGATCGTAGTATTTTTTGTTCGGCTGATCTTCGCCTTTCGGGTTGCCCAGCTGGCCCTGCAGGTAAGCTTCGTTCGCTTTGTAGTAGTTCAGAACACCTTCCCAGGTAGCCCATTGGGTATCGGTATCGATGTTCATTTTCACTACGCCGTAGCTTACGGAGTCTTTGATTTCCTGAGCAGTCGAACCGGAACCACCGTGGAATACGAAGTTCAGGCTGTTGTGCGGCAGGTTATGTTTCTTAGAAACATAGTCCTGAGAGTCGCGCAGGATAGTCGGGGTCAGAACCACGTTACCCGGCTTGTACACGCCATGTACGTTACCGAAAGAAGCCGCGATGGTGAAACGCGGGCTGATTTTGCTCAGCTCGGTGTACGCGTAATCAACGTCTTCCGGCTGGGTATACAGTGCAGAAGCGTCCATGTGGCTGTTGTCCACGCCGTCTTCTTCACCACCGGTGCAACCCAGTTCGATTTCCAGGGTCATGCCCATTTTGGACATACGCGCCAGGTATTTGGAGCAGATTTCGATGTTCTCTTCCAGAGACTCTTCAGACAGGTCGATCATGTGAGAAGAGAACAGTGGTTTACCGGTTGCAGCAAAGTGTTTTTCACCCGCGTCCAGCAGACCGTCGATCCACGGCAGCAGTTTCTTCGCGCAGTGGTCAGTGTGCAGGATAACCGGAACACCGTAGTGTTCAGCCATCTGGTGAACGTGATGCGCGCCAGAGATAGCACCCAGGATTGCAGCACCCTGAGGAACGTCAGACTTCACACCTTTACCGGCGATGAAAGAAGCACCACCGTTGGAGAACTGTACGATTACCGGCGCTTTAACTTTTGCAGCGGTTTCCAGAACGGCGTTGATGGAGTCGGTACCTACGCAGTTAACGGCTGGCAGAGCAAAGTTGTTTTCTTTTGCTACCTGGAAAACTTTCTGTACGTCATCACCAGTGATTACGCCCGGTTTTACGAAATCAAAAATTTTAGACATGTTGCGAGTCCTGTATCTTCGGCCTTGGAAAGGGGGCGCGCTCTAAAAGCGCGCTAAAAATTGGGCAGGTTATCCCTGCCCATTAGTGTCTTACTTTTTAGCACGCTCTTCGAGCATTGCTACTGCTGGCAGTACTTTACCTTCCACGAATTCGAGGAATGCGCCGCCACCAGTGGAGATGTAGGAGATTTTGTCAGCGATGCCGAACAGGTCGATAGCTGCCAGAGTATCGCCGCCGCCTGCGATAGAGAACGCTTCGCTGTCTGCGATGGCGTTAGCCACAATTTCAGTCCCTTTGCGGAAATTCGGGAATTCGAACACACCTACCGGACCGTTCCACAGAATGGTTTTTGCATTCTTCAGGATTTCAGCCAGTTGCTGTGCAGATGCGTCACCGATATCCAGGATCTGCTCGTCTTCTTTCACGTCGTTAACGGATTTCAGCGTAGCAGGTGCGGTTTCAGAAAACTCGGTCGCAACACGAACGTCAGCCGGAACCGGAATATCACAGATAGTCAGCAGGCGTTTAGCTTCATCAACCAGGTCTGCTTCGTACAGGGATTTACCCACGCTGTGACCCTGCGCGGCAACGAAGGTGTTGGCGATACCACCACCCACGATCAGCTGGTCAGCGATTTTAGACAGGGAATCCAGAACGGTCAGTTTGGTAGAAACTTTAGAACCACCGACGATGGCAACCATCGGGCGAGCAGGTTCTTTCAGAGCTTTACCCAGCGCATCAAGCTCAGCAGCCAGCAGCGGGCCAGCACATGCTACGTCAGCGAATTTCGCGATACCATGAGTAGAAGCCTGAGCACGGTGAGCAGTACCGAAAGCATCCATTACGAATACGTCACACAGTGCAGCGTATTTTTTGGACAGTGCTTCGTCATCTTTCTTCTCGCCTTTGTTAAAGCGAACGTTTTCCAGAACCACCAGCTCACCGGCAGCAACATCAACGCCGTCCAGGTAATCTTTCACCAGGCGAACCGGGTTAGACAGTTTGTCTTTCAGGTAGTTAACAACCGGCAGAAGAGAGAATTCTTCGTTGTACTCGCCTTCGGTAGGACGACCCAGGTGGGAAGTTACCATCACTTTTGCACCCTGCTTCAGGGCCAGTTCGATGGTCGGCAGGGAAGCACGGATACGCGCGTCGCTGGTTACTTTCCCTTCTTTAACTGGTACGTTCAGATCCGCACGGATAAAAACACGTTTACCAGCAAGATCCAGATCGGTCATCTTAATTACAGACATGGTGAATCCTCTCGTTGATTCTTAAAGTTTTGCAAGCGCTCACGCGCCTTACCTGAAACCAATAGCAGCCATAGCTAACGTTGTGTCGAGCATACGATTAGCAAAGCCCCATTCATTATCGCACCAGACCAATGTTTTGATCAGGTGAGCGCCACTTACGCGCGTTTGAGTACCATCAACGATGGCGCTGTGCGGGTCGTGGTTAAAATCTACAGAGACCAACGGTAATTCCGTATAGTCAACTATACCATGAAATGCACCTTGTGCTGCTTTTTGCAGCAACTGGTTGACTTCACTGGCTTTTACAGGTTTTTTCACCGTCACGCTTAAGTCGATCGCCGTCACATTTATGGTCGGTACACGTACCGCAATCGCCTCAAAACGATCGTTAAATTGCGGGAAAATTCGCGTGATACCCGCTGCCAGTTTGGTATCGACCGGAATAATCGACTGGCTGGCTGCTCTCGTGCGGCGCAGGTCAGGATGGTAGGCATCGATAACCTGTTGATCGTGCATCGCAGAGTGGATCGTCGTGACAGTACCAGACTCAATGCCGTAAGCATCATCCAGCAATTTAATGACGGGAATTATGCAATTCGTGGTGCAGGAGGCGTTGGAAACGATCCGGTGTTCAGCGCGCAGCTGTTCCTGATTAACGCCAAACACAACGGTTGCATCGATGTCGTGACTACCTGGATGTGAAAAGAGCACTTTTTTGGCGCCAGCGGCGATATGCGCCTCGCCGTGTTCGCGGCTACCGAAGACCCCCGTACAGTCCAGCACAACGTCAACACCCAGTTCGCGCCATGGAAGCGCATCGAGTGTTCGCTCATGCAGGATGCGAATTGCGTCGTCGCCAACAATGAGCTGGTCACGCTCCTGGCGAACATCCCAGGCAAAACGTCCATGGCTGGTGTCATATTTCAACAAATGCGCCATGCCAGCGGCATCCGCCAGTTCGTTGATTGCCACCACGGTGATTTCCGCCCGACGCCCGGATTCGTACAAAGCACGAACCACGTTACGTCCGATGCGACCGAAACCATTAATCGCTACGCGTACGGTCATAGGTCTCCTGCAAGGATTTCTCAGAAACGATGTGGCTGACAGAGTAATGCAGCAAACCGCTCAGGAAAACCTTACCTGTCGCAAACTGCGACTGATTGATTAATTGTCGAACATTTAATCGACTGAAACGCTTCAGCTAGAATAAGCGAAACAAGGAATAAAAGGAATGATTGTCCAGCAACAGAACGCAGTTATCTGACTTACGTCACATTTTAAAGCCCTTCATCGCTAAATTTATTCCATATCCCAGAATTGTGAATAAGCGTAGCAAGATAATTTCGTTGCCGTATCACAAATCCTGATTTATATCAGAAAGCTCCCTTACCTGCGTCTATATTATCAGCGCTACGTCCGAGTCTCGGAGTCCCCAATCTATGGCCACATTTTACCCCCACTCATCTGAAGCTCGCTTCCACGCGCTGCGTTTATTACCCGGTCAGGAAGTTTTTGCCCAACTGCACGCTTTTGTACAACAGCATCAGCTCCAGGCTGCCTGGATAGCCGGTTGTACCGGGAGTCTGACCAACATAGCCTTACGCTATGCAGGGCGCGAAGAAACTACATTAGTGACCGGAACATGGGAAGTCATCTCCCTGAACGGTACGCTTGAGCTCACCGGAGAGCACCTTCATCTCTCGGTATCCGACCCACAAGGCGCGATGCTGGGAGGCCATATGATGGCTGGCTGCACCGTGCGTACCACGTTGGAACTGGTTATTGGCGAGCTGACAAGTCTGGCTTTTAGCCGTCAGCCCTGCGTTGTTTCCGGCTATGACGAACTGGTTATCTCATCCCGCTAACGCTTCACTTTAAAGAGGTCTTTTATGGCGCGTCGCCAATTTTCCAGCCAGTCACTGGTACTGATTGTCATTGCTATAGCGATCAATATGGTCGGAGGACAGCTAATCAGTATGTTGAAACTTCCTATTTTTCTCGACTCCATTGGCACCTTAATCAGCGCGGTGCTGTTAGGCCCGATTGTAGGGATGCTGACAGGATTACTTACCAATCTGCTCTGGGGTTTATTGACCGATCCTATCGCCGCAGCCTTTGCTCCCGTAGCAATGGTTATCGGACTGGTTGCCGGATGGCTGGCGCGGGCAGGATGGTTCCGTACCTTACCGAAAGTGGTGGTCAGTGGCGTGATTATTACCCTGGCCGTCACAATCGTCGCCGTACCTATCCGCACCACTCTTTTTGGTGGTGTCACCGGCAGCGGTGCCGATTTATTTGTCGCCTGGATGCATTCCGTCGGTCAGAACCTGGTGGAGTCCGTTGCCATCACCGTCATCGGTGCGAATCTGGTCGATAAAATTCTGACGGCGGTGATCGTCTGGATACTGTTGCGTCAGCTTCCGTTGCGCACAACGCGTCATTTTCCAACGATGTCTGCAGTGCGTTAAATGCATCCGTTTACCTCGTTGACCTTATGGGCGTTTGCCGCCTGCTCGACGTTACTGCTACCGGCAGGAATACCGCTTACCGTTTACAGCCTGGCGATGTTTCTCTGTTTGCTGAGCATAAAAGCAACGCGCCCCCGGGCGAAATATGTGGTCTGGCTGATGCTCCCCTTAGGGTTTGGGCTGTGGCTGATACACGGAGGATGGTTGACGGAGTGGATCAGCGGTCAACCACGCACGCCAGAACGCTGGGCCGGAGCCGTCACGCTGTGGCTACGGATCCTGGCGATTGTATCAACGTCACAGATGTGGATGCAGTACGTACCGGTATCGCGGTTTATTCGCGCCCTGTTCGCCTCCCGCCTGCCCCCCGGCGTCGCCTATCTGTTCGCAGGTCCGCTACTGGTCGTCGAGCAGCTCAAACGGCAGTTGGCGATCATTCATGAGGCTCAACGTGCTCGCGGCGTACCGCTGGATGAGCGCTGGTATCAGCGCTTGCGTGCCATACCTGCACTTATTGTGCCGTTAACACATAATGCGCTAAACGATCTGGTTGTACGCGGCGCAGCGCTGGACATGCGGGCATTTCGCCTGCACCGCAGACGAACCACGCTTTGGGCACCAGAAGACAGTACATTACAGTGCATCGCCCGGTACACCATGGTGTTCGCCATGCTGACAGAAGCAGGAGTGTGGATATGGTTACGCTAGAGCAGTTTCGCTATATCCCAACACACGCCACGCGTCCGCCAGCCTGCTTTGACTTTCACTACTCAGCGCCTGGCATGATCGCGATTTTTGGGGATAACGGCAGCGGTAAAAGTACGCTGGCACAGCTGATGGCGGGCTGGTACCCGGATTTTCTTCCCGGAGAAATTGAGGGCAAAGGTACACTGCTGGGTAATCCCGTCGGGGAGGTGTCGCTCGTGGAGCAATCCTGCACCATCCAGCTTGTGCAGCAATCGCCTTATTTACAGCTTTCCGGGTGTACTTTCAGCGTAGAGGAGGAGGTGGCATTCGGCCCGGAAAACCTCAGCCTGGACGAAGCGGAGATAATGCGCCGAATTGACAAGGCACTTACGCTGACTGAATGTCAATCACTGCGTCATCGCCATCCAGCTACGCTTTCAGGCGGCGAAACTCAACGGGTTGTCATTGCCAGCGCCCTCGCGATGCAACCTAAGATATTAATACTGGATGAGGCTTTCAGTCGTCTGACGTCACAGGCCACCGACATGCTGTTGGAGCGCTTGCAACAATGGGCACAGATACAACATTCATTGGTCGTACTTTTCGAGCGTAATCACTCCCCTTTTCTGAGCCAGTGCCAGCGGGCCTGGCAATTGCGCAACGGAGCTTTATTCCCCTTATGTTAACGCTGAATCAGGTCACCTATCGCTGGCCAAACGCTAATGAAGACTGTTTGCGCGATGTTTCGTTAGTGCTTAGAGAAGGTGAATGGCTGGCGCTAACTGGCGATAATGGTGCAGGCAAATCCACGCTGCTGCGTGTAATGGCAGGGCTTTTGCCTCCCTCATCGGGTGAGATTACCCTGCAGAACATGCCCATTGCGCAACTAAAAAACCGTGAACGAGCCAAAATTCTCGGGGTACTGTTTCAGGAAGCAGAAAATCAAATTTTTCACAGCAAGGTAGCTGAAGAAGTGGCCTTTGGCTTACGGTTACAGAAGCGCCCTGCAACGGAGATTGCGCAACGCACCACAGCAGCACTGCAATTATGCGGGTTAGAGGACGTCGCCGACGCACATCCACTGGATTTGCACACAGCGCAGCGACGTATGGTCGCCGTCGCCAGCCTGGGAGCCCTCGCCCCCTCCATTTTACTGCTTGATGAACCCAGCCGGGATTTTGATACGCACTGGCTGAGCATATTTGAAAACTGGCTTTCAGTATGCCGCAAGAGGGGAACCAGCGTTGTCGCAATCAGTCATGACGCTGCCTTCACACAGCGCCATTTTGCCAGCGTAGTGCGTCTTGAATCCGGTCAATTAATCCCGGAACTGCCCTGATGAGCAAAAAAAACGGGCCGCCTGAGCGACCCGTTTACCGTTGTAATCAGAATTACAGCAGCGCTTTCGCTTTCGCGACCACGTTGTCTACGGTGAAGCCGAACTCTTCAAACAGCAACTCTGCCGGAGCAGACTCACCAAAGGTGGTCATACCGACGATAGCACCGTTCAGGCCCACGTATTTGAACCAGTAGTCCGCAATACCCGCTTCGATAGCAACGCGAGCAGAAACGGCTTTCGGCAGTACAGATTCACGGTAAGCCGCGTCCTGTTTGTCGAATGCGTCAGTGGACGGCATGGAAACCACACGCGCCTTCACGCCTTCTGCGGTCAGTTTGTCCCACGCAGCAACAGCCAGCTCAACTTCAGAACCGGTAGCAATGAAGATCAGCTCCGGCTGACCTGCACAATCTTTCAGTACATAACCACCGCGAGCGATGTTCGCCAGTTGCTCTTCGGTACGTTCCTGCTGCGCCAGGTTCTGACGGGAGAGGATCAGCGCGGTCGGGCCATCCTGACGCTCAACGCCGTATTTCCACGCTACTGCGGATTCAACCTGGTCACATGGGCGCCATGTGCTCATGTTCGGGGTAACACGCAGGGAAGCAACCTGCTCTACGGGCTGGTGAGTCGGGCCATCTTCACCCAGGCCGATGGAGTCGTGGGTATAGACCATTACCTGACGTTGTTTCATCAGCGCAGCCATACGTACCGCGTTACGGGCATATTCCACGAACATCAGGAAGGTAGAGGTGTACGGCAGGAAACCACCGTGCAGAGAGATACCGTTCGCGATAGCGGTCATACCGAATTCACGTACACCGTAATGGATGTAGTTACCGGCGGCATCTTCGTTAATCGCTTTAGAACCAGACCACAGCGTCAGGTTGGAAGGCGCAAGGTCAGCAGAACCACCGAGGAATTCCGGCAGCAAAGGACCAAACGCTTCGATTGCATTCTGCGATGCTTTGCGGCTGGCGATTTTCGCCGGGTTAGCCTGCAGTTTAGCAATGAACTCTTTCGCTTTCGCATCGAAGTCAGACGGCATTTCACCGTTCATACGACGGGTGAATTCAGCCGCTTCCTGAGGGAAGGCTTTCGCATAAGCAGCAAACTTCTCGTTCCATGCGGCTTCTTTTGCCTGGCCTGCTTCTTTCGCATCCCACTGAGCATAGATTTCAGACGGGATTTCGAACGGCGCGTATTTCCAGCCCAGTTGTTCACGGGTCAGTGCGATTTCAGCGTCGCCCAACGGTGCGCCGTGAGAATCGTGCGTACCTGCTTTGTTTGGAGAACCGAAGCCGATGATGGTTTTGCACATCAGCAGAGACGGTTTGTCAGTCACTGCACGGGCTTCTTCTACTGCGCGTTTAATCGCATCAGCATCGTGACCATCTACGCCACGAACTACGTGCCAACCGTAAGCTTCGAAACGCTTCGCGGTATCATCAGTGAACCAGCCTTCAACGTGGCCGTCGATGGAGATGCCGTTGTCGTCGTAGAACGCAATCAGTTTACCCAGTTTCAGCGTACCGGCCAGGGAGCATACCTCGTGAGAGATACCTTCCATCATGCAGCCATCGCCCATGAAAGCGTAGGTGAAGTGATCAACGATGTCGTGGCCTGGACGGTTAAACTGCGCCGCCAGTGTTTTTTCAGCGATAGCCATACCAACCGCGTTAGCGATACCCTGACCCAGCGGACCGGTAGTGGTTTCCACACCCGCGGTATAACCCACTTCCGGGTGACCCGGAGTTTTTGAATGCAGCTGACGGAAGTTCTGCAGTTCAGACATCGGCAGATCGTAGCCGGTGAGGTGCAGCAGGCTATAGATGAGCATAGAGCCGTGGCCGTTGGACAGCACGAAGCGGTCACGGTCAGCCCAGGATGGGTTATTCGGGTTGTGGTTCAGGAAATCACGCCACAGGACTTCGGCAATGTCAGCCATCCCCATCGGGGCGCCCGGGTGACCGGATTTGGCTTTCTGTACTGCGTCCATGCTCAGCGCACGAATAGCATTGGCAAGCTCTTTACGTGAGGACATTTTGACTCCAGATCGGATAATGAAGGCCATACCCTTAACGACTTGACGACAGCGCGTTTTGGGCTACGCCGGAAAAAAGTGCCAACAATGTAACCCAAGCCGCGTGTCATGTACATGGAGCATCCTTTTACCGCTTCAGAAATCTCCGGATCATGCTCGTAAGTTGCGCAATCTTCTCGCACGCTTATTGTTCTTTTCTTTATACTTAGGCCGAGCGTCGGTTTATCTGCAAACCACGCATTTTTTAGAATAATCCTGACTTTGTGCGGAAGAGAAAAAATGAAAATTCGCGCTTTACTGCTTGCTATGAGCATGGCTACGGCATTGACCGGTTGCCAGAATATGGACTCCAACGGACTGCTTTCTTCAGGTGCGGAGGCTTTTCAGGCCTACAGCCTGAGCGATGCCCAGGTTAAAGCGCTGAGCGATCAGGCCTGTAAGGATATGGACAGCAAAGCGACCATCGCCCCGGCGGGCAGCGAATATGCGACGCGTTTAAGTAAAATTTCCGCTGCGCTTGGCGATAACATCAACGGCCAGCCGGTAAACTACAAAGTCTACATGGCGAAAGATGTGAACGCCTTTGCCATGGCAAACGGCTGTATCCGCGTCTATAGCGGTCTGATGGATATGATGACCGATAATGAAGTTGAGGCGGTCATTGGTCACGAAATGGGTCACGTCGCGCTGGGTCACGTGAAAAAAGGTATGCAGGTTGCGCTGGGAACCAACGCCGTACGTGCCGCGGCGGCCTCTGCAGGCGGGATCGTCGGCAGCCTGTCACAATCACAATTGGGCGATCTGGGTGAAAAACTGGTGAACTCACAGTTCTCCCAGCGTCAGGAGTCCGAAGCGGATGATTACTCGTATGATTTGTTGCGCAAACGTGGCATCAGTCCGGCAGGGTTAGCAACCAGTTTTGAGAAGCTGGCGAAACTGGAGGAAGGACGTCAAAGCACGATGTTTGACGATCATCCGGCATCAGCAGAACGAGCTCAACATATTCGCGATCGCATGAGCGCAGATGGGATTAAATAGTTTTAGCCCTATTCTGCGATGATATCGAACGTTATTGGCGAAGCCAGTTTGGACACGGACAGCGCACAGCCACCGGAGCGTACACGCAGTACGTGAGGATGGCGAGCACTGCCCGGGTTCAAAATGGCGAGCAAAATAGTCCGATACCGGTTACTCGCCCTTTTTCGCTGCCTGGATGTAAAGCATTTCCAGAGCCAGCGTAGCCGCCGCCAGCGCGGTGATCTCGGACTGGTCATAGGCCGGAGCGACTTCTACGACGTCCATCCCAACGATGTTCAGATCCTTCAGACCGCGCACCAGCTTGATTGCACGATCGGAGGTCAAACCGCCGATCACCGGCGTACCGGTTCCCGGAGCAAACGCCGGATCAAGACAGTCGATATCAAAAGTCAGGTATACCGGCATATCACCCACAATCTGCTTAACCTGCGCAATGATGTCATCAACGCTACGATCGTTCACCTGGCAGGCATCCAGTACGGTAAAGCCGTTGTCTTTGTCGAACTCAGTGCGGATCCCGATCTGTACAGAATGGTTCGGATCGATCAGACCTTCGTTCGGTGCGGTATAGAACATGGTGCCATGATCGAATTCGCAGCCGTTGGCGTAGGTATCGGTGTGAGCATCAAAATGTACCAGCGCCATTTTACCGAAGTGCTTAGCGTGGGCGCGCAGCAGCGGCAGAGTGACGAAGTGGTCACCGCCGAAGGAGAGCATACGTTTACCCGCGGAAAGCAGTTTCTCTGCATGCGCCTGCAGCTTTTCACTCATTTCACGAGCATCACCGAACGCATAAACCAGATCGCCGCAGTCCACTACGTTCAGGCGCTCACGCATATCGAAGTTCCACGGGAAGCGGTTATGTTCCCAGGCGAGGTTGGTGGAAACCTGACGGATCGCTGCCGGGCCATGGCGGCCACCCGCACGACCGGACGTTGCCATATCAAAAGGTACGCCGGTAATCACCCAATCGGCGTCGCTGTCGTATGGCATGAAATTCATTGGCAGACGCAAAAAACCAAAGGCGTTAGAAACCAGGGAGTTGTCGTATTGATGACCTAAGGTGCTCATGTACTGACCTCTTTTAAAATCGGTGAAAAAAAATCCCCTCCGCGTCGTTAAGCCCGACGAGGAAGGGATTGATTTACGTGGCTACTTATATGGGCGAATTATCGCCGTTAATTTGTCCCGGTTCAAGCGAACCGGGACAGCCTTACTCGTCTTCCAGGTATGTGTATCCGTAAAGACCTGCCTCGAACTCTTCGAGGAACTGCTGTTGCAGAGCATCATCCAGATCGGTCTGTTTGACCTGGTCACGGAAGTGCGTCAGCAAAGTATTTGGATCCAGCTGTACGTACTGCAGCATGTCCGCCACGGTATCCCCTTCGTCAGATAGCTCAACTTCCACGCTGCCGTCCGGGAAGACAAACACGTCAACCGCTTCGGTATCACCGAACAGGTTGTGCATGTTGCCGAGGATTTCCTGATACGCACCCACCATAAAGAAGCCCAGCATCGGCGGGTTCTCTGGATCGTACTCCGGCATCGGCATGGTGGTGGCAATACCATCCCCATCGATGTAGTGGTCGATAGCGCCGTCAGAGTCACAGGTGATATCCAGCAATACCGCACGACGCTCAGGCACTTGATCCAGCCCTTCCAGCGGCAAAACCGGGAACAGTTGATCGATGCCCCACGCATCCGGCATTGACTGGAACAGTGAGAAGTTGACGTACACTTTGTCCGCCATACGCTCTTGCAGTTCATCAATGATTGGACGGTGCGCACGGTTTTGCGGATCTAACTGTTTTTGCACCTCGTGGCACATGCTTAAATACAGTTGCTCCGCCCAGGCGCGCTCCTGCAGGCTGAACGTACCGGATGAATAGCCAACATGAATGTCGTGCAGATCCATCTGGCTGTCGTGCAGCCATTCACGCAGCGAACGACGGGTACCTGGTTCGTGCATTTCCTGCCAGGTTTCCCACATACTCTGCAACGCACGTGGAGCATCTTCAACCGGTGCGGTCGGCTCGGTATATTCGTTACGCTCCACACCAATAATGTTAGACACCAGTACGGTATGATGCGCGGTTACCGCACGGCCAGACTCGGTGATCACCGTCGGGTGCGGCAATCCGTTTTCTTCACAGGCGTCGCCAATCGCCCAGATGATATTGTTGGCGTACTCGTTCAACCCATAGTTGACCGAGCAGTCAGACTGCGAGCGCGTACCTTCATAATCCACGCCCAGACCGCCGCCCACATCGAAGCACTGAATATCAACACCCAGTTTGTGCAGTTCAACGTAGAAACGTGCAGATTCACGTACGCCGGTCGCGATATCGCGAATGTTCGCCATCTGCGAACCGAGGTGGAAGTGCAGTAACTGCAGGCTATCCAGACGCCCTGCTTCACGCAGCGTTTCAACCAGTTGCAGAACCTGCGTTGCCGCCAGACCGAACTTGGATTTTTCGCCGCCGGAGGACTGCCATTTGCCAGAACCTTGTGATGCCAGACGCGCACGCACGCCCAGACGCGGGATCACATTCAGGCGCTCAGCTTCATCCAGCACGATAGCGATTTCAGACATCTTCTCGATGACCAGATAGACCTTGTGGCCCATCTTCTCGCCAATCAGTGCCAGACGGATGTATTCACGGTCTTTGTAGCCGTTACAGACGATAACGCTACGGGTCATACCCGCATGGGCCAGAACAGCCATCAGTTCGGCTTTCGAACCCGCTTCCAGCCCCAGTGGCTCACCGGAATGGATCAGCGATTCAATCACGCGGCGGTGTTGGTTGACCTTGATCGGGTAAACAAGGAAGTAGTCGCCTTTATAGCCGTAAGATTCCCGCGCGCGTTTAAACGCGGCGTTAATTGAACGCAGACGGTGTTGCAGGATCTGCGGGAAGCAGAACAATGCAGGCAGGCGCTGGCCTTGCGCTTCACGGGCTTTCACCAGTTTAGCGAGATCGACGCGCGCTTCCGGTACGTCAGGGTCCGGGCACACGCTAATGTGTCCTAACTCATTGACGTCATAGTAGTTATTACCCCACCAGGCAATATTGTAAGTACGCAGCATCTTGCTGGCTTCCTGGGAACTCATTGCAACCTCCTGCATGGAGCGTAGTACACCCTGTCCGCCTGCTGACGAAGGCGAACCCATAGAAATGTCGTCAGACATAGCGAACCTCAGATTTTATTAACAAGTGTAAAACAGTTGACTACTATCGCAATCCGAAGACGCGATAACAACCCATAAACAGGCAGATTTTCCAGCAGATAGTGCTGACGCTCCGACTGTGCGACCGGTTTCTTTTTCATTTCATTGTAAACACGTAACCGAACTTAAAGATGACGGTTCGGCGAAACCACGAGAAAACTCTTGTTTTAACAAGAGCGCCCTTGTTCAGTCCTTAGTTGCCGTTACCGGCTCTGGAGTCCTGAGAAGCGCCGAGATGGGTATAACATCGGCAGGTATGCAAGATGCAGATTGCGGGGGACATATGTACACCAGAACGGTGTGACAGATTCAGCAGAATACAACGGTTCATTATCTCGTATCACCTCCATGGTCGCTCCATAAAGAACGAACCCACAAGCCAAAGCTAAAGTTTTAACCCGGCTGGAAGTGGCAACACGATGAAAACGTCGTGTGCTTTTTGTCTACCCTAAATAATTCGAGTTGCAGGAAGCCAATGCATATGCAACTTGAACTATGACGGATATTTGAGCCGCGCGCCGCGTTTTATACCGACAACAGTGCGAAAAAGCAAAAGATAAATGCACGCATTGCCAGCACCGTCAGGAAAAATTTCCAGTTACATTTTCAGTGCAATACGACTTTACTCAAAAAAAGCTGGAAATCGTGCGGAGAAGTAACCTAAAATAGACGTCCAGAAGTTAATCCATCTATACCGATTAACACTCAGACTGCCAGTGTCAGTAATATGCAGACTCATGGTAGAATCTTCTACACATGACTATTCCACGCAACAGTTTGAGCTAACCAAATTCTCCTTAGGTGAAATTAAATATGGCAAAACACCTTTTTACGTCCGAGTCCGTATCAGAAGGGCATCCTGACAAAATCGCTGACCAAATTTCTGATGCTGTTCTGGATGCAATCCTCGAGCAGGATCCGAAAGCACGCGTTGCCTGCGAAACCTACGTCAAAACCGGCATGGTTTTAGTTGGCGGTGAGATCACTACCAGCGCATGGGTAGATATCGAAGAGATCACCCGTAACACCGTTCGCGAAATTGGCTACGTGCATTCCGACATGGGCTTTGATGCTAACTCTTGCGCTGTCCTGAGTGCTATCGGTAAACAGTCCCCGGATATCAATCAGGGTGTTGATCGTGCCGATCCACTGGAGCAAGGCGCGGGTGACCAGGGTCTGATGTTTGGTTATGCAACCAATGAAACCGACGTGCTGATGCCAGCTCCCATCACCTATGCTCACCGTCTGGTTCAGCGTCAGGCTGAAGTACGTAAAAACGGCACGTTATCCTGGCTGCGCCCGGATGCAAAAAGCCAGGTCACTTTCCAGTATGACGATGGCAAAATTGTCGGTATTGATGCAGTAGTTCTGTCTACTCAGCACTCAGAAGACATCGATCAAAAATCACTGCAAGAAGCGGTGATGGAAGAGATCATCAAGCCAGTACTGCCGACCGAGTGGCTGACTGCTTCGACCAAATTCTTCATCAACCCAACTGGTCGTTTTGTTATCGGCGGCCCGATGGGCGACTGCGGTCTGACAGGTCGTAAAATCATCGTTGATACCTACGGCGGCATGGCTCGTCACGGCGGCGGTGCATTCTCTGGTAAAGATCCTTCTAAAGTTGACCGTTCCGCAGCCTACGCTGCCCGCTATGTAGCGAAAAACATCGTTGCCGCAGGTCTGGCTGACCGTTGTGAGATTCAGGTTTCCTACGCTATCGGCGTAGCTGAACCGACCTCTATCATGGTGGAAACTTTCGGTACTGAAAAAGTACCTTCTGAACAGTTGACCCTGCTGGTTCGTGAGTTCTTCGACCTGCGTCCGTACGGCCTGATTCAGATGCTGGATCTGCTGCACCCGATCTACAAAGAAACCGCCGCTTACGGTCACTTTGGTCGCGAACATTTCCCATGGGAAAAAACTGACAAAGCGCAACTGCTGCGTGATGCTGCCGGTCTGAAGTAATTCACCGGCAACAGACAGCAAATTAGGACCAGCCTGAAGGCTGGTCTTTTTTTTTGCCTTCGCCTCGCCCACAACTCAGCCCACTGGCAATGCGTTTTACACGTGACTTTCACTACAAATGAAAGCGATTACATTCAGTTGATATCAACCCACACTGAATTCACATTGCCTTATTTCTATAGTTTCAATACTGTTACATATTTTTTCAGCATCGTCTTAATTCCAGGCAATCACTCACCAAACACCATTATTAAAAATCTTTATTTTCAATAAGATAATACATAATCAATATGAATGTTAGTGTAAGCGATTACACTAATGTGATGAAAATCGCATTTTTTTACTCCGTACTCACCTACCCTTAACATCAACAAAACTAGCTACCCAACCGGAGGGCATCATGCCTGACAATAAAAAACAGGGGCGTTCCAACAAAGCCATGACATTTTTTGTCTGCTTTCTTGCAGCCCTGGCAGGATTACTTTTTGGCCTGGATATCGGTGTTATTGCCGGTGCTTTACCTTTCATTACCGACGAGTTTCAAATTTCCGCACACACTCAGGAATGGGTGGTGAGTTCCATGATGTTTGGTGCAGCCGTAGGGGCTGTCGGCAGTGGCTGGCTCTCCTTCAAGCTGGGGCGTAAAAAAAGCCTGATGATCGGCGCCATCCTGTTTGTCGCAGGGTCGCTGTTCTCCGCAGCCGCACCGAATGTTGAAGTGCTGCTCCTCTCCCGCGTACTGCTGGGCCTGGCGGTTGGCGTCGCGTCCTACACCGCACCGTTGTACCTGTCCGAAATTGCGCCGGAAAAGATCCGTGGCAGCATGATCTCCATGTATCAGTTGATGATCACCATCGGGATCCTCGGCGCCTATCTGTCCGATACCGCATTTAGCTATAGCGGTGCATGGCGCTGGATGCTGGGCGTAATTATCATCCCTGCTCTGCTGCTACTGGTTGGCGTGTTCTTCCTGCCGGACAGTCCACGCTGGTTCGCCGCCAAACGTCGCTTTGTTGATGCCGAACGGGTGCTGTTGCGCCTGCGAGATACCAGCGCAGAAGCCAAGCGCGAGCTGGATGAAATTCGTGAAAGCCTGCAGGTGAAACAGAGTGGCTGGGCTCTGTTTAAAGAGAACAGCAACTTCCGTCGCGCGGTATTCCTCGGCGTGCTGTTACAGGTGATGCAGCAATTCACCGGGATGAACGTCATCATGTACTACGCGCCAAAAATCTTTGAACTGGCGGGTTACACCAACACCACTGAGCAGATGTGGGGCACCGTTATCGTTGGCCTGACCAACGTACTGGCTACCTTTATTGCCATTGGCCTGGTTGATCGCTGGGGCCGTAAACCAACGTTGATCCTCGGCTTTATCGTCATGGCCGTTGGTATGGGCGTGCTGGGTACCATGATGCATGTGGGTATTCATTCTGCTGCTGCCCAGTACTTCGCAGTGTTGATGTTGCTAATGTTTATCGTTGGCTTCGCAATGAGTGCCGGTCCGCTGATTTGGGTACTGTGTTCTGAAATTCAGCCGCTGAAAGGCCGCGATTTCGGGATTACCTGTTCTACTGCAACCAACTGGATTGCCAACATGATTGTCGGCGCAACCTTCCTGACGATGCTGAACTCGCTGGGAAGCGCCAATACCTTCTGGGTCTACGGTGGTCTGAACGTCCTGTTCATCTTCCTGACCTTGTGGCTGATTCCGGAAACCAAAAACGTTTCTCTGGAACACATTGAACGTAACCTGATGAAAGGCCGTAAACTGCGCGAAATCGGCGCACACGACTAATCATCTGAGGCTTCCTCCCCCACCGGGGGAAGCCTCCCTCTTGCAGTCCTTTTCCTGTCCCATTATCCTCTGGCGTTATGAAAACCTCCCGTCTACCCATCGCGATCCAGCAAGCCGTAATGCGCAGCCTGCGGGAAAAACTCGCCCAGGCAAACCAAAAGCTGGAACGTAATTACCCGGAACCAAAGCTGGTTTATCAACAACGTGGCACCGCAGCGGGTACGGCGTGGCTGCAAAACTATGAAATCCGCCTCAACCCGGTACTGTTGATGGAAAACGTCGAGGCGTTCGTTGAAGAGGTCGTTCCTCATGAACTGGCGCATTTGCTGGTCTGGAAATACTTTGGCCGCGTACCGCCACACGGTAAAGAGTGGAAATGGATGATGGAGAATGTGCTGGGCGTACCGGCCAGACGCACGCATCAGTTCGAACTTCAGTCAGTACGACGCAATACTTATACCTACCACTGTAAGTGCCAGGAGCACCAGCTCACTGTCCGTCGCCACAATCGCGTTGTTCGTGGTGAAGCGACTTATCGCTGCGTCCACTGCGGTGAACCGTTGGTTGCCGAATAATCCTGCGAATTATCAGGAACTTTTCTGATCCTGCTGATTGCATACAGGAACAACTTTCGCTACGTTGCGCGCTCGATTTGACACGGAGTTCGTGATGTACCGTAATCTCTCTTTTGCCGTGGCGTTGCTGGCCACAGCGCTATCTGGTCCGGTTTTAGCCGAAGGCATCAACAGTTTTTCACAAGCGAAAACGGCAGGAGTAAAAGTTAACGCCGATGCGCCTGGCGATTTCTACTGCGGATGTAAAATTAACTGGCAGGGAAAAAAAGGGGTCGTTGACCTGGCCTCCTGCGGCTATAAAGTGCGAAAAAATGAAAATCGTGCCAGCCGTATTGAATGGGAACATGTCGTGCCAGCCTGGCAATTTGGTCATCAGCGCCAGTGCTGGCAAGACGGCGGACGTAAAAACTGTGCCAAAGATCCGGTCTATCGCAAAATGGAAAGCGATATGCATAACCTGCAACCGGCGGTGGGTGAAGTGAATGGCGATCGAGCTAACTTCATGTACAGCCAGTGGAACGGCGGTGAAGGTCAGTACGGACAGTGCGCCATGAAGGTCGACTTTAAAGAAAAAGTGGCCGAGCCGCCTGCACGCGCTCGTGGTGCCATTGCTCGTACCTATTTTTATATGCGCGACCAGTACAATCTGACGCTTTCCCGCCAGCAAACCCAGCTTTTTAATGCCTGGAATAAGCAATATCCGGTGACGGACTGGGAGTGTGAACGCGACGAACGCATCGCTAAGGTACAGGGTAACCATAACCCATACGTGCAACGCGCTTGCCAGGCGCAAAAGAGCTAACCTACACTAGCGTCAATATTTTTAACCCATGCCCTGACCTTTAAGTTGCTCAGGGCCATGACGCGGATGGTTAACTATGCGCATTCCTCGCATTTATCACCCTGAACCACTCTCTTCCGGCAGCCAAATTTCATTGTGTGAAGATGCCGCCAACCATATCGGCCGCGTGCTGCGTATGGGCGCAGGCCAGGCGCTACAACTGTTTGACGGTAGCAATCAAGTATTTGACGCCGAAATCACCCATGCCAGCAAGAAAAGTGTGGATGTGAAAGTACTTAGCGCTGAGCATGACGATCGTGAATCACCGCTGCATATCCATCTTGGACAAGTTATGTCTCGCGGCGAAAAGATGGAATTTACTATCCAGAAATCGATTGAACTGGGTGTAAGCCTCATTACGCCACTTTTTTCTGAGCGCTGCGGCGTTAAACTGGATAGTGAACGCCTGAACAAGAAGCTCCAGCAGTGGCAGAAAATAGCTATTGCTGCCTGTGAACAGTGCGGTCGTAACCGGGTACCTGAAATTCGCCCGGCGATGGATTTGGAAGCCTGGTGCGCCGAACAGGATGAGGGATTGAAGCTAAACCTTCATCCTCGCGCCAGCGCGAGCATCAACACTCTGCCGCTACCCGTAGAGCGCATCCGGTTGCTGATTGGCCCGGAAGGTGGGTTGTCGGCAGATGAAATTGCCATGACCGCACGTTATCAGTTTACTGATATCCTGTTAGGACCTCGCGTTCTGCGTACTGAGACAACTGCGCTCACCGCCATTACCGCGCTACAGGTGCGTTTTGGTGATCTGGGCTAAGACCGCCCTATTAGGCGTAATTGTCGCAGCTAGTTTGAACATGGACAGCGCACAGCAACCGGAGCGTACACGCAGTACGTGAGGATTGCGAGCACTGCCCAGGTTTAAACTGGCAAGAAAAATAGCCTAAGAGGTTGGGCTTTTAACGGAGAAGAACAATGATCAAGCTCGGCATCGTGATGGATCCCATCGCAAGCATCAACATCAAGAAAGATTCCAGCTTCGCTATGCTGCTGGAAGCACAACGCCGTGGTTACGAACTTCACTATATGGAGATGGCCGATCTTTATCTGATTAACGGTGAAGCCCGCGCCCGTACGCGTACCCTGAGCGTAGAGCAGAACTACGACAAATGGTATGAGTTCAACAGCGAGCAGGATCTGCCGCTGGCAGACCTGGACGTCATTCTGATGCGCAAGGATCCGCCGTTTGATACCGAGTTTATCTACGCGACCTATATTCTGGAACGCGCTGAAGAGAAAGGGACACTGATCGTTAACAAACCGCAGAGTCTGCGCGATTGTAATGAAAAGCTGTTCACCGCCTGGTTTGCCGACCTGACGCCGGAAACGTTGGTCACACGCAACAAAGCACAACTGAAAGCCTTCTGGCAGAAACACAGCGATATCATTCTTAAACCGCTGGACGGCATGGGCGGCGCGTCTATCTTCCGCGTGAAGGAAGGCGATCCGAACCTGGGCGTAATTGCTGAAACGCTGACCGAGCACGGCACCCGCTACTGTATGGCACAGAACTACCTGCCGGCGATTAAAGACGGTGACAAACGCGTGCTGGTGGTTGATGGCGAACCCGTTCCGTATTGCCTCGCACGTATTCCACAAGGTGGAGAAACCCGAGGCAATCTGGCCGCCGGTGGTCGTGGCGAACCTCGTCCGTTAACCGACAGCGACTGGGAAATTGCGCGTCGCATTGGTCCCACCCTGAAAGCCAAAGGCTTGATTTTTGTGGGTCTGGATATCATTGGCGATCGCCTGACGGAAATTAACGTCACCAGCCCGACCTGTATTCGTGAGATTGAAGCAGAATTCCCGGTTTCCATTACCGGTATGTTGATGGATGCTATTGAGGCACGTCTGCAGAAATAAAGCGTTTAATGCCGGATGACGACGCTAAAGCGTCTTATCCGGCCTACGTTTTTCGCCTCCTACAAACCGGAAAAGCGCTACTTTCCGGCAAAAGACGCCTTACATGAGTGACAATTAAGGGCTTTCCCCACATACTGCACACTGTTGCTTTTTTGAACCAGGAAACAGAACCTCTGACAATGAATTTACAGCATCACTTTCTTATTGCCATGCCTGCTCTCCAGGATCCGATTTTCCGCCGTTCCGTGGTGTACATTTGTGAGCATAATGAAAACGGCGCGATGGGGATTATTATCAATAAACCCCTGGAAAATTTACAGATTGAAGGGATACTGGAAAAACTGAAGATTACACCAGAGGCGCGTGACCCGGCTATTCGTCTGGATAAAGCCGTGATGCTTGGCGGCCCACTGGCAGAAGATCGTGGGTTTATTCTGCATACCCCGCCTTCGCGCTTCGCATCCAGTATTCTTATTTCAGATAACACCATCATCACGACTTCCCGCGATGTGTTAGAAACCTTAGGTACACAGGAACAACCCTCCGAAGTACTGGTCGCGCTAGGTTATTCGTCCTGGGAAAAAGGTCAGCTGGAGCAAGAATTGCTGGATAACGCCTGGCTCACAGCCCCCGCCGATCTCAACATTTTATTTAAAACACCGATTGCTGATCGCTGGCGCGATGCAGCGAAACTTATCGGGATAGATATTCTGACCATGCCTGGCGTGGCAGGGCATGCATAATGAGCGAAACATTACTCTCCTTTGATTTTGGTACCAAAAGTATTGGCGTGGCTATTGGTCAGCGCATTACCGGTACAGCCAGACCGCTGCCCGCCATCAAAGCGCAGGATGGCACACCGGACTGGAGTTTGATTGAGCGCCTGCTTAAAGAGTGGCAGCCGGATGAGGTCATTGTCGGCCTGCCGCTGAATATGGATGGCACTGAGCAACCCCTTACCGCACGCGCACGCAAGTTCGCCAACCGAATTCACGGTCGTTTTGGCGTAACTGTGACACTTCACGATGAACGCCTCAGCACAGTGGAGGCGCGCTCCGGTCTGTTTGAGCAGGGTGGATACCGTGCGTTGAATAAAGGCAAAGTGGACTCCGCCTCTGCCGTCGTTATTCTCGAAAGTTATTTCGAGCAGGGTTACTAAAAGATCATCGTTTCATTTTGCTCCAGCATAAACCCTCAGCCCATTACAGCCTGCCCTGCGCCTGACGCTGCTGCAGGCTCTGAGCGAAAGTCTGCATACCTGCCAGTTGCCCGGTTTGTATAACACCGGGGAGCTGGTGGTTTTTCCCCTCGCGGATCAGATTGCCGACAGCCGGAGTATTTACCAGCAACTCAAATAACGCCACTCGCCCTCCCTGCTTATCTTCTTCCAGCTTTTGCGAGAGCACCGCCCGTAAGCTACCCGCCAGTTGATTACGAACCGGATCTTTCTCCTGCGCGGGAAAAGTATCCACCAGCCGCTCCACCGCCTGCGCCGCACCACGCGTATGTAGCGTTGCCAGCACCAGATGCCCGGTTTCTGCGGCGGTTAACGCCAGACGGATGGTTTCGCTATCGCGTAGTTCTCCCAATAAAATAACGTCGGGATCTTCACGCAACGCAGCTCTTAATCCTGCGGCAAAAGAGCTGCAATGCGCCCCCATCTCGCGCTGTTGGATCAAACAGCGCTTGCTGGTATAGCGATATTCAATAGGATCCTCCAGCGTCAGAATATGTCCTTCAACGTTCAGATTAAGGTACTCCACCATCGCCGCCAGTGTTGTAGACTTCCCGCTCCCCGTGGCTCCCGTCACCAAAATCAGCCCATTTTCACTATGTAGCAGTTCAGATATAAGGTCAGGTGTCTGTAATGCCTCCAGGTTCGGACAGGCGGCCGGCAGCAACCTCAGGGCCAACGAAGTCCCTTGTTGGTGGGCAAATGCACTGGCGCGCAGACGACGAGAGTCCGCCAGCGCAATGGCAAAATCAATCTGTCCACTTTCCCGCCACTGTACCTGTTGTTGATCGCTGAGCCAGCCCATCAGCAGCTGTTCCACATCTGGCGCAGTAAACGGCGCAATTTCTATCCTCCCCCGTATGCGCCAGCGCGCAGGCCATGCATTGCACAGGTGTAGATCCGACACGTTATGCTTTACACTAAGGGCCACTATTTCTTCCATATTCATATGAACATCCTCGGAAAATGAACGATATCGCGCATAACCTGGCACATGTCCGGGACAAAATCTTAGCCGCCGCGACGCGTTGCGGGCGGTCTTCAGAAGAAGTTACGTTGCTTGCAGTAAGTAAAACCAAACCTGCGAGCGCCATCGAAGAAGCCATCGCCGCAGGGCAGCGTGCCTTTGGCGAAAACTATGTTCAGGAAGGTGTGGACAAGATCCGCTACTTCAAAGAAAGCGGCGTAGAGGGTCTGCAATGGCACTTTATCGGCCCGTTGCAGTCCAACAAAAGTCGTCTGGTGGCTGAGCATTTTGACTGGTGCCATACGATAGATCGTCTGCGTATCGCTACCCGTCTAAGTGAACAGCGCCCGACAGACTTAGCACCGCTGAATGTTCTGATTCAGATTAATATCAGCGATGAGAACAGTAAGTCAGGCATTCAACTAGCTGAACTTGATACCCTGGCCGCGGAGATCGCCGCACTGCCACGCATTACCCTGCGTGGTCTGATGGCGATCCCGGCGCCAGAGTCAGATTATGTAAGGCAGTTTGAAGTTGCACAGCAAATGGCTGTAGCATTTGCCGGGCTGAAAACGCGCTACCCAAATATCGACACGCTCTCACTGGGAATGTCTGATGATATGGATGCTGCCATCGCGGCGGGTAGCACGATGGTACGCATTGGCACTGCTATTTTTGGTGCTCGTGATTACACAAAAAATTAAGGAAAACTAAGGAACACCATGAATACGTTGACCTTCCTGCTCTCAACGGTAATTGAGCTGTATACCATGGCGCTGCTATTGCGCGTGTGGATGCAGTGGTCCCGCTGTGATTTTTACAACCCGTTCTCACAGTTCATTGTGAAAATCACGCAGCCCATTATCGGGCCGTTACGCCGTATTATCCCTCCGATGGGACCAATCGACAGCGCCTCGTTAGTAATCGCGTTAATTCTCAGTTTTATCAAGGCAATAGTGCTATTCAAAGTGGTCACATTCCAGCCGATTATCTGGATCGCCGCCGTACTTATTGTTCTGAAAACCATTGGGCTGCTGATTTTCTGGGTGCTGTTGGTCATGGCCATCATGAGCTGGGTCAGCCAGGGTCGTAGCCCCGTGGAGTACGTGCTGATTCAACTGGCGGACCCACTGTTGCGTCCTATCCGTCGCATACTGCCAGGCATGGGCGGAATCGACTTTTCCCCGATGATCCTGGTACTGCTGCTCTATGTCATCAACATGGGGATAGCAGAGGTATTACAGGCGACAGGTAATATGCTGCTGCCGGGGCTGTGGATGGCGCTATGAGTGCCGTAACACCCTGCGATGACGGTCTGGTTTTACGGCTCTATATTCAGCCTAAAGCCAGCCGGGACAGTATTGTGGGTTTACATGGCGACGAAGTAAAAGTCGCCATTACCGCCCCGCCGGTCGATGGCCAGGCAAACAGTCATCTGGTTAAATTTCTCGGTAAACAATTCCGCGTGGCGAAAAGCCAGGTTGTTATTGAGAAGGGCGAGCTTGGCCGTCACAAACAGGTTAAAATCATTCATCCGCAACAAATCCCGCCAGAAATTGCGGCACTAACTGATTAGGTATCCCATGCAAAAAGTTGTCCTCGCAACCGGCAATGCCGGTAAAGTGCGTGAGCTCGCCTCTCTCCTGAGCGATTTCGGGCTTGATGTTGTCGCCCAAACAGATCTGGGCGTTGACTCCGCTGAAGAGACCGGCCTGACTTTTATTGAAAACGCCATTCTGAAGGCGCGTCATGCTGCGCAAATCACCGGACTGCCGGCAATTGCCGATGACTCGGGTCTGGCTGTCAACGCCCTGGGCGGCGCACCAGGCATCTATTCCGCTCGCTATTCAGGAGAAGATGCTACCGACCAACAGAATCTGGAAAAGCTGCTGCACACCCTGCGGGATATCCCTGAAGAGAAACGTCAGGCACAGTTCCATTGCGTGCTGGTGTATATGCGCCATGCGGACGATCCAACGCCAATTGTTTGTCACGGAACCTGGCCGGGCGTGATTACCCGCGAGCCTGTCGGAAACGGCGGTTTTGGCTACGACCCGATCTTCTTTGTACCGTCTGAAGGTAAAACCGCGGCAGAACTGACTCGTGAAGAGAAAAGCGCCATCTCCCACCGCGGACAAGCGCTGAAGCTGCTGCTGGATGCCCTGCGTAATGGTTAAGCTTCCACCACTGAGTCTTTATATTCACATCCCGTGGTGTGTGCAGAAATGCCCCTACTGCGATTTCAATTCGCATACGCTGAAGGGTGAAGTTCCCCATGATGACTATGTTCAGCATCTGCTGAGCGATCTGGATGCCGACGTTGCGTACGCACAAGGTCGTGAAGTAAAGACGATTTTTATTGGTGGTGGCACGCCAAGCCTGCTCTCAGGGTCGGCAATGCAAACGCTGCTGGATGGTGTGCGCGCACGCCTGAATCTGGCGGCTGATGCAGAAATCACGATGGAGGCGAATCCCGGTACAGTAGAAGCCGATCGCTTTGTCGATTATCAACACGCTGGGGTGAACCGTATCTCCATAGGTGTGCAGAGTTTCAGCGCAACTAAACTTGAGCGCCTGGGACGTATACACGGGCCGGAAGAAGCCAAACGCGCCGCCAATCTGGCGAACGGTCTGGGGCTTCGCAGCTTTAATCTTGATCTGATGCACGGCTTGCCGGATCAGACCCTGGAAGAGGCCCTGGGCGATTTGCAGCAGGCGATCGCGCTCAACCCGCCTCATCTATCATGGTATCAGCTCACCATTGAACCCAATACTCTCTTTGGCTCACGCCCTCCGGTATTACCGGACGATGACGCGCTGTGGGATATTTTTGAGCAGGGCCATCGGTTGCTGACCGCCGCCGGGTATCAGCAGTATGAGACATCAGCCTATGCTAAGCCGGGTTATCAGTGTCAGCACAATCTGAACTACTGGCGTTTTGGCGACTATCTTGGTATTGGCTGCGGAGCTCACGGCAAAGTCACTTTTCCAGATGGACGCATCCTGCGCACCACCAAAACGCGACACCCGCGCGGATATATGCAGGGGCGCTACCAGGAAAACCAGCGTGATGTGGCGCAGACCGACAAACCATTCGAGTTCTTTATGAACCGTTTTCGTTTACTTGAAGCCGCGCCGCGTGCTGAATTTACCCAATATACCGGGCTTACCGAAGACGTTATTCGTAAAGAGATTGATGAGGCTATCACGCAGGGGTATCTGACAGAGAACGAAGAGTTCTGGCAGATTACCCGACACGGTAAGCTGTTTTTAAACTCTCTGCTGGAATTGTTTTTAGCGGAATAACACTGAAAATAGCCAGGCCTGATGGCGCTGCGCTTATCAGGCCTGGGGGCTTAGAGACGATAAGCGCAGCTATCTTTATAGATTAATACTGATTAAACATCGTCTGGATCTGTTGCGGATCTTTGGTTTGCGTCAACGCCAGTTGCAACAGCACACGTGCTTTTTGCGGGTTCAGCGAACCTGAAGCGACAAATCCGTATTTCGCATCATCGATTTCAGCATCCTGCGTGGTGGCACCTGTTGGTACACGGGAAGAACGCACAACCACGGTACCTTTATGCGCGGCAGTCGCCAGGGTATCGAAAATCGTTTTATACAGGTTACCGTTACCTACACCCGCACTGACGATCCCTGCATAACCTGCGTCTACCAGCGCTTTTGCCGGCAGATCAGAAGCATTAGCGTAGTTGTAGATAATCCCCACTTTCGGCAGTTCTGTCAGCTTAGAAACATCGAACGGCGTAGAAGTAGTGTGCTTACGGGCAGGCGTACGCTGGTAGTCAATTTTGCCGTTATGGATGTATCCCAGCGGGCCGTAGTTAACGGATTTGAAGGTAGCAACATCAGTGGTATTGGTTTTGGTCACATCACGACCATCCAGTACGGTGTCGTTCATCACCACCAGCACGCCACGGTTTGCAGAGGCTTTATCTGCCGCCGTTACCACCGCGTTATACAGGTTAAACGGACCATCGGCGCTCATTGAAGTAGATGGACGCATTGCACCTACCAGTACCACCGGTTTGTTGCATTTGACTGTCAGGTCGAGGAAATATGCGGTTTCTTCCATGGTGTCCGTACCATGCGTGACTACGAAACCGTCGGTTTTATCACATTCAGCATTGATCTTCTTCGCCAGCGTTAACCAGACTTCATCGTTCATATCCTGGGAGCCGATATTCACAACCTGCTCGCCTTTGACCACAGCGATATCTTTCAGTTGCGGCACCGCATCTACCAGATTTTCTACACCGACTTTGCCTGCCGTGTAGTTGGATTTTGTTGCGGAATCACCACCGCCAGCAATCGTTCCGCCAGTGGCTAAAATGGTGATGTTAGGTAATGCCAGCGCCGCGCCGCTGAATCCCATAACCAGTGCAGCAAGTGCCGTTTTCCTGAAAAACTCCATGTTATTTCTCCAGTTACTTGAATTTGCCGCATTATGTCTATCTCACAGATGAATAATGTGACATTGTCCAATTAACCAGATTTATATTTCCATGAAATTGTCGTTCTTAGAGGTGGATATCAAAATAACAGGAAAATACAAAATAAAACGGCACAGAATGTTTCTGTACCGTTAAAGAGAAGTGAATGTTATTTCAGACCGTTAACTAATGCCTTACGGTCATCTTCCAGCGTTACGACGCGCGCGCAAACATCTTTGCCAAACTGCTGGAAATCTTGTTCCTGATTCTTCCATTCGTTCTGGATTGACGTTTGCAAGCCGCCGAGGCTACCGAGCACGCCCTGCAACGGGTTACCGCCGCCTTTGAGCACGGCTTTCGCTCCCATTTCGTTAATGCTGTCTTGCAAAATGCCGCCCATCGCCTGGTTCACCAGCTGTTGCCCGTCAGCGCGGACCTGATCTATCGCCTTATAATGGAAGGTCAGACCGTCGGAGCGATGCTCGATTATCCGGTTCATCTGCTCTTTCAACTGAGCATCAAGCTTGGTTAAACGACCGCGCATATTACTGCTTTCGCCCACTTCTTTGGCGATGATTTTATCCAGTGCCACGCGACCTTTCTCAACGCGCGCTCTGGCACCTTCGTCAATCCACGGCAGACTGCTACGCAACGCCGCCTGATAATCTTTCGCCTGCTCACGCTGTGCAGCGCTCAGGGTGTATTGTTTACCGTTGAAGGTGACATTGCCGGTCGGCGTAATAACCAGATCGCCGTTTTCACCTTTCACCTGCACCGTTTGCGGACTTAAAATCACATCGTCTCGTGGAGTGACGCTGCACTTGTAATCAGCATGTGCGGCCATCGCCGTGAACGTTAGGAGTGCCGCCAGCAGCGTTTTGCGCATCATATCTATCCCTCAATACAAATCGGGCCGGCATTTGCCGACCCTTTGCTACTTAGTCCCACCAAACATCGAAAAGTTCGCTGGTACGCACGTCTTCAAGTTTATGCTCTTCCAGCCACTTACGGACAATCGCCTGATGTTCTTCAGTACATTTGCCAATTTCCTGCAGGCAGATCAGACCTTCCCAGGCCAGATAGCCGCTGCCGTCAAAGGCCAGTTTGTTCGGCTCGATAACTTCATTGATAAGGTCATCAACGATTTTATCAACCTGCTCTTCAGATGTGCCTTCCGGGAAACGCCATGCAACCGAAAATCCTAATTCCTGGAATTCGTCGATATGCATTTTTTTACGCAGACGACGGCTACGGTTCTTTGCCATTATTTCACCCTCTCGAACATTAAGTCCCATACGCCATGGCCAAGTCGATGACCACGTTGTTCAAATTTGGTTACCGGGCGCGATTCCGGGCGCGGTACATAATCGTTACTCTCTGACTGGTTTTTATATCCGTCAATGGAGGACATCACTTCAAGCATGTGTTCCGCATAGGCTTCCCAGTCGGTAGCCATGTGGAAAACGCCGCCCAGTTTCAGCTTGCTTTTAACAAGCTCAGCAAATGGTACCTGAACGATACGGCGTTTATTATGACGTGCTTTATGCCACGGGTCAGGGAAAAAGAGCTGAACCATTGATAAAGAATTGTCAGGAATCATTTTGTGCAGTACTTCAACGGCATCATGGCACATCACGCGCAGGTTCTCGACACCCTCTTCATGAGCTGAGGCCAGACACGCGCCGACGCCTGGAGAGTGCACTTCAATGCCGAGGAAATTCTGTTCCGGACGAGCTTTAGCCATGGCCACCAGCGAAGCGCCCATACCAAAACCAATCTCAAGTGTCACTGGCGCTTCACGGCCAAACAGCGCGGCAAAATCCACAGGCTCTTCGCTAAACTCAACGCCCATCACCGGCCAGTAGTTTTCCAGCGCGTGTTCCTGCCCTTTGGTCAGTCGCCCCTGGCGACGAACAAAACTACGAATCCGGCGCAGAGGGCGGCCGTTTTCATCAAATTCCGGTGAAATGACGTCGTTCTTCATAAAAGTTTAGTCTGCTGTGTTTGAGTTCTGAAAACGGGCATTATCCAAAGTTAGTTGCCGGATGCAAGTAAAGGAAGAAAGTGAGCAGCGGAAAGTTCCGGTTTACACCCCGTTGCCGCTGTGCTGCAATCTTGCCCCCAGTCATTATGAAACGGTAACCATGCAAGCGTCTCAATTTTCAGCTCAGGTATTGGGCTGGTACGACAAATACGGACGGAAAACGCTGCCCTGGCAAATTGACAAGACGCCTTACAAAGTATGGCTCTCTGAGGTCATGCTGCAACAAACGCAGGTTGCGACAGTTATTCCTTATTTTGATCGCTTTATGGCGCGCTTCCCGACGGTTACTGACTTAGCACAGGCACCGCTGGATGAGGTCCTTCATTTATGGACCGGTCTGGGTTATTACGCCCGTGCTCGTAATCTCCATAAAGCCGCTCAGCAGGTAGTGACGCTACACGGCGGAACGTTTCCGCAAACCTTTGATGAAGTAGCAGCCCTGCCAGGCGTCGGGCGTTCTACCGCTGGCGCGATCCTTTCGCTTTCTCTGGGTCAGCATTTTCCGATTCTCGACGGCAACGTTAAACGCGTGCTGGCTCGCTGTTATGCTGTCAGCGGTTGGCCAGGTAAAAAAGAGGTCGAGAAAAAGCTCTGGGATTTGAGCGAACAGGTTACGCCAGCTAAAGGCGTTGAGCGGTTTAATCAGGCAATGATGGATTTAGGAGCGATGGTCTGTACGCGTTCGAAGCCCAAATGTTCCCTGTGCCCGCTAGAAAATGGCTGTGTGGCTAGTGCCAACACAAGCTGGTCACTTTACCCCGGTAAAAAACCCAGACAGACATTACCAGAACGTACAGGCTATTTTTTACTGGTGCAGCATGATGATCAGGTATTGCTTGCGCAGCGCCCACCAAGCGGTTTATGGGGCGGATTGTACTGTTTTCCGCAGTTTGAAGATGAAGATGGGCTACGTCAGTGGCTGGCGCAACGGCACATTAACGCAGATAATCTGACCCAACTTAATGCGTTTCGCCACACCTTTAGCCATTTCCATTTAGATATTGTGCCTATGTGGCTTCCCGTGTCTTCATTCACCTCATGCATGGATGAAGGCAATGCGCTCTGGTATAACTTAGCGCAACCGCCGTCGGTAGGACTGGCGGCTCCCGTGGAGCGTTTGTTACAGCAATTACGTACCGGTACGCATGTTTAACGTGTCGGTTAATAGAGAGGATTTTTTATGAGCAGAACGATTTTTTGTACTTTCCTGCAACGCGATGCAGAAGGTCAGGATTTTCAGCTGTACCCAGGCGAACTGGGAAAACGCATTTACAACGAGATTTCGAAAGAAGCGTGGGCACAATGGCAGCATAAGCAAACCATGCTGATTAACGAAAAGAAACTGAATATGATGAACGTCGAACACCGTAAGCTGCTGGAACAGGAAATGATTAACTTCCTGTTTGAAGGTAAGGACGTGCATATTGAAGGCTATACGCCGGAAGATAAAAAATAAGCATCTCTTGCTGACAATTTCGTAGGCCGGATAAGGTGCTCACACCACCCTCCGGCAAAACGATACAACAACAAACACAACACGCACTCCCGGAATGATGAAAAAATTTCTCGCGCTTGCCGTTATTGCGCCGTTGCTCATCTCCTGTTCCAGTTCGACCAAAAAAGGCGATACCTATAACGAAGCCTGGGTCAAGGATACCAACGGTTTTGATATTCTGATGGGGCAATTTGCTCATAACATTGAGAATTTGTGGGGATTCAAGGAAGTACTGATTGCGGGTCCGAAAGACTACGTAAAGTATACCGATCAGTATCAAACCCGCAGCCACATCAACTTTGATGACGGTACGATAACCGTTGAGACCATCGCCGGGACAGATCCCGCCGGACACCTGCGTCGGGCGATCATCAAGACATTGCTAATGGGCGATGATCCCGGATCTATCGATCTCTATTCCGATGTCGATGATATCAAGATTTCCAAAGAGCCGTTCCTGTATGGGCAGGTGGTTGATAATACCGGTCAGCCCATTCGCTGGGAGGGGCGTGCAACAAACTTCGCGAATTACCTGCTACAAACGCGACTTAAGAGCCGCAGCAACGGCCTGCGCATCATCTATAGCGTGACGATCAATCTGGTGCCAAACCACCTTGATAAGCGAGCACATAAATATATCGGCATGGTACGGCAGGCATCGCGGAAGTACGGTGTCGACGAATCGCTGATTCTGGCAATCATGCAGACCGAATCGTCCTTTAACCCGTATGCTGTCAGTCATGCCGATGCGTTGGGGTTAATGCAGGTAGTACAACACAGCGCCGGGAAAGATGTATTCCGCTCTCAGGGGCGTTCGGGTACGCCAAGCCGCAGCTTCCTGTTTGATCCGGCCAGTAACATCGACACGGGTACAGCCTACCTGGCGATGCTCAACAATGTCTATTTGGGCGGTATTGATAATCCGACCTCGCGCCGCTATGCGGTGATCACCGCCTATAACGGCGGGGCGGGTAGCGTGCTGCGCGTTTTCTCCAGCGATAAGATTCAGGCCGCAAATATTATCAACAGCATGTCCCCGGGGGATGTTTATCAAACCCTGACTACGCGACATCCATCCGCAGAATCACGTCGTTATCTTTACAAGGTTAATTCCGCACAGAAAACCTATCGTCGACGTTAACATCGCCCTCTCCTGACACCTCCGCTAACGGATGTCAGGAGAGCAAAAAGTGTTAACTACGTCACTCTTTTACCTTGCAATTAGAAATTGTTTGCAAATATTTGTCACAGCTAACAAAAAAAGAGTGTCTCTCATTGATAGAATCACATCATATTGCAACGGCAAATGTGCCTTTTAAAACATTCATCCGCATTACGGTGTGAGGAAATTAACATGAATCTTAAGCTGCAGCTGAAAGTCCTCTCCTTTCTGCAGTTCTGCCTGTGGGGTAGTTGGCTCACGACCCTCGGCTCTTATATGTTTGTCACCCTTAAATTCGATGGTGCATCCATTGGCGCAGTGTATAGCTCCCTAGGGATTGCCGCCGTATTTATGCCAACGCTGTTAGGGATCGTGGCTGACAAATGGATCAGTGCAAAATGGGTTTATGCACTTTGCCACCTGGTCGGCGCAGGAACACTGTTCGCCGCCGCCGAGGTCACCACGCCAGGGGCCATGTTCTTTGTGATCTTGCTTAACTCACTGGCCTATATGCCAACGTTAGGGCTAATCAACACTATCTCTTACTATCGCCTGCAATCTGCCGGGATGGATATTGTCACCGACTTCCCGCCAATTCGTATCTGGGGCACCATCGGCTTTATTCTGGCCATGTGGGCGGTAAGCTTCTCTGGCTTTGAACTGAGTCATATGCAGCTTTACATCGGCGCGACATTATCCGTGGTACTGGTACTGTTTACCCTGACGCTGCCGCATATTCCGGTTGCCAATCAGCAAAAAAACCAGAGCTGGACGTCAATGCTCGGCCTGGATGCATTCGCGCTGTTTAAAAACAAGCGTATGGCTATTTTCTTCATCTTCTCAATGATGCTGGGCGCAGAGTTGCAAATTACCAATATGTTCGGCAATACCTTCCTGCACAGCTTCGATAACAACCCACTGTTCTCCGGTAGCTTTATCGTTGAACACGCCTCGGTGATGATGTCGATTTCGCAGATTTCTGAAACCCTGTTTATCCTGACCATCCCGTTCTTCTTAAGCCGTTACGGTATCAAGAACGTCATGCTTATCAGTATCGTGGCGTGGATGCTGCGCTTCGGTCTGTTTGCTTACGGCGATCCGACTCCGTTCGGTACCGTGCTGCTGGTTCTGTCGATGATTGTTTACGGTTGTGCTTTCGACTTCTTCAACATCTCGGGTTCCGTATTTGTGGAAAAAGAAGTGCGACCTGAAATTCGCGCCAGCGCACAGGGTATGTTCCTGATGATGACCAACGGCTTCGGCTGTATTCTGGGCGGTCTGGTGAGCGGTAAAGTGGTTGAGTACTATACACTGAATGGTATTACTGACTGGCAGACCGTGTGGCTGATCTTCGCAGGTTATTCACTGGTTCTGGCGTTCGCTTTCGTGGCACTGTTTAAATACAAACACGTTCGCGTACCGGCTGGCTCCCAACCCGTCGCGCATTAATCTTCATTTATTGGAAAAGGTCACCTGTCGGTGACCTTTTTTTTGCCGGATGGCGCTTACTTCAAGACGTAGCCAAACAGACGCTTAATTCCGTCAGCATCGGTCTCACTGTAGACCCCTTGCAGCTCCGGCGAGAATCCTGGGAGCAGGTTAACGCCCTCTTCCAGCGCCAGAAAATAACGCTGAACCGCCCCACCCCATACTTCTCCCGGTACCACGCACAGTACACCAGGAGGATAAGGCAGCGCACCTTCTGCCGCAATGCGACCCGCGGCATCACAAATACGCACCAGCTCAACGTCACCACGGATAAAGGCACTGTGGGCGTCCTGCGGATTCATCGCCACGACCGGCAAACTCTCCTGACGGAACATCGCCTTTTGTAGATCCTTCACATCAAAGCTGACGTACAGATCGTGCATCTCCTGGCACAGCTCACGCAGCGTGTAATCCCGATAGCGTACCGGGTATTTGTTGGTGATGGTAGGCAGCACATCAGCCAACGGCGTGTCGTCCTCAATATGCTGTTCAAACTGCGCCAGCATAGCCACCAGTTGCGCCATTTTCTCTGCGCTTTCTGCAGGCGTCAGCAGGAACAGAATTGAGTTGAGGTCGCATTTCTCCGGCACGATGCCATTTTCGCGCAGATAATGCGCCAGAATCGTTGCCGGGATGCCGAACTCGGTATATTGCCCGGTCTGCGCATCAATGCCAGGAGTGGTCAGCAACAGTTTGCAGGGATCGACAAAATACTGGTCGCACGCGTAACCGGAAAAACCATGCCATTTCGCGCCCGGTTCAAAGCTAAAGAAGCGACGCTCGCTGGCGATGGTTTTCGTCGGATAGGTTTCCCACGGTTTGCCATCGATCACGGGGGGAATAAAGGGCTGGAGCAGCTTACAGTGGGCAATGATAGCTTTACGTGCCTCAATCCCCATCTCCACGCATTCTGCCCACAAACGACGCCCGCTCTCTCCTTCATGGATTTTAGCGTTAACATCCAGCGCGGCAAATAACGGATAAAACGGGCTTGTAGAGGCATGCAGCATAAACGCGTTGTTCAGACGTTTGTGCGGGCAGAAACGCGCCTGCTCACGAATATGGTTATCTTTTTTGTGGATCTGCGAGGTTTGCGAGAACCCGGCCTGCTGCTTATGCACCGACTGGGTAACAAAAATCCCCGGATCGTTGGCATTAAGCTCCAGCAACAACGGCGATCCATCGGCCATCATCGGAATAAACTGCTCGTATCCGACCCAGGCAGAATCAAACAGGATGTAATCACACAGACTGCCAATCTTGTCGATCACCTGCCGGGCGTTGTAGATCGTCCCGTCATACGTGCCAAGCTGAATAATTGCCAGACGGAACGGGCGCGGCTGTTCGGCCTTTTGCGGTGCAACCTCCCGGATCTGCTGGCGCAAATATTCCTCATTAAAACAGTGCTCATCAATGCCACCAATAAAGCCAAACGGATTGCGTGCCGCCTCCAGATAAACCGGCGTGGCTCCAGCCTGAATCAGAGCACCATGATGGTTCGACTTGTGGTTATTACGGTCAAATAGCACCAGATCGCCACGCGTCAGTAACGCATTAGTCACCACTTTATTTGCAGCCGATGTGCCATTCAGAACAAAGTAGGTTTTATCCGCATGGAAAACTTTAGCGGCAAATTTTTGCGCATGTTTGGCCGACCCTTCATGGATGAGCAGATCGCCCAGTTTGACGTCAGCATTGCACATATCCGCACGAAACAGATTTTCGCCAAAAAACTCGTAGAAATGACGACCCGCTGGATGCTTCTTGAAAAACTCGCCATGCTGATGTCCCGGGCAGGCAAAGGTGCTGTTCCCCATTTCAACATACTGAGTCAACGTGTCATAAAACGGCGGCAACAGCTCTTCCTCATAACGACAGGCTGCGGACTCAAGCTCCAGCCAGTCCTGTGCATTACCGCGAATAATTGCCTCAACGCCTGCAGGTACATCCACATCAGTCTCTGAAAAAATAAACACGGGCAAATGAAAACCAGTGCGTTTAAGCAACGAAAGGATCCCACTGCGGCTGTCCGCAACAGTAATGACGACTGCCGCAACATCAGTAAAATCGGTACTGTCCAGCGACACCACCTGACGATGGGTAGACAGGCGAGAGACCAGTTCACCACTGGCGGCAATATTCATTGATTTCATAAGCGCAAAAACCTGTTTCGGGAAAGTCAAAAGCCCCGGGCAAAGCTGCATTGCTTCGCCCTACGAAATGACAGGTCAAACTGGTAACCAGCCCCGACCGCCAGACATCAGTAAAAGCAGATAGCCTCTGATTTTACTGTTATCCTGCAGTGAGCGTGCGTTGCCGTCACCGCATAGTGGGAGAGTGAAAAAATATCGCAGGAAGGGGCAATCTTCGCGCATAAAGGCGATGTTGAAGGCGATGTAGGGGGAATATATTCATCCCAGGCAGCCCCGTCAGACAGGAGAAAATTCGCGCAATTTTGGCACCTTTAACTATCAGGCGCAAGACAAAATCCTATGCATATATCTTGCAGATAAACACCCATTTTTCCGATCGATAGCGTCATAATAATGCAATCTGAAAACATAAACACACCCGGGCCATTGCCTTTAACATCAAGACGATAACGGGTAATCAGGAGCGAATGTGGTAATCGGACCTTTTATTAATGCCAGCGCCATTTTATTTGGCGGTGTTCTCGGCACACTACTCAGCCAGCATTTACCAGAACGTATTCGAGTCTCAATGACCTCTATTTTCGGGCTGGCCTCTCTGGGTATTGGGATTTTACTGGTAATTAAGTGCGCCAATCTGCCAGTCATGGTTCTGGCAACGCTGGTCGGCGCGTTAATCGGCGAGATTTGTTATCTGGAAAAAGGGATTAACGCTGCTGTAGCTAAAGCACAACAGGTTTTCACCAGATCAGATGTAAATGCAACGCATGAGTCTTTTATCCAAAGCTATGTAGCAATCATTGTGCTTTTTTGCGCCAGCGGTACCGGGATCTTTGGGGCGATGCATGAAGGGATGACTGGCGACCCTAATATTTTAATCGCTAAGTCTTTTCTCGATTTCTTCACCGCCGCCATCTTCGCCTGCTCGCTGGGTATTGCGGTATCAGCCATTTGCGTGCCGGTGCTGGCAATCCAGTTAACTCTGGTCACCTGTGCTGCGTTGATTTTGCCGCTGACAACGCCTGCAATGATGGCCGATTTTAGCGCTGTAGGCGGATTATTGCTGCTGGCAACCGGCTTACGCATTTGTGGAATCAAAATGTTCGCGGTCGTTAATATGCTTCCCGCTCTGCTACTGGCAATGCCGCTTTCCGCTGCATGGACTGCATTTTTTGCCTGAGAATGCGTGCAATACCAGCAATCTGGTGATAGATTGTGCAGTCTGCATTGAATTGAAGAAATTTCGTTGACGAAACGAAGCGAATCGGTTTTAATGCGCCTCGTTGCCCGGATAGCTCAGTCGGTAGAGCAGGGGATTGAAAATCCCCGTGTCCTTGGTTCGATTCCGAGTCCGGGCACCAAAATTTAGAAAAACCAGCCTCAGGGCTGGTTTTTTGCTTTCTGAAGGATGCAGTAGATTTGTGGTCGTTCTGACTGCAAATGTCACCAACCTCTCGCTGAGCGGCGCTCGTTTTTTTGATACAAGGTGTGGCAACGTTTTGCTCAGCAGTAGGTGCTTCCGAACGAAATACCGGCTTGTGACTGAAGCCCCGGAACTATTAAAAAGTACGCATAATTAAAATGAGTATGCTCACATATCCACTGATATCTGCATATAAATAGTTCATAACGCGTGTTCAACGAACAAGCGTCTCACTATCATTCAAAACCTCAATTTTTTTAAGCATTTCCAGATACACTTTATGAACCCCTATTGCTTGCCCAATAGCACATGGAGGAATAGCATTTTCTGATCTGGAAGAACTCTCCCGACGAGGAATACTATATGCATACCAACTGAAATAACCATTGACCTGAAGGTCATTGATAGCATCCAGCATATCCACGCTCATTGAGGAACCATAGCGATCTACCAGTCTATCAAGACGATTAATACCAGATGTTATATGAGTACGAAATATATCATTCCATGTGCCGCCATCAGGCACAGAGAAGAAAGTCTTTGGTCGCAATTCCAGGCATGTGTTCTGAGCCTTTTCCAGCATCGGCTTCTTAAGCATTAAATCAAAAGAGATGTTGTTATCACTGATGTATTTACCACCATTATTTTCAATGTAAAGACTTCGAAAAGGTGATGCTATAGAATTCAAACTTTTTGATATTTCTAAGTTTATAATTTTGCCAAGCTTTTGTTTTTCTAATTTAATATGTTGTTCATTTTCACGCTGTTGATACGTAGAAACAAATGAGTAAATGAGTGCAAAAACTACTAAAGCGAGTGTGAAGCGTCCTGGAATCGTAAGTTTTTTTAGGCCGGACTCATTCTTGTCCCATGTATTACCGATAATTGCTATCAGAGCAGAACCGAAAGCCAGAAAAATTGGAATGTATTCCATATATAACTCCTTAAAAACTGTTCTAAATAATATTAGAACACAAAAAAATCAAGTTCGCTATAAACCGCAGTAAATGCAACAAAACATAAATATAACGTATTAAATATTTACCTTAGGAAGCCATTAATATCGACACTCTTTAACATGCGATAGATTATTTATCTAAAACTTAGCATAAAATACTCTATCCAGACACGAGTATTTAAGTTCCCCGAATCCGATTCCAGACACCACTATTTAGAAAAACCAGCCTTAGGGCTGGTTTTTTGCTTTCTGGCACCAAAAAAGTAACTCGAACTCAGTCAATTGCCAGGACTGACTGAATTCGATCTAGTTAGTTTGAGTTACTTAAAGTTATATTTAATACCAATCATCGCTGAAGTATCGTTATAACCTTTATCTCCAATCTGCGCGCCAATATTACCCCAGATATTGAGCTGCGGATTAATTTGCCCCTCAACACCCGTTTTAATTTCACCCAGATCACGTGCGCCTTCTTGTCGGATACTGACCCCATCCATTGTTGTGCCAAAGTTACGGGTATTGTGGATCCAGTTCACTTCCACAAACGGCTGGAACTCTCGTGCGTTGCCATCATCAATTGCACTGTGGCCTTTCAGGAAAGTACGGACTCCCAGCCGAGTCTGGATATTGCCATCTCCTTTGCCGCTGACGTGAGAACCATTCGATTCACGATGATCGTCTGCTTCAACCCCCATCCAGATAGCTTGTCCCTGCGGCTGGATAAACCATTCGTTTTCAGAACCTTTACTTCCGGTGAATTCACCGAGCTTGTGCGTATAACCCAGCTCCAGCGATCCGGTAATCCCTTTCGATTTGTATGATTCACTCTGAATACCCTGGCCTTTGACACTATTATTAAACCAGTTGTACTGCGCCCATGTATCCAGATAAGCCCCCTGATGCGTTTCATCATTGGCATACCATGTTGCATAGACCCCAGCACTGTAACCATTCACGGAACCATCAGAACGATAACCTGTAGATGAGGAGCGCGTATTGCTGTTGTTATGTCCATACCCGGCCATCACGCCAAGATGCCAGCGATCCAGTCCATCGCCACTCCAGCGGGCAATATCGCTACCAATCTGCATTACATAGCGATTACTCTGGGTTTTCAGCTGGCCGCTACCGTCACGCCAGTTGTTATGTCCACCGACATGACGCATCCACATACTTGTCACTTTCTGCTCGCCTGTCAGCGCGTCGATGTACTGGGTTTCACCCAGACGATCGTGCAGACGGGTAACAAACATATTATTTGCTGCCGCCAGGTTTGCCGTGTAGCTCCCACCCTCCGGGCGCAGATCTTTATCAGTATCAGGATCTGGTTTCGGATCCGGGTCTGGATCTGTTTTACCACTGGTCAAATACCAGTTGCCACTGTTCTCATCCTGGCCACGCCCAAGAGTATAATCATAAGCGCCCGCCACAATACGACCTGCTTGCGTAAATTCACCATCCGACTGCCCGTCTACGTGGATCACTTCAATACCGTCGATCGTGGCAGCCCCTTTCCCACCAGCATTAGTGACGCTAACTGAAGTTGTGCCGCTGGTATCACCCTTCACAACCAGCTTATCCGTTACGGAATCATCATTCCCCAAAGCAGTGTTTAATGAAAGATGGCCGTCATTACCCGCATAATTGCCATTAACTACCAGTTGGTTGCCCGCCAGTTGGCCATTCACGCCGGTCTTAATAGTACCGCTGTTAGTGAGATTGCCTCCCACCGTAAACAGAAGATTATCGCCAGTCCCGGTACCAACCTGCACTCTCCCTGCGTTATTCACATTGCCAGCAACACCACCGACACCAGAGAGCATGCCAAATGTCGCAACATTCACCTGTGAACTGGCAAGGATAACCGGCGACGTTGCGTTGCCCAGCACTAAGCCGCCCTGCTCAATATCCGTTTGCCCGGTCCAGGCTGCGTTATCACCTACGGTAACGGAGCCTGCGCCCAGTTTGGTCACTCGACCACTACCATATACATCATTATTGAGTTGCCAGTCAGTGTCGCTGTTCAATACCAGAGAGCCCGTATTACTCACATCCGCACTGCCCAGGTTTTCTGCAATAGAAGCGGTAAGTTGGGAATCCGCATCGATAGAGAACTGACCGGTGAAAGCGCTGTTATTGCCTACCAGCACAACATCACTGCCGTTGAGTTCAACCAGCCCGGCATCACTGATATTATTGTATAGATTGCCTGCGGCCTTACCGATCGATAGCGTTCCTGCCGCTACAATATCACCCGAACCAAGGCCCAGAGTCGTGTTCATTAACACGCGGGCACCTTCCGCGATGGTGGTTGTCGCCGTCAGCGTACTGTTTTCACCAGTAATGGTCAGCGTATCGGCATTCACATTCAGCTCACCACTTCCCGTTAACACACCGTCTGCTGAGCCGCCGTGCTCAAGTGTCAGGCTACCACCGTTAATATTCAGCAAAGAGCCTGCTGCCGCAGCTAGCTTACCGATAGTCTGGCGATGACCATTCATATCAAACCCGGACTCTGTCGCCAGACGCAGTTCGCTGGTCTGCCCAAGAACATTATCATTTTGCATCAGAAGGTTGCCGCTGCGTACATCGGTAACGCCGGTATAATCATTATCCTGATTGGACAGTGATACCGTCTGGCCTTTCTGGCTGTCAAACGCCAAATCTCCGCTCCCGGTTACACGGGCGCTGAGATCCGCCGCATTGCCGGTCTTGCCGTTTGCATCCAGTACCAGCGCATTATCTCCAGATGCCAGCAATTCTACCTGCGTCAGGCCATAGTTAATGTACAGGCCGTCATCACTCGCACCGCCGGTGAGACGATAGTCATAAGTCCCTTTCGCCACGACCTCGCCGTTTTGACTGATATCGACTTCCACGCCATCACTAATGATATTGCCATTGCTATCAGTCAGCGTCAGGTTACCCGCACCGCCTGAAACAGGGGTATCTGAGGTAGCCAGTTGGATCAGCGACTGCGCATCGTCCTGTTCAAGCAGTGACTGCGTGGTATCAGCCAGCGGACGATCGTTGCTGATCGTGCCAGTATCAACCTGCACGGTACCGCGCCCGGAAAGATCCATCTTCCCTGAATGAATAGTCCCTTCAGCGTTACTCTGCCCAGGGGTCACACCGTCAAAACTGACCGTACCGCCGTTAAAGGCGAGTCCTCCAATCTTCTGCTCGCCAACAGCCACATGCGTCACGCTACCCGTACCCGCACTTAATGTCGCCTGGCTCAGCGCCAGAGTATTCAACCCCGCCAGTTCAAAGGTGCTGTTGCTCAGCGCCAGCGTGCCATTGAATCCGTCTGCTGCATTGTTGCTGGTAAAATCGAACGCATTACCGCTGGCATCCACCTCTACCGTACCGGTACCCGCCAGATGACTGTTAAAGACATACGTGCTATTGGATTTCAGCGACAGCGTGCTGGTCTCGTCGACGCTATAACCAGTATCAGCAGCATCGTTTTGATTATCACCCAGCGCAAATGTGACATTATCAACGGTAAATACGGAGCCAGCAGTGAGATCAATATGCTCCATACCACTGATAGCATCAGTACGATTCAGGATGTACTGCGCGTTTTTCAGTTGAAGTGTATCTCCACCCGCACCACCATTAAGGCTGGTAAACAGCGATGTCTCCGTCTCTTTAATATCATTGAGCACATACAAATCGTTACCGCTTCCGGTCGTGACGTCCGTGGCCGTACTACCAGAATCCAGCGTAACCGTGTTATCGCCGCTCATCAGATTAACCTGTCCGACAATGCTCGCGCCTGCGGCGTTTGTAAACGCAACCCCGGCCCCCGTCAGCATTTCCACTGCTTTTTGCGAGGCATCCAGCGCTTTAATCACACCTTTATTAATGAAACTTTCCAGTGCACCATTATCAGCGTTGACCACCGCATGGCTTGTTGACTTCGAGGTTAGCTCACCAGATTGTTCAACATTTTTGGTTGTCCCCCCAATAATCAGCGCTTCACCGCCGTCACTGTCGAGCACGTTAACGCTGACACCTGTTTTCAGATCGGTTGACGCATTGGTGACAATCCCTTTGCCTGCAGCCTGTTCGACGTTGATCACCAGATTGCGTGAGTCGGACATATCCAGCGTTTGATCGGTTTCGCTACCGTCAATATTTTCAAACAAAATCCCCGTGCCGCTACCCGTTACGGTAACAGTACCGGAGTTGGTTTGCGCCAGCGATGCGCCGGTATGAATACCAATACCGTTACCTACGCTTACAGTAGTATCTTTTAACTGGATGCCCGCAATTTTAGCGACGTTTTCAATAGCACTCCCTTTGCCAGCGCTGTCCATCGTAATGGTAGCGCCATCAACAGTCAGGCCTTTCGCGCCGTTAGCCAGCAGGATGCCATGCGCGTCTCCTGCTGCTTTGGTTTCCCCCGAACCGGTCAAGCTCAGCGAGGCATCATTGCCAACAAGATAGGCTGCTGTGCCATCCGTCGCGGTTACCGTCGCATCGTTTTTAACAACCGAATCAGCACCTTCAATACTGACCGCGACACCATTAACGTTAATATCACCAGCGTTATTCAGCGTGCCGCCAGAAACCAGGACGCCAGTGCTGCCCGCCTGGGCGAAATCAATAGTACCCTGGTGGTTAAGCGTACCACCGTTGCGAGCGATGTAGCCGAAGGCACCATCCGCTGTGTTGCTGGTATTCAATGTGGCATAGCTGGTAAGTACAGAGTCGCCCTTCAGACTCGCATCAACTTTCCCGGACAGATCGTAATAATTACCATCAACAATCCCGGCAGTGGTCCCTTTACCGGAGAGCTTAACAATCACCGCATCTTTAGTGATAACACCATCAGTACCGCCTTCCACACGCACGCCAGTGGCACCGTCGCCCGTGATGCTCAATGATTGCGAACCGGAATCAAAATGGCTTCCCGTCCCCGTCACTTGCAGAATAGTGGAGTCTTTGCCTGATGCCGTCATTGTCGTACCTGATGACCCACTACCATCAAAGGTTGCACCGCCTTCAATACGGTATAGCGTTGACCCTTCAGTCGATACGTCCTGCAGGGTCGAAGAGGATGCGTTGACTTTAGAACCGCTACCGTAAACAAAATAACCGATTTGGTTCTTACCACTGTCAAAAGACACTTTACCCGTATCAGTAATATCGATCGTACCGCCGTCACGAACATGCAGACCAATCGCGTTATCTGCAGCAAGACTGACACTCCCGCTCATGGTCAGTCGTGAACCCGATCCTTCAACCCAGGCACCAATGTTTTTCTGCGTACTGTCGGTTGTACTGCCATTGGTGATGTTGATGCTGCCGGAGTGAAGCGCCTCGCTCCCTCCCTGTAGCTCAATCCCGCTGGCACTGTACCCATTCAGATTGATCTTGCCGCTGTTTTCCAGACCTTTCGCGCCGTTAATACCCATCAGCCCGGTATTTTGCGCTGACCCGGTACCATTGATATCGATAACACCATTTTGCTTAACGCTGATGCCATCTGGCGACTCGCTACCATCCGCCTTGATAGCAACAGCATTTTCTACTTTTTCCCCGATAGTAATGTTGCCGGGGTTATTGATAGTCCCACCTTTCACATACATACCAATGGCGGGGAGCGTCACCACAACCTCACTGGTCGTTTCATCTTTTACCGCCTGGGCGGTACGTCCGATATAGAGAGTCCCGTTGTTTGTCGCAACGACATTATGCTGAGCAAATACACCGTAGGTGTATACACTATCGATGGATTGCACTGGTTCACCGCCAGTCGCAATATTCATTACGCCATTATTTATAAACGTTGCCGTGTCGTTCATCAGCAAAGCGTAAGCGTTATAAATATCCTGGTGAGAAGCGAGGTTGATAATGCCGTCATTCTGCACTTTTGTGGTACCTGTCGACAGAATCGCGGTATGTGCACCGACCCATGCGTTTTTCACATCAAGACTGGTACCCCCGTCAATAACACCGTTGTTATTCACGATGCTGTCCCGTGCCGAAATGACATAATCGCCCCCCGATGCACCAGCAGCGGTCCCTAACGTACCGTTGTTGTTCAGCGTGGCGCCTTTGGTCAATGTCACCACGGAGGTATCACTGAACACAGCCTGAATATTTGCATCAGCAGAAATATTAACGACAGAGTGCGCTCCGGTAGCTTTTATGAAACTATTCACATCCCGGTTTGCAAGCTGCAATACAGCATCGCCGGCCGGGATCTTGGTATCGAAGTGGATGCTTTTTTGTTCCGTGGAATAGGCTTTGTTTAACTCAGCCTGATAGTCTGCAGGTGAGAGTTGGCCCGCCTCAACAGCCTTCACCAGGGCATCATTATAGGTTTTTAAATCATCAATATTGTTAACGGTATACTGGCCTAACGCACTGGAGAAGGTGCCATTGTAAGTTGCGGTATTAAAGCTAAACGTTTTTCCAGAAGTATCCGCGACATTACCGATGCTACCGCTTTGCACGATAGTTTTAGAGTTGTAGTTCAGTACGGCATCTTTTGTATCGCTGGCGCTGGTCTCAACGTTATAAATCCCGGAAACCTTAGTGACAGCATTAAACTTGTTCTCTGTGTGTTCTGCCCAATCGTTTCCCTTTGAACCGATATTGACATCAAGCTCACCACCCGACTTTACGGTTGCCAGCTTCATATTGACATACTGTCCGTTGCCAACTGCAACCCCCAGATATGTCGTCAGATCGCCGATATTATTAGTGGAGAAATTATTACTGTCGTAAACCTGTATTGTGCGTGAGGCTCCAGTGACAGGATCGACATATTGAATACTGTGCGTACGACCACCTAATGTCGTTTGTTTCAGGTTTATATTTTCACTACCAGATGAAATATACCCGCTATCCATTGCCTGCTGAATTGTCATCGTCTGGAAACCAGATGCCCCGGAAGCAATACTGCCATATCCTTTAGCGCCTGTGACGATATTCATCGTTTCACCATCGCCAACAACAAGCTGACCAACACCATTACTATTGGTATATGGTGTGTATTCTGGCAGTACATAATCGGCGGCCAGAGCATTTACCGACTGCGTCGCGAATACTGCACCAATTATACTTAACGCCAACGTTGATAAATTAAAGCGATAGTTATTAACTCGAATACCTACGTCGCTATTAGTTTCTACTGAAGCACCAGATCGATTAGCCAATTCAGAAACAACAACTGCACACGAGCGCGACACACTCCATACCACTTTATAAATCTTATTCATAATTACCTTTCCGACGGACTCCACGATGCCTTTATTTACTGGCAAATTTTCGTGGTCACATAGCAGTAGATGAACTCATGAATATACAGCGGACGGACACGACTTCTTCGCTGGAAGTTTTCCGCTGAAACATTGAGCAACTTGTACTCGACGGATGGTATTACTCAAGCATAGCAATATCTATTTATATCGAAAGTGATACATTATATAGATAATATGACTATAAATTTAATACAGCAAAGATTTTTATGTTAATAAAGTACAAAAAACAACCAAATGATTGATAATCATATGTATAAATTTTGTAATTTACACAACACACTCACATCACAACAAATAAACAATTCCAGCTTATTAAAAGGCTGTAAAAATTCAAATGATAATAAGTCTCCATTCATTTAAAATGAGAATTTGAATATAGACAAAGATATCTATAAGACTAATCTCATACTATAATCTTTATAATAAAAAATTCAATCCACTTGATTTGCAAAAAATTACATTCATGGACGATGACTACGACTGCAGTTGGAAAAACTTCACTTCACAATTCGCCAATTTTGCAGGTTCAAAGACTTTGCTTGTCGTATATAATAAGCGAAAAGCATCACACGCTACTGGCCAATGTTTTAAGTCTCTTGATGCTTTGCAATTTTTCTATTATTTTATTAGTGTGATTTTTTAGCCCTTTCATGAAGGGTGAAACACCATCTTCTAAAAACATCGGTCATTTACAAATCAATCAATGACCTAATGACTCTGGAGAACCTTAATCGTTATGAGATAAATATTACCTCGCCACACGTTGATATTAACGCGCCTGATCCCTTATCAACTTGAGCAAATGAATAGCGATGCAGAAACACAAAATCTTGTCCGTATCAGCGCTTTTCAGTAACGTATCAATAGAATAATGAAGGTAAGAACCATGAGTAAGAACGAAGTAATTCCTGTTTAGCAGAACTGATAGCTCCTGTTGTGCGCCTTAACATTCCGGATATCCGAGGGAATAACGACATATTGGAACTGTATGTTTCAGGGAGTTTTTATCAAAAAAAAACGAGTCTAGAATAAAACCCCTCAAAAAAACCAGGTATTTGCATCAAAAAAACACGCATCTATAGATATTTAAACTGATACTTTAAATTTTTATGTCAAAAGACAAAAATAAAACACTACATTTTAGGCAATCAGGCAGTTCATCATTCTGCAACAAGAAAGAAGAATTGTGATGGTTTATAATTAAGTGATACTCTGTTAATGAATAAAAAATGAAATATATTATTAACAATGAAGTTACATTCAGAAGTGATGACGGTGTTTTGACAAGCCTGAGTATACCTGACAATTCAGTAATGCTATCTATTACAGCAAACCGAATCCTGACTTATCTGCTGCAGCAGGAAGGGAAAGTCGTCGCCAGAGAAGAGATGTTCATCAATGTCTGGGACAAAAATGGTCTGCAGGCATCAAATAACTCACTGAGCCAGTATATTTCCCTGATTCGCAAAGGATTGCTGGAGCTTGGTTGTGAGCAAGAAATCATTCAGACTGTGCCACGCGTAGGCTTTTTTATTGCTGAGGGTTTAATATCTGTGGCAGAAGAGCATCCTCGTGTCTCCTTCTCCCCCCCTCACATCGCTAAAATCATCCCTCCGATTTCGAAGCGAGTAAAAATAGCGCTGCTCACTACCATCTGCCTCTCGCTGTTTATGCTTTCTTACCCGGTAATGTCTTTATTTAGTGGCAAAGAAAACAGCATTCCTGTCCTGCCATTGCACAAACTCGGCAACATTGACCAATGTCCGGTTTATACCCTTTATAAAAGTTCGCAAGAAGTGGCTCCAGTCAAGCTTGAGCAGGCCAGAAAGATGGCTGATTTACACCTGAAATGTCAGCCCGGTGCATCATTTATTTTTCAGCCTGACGACCTGTATGTTTACGGCGAAAAGGGGCGTGTTTTCCTGTCCCGCTGTACTTTCAAAAATACAGAAAAAACGAAATTTGCCGGATGCAAGGATGTATATATACATGAATATTAAAAATAAAATATTGCTTTCTTCCTCAGCCATGTTGCTGGTATGCAGCGCCCTGTTAAGTCTTAATGGTGTGACAGTCATTCCTGCTCATCACGGGATAAGTGTGCGCTGCATTTCCATACTTTCGCTTCCTGAACTACCTGGAGGCGGGAAATACAATGGCAGCCTGATGGTTCAACTCCAGAAAGATAACACTGGCATTTTGGATTTTGCTGGCGTCATATCAACGCAAGCAGAATCAGGCAACCGTCCCGAAAAACAACTCATCTTGCAACGTTCTGTCAGCTTCGATTATCGAATTGAAGAAAACGGTACTGTGTTTATGAACGAGATGAAAATGAACAAACATAATATCGATGACGTTCCTGATAAGTTGTTTACCCGTAATATATTTGACCTGTCTATGCCTGAAAAACGCGTACAGATTTATGAAATTAACAACGCTTATCTGTTAGGGAATACCTTTTCTCCGACAAACGTTTGTGTCAGCAAAGCAGAGTACCAAAGCTAACGGCTTATCCTGACCTGTCCCTTTTCAAGGTCACCTCAACCCGTTCCTGTTTACCAGTAAACATATCCGATAAGCACACCTTCCAGCCTGGGTGTGGAGTTTCCCTTGCATATAGTATCGAATCAAAACTACATTGACAGGCGATTCTGCCTGCGCATACAATCGAATGATACCGAGTCGATACTATTATCCCACAGGGAGAGTCGCCATTTTCTTTCACGCGGGTTGGCCGGTATGACGGGCTAATGCATCCGTTCACGCGCTGCTGCTTTGCGTCGAGGATGTATTTAAAGTTACCTTCGTAAGCCAATGCTGCCGGGTAAAGTAAACCAGTAACTGATACTAACCCGCAGATCCATGCGGATTCTGGAGAGAACATGAATAAGATTCGTCATCCGCGCGCACCAGCCCTGACTGTTGAACGCTGGTTTAATACACCACAGCCGATAACCCTGGAGTCACTGCGCGGCAAGGTCGTGGTGATGGAATCATTCCAGATGCTGTGTCCAGGCTGTGTGTCTCACGGGTTACCGCAGGTTTCTCGCGTTTACGCCACTTTTCCGCAGGATAAGGTGGCAGTGATCGGGCTACACACTGTTTTCGAACATCATGATGTGATGACCGCACAAGCGCTGAAAACCTTTCTTTCAGAATACCGTATCCCCTTTCCCGTCGGAGTGGACATGCCGTCTGCGGAAAGCGACATTCCTCAAACCATGCAGGCCTACGCTATGCGCGGTACACCGACACTGACGTTAATTGATCAGCAGGGATACTTACGCCAGCAATATTTTGGTCAGGTAGACGACCTGGCACTGGGGGCAGAAATCGGCGCGTTGTTGAGCGAATCTCTGTCTGTTCCCACAGAAGAACCTGTAACATCAGGGTGCAGCGATGGCCAGTGTGCACTGTAAGTCCAGACCCAACACCACTATTCAAAAAAAACCGCCCTGATGGCGGTTTTTACTTTTTGGATTTTCGATTACGGCTCGCTCGTTAAAACCCCGCTATGGCAAATCAGCCAGCACGGGGATAACAAGGCTACGCTTTCACCACAATCAACGGTTCGATATCGCTCTCTTTTTTAATCACCAGCGACTCATCACCGCGCAGGCAGGTGCCACCGTAGTTACCGCCTACGGTGAACGTACAGACCTGAATATATTTACCAGCAACCTTTGGCAGACACCAAAGCTGTTGGTAAATGTTCTTCTGCTCTGCGAACTTACCGCTGGTCTTATCCAGTAACTCTTCCTCATGACTCACCAGATCGATGTTGCTGCCACAACGTCCTGCAATAGGTTTCACCGCATAACCGGTTTGTGCCAGTTCGTCGTTGACAGTGAAATCCGTATCAAGCAGATAGCGATGATGTGGGAACAGTTGCCACAGGATCGGCAATATCGCCTTGTTGCCAGGGATCACCGTCCACAGTGGCTCAAAGACCAGCACTTCCGGGCGCAGCAGCACGTCGATCAAGCGCACTTCCTGGTGGGTGTGTCCGGTACGAATCGGAACAGCGGCGTACTCGGTTTCGCTCACCTCGCGCACCTGCTCAATCGCGGTTTCCCATGCCCAGGTTTTCCAGACACAGTTCACCAGACGACCGTCGCCATCAATCAGTTGTCCCGCTTCATCCCAACGCAACTCGTCCAGACCACGCAGGATTTTGCTCTCGAAACCAGCCTGATGTAGCGCCTGCTGCATAAACTGCGCGTGGTAGTTCTCCTCAATGTCCTTATCCTGCATGATATGTACGAAAGGACGCGCACGACTGTGCTTCCAGGCGCCCGCCAGTTCGTTAATCAACCCTTCTGCAGGATTGTGCCCCTGCCCCGTGTAACCCCGTTCAGCCCATCTTTCAAGGATCAGGCCGGCTTCAGTATGGCACGATGCAGAATCTGCGTTGTATTCGTATACCTTCAGCCCACGCTCATCCATACAAAAATCCATACGACCGGTGATCATATGATGGCGACGACGCTGCCAGGAAAGGCGCAGTCGTGGCCAGAGGATTTTCGGGATATCAAACAGAGCCAGCAGATTATCGTCTTTCAGCACTTTATCAGTGGCGTGGAGATACATCAGATGCAGCTCGTTGGTCGCTTTTATCAGTTCCTGCTCTGCACTCTCGGTAATGGTGAAGTACTGATGTGGGTCCTGATTAATCACGTGTCCGTTCGCCAGCACGTAGGCTTTTTGTAGCGGATCCTGCTCATCCAGCCATTTGCCATCAAATTGCCCTTTATCTTCCAGGCGTGCACCGTCAATTTTCAATGACTCGTTGGCGATTTCCGGCTGCGGCAGGCTGTATCGGGTGTCGTCAGTCTGGATCATCCAGCCAAGGATCGTGGTGTCATCAAAGGTATCACGCAGCGTGTAGCAGCCATTTTCGACCACCATCTCCAGTTCGCGAGTCCATTGCTGTCCAGGAGGCAGCGGCGTGTGGATCACATTCTGTTCAGCAATGCGGATTTTATTTTCCAGTAGTTGAGTGATAATTGCCACATGGCCGGTATCTTTGAACTCGCCACCTTTTTGCCAAATAAGCAGCGCACCAGCTACCGGTGCCCGGGGTGAGCCGTTGGGGAATGCCTGAAGCGGCAGGATATTGTCATTCACGACTTCACGCAGAAAGCGCAAGGAGAAGATCTCCCACGCCATGCCCACATCCGTGAACACCACACCATAGTTGAGGAAAAGAAAGCGGCGCGCAAACTCAACGCACTGCCATTTGTGGCCCATATATTCATCGTCGATATAGCTGCGAAAGGCGGCATCATCGTCATAGTCCCGCGGGTCGAGGGAGCTGTAATCTGAAGAGTAGATTGCTACGCCGCCTGGGGCGTAGCCCAATAATGTCCCGAATGGGGCATCCTGACTGGTCGTTCCTTTGCTCATGCACCTTACCTCAAAACAATACAGCCTGAGCAGTCTGGCGTGAATTTTCGCTCTGATTGCCTGCTCTGCGACACTAACCGGACAGAGGTCGACCTATCATACACCTCAACGCAGCGACTGGCGCTCAGAGGAGAAAAATTCACATCAGGAACTACGCTTTCATCAGGATAACCGGTACGCTTTTATATGCCGGGGTCAAACTTTCCGTGTCGACCGCATCGAGTGACAGCAGCACGTTCGCTTCCGGCAAATACGCACCAATGGAACCCGCCGCCATGTCGTAAATCACCACCGTTAGCCCGTACATCATGCGTTCAACACAAGGCTGCCCGCTATCGTCCAGTGCCTGAACGTTCACAACATCACCTTGAATCAGACCACGAGCAGTCGCTTCATCTTCACTTAAAAAAACCACATCGCGCCGACCGGTAATGCCACGGTAACGGTCGTTCATCCCATAAATAGTGGTGTTGTACTGGTCGTGGCTACGCAACGTTGCCAGCACCAGCGCATCAGCAGGTTGGTTTTCACGTTCGATTGCGCGCTGACGGCTGACGACAAAGTTGGCTTTACCATTCGCAGTTCGCCACTCGCGACGTGATGCTGGCGTATCCATGCGAAACCCACCCGGCTCAGCGATACGTGCATTGTAATCATGAAACTCCGGGATAACGGCTTCGATAGCCTCGCGGATCAGCGCGTAATTACCTGCTAAGTCTTCCCAGTTTACCGGCGAATGAAGAAGTGTGGCGCGTGCCATTCCAGCCACAATGGAGGGTTCGGATTTTAACCATCTGGAGGCCGGCTTCAGCCCACCGCAGGAGGCATGCACCATCGACATCGAATCCTCGACGGTTACAGACTGAACACCGGTAGCCTGTATATCGCGTTCCGTTCTGCCCAGCGCAGGCAACAGGTAATTGTGTTTTGCCAGCAGCAAATGCGATCGGTTCAGCTTGGTCGCGATATGGACCTGCATATCCAGTTTTTTTATCGCCGCGAAGGTACGTTGCGGTTCTGGCATCGCCACCGCCAGGTTGCCTCCCATGCAAATGAGGGCTTTCGCCTCGCCCCGTTCGATTGCCCGAATACTTTCCACGCTGGATCGACCATGTTTACGCGCAACGGTGATAGAAAAATGTGCTTCGAGCCGCTGCAGGAAATCTTCTGATGCCGCCTCATTGATCCCCACAGAACGGTCACCCTGTACATTCGAATGACCACGCAGAGGGCAAATCCCCGCCCCCGTCTTACCGATGTTGCCTTTAAGCAACAGCAGGTTCACCAGTTGCTGAACATTTTCCGTACCGTTTTTATGCTGGGTGATACCCAGTCCGTAACAAATGATGGTGGCGCGGGACTTATTGTAGTTGTGTGCCAGATCTTCCATCTGGCTACGCGTCAGACCGGAATCCAGTTCCAGTTCCGCCCAACTACGCTGGCGTAAATCCTCATACAGCGCAGAATATCCGGCGGTATGTTCATCAATAAACGCATGATCGAGTGTCGGCGGTTGATCGAGCAAGATCCGCGCCTCATCCATTTCGATCAACGCCTTCATAATACCCTTGAGCAATGAGGCATCGCCGCCCATTTTGACCTGGTAGTAGTCGCTGCTGAGTTCCGTCGCCTGGCCGGTGAACATCTCTTTCGGACTCTGCGGGAAGCTAAAGCGCTCAAGCCCTCTTTCGGTCAGCGGATTGATGGAGATAATTTTGGCCCCACGGTTGGCGACATCGCGTAACGTGGTGAGCATGCGCGGATGATTAGTACCAGGATTATGTCCAATGCAAATCACCAGATCACAATGGTTAAAATCGTCAAGTTCTACGGTTCCTTTCCCCAAACCGATTGCCCGCGTCAGCCCGGCACTGGTTGGGCCGTGGCACATGTTTGAACAATCGGGAAAGTTGCTGCTGCCGTATTCGCGGGCAAACAACTGGTAAAGGAACGCTGCCTCGTTTGAGGTTCTGCCGGATGTGTAAAATTCTACTTGCTGTGCTGAATCATAGCTGCGCAGGCGTTCGCCAATTTCCTGAAACGCAATGTCCCACTCGACAGCCTGCCAGGTGTCAGTTCCGGCATCGTATTTCATCGGATGCGTCAAACGGCCTGTATTTTCCAGTTTATAATCGCTGTATTGCCACAAGGTTGAAACCGGATGGCGGCTAAAAAACGCCGGTGACGCTTTCTTCGTGGTGGTTTCCCAGGAAACTGCCTTTACGCCGTTTTCGCAAAGCTCCATCGGCGCACGATGACCCGGATCTGGCCATGCGCAGCCCGGGCAGTCGAACCCCTTCACCTGGTTCATTTTAAACATCGCGATAATGTCGCGCACGACTGCCTTTTGCGAAAACACTGAAGCAGTGACGGCTTTTACCGCGCCCCACCCACCCGCCGGTCCCTGATAACCGCTTACTCCTGGAACACCCTTTTTCATTATTACTGCTTATTGACCGCCAATGATTGATGGTGAGTACGGTAGCAATTTCCGTCTTACATTGATTTCCTCTTGATGGAGTACGGTCTGAGTACAATGAACGGGTTATATTTATCTTCCCCTTTCAGCACAAAGCGACATAAAGTCCCAATCTGTTAAATTGAGTTCTACCTAACTGCTACACTGCTTCAACACAACCACTCAGAAGGCAGGTCAACATGTCAGACAATACTTATCAGCCCGCGAAAGTCTGGACGTGGGATAAATCAAACGGCGGCGCATTCGCCAATATCAACCGCCCTGTTTCCGGTGCCACACACGAGAAAACGCTGCCAGTCGGCAAGCATCCATTGCAGCTTTACTCGCTGGGTACGCCAAACGGTCAGAAAGTCACGATTATGCTGGAAGAACTGCTGGCGCAAGGGGTGAAGGGCGCGGAATACGATGCCTGGATTATCCGCATTGGCGATGGAGATCAGTTTTCCAGCGGCTTTGTGGAAGTGAATCCCAACTCCAAGATCCCGGCTTTGCGCGATCATTCGCAAAACCCGCCAGTTCGCGTGTTTGAGTCTGGCGCCATCCTGCTTTATCTGGCGGAAAAGTATGGTTATTTCCTGCCGCAGGATCTGGCGAAACGCACCGAAACGCTGAACTGGTTGTTCTGGCTACAAGGAGCGGCGCCCTTCCTCGGCGGTGGCTTCGGACACTTCTATAACTATGCACCGGTTAAAATTGAGTACGCGATCAATCGCTTTACGATGGAAGCCAAGCGTTTACTCGACGTGCTGGATAAGCAGCTGGCGCATCATCAGTTTGTGGCAGGGGATGAGTACACTATTGCCGATATGGCAGTATGGCCATGGTTTGGCAATGTCGTTTTGGGGAACGTCTATGACGCGGCAGAATTCCTTGATGCGGGAAGTTATAAAAATGTTCAGCGCTGGGCAAAAGAGATTGCAGAACGCCCGGCGGTTAAGCGTGGTCGCATTGTAAACCGCACTAACGGTCCGCTTAACGAGCAGTTGCATGAACGCCATGACGCCAGCGACTTCGACATGAATACCGAAGATAAACGTCAGGGTTAAAATAAGATGCCGGATTAGCCTGTTCGCTATCCGGCATTTTCAGAAGTGGTCACGCGCTGGTGACGTCATACTCCATACGGCGAAGTGCATCTAACGTGGCTTTAGCTTCATCTTCATCAATGATGCTCATGGCGAACCCTACGTGCACCAGCACCCATTGCCCAACCAGCTCGGCAGTATCACCTTCACAAATCAGGGCAATATTGACATCGCGTTTGATGCCGCACACTTCAACCTGCGCAAGCTGGTGAATATCCTCACCAACGGCCAGAACCTGACCCGGGACTCCAATACACATATCTGACTCCGCCCCATAGCAACCTATGGGCTATTCGACTTCTATACTTTTAACTTTCAGTGAATCGCCGGCATCAACCCGCAAACGATCGCCCTGACAGAGTGGACACTGCGCATCATGCTGGGTGATCTCCACGACCTGACTGCAATCCCAGCACCAGGCCTGGGCAGGTTTGTAATCAATGTGTAGTTCACATCCCTGCGCCAGCGTGCCCTGGCAGACGATGTCAAAACTGAAACGTACGGCGCTCTCTTCAACACACGAGAGCGCCCCAATTTCCAGCCAAACGCCGGTAACACGTTTTACATCGTGCTGCTCTGCCTGCTGTTGAATAATTTCAACCGCGCTCTGGCAAAGAGACAGCTCATGCATTTTCGCTACTCCGGCGGCCCAACAACAGTGCCCGACGTCCCATTTGCGGCGCATTCGGGTCGCTAACAGGTAACGATAACAACATTCGTGCACAATCGTCAGTCAGACGGACACCCTCTTGTGCCGACATGCTGTGCGAAAGCGGTGACATCAACGAACAGGAAAAGTACTGCGATACGCCATCAAGTTCGCCAACGGTAAATGTCATCTCACCATACGGCAGACGCAGCCCGATTTTCTCACTGACCTTACGTACGGGCCAGACCTGGTCTGGCCCCGGGAAAATCAGTGCGCTGAGCATCCAGGGCGTGATAACACACCCCGTCCACTGCCCTTCAAACAGCGAAAAATCAGAAACATACACCGGCATATTCGGATGCAAGAAAGAAAGATCGTGCATCGAACGTCGGGCTACTTCTTCAAACGCAGCCTGAATCTGCTCCTTCGGGGCCGCCTGAAAGCCCAAAAACTCTTCAGCCATGGGCCGTCTCCCGAGGGATCGCTTCCACACCCGATTCGCGCAGCGCAGCAAGAACCTGCTCAAGAGCAGGTTCAATCATGGCTTCAACCGTCGGGGTGAGACCGATATGCGGCTCCAGCGATTCCGGAATAACACCAACCAGAGTCAGTTTTTTCGGGAACTCGCCGGTAAAGCGCAGTGCCGACAAAACATCGGCCAGGCCAAGCTGGTGCGGTGAGATTTTGTTGGTAAACAGCGCCGGAATCTCTTCATCCCGCAGGACCATCATGGTTCCCGGCGTGTTTTTTCTCGACACAATGGCGTCAGCAATGATCAGATGATCTCTGTTCGCCATGTCGCCGAGAAGTTCCATCCCAGCCGTACCGCCATCCAGAACGTCAACATAGTCTGGCAGGATGTATCGTTGTTCTAATGCCTCAACGATACGTACCCCGATGGCTTCGTCGGTCAGCAAAATATTGCCGACCCCTAAGACTAATATCCGCATTACAGAACCTTAACTGAGACCACTTCGTTCCCGTCAACGTCCACCACATGCACCGCACATGACATACAAGGGTCGAAGGAGTGAATGGTACGAACCACTTCCAGCGGTTTGTTTGGATCAGCGATTGGCGTGCCTACCAGCGAACGCTCGTACGGCCCTACTTCGTCATTGAAGTTACGTGGGCCAGAGTTCCAGGTTGACGGAACAACCGCCTGGTAATTACTGATAATGCCGTCTTTAATCACCATCCAGTGAGAAAGCATACCGCGCGGCGCTTCAAGGAAACCGACACCTTTGAATTCGCCTGTTGCCGGAATATCCGGTTTCACGAAGGTTGTGTGGTCGCCTTTACCGATGTTCACGATCAGCGCATTGTACTGATCCTGCAGAACGTTCTGCAGTTCACAGCAGTGAACGGTACGGCCAATAATACGGCCCAGCGTGGAATGCAGTTGCGCTACTTCGATCGTTTTACCGGTCAGCTTCGTATAGATTGCAACGATTTCATTCAGCTTGGCATGGGTAGATTCGCGTTTCGCTGCCAGCTTACACAGCATGTTGGCCAGCGGACCCACTTCAACCGTTTTACCGTAGAAGGTCGGTGCTTTAACCCAGGAGTATTTGCCATCATCTGACCAACCAGTGTAATCAGGAACCGTTGTGCCTTCCCACGGTGCCTGCGGCGCTTCGTCTTTGTACCACGCGTGTTTCGCACTCTCCTGGATCCCTTTAATCAGGTATTCATCAGAGTGAGAGGTGATCGGACGATAGGTCGACAGATCGGCATCGGTGATGTAACCGCCCGGGAACAGGAAGCTGCCGTTTTTACCGTCAGTCGGGAATTCCGGCGCGCTCAGATAGTTAACCGCACCCTGACCGCGTTCCAGCCACTCCGGATAGAACGCCGCAATGACAGCAGTATCCACCTTGTAAACCTGCTCAACAAAGTCGCTCAGCTTATCGATGAAGGACTTGATGTACATCAGGCGTTCAAGGTTCAACACGCCGAGACCGTCGAGGTTAATTGGGTTCGCAACCCCGCCTACCGCCAGGTTCTGAATGTGCGGTGTCTTACCGCCCAGCAGCGCCACGACGCGGTTTGCATCACGCTGGCATTCCAGCGCCTGCAGGTAGTGTGCGACCGCGATCAGGTTCACTTCCGGCGGTAACTGCATCGCCGGGTGTCCCCAGCAACCATTAGCAAAAATACCTAACTGGCCGCTGGCAACAAGGTCTTTAATCTTGTTCTGAACCTTGGTGAACTCTTCCGCACTGTTCAGGTGCCAGGTCGATACACCGTTCAGCATCGCCGAGGCCTTCGCTGGATCGGCTTTCAGCGCAGAGGTGATGTCCACCCAGTCCAGCGCAGACAGCTGGTAGAAGTGCACGATATGGTCATGCGTGGTGTGCGCTGCCAGAATGATGTTACGGATGTACTGTGCATTCACGGGAACATCAATGTTCAGTGCGCTTTCTGCTGCACGCACAGAAGAGATAGCGTGAGTCGTGGTGCAAACACCACAAATACGCTGCACAATCATCCATGCATCGCGCGGATCGCGATTCTTCACGATCTCTTCCATGCCGCGCCACATGGTACCGGACGCCCATGCTTTAGATACCACGCCATTTTCGATTTCGCAGTCGATGCGTAAATGGCCTTCAATACGGGTTACCGGATCAATAGTAATTCTCTGGCTCATGCTTTGCTCGCCTCATGACGATTTTGATCGTTTTGTTTTAAAGGAGGAAGTATCGGCAGTAGACGAATGAGTACGATGTATGCACAAATCTCAATAGCCACAAAACCAATAGAAATCAACAGTTCTTCCCATGTCGGGAAGTAGTGGTAGCCACCACCAGGATTAAATGCCACCAGCGAATAGGACAGACGCCATGTCGCACAGCCCAGCAATGCACTCAACGCGGACAGATACAGCATACGCGAGTCATTACGCAGCTTAGCGATGCGCAGGACTACCAGCGGGAAGACCATCAGCACGACTTCAATCCAGAACATCACGGAGTAAAGATCGCCTGCAAACGCATACGACAATTTGTCGCGATAGATCAACTCGCCAAAGCGCAGGACGACGAATATCGCCAGCAGGACGCTAATCGTATTTGTCAGCTTGATGAACAAACTTTTCTCGTCCGGACCGTTACCTTTCAGGCCGGCTTGTACCAACGAGCCTTCAAAAATGACGATCGAGAAGCCCATAATGAAGGCGGTTAATACAGAGAAAAGCGGCAACATTTCATAAGCTTGCCATAGCGGATGGACCTTATAGCCTGCAGAAATCATCAATGAACCCATTGAAGACTGGTGCATAGTCGGCAGCAGCGCACCGAGGGCGATAATAAAGAACATCACTTTGTTCAAACGCTTGAGGGAGACTTTCCACCCCAGACGCTCAAACAAGGCCGGAGCAAATTCCAGCGCCATAATGCCGATATAGATGGTCATACAGACCGCCGTTTCGAACAGTACCGAGTTCACGTTAAAGTGGCCCGGAATGTAGAAATACGGCAGGTTCCAGTAGCGACCAACGTCAATGGTGATCGACAGGCCGCCCAGCGAGTAACCAAACAGGCTCGCCAGTAGCGCCGGGCGAACCAGCGGATGATATTGCCCTCTGTTGAAAACATATACTGCCCACGCCAGCGCCCAACCGCCGCACGCGAAGCCAGTACCGATCAACAGGTCAAACGCGATCCACACACCCCATGGGAAACCGCCGTTCAGATCGGAGACAGACCCCAATCCGAAGACCAGACGTTTCACGATCAGGAGCATACACAGGACGATTAACGGCCCAAAAATAATGACCGGTTTGCTGACTATTTTTCCGCCCAGCGGTTTAGGATCATGACTCATGATCGTCTCCTCCATCGTGATGGTCGTTTTTCGTGTTACGACGAACCAGCACGGTTAAGCCCGCCAGCGCAGCCAGGGGTAAAATCATGCCCTTATACAGGGAATGTTGAACATGTTCGGAACGCGCACCGGTTGAAAGATCATCCAGTTTCGGCAGATCCAAATCTTCGTAAGGAACACCGGTCAGCACCATAACCTGCGTACCGCCGCCTTCCTTTTCACCGTACAGGTGCGGGTAGTACTTCGGTACCGTATGCAGATAGGTATCACCGGCTTTCACTGTCTGACGCGGATAGTGGTATTCGCTGCCAGGCTTCAGCGCGAGACGTTTTTTCGCCTCAGCCATCAGCTCTTCACGCGTACCAAAAATCACGGCACCAGCAGGACACACTTCAACACACCCCGGTAAACCACCTTTATCCAGCCGTTCAACACCTTTCTGGTTACAAAGCTCACACTTGTGCAGCGCACCAAACGGGTTGTTGTAGTCGTATTTAGGGACATTGTACGGGCAAGCAACCATGCAGTAGCGACACCCGGTACAAACATCTTTGTCATAGTGGACAATGCCGGTTTTCGGATCTTTTTTCAGCGCGGAGACCGGGCAAACAGAGACACAGTTAGGATCGACACAGTGCATACACTGTTTCTTAATGTATGCGTAACCGTTCTCTTCCTGATCTTTGTTAACGCCTGTTCCGCTACGCCACACCTGAATGATGTTGTTGGTATACGGTGACAATTTGTCATTGTTCGACCAGGTTTGCTCGCCTTCCGGGTTACGCGCCGGGAAGTTGATATCCTGACACTTGGTGACACAGGCCTGGCAGCCTACGCACAGCGTCGAGTCATAGAGCATCCCAAGAGAACCCGGGATCGGCGGACGGTTTTCTGCAGCCGCATGGCTGACGGACGGCGCAGCGCCCAACAGCAACGCTCCGCTGGAGGCTGCTTTAATAAAGTTACGTCTGTTCACGGTTATTCTCCCCGTGAGTCAGCGTTATCTTTCTTTTGCTGACGCCCCAGTTCACGTACCGCCATCACGCTGACGCCGGCAACCAGTCCTACTACGCCACCAAGCAGCCCAACAGCCCCGGCTGAAATGTTGCCGCCTTCTTTTATGTTGACATCAGGCTTCTCAGAACGCGGAGTCTGGTTTTCCACATGGGCGAGCTGGTGAATGCCTTTATGGAAACCAATGCCCTCTTCGTTACAGCCGTAGCACGGGTGACCAATTGCCACCGGCCACACGCCACCAACATCACAGAACTGCAATGTTGAGCAGTTGCCATACGTTTCTGGTCCTTTACAGCCCAGATGGTAGAGGCACCAACCTTCACGGTGACCTTCATCGCCAAACTCTTTGGCAAAGCGGCCAGCATCGAAGTGCGGACGACGTTCACAATGCTCGTGAATCAGACGACCGTAGGCAAATGTCGGACGGTTTTTCGCATCCAGCTTCGGTGGTTTGCCATAGGTGATGATATGCGCGACAGTCGCGAGGAAGTTATGCGGGTTCGGCGGACAGCCGGGGATATTGATGATGGTTTTGCCTGGCAGAACTTCTTGCAAACCGACGGCACCCGTTGGGTTAACGCCAGCGGCAGCAACACCACCCCATGCGGCACAAGAGCCGATAGCAATGATAGCTGCTGCACCTTCTGCCGCTCTACGGATGTGATCCACAATTGGCTCACCGGCAACCATGCAGTAAATACCATTATCTTTTAGTGGGATAGAACCATCTACCACCAAAACATATTGCCCTTTGTACTTCTCCAGAGCGTTATGTTTATTCTCTTCAACCTGATGGCCGAAGGCGGCGGAGAGCACCTCATGGTATTCCAGAGAGATTGTCTCAAGGACGAGGTTTTCCACTGTAGGGTGTGTCGCACGAAGCAGAGATTCAGTACAACCCGTACATTCCTGAGCACCGATCCAGATAACTGGCGGGCGCTGAGGACGGGAAACTGATTCTGCCATTTCTGCGGCGGCTTTGCTACTGAGCCCCATGGTAGCGGCCAGTGCTGCACAAAGCTTCATGAAATCACGGCGATTGATGCCGTTCGAATTGATGAGAGAATTATCTCCAGTCATTTTATTGTTATTCCGTTGCGAAGACCTGGCTTTTTATTTTGCACCATTCGCATGTTGCATATTGCGATCGGCGCGCCATTTACCACACTTTTTATATGGTTATGTGCATTATAATACTTCGGCGGAGCAACAAAACGAAGGCGTAGGTCAATAGTGTAATTAATTAAAGCAAGATAATACCCCTTTTGGATCAAGCTTCGAGCCGATAGCCGGCCATGAAAAACCGAATTGTTGTACTCGACTGGTTCTCTTTAAAGAAATCCATCACCATCTCTTTATCCAGTCCATAACGACGCGTCAGGATCCCCGCCTCCCACGCGCTAAGCTGTCGATCACCCGTTTTTTCAAACATACGATGCGAAAAACCGAGCACAAATCCGCGCTTATAGTCAGCACAAAAACCAGCCACTTTACGTGCACTGTCCGCACTTGAGGCGTTTAACCCGGCCATCAGGCCCTTACCAAAATGGTTGTCCATGCATATTCTCCAATCGCTATATAACAAATTATATAGCGATTTTTTAAGCAAAGACCAGAGGTATCACGCACTTTTTTGTGCCAGATTAAAAGGCCACCCATTCGTCCGTTTTAGGTGTCGCAGGTGTTCTGCTTTCTTCTGCAGAGGAAGCGGTGTTAGTTGAAGCGTATTGCACATCATTTGCAGAAAGCCGGAACTGCTGTACAGAGCGCTGTAGTTCTTCAGTCTGCCGCTCCAGTGCAACCGCCGCAGCAGAAACCTGTTCCACCAGCGCGGCGTTCTGCTGGGTCACGCTGTCCATTTGCGTAATCGCCACGCTGACCTGCGAAATACCTTTATTCTGTTCCTCAGAAGCAGAAGCGATTTGTTTCATAATGACGGTCACTTCGGTCGCACCGCGCAGAATTGCTTCCATCGTCGAGCCAGTCTCTTTAACCAGACGAGCCCCCTGATCGACACGGCGCGCCGATTCGCCAATTAATGTCTCTATCTCTTTCGCCGCCCCGGCACTACGACTGGCGAGATTGCGAACCTCACCGGCGACCACCGCAAAACCACGTCCCTGCTCGCCAGCTCTGGCAGCTTCGACTGCAGCATTGAGCGCCAGAATGTTCGTCTGGAAGGCGATACTATTAATAACTGAGGTAATTTCAGCGATCTGTTTCGAGCTGGCCGCAATACCATCCATTGTGTCGACCACTTGCGAAACTAACGTGCTACCTTTACCCGCCGTTTCTGTCGCAGTGTCGGCAAGCTGGCTGGCTTCGCGCGCGTTTTCAGCGTTCAGTTTTACCGTTGCGGTCAGCTGTTCCATGCTGGCTGCGGTCTCTTCCAGCGCAGCTGCCTGTTCTTCAGTACGTGAAGAGAGATCATTATTGCCGCTGGATATTTCAGTTGCCCCACGCCAGATGTTGTCGCTTCCCGAACGAATCGTGCTCACAGCTTCACGTAAGCTGTCCTGCATCGCGGACAGTAAAGGCACCAGTTGGCCCACGCAGTTACGCCCTAATTCTTCAATTGGATGACTGAGATCGCCCTGCGCAATCTGACGGAACTGTTGGCGAATACGCGCCAGCGGCTTCACCATCATTGAAACGAGGTAACGGTCGGTAAAGATAAGGATTGCAATCCCCAGGATGACGGCAGTGATAATTAACGTCCGGATGATAGACGTCTTGCTGTCAACCATAACACGTGTCGTATCCAGCCTCTCACCCGCAGTGGTATTAAAACGCTCGGCGCTGGCGCCAAATTCACGGCTCAGTGCAGGTGTGACGGTACTGGCATGTTCTGACCATGCCGTGAGGGTTCCCTGCTGCGCCAACTGCATTTGTGGGGTCACGCCTTTGTCCAGCAGTGCTTGCCACTTCGCCAGTACTGCGGCAGCAATTTCCGGATCCATCGGCCCTGGAGACAGTTTCTTCATCTCCTCAAGCTTTTTACTCATGTTATTCAGCGATTGTTGGGCAGGAGCAAAATCAGGTGTTCCCCCGCTAATTTTGACATCCATTGCCCGACTTAAACGCGTCACAAAACGGAAATACTGATCGTTTCCCTGGCTGAGAATCGTCATCTGCTGTACCAGATGGCGATCAATATCATTCCCTTCTGAGATTTTTGATAAAGAATGGAGACTGAATAAACCCACGCCCGACCAGAGCAGGCAAAAAAGTCCAAGTATTGCCAACATAACAATACGAATAGTGAAGTTTTTCAGCAAACGCATAATAATTTCCTTGCCGTTGATGAGGGGATTCGCCATCAGGCGAGACTTACCCTTGTTATCGGCAGAGAGCAGAGAAGATATAATGCGTTTGTTATTTTTTTACTTTTTTAAGTACATCTTGGTCTTTTCCGGCCATATCAATATGAATGCTAATGAAACCAGGTAGCATTCTTATTCAGATAACTAACCAGGTTAACTAAATAATGCCTTGTTTTTTATTGTAAATATTTTTTAAACCATGAGATAGTCCGCTCCCAGGCTAAATCGGCAGCGGCTTTATCATAACGCGGCGTTGAATCATTGTGAAAACCATGATTAACCCCAGGATAGATAAATGCTTCATAGACTTTCTTATTGGCCTTCAGCGCTTCTTCATAAGCTGGCCAGCCTTCATTAATACGCTCATCTAATGCTGCATAGTGTAATAACAAAGGTGCATTGATTTTAGGGACATCTGACGCAGGCACCTGCCGCCCATAAAAGGGAACGGCACAGGCCAGTTCAGGAAAGGTGACAGCCGCTGCATTTGATACGCCACCTCCGTAGCAAAATCCGGTTATGCCGACCTTCCCCGTCGCTGTCGGATAACGCTGCATAAATTCAACTGCGGCAAAAAAATCGTTCATCAACTTAACAGGATCAACCTGTTGCTGTAATTCCCGGCCTTTATCATCATTCCCCGGATAGCCCCCTACTGAACTTAATCCATCCGGTGCGAGTGCCATATAGCCAGCTTTAGCCACCCGCCGGGCGACATCCTCAATATACGGATTCAACCCACGATTCTCATGTACAACAATGACCGCAGGTATTTTCCCCGACACTTTCACAGGCTTAACCAGATAAGCCCGCACATCGCCGTGCCCTTCAGGTGACGGGTAGGTAATGTACTCTGCCAGAATATCGGGATCGGTAAATTCCACCTGCACCGCCTGGGCATAATTCGGTTTCAACAAATTAAATAATGCCAGCGCCGTCATGCCGCCAACTGCATATTTCGCCGCTATATTGAGGAACTCTCGTTTAGATATTTTACCGTGAGCATAATAGTCATAGTAATTGAGTAGCTCCTGTGGAAAGTCTTTGGCTGTCAAACGCGGCATAGTTCCACTCCTGCATGATGTTTTTTTAAGCAAAGCACAGCGGCCTGTTTTTGCCCAGTTTTTCATCCCAATGTGACTTGTGAACGGGATATTCATCGCTAACCCGCTAGAATAGAAACGTTGTTTCGAAATTCACCTGCACTAAGGAGATCTCATGGCCTGGTTTGCCAATACTGAACGTTATGAGCAGATGCTCTATCGCTACTGTGGCCGTAGCGGTTTGCGCTTACCCGCGTTGTCGCTGGGTTTATGGCATAGTTTTGGACACGTTCAAGCACTGGATTCACAGCGTGCCCTGCTGCGCAAAGCATTTGATCTGGGGATCACCCATTTTGATTTAGCCAATAACTACGGGCCGCCTCCGGGTAGCGCGGAAGAGAATTTTGGCCGATTACTGCGCGAAGATTTTGCTCAGTATCGTGATGAATTGATCATCTCCACCAAAGCAGGCTATGACATGTGGCCGGGACCATACGGTTCGGGCGGATCGCGCAAGTACCTGCTTGCCAGCCTTGACCAAAGCCTGAAACGGATGGGACTTGATTACGTTGATATCTTCTATTCTCACCGCGTGGATGAAAACACGCCAATGGAAGAGACCGCTGCTGCGCTGGCCCATGCCGTGCAAAGTGGCAAAGCGCTGTATGTCGGTATTTCATCCTATTCGCCCGAACGAACACAAAAAATGGCAGAGCTGCTGCGGGAATGGAAAATTCCGCTGCTGATCCACCAACCCTCCTACAACCTGCTTAACCGCTGGGTAGACAGCAGTGGTTTGCTCGATACGCTGGAATCCAACGGCATGGGCTGCATAGCTTTTACGCCACTGGCCCAGGGATTACTGACGGGGAAATATCTCAACGGCATTCCGGAAGGTTCGCGCATGCAGCGTGAAGGGAAAAAGGTCCGTGGACTGACGGAAAATATGCTGTCGGAGGCGAATATTAATAGCCTGCGCTTGCTGAACGAAATGGCGCAACAACGCGGACAGTCAATGGCGCAGATGGCGTTGAGCTGGTTACTGAAAGATAACCGGGTGACGTCAGTCTTAATCGGTGCCAGCCGACCTGAACAACTGGAAGAAAACGTTCAGGCATTAAGCAATCTGACATTCAGTGCAGAAGAGCTGGCGCAGATTGATAAACACGTCGCCGATGGTCAGCTTAATCTGTGGCAGGCGTCATCAGACAAATAATCGTCTTTAATACTGTGCCGGGTGGCGGCGTTGCCGGCCCCGGCCAGAATGTTTCAGTACTTATGTCATATCAGCTGGTCATCACAACTACCGAGAGCACAAAGTTCAGAGGCATGATGATGTAGTACAGTACTGAAATAACAGACGCCTCAAATCTCTTCCGCTTTGATCTGCGGACGCTGGTACTCCGGCCATACCAGCGCGACGAGTGTGGGGTAGGCTTCCAGACTGAACTCCCTGAAGCATTGTCGCAAATTGAGCACGTCCAGATCGGCATGTGGTACTTTCTCCCCACTCAGACAGCGCTTTTTGATGTTGTCGTAATATTTATACACCGCAGAGTTGAGATCGCTACAGCGTCGCTGTGAGTCAAATAGCCCAGGAGTTTCATTCAACTCCACCATTGTCATCCGTTTTATCGTCGAGTGAATAAAATCAATATATTCGTGGTTAACCCGCCAGTACCATACTGGGGTGATCGAATTCATCAGTACCGCAAAATGATCTTCACCCTCTTCTTTGCTGAGTATTTCTGGTTGGTTTGCTGATGTAAAATCCTCTGCATATCGGTTTTTATTTGTACTACGCATCAGAAAAAGTACACCGCAGGTAAGTAATAGCAGGGTAATAACAGAATAAAATATACTGTTCATATGCAGGCTCCGTTTTTTTTGATTTTAAATTTACCCCATGTTATTGTCAACGCGGCCTATCTTATTAAAAACATCCTATCATTGGCAGCAAAGGATATATCAACATGCTTCCCGAGCATCTTGTTCCCTCTCACTTTCATTTATCCACTTCCCCGAGCAATACCAGCACCACAGAAAATAGTGAAAATTTGACTCAGGGAAAGATTACGTTAAACGATTATGAAAAAGATATTTTGATCAGTTCCGCAGCGACCGGACAGTCACGAAATATGCTGTTTGAAGAGCGCGATCGTCATTTAAAAGAACGCCTTTTTCACGTAGCAAAAATTGAATCGTTCACGCGCTTGCTAAATGCCTTACAGGCAGAGGGTGACATTAACTCTCAAGAATTAAGTGAAATTCTGACCCAAAAAACGAACATGATAAATGAACATGGCAATAAAATTTGGCTTAATTTAATTACTCGTGAAACCGACGCCCCCATTTTTTATTCTCTGGTAGAAAAATAAGATGAAAGATGTTGAGGATAATAATGTTTATTTAGCTTTAGATAACCATAAAAGTGATGAGTTTGTCTTAAAGCAAAATCTGGCGGTGTTAATTGCCAATAAGAACGCGACGCTGGAAAGCGTAGCTCAGGATATGGTCTCAATACCCGCAGCGCTGGTACGTATGAAATGGCAAAATCGCCGTGAAATCTATGCCCTGCAGGTTAAAGAAGAGATCTACGGGGCCGCTATTGAAGCCATCATTGCCCGGCAACCAGAGTTGCGCGACAAAATCATGGCACGCCTGGAAAGCACATATCAACATATACTCGCTCGCGAAACAGCCACATTACGCCTGACACGCAAGCTGTCAGAGGGGAACTACGAAGCGACCAGAATCACTACAGTTGCATTGGACGAAGACAGATAGTCTAAGGTGATAACGGGGGAAGAAAACGCGGAAGTGGAAGGCCGGGTAAGGCTAACAGCATCACCCGGCAACAAAGAGGTTATTTTGCTTTCACAACCTCTTCACCAACCAAACCAATCTTCAGGAACCCTGCCTGGTGCAGCGTATCCATTACTTTCATCATGGTTTCATAGTCGACGGTCTTATCAGCACGGAAGAAGATAGTGGTATCTTTCTTCCCTTCCGTCAGCGCGTTCAGCTCGCTAATCATGGTTTCATCCGTCACCTGCTCGTTACCGATGAACATGGTGTTATCGGCTTTCACTGACAGGTAAACCGGTTTCTCCGGACGCGGTTGCGGCGTACTGGTGGATGCAGGGAGATTCACCTTCACATCCACAGTTGCCAATGGCGCTGCCACCATAAAAATGATCAACAAAACCAACATCACGTCGATAAACGGCGTCACGTTTATTTCGTGCATTTCACCGTTATCGTCCAGGTTTTCATTAAAACTCATTGCCATGGAACATTATCCTACACGTAATTTCTGCGCAGCACGTACCGGATGAGCAGCAGCACTTGCGCTCAGGTCCAGATCGCGACTTTGCAGCAACAACACCTGTGCCGCGACATCACCCAGCATAGCTTTGTAGCTGCCTATCTGACGTGCGAAGATGTTGTAGATAACAACTGCAGGAATTGCCGCTACCAGACCAATTGCAGTCGCTAGCAGAGCTTCTGCAATACCCGGTGCAACAACGGCCAGGTTAGTCGTTTGAGTTTGAGCAATACCGATGAAGCTATTCATGATGCCCCATACCGTACCGAATAGCCCCACAAACGGAGAAATGGCCCCGATGGTCGCCAGGTATCCATTACCGCGGCCCATCTGACGGCCGACTGCGGCGACACGACGCTCAAGGCGGAATCCGGTACGCTCTTTGATCCCTTCGTTGTCATCACTGCCTTCTGACAGTTCCAGCTCGTTCTGTGCTTCGTTAATTAGCAGTGAGCCCAGGCTTTTGGTATCAAATCCAGCGGCAATCTCACTTGCCTGATCTAAAGAGCGGGCTTCAGCCAGCATTTGCTGTTCACGCTTAAGGCGGCGCTTCTGTGTAAAGAACTCAAGGCTCTTGCTAAAGAAGATAGCCCAGGTGACCACTGATGCCAAAATCAGCCCAATCATCACGCACTTAACCACGATATCGGCGTGCTGATACATACCCCAGACGGAAAGGTCCGTCTGCATCAAATTATTACCCACTCTGTATCTCCAGGACGCAAATCACAAAATCTGAGCGTAATCATATCAAAACGACGTCGAATTGATAGTAGTTCTCATTACTATTTACATAGTGCCGCACCTTTGGTTTCTTTTCCTTGCGCTTACGCAGTAAAAAAGTCACCAGAATCATTTTGAGATTATTTTCTACTTTATGACCGCCGAGCAGGGTGCATGATGCTGGATCCATGCTAGTTTAGACATCCAGACGTATAAAAACAGGTATTAAAACATGGCAGACAAGCATCTTGAGACCAAACTTGTTCAGGCAGGGCGCAGTAAAAAGTACACGCTGGGCTCAGTTAATAGCGTGATCCAGCGCGCTTCTTCGCTGGTGTTTGAGTCCGTTGAGGCAAAAAAACAGGCTACGCACAACCGTGCTAACGGCGCTCTTTTCTATGGTCGTCGCGGAACGCTGACACATTTTTCACTACAGGAAGCAATGTGTGAACTGGAAGGCGGTGCGGGATGTGCCCTTTTCCCATGCGGTGCAGCAGCCGTCGCCAACACAATTCTGGCCTTTGTTGAACAAGGCGACCATGTGCTGATGACGAACACGGCCTATGAACCAAGCCAGGATTTCTGCACAAAAATTCTCGGCAAGCTCGGCGTCACAACCGGCTGGTTCGATCCGCTGGTGGGCGCCGATATTGTGAAACACATCCGGCCGAACACCAAAGTCGTATTTCTGGAGTCACCCGGCTCAGTCACGATGGAGGTACATGATGTTCCGGCCATCGTTGCCGCGGTCAGAAGCGCTGCACCTGACGCAATCATTATGATCGATAACACCTGGGCTGCCGGAGTACTGTTCAAAGCATTGGATTTTGGTATCGATATCTCGATTCAGGCTGGCACCAAATACCTGATTGGCCATTCCGATGCGATGGTCGGTACGGCGGTGGCAAATTCCCGTTGCTGGGATCAACTGCGCGAGAACGCTTATCTGATGGGACAAATGCTGGATGCAGATACCGCCTATATGACCAGCCGTGGATTACGTACCCTGGGCGTTCGCCTGCGCCAACATCATGAAAGCAGTTTAAAAGTTGCCGAGTGGCTGGCAAGCCATCCGCAGGTTGCCCGCGTAAATCATCCTGCGCTACCGGGCAGCAAAGGCCACGAATTCTGGAAACGTGATTTCACGGGCAGCAGTGGACTGTTCTCATTCGTGTTGAATAAAAAACTGAATAATGAAGAGCTGGCGGCATATCTTGACCACTTTAGCCTGTTCAGCATGGCTTACTCCTGGGGGGGGTTTGAATCACTGATTCTGGCGAATCAACCTGAACACATTGCGGCAATCCGTCCGGAAGGAGAAGTGGACTTCAGCGGGACACTCATTCGTTTACACATCGGTTTAGAGAATGTTGATGATCTGATTGTGGATTTAGCCGCAGGATTTGCCCGAATCGAGTAACATTGCCGCAGATGGACATATATGCAGACACTTCTGGTGGAAAAGTCTGCAATTGTTGCGTCCGGGATCAAGGCATCCCGGACAATTCAGGAGTACAATCCACTCATAAACGCTGTTCCACAGGAAAGTTCATGGTCGTCATTCAAGATATTATCTCCGCGCTCTGGCAACACGATTTTGCCGCGCTGGCAGATCCGCACGTTGTGAGCGTTGTGTACTTTGTAATGTTTGCCACACTGTTTTTAGAAAACGGCCTGCTGCCTGCCTCCTTTTTACCCGGAGACAGCCTGCTGTTGCTGGCAGGGGCACTGATTGCACAGGACGTGATGAGCTTTTTACCCACCATCGCTATTCTGACAGCTGCAGCCAGTCTGGGCTGCTGGTTGAGCTACATTCAGGGACGCTGGCTGGGCAACACGCGCACGGTAAAAGGCTGGCTGGCACAACTACCCGAAAAATATCACCAACGTGCCACCTGTATGTTTGACCAACATGGACTAATGGCGCTGCTCGCCGGGCGTTTCCTGGCGTTTGTTCGCACTTTGCTGCCTACGATGGCGGGAATTTCAGGCCTTCCTAACCGTCGATTCCAGTTTTTTAACTGGCTGAGCGGTCTGCTGTGGGTCAGCGTCGTCACCAGCTTTGGCTATGCGCTCAGCATGATCCCGTTCGTTAAACGCCATGAAGACCAGGTCATGACCTTTTTGATGATCCTGCCGATTGCACTGCTAACCGCAGGTCTGCTGGGAACCTTATTTGTGGTGATTAAAAAAAAATACTGTAGTGCCTGAGTAACAGCCATCGCCATCCGGTACACATTACCGGATGGCGCTTCTGCGACATCCTCAAAATCAACTCCCCTGCATCGTTCGAATTCTTGCCGCATCCTCACCCGGCGTCACACCAAAGTAGCGTTTGAACTCGCGGCTAAACTGCGATGCACTCTCATAGCCTACCCGCATCGCCGCCGCACTGGCTTTCATGCCGTCATGAATTATCATCATTCGCGCTTTATGCAGGCGATAACTCTTCAGATATTGCAGCGGGGAAGTGCTGGTTACCGATTTAAAATTATGATGAAACGCCGATACGCTCATATTGGCCTCTGCCGCCAGTTGCTCGACGTTGAGGTTCTCGGTGTATTTGTTCTCAATCCGCTTCAACACACGGCTTATCAAACTGAAATGCGTCTGGCGGCTGACCAGTGCGAGTAATGCGCCACCACGTGGCCCGGTCAGCACATGGTAAAGGATCTCGCGAATAATCTGTTTCCCCAGGATGCGCGCGTCCAGCGGTCGCTCCATTACATCCAGTAAACGCTCAGCTGCGCAGAGAATCTCGTCCGAAAGCGTGGCAGAGTTGATTCCGCTTGCCGCCATTGAGGGTTGAAACAACTCGTCCTCACCAATATCCATCAGCAACTCCTGCAATTGCAGAATATCAACATTCAGGCGGATACCGGCCAGCGGAACCTCCGGTGTCGCATAAGTTTCACATTCGAAGGGTAAAGGTACTGTCAGTAACAGGTATTCGTTGGCGTCATAACGAAATACACGTTCGTTTATGTAACCGATTTTATGCCCCGAGAAGAGAAATATGATGCCAGGCTGATACATCACTGGCGTACGCTGTCCCGGCTCAGTGCCATACAGTAAGCGCACATCAGGCAGTAGTTCGTTTAATCTATTTTCATTGTTTTTCAGTTTGTTAACTTTATCTGTCAACAGAAGACAGATCTCATCACGGTTCATAGAGCACCATTTCATTATCGGTTTTCGACCTTGATATAGTGCGCATATTTATCCGTTTTCTCCAGCAGTCTGTAGAAATGGGCAAGACATTGGCAGAAATGAGCATTGAGAGGAGCGCTTCTGGCGACCACAATGTTCACCATCAGGCAGACACTCGCCTGCCCTCTTTTTTACCCACATAAGGGAACGAGCAATGAACAACTTTAATCTACATACCCCTACTCGCATTTTGTTCGGTAAAGGCGCTATCGCAGAGCTGCGCGATCAAATCCCTCAGGACGCTCGCGTGTTAATTACCTACGGCGGCGGCAGCGTTAAAAAAACCGGCGTTCTGGCGCAGGTACAAGATGCCCTGAAAGGACTGGACGTACTTGAGTTTGGCGGAATTGAACCAAACCCGTCTTATGAAACCCTGATGAACGCAGTAAAAATTGTGCGTGATGAGAAAGTGACGTTCCTGTTGGCTGTAGGCGGCGGTTCTGTACTGGATGGCACAAAATTCATCGCAGCTGCTGCGCATTACGCTGATGGTATCGACCCATGGCGCATTCTGGAAACCCGCGGTAACGACGTGAAAAGTGCAGTACCAATGGGTTCTGTACTGACGCTACCAGCAACCGGTTCAGAGTCTAACTCCGGGGCCGTGATTTCCCGCAAAACCACCGGCGATAAACTGGCTTTTATGACCCCGTTTGTACAGCCTGTATTTGCCGTACTGGATCCGGTTTACACCTACACCCTGCCGCCGCGTCAGGTCGCTAACGGTGTGGTAGATGCGTTTGTCCACACCGTGGAACAGTACGTGACGTACCCGGTAGACGGGAAAATTCAGGATCGCTTTGCCGAAGGTATTTTGCTTACGCTGGTAGAAGATGGTCCGAAAGCGTTGCAGGAACCAGAAAACTACAACGTACGTGCTAACGTCATGTGGGCGGCAACGCAGGCACTGAATGGTCTGATTGGCGCAGGTGTACCGCAGGACTGGGCAACCCATATGCTGGGTCACGAGTTGACTGCGATGCACGGTCTCGACCACGCTCAAACGCTGGCGATCGTCCTGCCTGCACTGTGGAATGAAAAACGCGATACCAAGCGAGCCAAATTACTGCAGTACGCAGAGCGCATCTGGAATATCACCGAAGGTTCCGATGACCAGCGTATTGATGCTGCCATCGCTGCCACCCGTCGTTTCTTCGAGCAAATGGGTGTACCAACGCGTCTGTCTGACTACGGTCTGGATGGTAGCTCCATCCCGGCGCTGCTGGAAAAACTGGAGGCACACGGTGGTACTAAACTGGGCGAACATCAGGACATTACACTTGACGTCAGTCGCCGGATTTACGAAGCAGCACGCTAAGCTTTTTTCACCTCTGACTTTCGTTTTTGGTCATTTAGTCCAGACTTAAGTCACACAAACCTCACCGGAGCCTGCTCCGGTGAACTCAATTTACACCTAATCATTCATGATGCATCGAGGCGGCAATTGAGAGAATCCCCAGGAGCGTACATAAGTACGTGACTGGGGTAAACGAAAGCAGCCAACAAAGAGGCAGCTTGAAGGATTCAGTGTATGGGGGGAATTATGACTAATCCAACTGTTATCAAGCTACAGGATGGTAACGTAATGCCACAGCTGGGCCTGGGCGTCTGGAAGGCAAGTAATGAGGAAGTAATCTCCGCTATTCATAAAGCGCTGGAAGTGGGTTATCGCTCTATCGATACTGCCGCCGCGTATAAAAATGAAGAAGGTGTTGGGAAAGCGTTACGTAATTCGGGCGTACCCCGGGAAGAGTTGTTCATCACCACCAAACTGTGGAATGACGATCAGAAACGTCCCCGTGAAGCTTTGCTCGAAAGTATGGAGAAACTCCAGCTTGATTACCTTGACCTTTACCTGATGCACTGGCCCGTCCCGGCTATCGACCATTACGTTGAAGCGTGGGAAAACATGATTGACCTGCAAAAACAGGGTCTGATTAAAAGCATCGGCGTGTGCAACTTTCAGATCAACCACCTCCAGCGTCTGATGGATGAAACGGGCGTTTCGCCGGTGATCAACCAGATCGAGCTTCATCCACTGCTGCAACAACGTCAGTTACATTCATGGAATGCGACGCATAAAATCCAGACCGAGTCCTGGAGTCCACTGGCACAAGGTGGGAAAGATGTGTTCGATCAAAAGATTATTCGCGACCTTGCTGAGAAATACGGCAAATCGCCGGCACAAATAGTTATCCGCTGGCATCTGGATAACGGTCTGGTGGTTATCCCGAAATCGGTAACCCCTTCCCGCATCGCAGAGAACTTTGATGTTTGGGACTTCCGCCTGGACAAAGATGAATTAGGCGAAATAGCTAAACTCGATCAGAGTAAACGCCTGGGTCCTGATCCAGACCAATTCGGCGGTTAATTCCCCTCTCCCGCCCGGCATTCTGCTGGGCCTTTTCATTTCATGAAATATCAGGAAACAATAAAACACCTGTTTATATGTGTATTTCCTGCGTTCACAAGCGCAGCATTACTACCAAATAACCACCTAATTATTAATGGTTATTATACTTAAAGAATACACATATCAATTTTTTATAGGTGTCAAACTGTGGCGGAAAACAAATCCCAGGGAGTTAAATGGCTCCCATTGATTCTTATAATATTAATCTCTTCTGGTCTCTGGCAACTCACCCCACCAACAGGGTTAAGTGCCCCAGCCTGGCATTCGGCGATTATATTTGTCGCCACTATCGCCTCTATCGTGGCAAAAGTTCTGCCGATTGGCGCTGTCGGCATTATTGGCATTACCGTTTTTGCACTCGCCTATGCCGCGGGGGATAAAACGGCCAGTGGTGCTATAACTACAGCACTAAGCGAGCTGAACAGTTCGCTTATCTGGCTTATCGTCGTCGCTTTTATGATTGCCCGTGGATTTATCAAAACCGGTCTGGGTCGGCGTATTGCGTTACAGATGATCCGACTGCTCGGTAAACGCACGCTGGGGCTCGCCTACGGTCTGGCTTTTGCCGATCTGATCCTCTCTCCCGCCATGCCAAGTAATACGGCGCGCTGCGGCGGCGTTATCTATCCGATTGCCGATTCTCTGGCACGCAGTTTTAACTCAAACCCGGAAGATGAATCTCGCAGCAAAATCGGTACCTTTCTCATCACTTGTATCGGCAATGTCAACGACGTCACCGCCGCGCTCTTTATGACTGGGTATACCGGTAACCTGCTGGCGGTGAAACTGGCGGCAAACGCAGGAATCACGTTGACATGGGGAAGCTGGTTTATGGCAGCGCTGCTGCCTTGCCTGGTGTCACTACTGCTGGTTCCGCTGCTGGTCTACTGGCTGGTGCGCCCGGAAATTAAACATACGCCTGATGCCCCTAATCTGGCCCGTAAAGAGCTGGCAGAAATGGGCCACATGTCACGCGGCGAGTGGTTGATGCTGGCGACCGTCGGCGTTCTGCTGGTGTTGTGGATCTTCGGTGATACGTTAGGTGTCGATGCCACTACGGCCTCGTTTGTTGGCCTGTCGATTTTATTACTTAGCGGCGTTCTGAGCTGGGAAGATGTGAAAAGCGAAAAAGGCGCATGGGATACGCTGATTTGGTTCGCCGCGTTGCTGATGATGGCAAACCAGTTGAAAAAACTCGGCTTTACCACTTGGTTTGGTAACCTGATTGGCGATAGCCTTAGCAGCACCATGCACGGTACCAGTTGGGTGATCGTTCTGCTGCTGCTTAACGCCGCCTACTTCTACACCCACTACTTTTTTGCCAGCGGAAACGCGCAGATTGCCGCACTGTATGCCGTATTCCTTGGCGTCGGCCTGCATCTGAATATTCCGGCTGCTCCTACAGCATTAATGTTGGCCTTCACCAGCAGCCTGTACTGTTCTCTCACTCAGTATACTCACGCCCGTGGTCCGATCCTGTTTGGCGCGGGATATGTACCAACGGGAGTCTGGTGGCGAACAGGATTTGTCATCAGCCTGTTTAACCAGGCGGTCTTCTTGACCGTGGGTTTGATGTGGTGGAAGGTGTTGGGTCTGTACTAAGCTGAAGTGAAACTGGCCCGGTAAGCGTTGCGCCACCGGGCTACACATTTAGCGCCCTGCCACTTTCCCGCGTTTTTTATTCGCCGCCGGTGTCTGGCGTTGATGTGCCACTGGCGTATGTTTGGTCAGCGCCGGACGTGTATGTCGGTTCTGGCGACGCGCTTCACGCATCTCTTCCAGCGTAGGAGACGGAACCAGACATTCGCGACGACCACCAATCAGATGCTTTTTACCCATATCTTCCAGCGCCTGACGAATTAGCGGCCAGTTGGCTGGATCGTGATAACGCAGCAACGCTTTATGCAGACGACGTTGTTTGTCGCCCTTCGGCACCACCACATCCTCACTCTTATAACCAATTTTACCCAGAGGATTTTTCCCGGTGTAATACATGGTTGTCGAGTTCGCCAGCGGCGATGGGTAGAAGTTCTGCACCTGATCCAGACGGAAACGACGCTGTTTCAGCCACAGCGCCAGATTTACCATATCCTCGTCACGCGTACCCGGGTGCGCAGAGATAAAGTATGGGATCAGGTACTGCTCTTTACCGGCCTGTTTAGAGTAGGTATCGAATAGTTCTTTAAAGCGATCGTAGCTGCCCATGCCCGGCTTCATCATCTTCGACAATGGGCCTTCTTCGGTGTGTTCCGGCGCAATCTTCAGATAGCCCCCCACGTGGTGGGTCGCCAGCTCTTTGATATAGCGCGGATCTTCAACCGCGATGTCATAACGCACACCAGAGGCGATAAGGATCTTTTTAATACCTTTTAAATCACGCGCACGACGATAGAGATTAATGGTCGGCTCGTGGTTGGTATCCATATGCGGGCAGATATCCGGGTAGACGCAAGACAAGCGACGACAGGTCTGTTCCGCGCGCGGCGACTTACAGCGCAGCATATACATGTTGGCCGTTGGGCCGCCAAGATCGGAAATCACACCGGTAAAGCCCGGAACGGTGTCACGAATCGCTTCGATCTCGTTGATGATCGAATCTTCCGAGCGGCTCTGGATGATGCGTCCTTCGTGCTCGGTGATCGAACAGAAAGAACATCCGCCAAAACACCCACGCATAATGTTGATCGAGAAACGGATCATTTCATAAGCCGGGATGCGGCTGTTACCGTACGCCGGATGAGGAACACGTTGATACGGCAGCGCGAAGACGCTATCCATCTCTTCAGTCGACAGCGGGATCGCTGGCGGGTTGATCCAGATGTAGCGATCGCCGTGTTTTTGCATCAGGGCGCGCGCGCAGCCAGGGTTTGTTTCGTGGTGCAGAATTCGTGATGCATGTGCATACAACACTTTATCGCCCTTCACCTTCTCAAAAGACGGCAGCAGCACGTAGGTTTTCTCCCACGGCTTTGGACGTGGCGGCTGAACGGTGACCGCTTTTGCTTCCTGCTTTTTAGGTGCAACAGGCTTGTTATCCGCGCAAGGCAGATCTTCACCATACGGATGTGGGATAGGATCAATTTTCCCCGGCGTATCCAGACGCGTGGAATCCACACCGCTCCAGCCTGGCAGCGCTTCTTTGACCATGATCGCGGTGTTACGCACGTCGCGGATCTGATCAATTGTCTCGCCCATCGCCAGACGGTGCGCCACTTCTACCAGCGGACGTTCGCCGTTGCCAAACATCAGCATATCCGCTTTGGAATCCACCAGCACAGAGCGACGCACGGTATCAGACCAGTAATCATAATGCGCAGTACGGCGCAGGCTGGCTTCAATACCACCGAGGATCACCGGAACATCTTTCCAGGCTTCTTTACAGCGCTGGGTATAAACCAGCGTAGCGCGGTCCGGGCGTTTGCCTGCAACGTTGTCCGGCGTATAGGCATCGTCATGGCGCAGTCGGCGATCGGCGGTATAACGGTTGATCATCGAGTCCATATTGCCGGCAGTCACGCCGAAGAACAGGTTCGGTTTACCCAGACGCATAAAATCGTCTTTGTTGTTCCACTCCGGCTGCGCGATAATCCCGACACGAAATCCTTGGGATTCCAGCATACGACCACAAATGGCCATACCAAAGCTTGGGTGATCGACGTAGGCATCACCGGTAACCAGAATAATGTCGCAGCTATCCCAGCCAAGTTGGTCCATCTCTTCTCGCGACATCGGCAGAAACGGCGCGGGACCAAAACAGGCGGCCCAGTACTGCGGCCAGGAGAAAAGGTCTCTGTCCGGTTGGATCAGGGATATTGCGCTCATATTGCTTCCAAAAATGGTAAAAAAATAATCAAAGGCCGGGGATTATACGCTGTATGTCCGCAAGAAATGAAGTGGAGTCTGAGCCAGACGGGTAGAAAGCTTTATAAATTGTTAAATTTTACTACACCCATTTTTTTCAATCATAATTAACACCATGCCGACCTGTTGAGATATCTCTTTTTCGGCGGGGGATTTTTCATTGCGACTCAACGATTCACTGCATATTTCCCAGTTACGGGTTGTTGTTCATCTGTGCGGATTTTTGGTTCTTCTGTACAGCTTCTCTATGCTGCCACCGATGGCCATCGCTCTGTTGCATAAAGAGCGGAGCTTTTTCGCTTTTTTCAGTACATTTATGACTTTCTTTACCCTCGGCGGCGGTGCATGGCTGGTAACAAAACATGCCGGTATTCAGCTACGAACCCGGGATGGTTTCGTCATCATCGTTCTCTTCTGGCTGCTTTTTTCATTTATCAGCGCGATGCCGATGTGGATGGACGATGGCTTAAATCTCTCCTTTTCCGATGCCCTGTTTGAAGGGGTCTCCGGCATTACCACTACCGGAGCAACGGTGATTGGCGACGTCAGCGCCTTGCCAAAGTCCTATCTGTACTATCGGGCTCAGCTCAATTTTATTGGCGGCCTGGGGGTTATTGTCCTCGCCGTAGCGGTATTGCCGCTGCTGGGTATCGGGGGTATGAAACTCTATCAGTCTGAAATGCCCGGCCCCTTTAAAGAAGAACGCCTCACGCCAAGACTTGCTGACACTGCACGCACGCTGTGGCTAACCTATTTCATTCTGGGACTTATCTGTACTCTGGCTTACTGGATTGCCGGTATGTCGTTTTTCGACGCTGTATGCCACGGGCTTTCGACGGTCTCCCTTGGCGGATTTTCCACCCGCAGCGAGAGCATCGGCTTTTATAACAGCCATGCTATTGAGCTTGTCGCCGGGCTGTTTTCGCTGTTATCTGCATTTAACTTCACCCTCTGGTACGTCGCTATCGTAAAACGTACCTTCAAGCCATTTCGCCGTAATGCCGAACTGCAATTCTTCTTGATTATTGCGCTGGTTATCACCCTGATCAGCACCTGGCAGGTCTGGCGAGCGGGCATGTACGGTATATCAGACAGTCTGGTGCACGCCTTTTTTCTGGCCAGCTCCATGTTGACAGATAATGGCCTGTCGACGGCGGATTACGCACAGTGGCCCTCACACACAATTTTCATGCTACTCAGCGCCAGTTTCTTTGGCGGTTGTGTGGGCTCGACCTGCGGAGGAATTAAGGTGCTGCGCTTTCTAATTATGTTCAAGCAGTGTCGTCAGGAGTTACACCAACTCGCGCACCCTCGCGCATTGCTGAATATCAAAGTTGGCAACAACGTGGTTACCGACCGTGTGGTTCGCTCGGTATGGAGCTTCTTTTTTCTTTATGTTTTGTTTACCAGCTTTTTCATCTGGGCACTCAATTTGATGGGCTACGATCTCTTCTCATCTTTCGCCACCGTCGCCGCCTGCATCAATAATATGGGACTGGGATTTGGCGTAACCGCTACAACGTTTGGCACTTTACACGACGAGGCAAAGCTTCTGATGTGCGCAGCTATGATCATGGGGCGTCTGGAGATTTACCCCATTTTGATCCTTTTCTCGCGCATGTTCTGGCGGGCCTAACAGGCCCTCCTGCGCATTACGGTGCCGGATTCACCAGCATCTGTCCGATGGAGCCACGATCCGCCATTTCCAGCGTCTGGCTGTTGAAGTAGAACGGGAAATGGGCCCAGGAAGGCTGTCCGTAATAGACCAGCAACTCCACCTGACCATCCACCCAGACGGTATCTTTCCAGCCCCTGTCTTCCGGGAACGGCATTGCGCCATTCACATTACGGACCAGGAAAGAGACGCCTTCAATATGGAACGCCTGCGGCATATCCGCGCGTACTGTCCAGCGCTCCCAGGTTCCCTGCTGAGCGGTGATATCCATGCGGTTTACATCCCACAGTTGACCATTGATACCAGGGTCGTCATCGAGGCTGATATCGCGGCTACGAATCGGCGTTCCACTCAAAATTTCTGTTGGCAAAAGACGCATCGGCAGACTGTCAGTCACCAGCGGTAGCAGGCCTGTGGGTCGCAGCGTTAATACCAGTGTGGAGACCAGAATACTGGAAGGTTCAAAGAATCCCCGGATCCGGTCAACAATACTGGCTGCCTCACCACAGGTGATCGACACTTCGTCACCGTTAGTCATATCCACCAGAATCTCACGCCGCTCGCCAGGCGCCAGCGATAGCTGTTTCACCGACACCGGAGCCGGTAAAAAACCTTGATCGCCGGAAATAACATGCAGTGCGCGCCCGTCGCTCATTTGCAGTTGGTAACGACGAGAGTTAGACGCGTTCAGCAGACGCAAACGTACCCAGCCACGAGACACTTCCACATAAGGACTCTGCGCCCCGTTGACCAATAACGTATCACCGACAAAACCACCACTGCCCGGTTCGCTGTATTCCGGCGTACCAAAGTTATCCAGACGCTTATCCTGAATAATGATCGGAAAATCATCCACGCCATAATGGTTGGGAATAGGCAGTGATTTACTCACTTCATCTTCGACCAGCCACATCCCGGCAAGACCGTTATAGACCTGCTGTGCGGTACGGTTTGGCGTATTGGCGTGATACCACAACGTCGCGGCGCTCTGGCGAATCGGCAGGACCGGCGCCCAGTCCGCATTCGGCGACATCATTCGTGCCGGACCACCCATCAGTGGGCCAGGTACCTGCAATCCGGCGATGGTCATCGAGACATTTTCAGTCAGACGGTTGCTGTAGATAAGCTTAACGTCATCCCCTTTCCAGACGCGGATTGTCGGCCCCAGGTAGCGCCCGTTAATTCCCCAGACAGGCGCGCGCGTACCTTGTGTAAAGGACCAGTGAGCGCGTTGCAGGGTCATAAATAACGGCTGTCCCCGGCGGGACTCCAGCAGTGGCGGAACAGGTAGAGGTTGTTGCTGACCGGCAGCATTAGCCTTCAGCGGAACAGCACCTGCACACAGTGCGATTCCCGATGCCTGAATGAACTGACGCCGACTGAGTGACATATAAGCTCCATGTAAAACTGGCTATTAACACGCAGGAAATCACTTCCTGTAAAAAACTCGAATTGCGCGAATCAAACCTTACCGGCAGCTTCCCGCTCGGCAACTTCTTTGTCGAGTTCGGCGATTTTTTGTTCCATCAGCGTACGGCAATGCGCTGCCAGTTCACGAACCTGATCCTTACCAAAATGACTGATATCCACTGGCGGTAACATCTCTACGATCGCCAGACCATTATTCAGCCGGTTAAGTTTAATCTTATTCGAGGTCGTTGAAACACATACCGGGATAACAGGGACGCCAGCAGCAATTGCCGCATGAAACGCGCCAGTTTTAAATGGCAACAGGCCACGGCCACGGCTACGCGTTCCTTCCGGGAACATCCAGATGGAAATACGGCGTTTTTTGAAATGGTTTACCACCGCTGCAATCGTACTGTGCGCTTTCGCACGATTATTTCTGTCAATCAACAGATTACCGGTGAGCCAGTACAGCAGACCGAAGAAAGGGATCCACAGCAGGCTTTTTTTACCAACCGTTACTGTCGGTGGCTGAACAATATTCGCGGCAGTAACCATGTCGTAGTTATTCTGGTGGTTACAAATATAGATGGCATTACCATAGTCCTTCGCGTCCGCTGGCATACGGCACTCAACCTTCAGGCCGTAAAGAGGAGCCAGCCGACCAAACATATGGCCGAACGTCGCGACGTGTTTTGGATTTCGCGGGCTGAAAAGACAGTATATACAACCGAAAATACAGACCAGAATGCAGTAAATAACAGTAATGAATAAACGAAAAATATATAGCATAACAACCTCTAAGGCCTAAGAGCCTGGCATTTTACGTCACCTGATCCAGAACACAGTATCAGGTTAGGGCTTTGTTAAGAGCGGCTCTCTGGAAAAGCGTATTGTTAATCGCAACGCACGAATAAACAACGGTTTCACGGGAATTTTTAACGTTTGCTCTCCCTCCGTAAAAGAAGGGAGAGCCAAACGACAGCGTTATTCTTCGCTGTCGCCGTTGCTGGCACGTCGAGGCGAGTCAATCTCAATACGATCAATGCGCTGCAGACCGCGCATTAGCGTACCGCGACGACCACGCTCGCCGGTTACCTTCTGCAACTCTTCTGGACGCAGTTTAATTTTGCGTTTACCGACGTGAATTGTCAGCGTGCTTTGCGGCGGTAATACATAGAGCAGTGCCAGACCATCTTCACCTTTTGCCGCTTCCGCAGAAGGAATGTTGATTATCTTATTCCCTTTGCCTTTCGACAATTGCGGCAGATCGCTCACCGGGAACATCAACATACGTCCGGCCTGGGTGATCGCCAGCAACATATCGGTTTCATCTTCGATCACTACCGGTGGCATGACATGCGCATTCTCCGGTAACGTAATCAACGCTTTACCCGCACGGTTACGCGCTACCAGGTCATTGAAAGTACAGACGAAGCCGTAGCCAGCATCTGACGCCATTAATAGTTTCTGGTCATCGCCTTCCATCAGCATGTGCTCAACCGTCGCACCTGGCGGCAGCGTGAGTTTACCGGTCAGCGGTTCACCCTGACCACGTGCTGACGGCAGAGTAATCGGATCGATAGCATAGCTTCGCCCGGTCGAGTCAACAAAGACCACCGGTTGGTTGCTCTTACCTTTCACCGCAGCTTTATAGCTGTCACCCGCTTTATAGCTTAATCCCGGCGCATCGATATCGTGCCCTTTCGCGCTACGTACCCAGCCACTCTGAGACAACACAATGGTGACCGGCTCAGACGGCAGCATGTCATGCTCGCTCATTGCTTTGGCTTCTTCGCGCTCCTTCAGAGGGGAACGGCGATCGTCACCATAAGCGTCTGAATCCGCCTGCAACTCTTTCTTCAGCAGGTTACTCATTTTGCGTTCGGAGGCCAGAATGCCCTGCAGCTGATCGCGCTCTTTAGCCAGTTCATCCTGCTCGCCACGGATTTTCATCTCTTCGAGTTTGGCAAGATGGCGCAATTTCAGCTCAAGGATGGCTTCAGCCTGCGTTTCGGAAATACCAAACCGCGACATCAGCTCGGGTTTGGGTTCATCTTCATGACGAATAATTTCAATCACTTCGTCAATGTTGAGGAACGCCACCAGCAAACCTTCGAGGATATGCAGGCGCTTGAGTACTTTTTCCAGACGATAGTTCAGACGACGACGCACCGTGTCGCGACGGAACGCCAGCCACTCGGTCAGGATCTCCAGCAGGTTTTTCACCGCCGGGCGACCGTCGAGACCTATCATGTTCAGGTTGATACGGTAGCTTTTTTCCAGATCGGTGGTAGCAAACAGGTGGTTCATCACCTGCTCCATGTCCACGCGGTTAGAGCGCGGCACAATCACCAGACGGGTCGGATTTTCGTGATCCGATTCATCGCGCAGATCGTCCACCATCGGTAGCTTTTTATTGCGCATCTGGGCAGCGATCTGTTCCAGCACTTTTGCCCCGGAAACCTGGTGCGGTAGCGCAGAGATCACCACCGCGCCGTCTTCTTTCGTCCATACTGCACGCATACGTACAGAGCCGCGCCCGTTTTCATAAATCTTACGAATTTCTGCGCGAGGAGTGATGATTTCCGCTTCGGTCGGATAATCCGGTCCCTGTACGATATCCAGCAGTTGATCCAGCGTTGTTTTCGGCTGCTCAATCAGCGTAATCGCCGCTTTCGCCACTTCGCGCAGGTTATGCGGAGGAATGTCCGTAGCCATCCCGACGGCAATCCCGGTGGTGCCGTTAAGCAGAATATTCGGCAAGCGCGCAGGCAGCATCTTCGGCTCCTGCATGGTGCCGTCAAAGTTAGGCACCCAGTCCGACGTCCCCTGACCAAGCTCACCCAGCAGGATTTCCGCGTATTTGGACAGTCGGGATTCGGTATAACGCATCGCCGCGAAGGATTTCGGATCGTCCGGCGCCCCCCAGTTCCCTTGCCCGTCAACCAGCGGATAACGGTAAGAAAACGGTTGTGCCATCAGTACCATGGCTTCATAGCAGGCACTGTCACCATGTGGATGGTATTTACCCAGCACGTCACCGACGGTACGCGCGGATTTTTTAAATTTGGCGCTGGCATTCAGCCCCAGTTCGGACATCGCGTAAACGATGCGACGCTGAACGGGTTTCAAACCATCGCCAATAAACGGTAACGCCCTGTCCATGATGACGTACATGGAATAGTTCAGATAGGCGTTTTCCGTGAATTCATGCAGCGCAAGGCGCTCTGCCATATCGCTCATTAATCGTGGTTCCTCAACTGTAAGCCCGAACAATACCCAGTATCTGTCAGGCAATATTGCCGCAGATACTACCCTATCTGGCGTGTTGAGTCACAAAGTTCAGTGGTTTTACCGCCGCAGATAGCGACGGCAATCGTCTCCTTAGTACTTCGCTCTTAATGCGCCCGGATAAAGAGCTCTTTGCTATACACATAGTCTTGGGGATTATGCACAGGAAACCCTCCCACATAGGGTTTAAGTAATTTGATCAACGGCTGATAATAGATAGGGATGATGGGGGCTTGCTGGTTAATAATACCTTCCGCTTGCGCATACAGCTGGTTTCGCTGTGCAGCATCGGGCGTACGAGCCGCCTGCGCCAACAACGCGTCATAGCGCGCATCGCGCCACTGACCGACATTTTCTGCATTGCCTGACTGCAACGTATTCAGGAACGTTGACGCTTCATTATACGTCGCGTCCCACGACTGGCGAGACAACATGAAGTCCCCCTCGCGACGTGCATCCAGATATGTTTTCCACTCCATGGTGCGCAACTTAACATCAGCCCCAAGCCATTTTTTCCACTCTGAGGACAAGGCAATAGCCGTTTTCTCATGCAGGTCGTACTTATTGTAAAACAGCTCAAACGTTAACGGATGCTGCTCGTCAAATCCGGCTTGTTTCAATAACGCTTTCGCTTCGGCAACCCGCTCATTCCACGGTGCCTGAAGATCGGTCAGCACAGGCGGCGTGAAACCGGTAACCTGCGGCGGTGTTAGCGTCGTTGCAGGTGTACGCAATCCAAGGACTTTCTCAGCAATAAGCTGTCGATTGGCCGTTAAGTACAGTGCCCGACGCACCCGGACATCGTTGAACGGCGCTTTGCGGATGTTGAAGTTGTAATACTCGCTGTTCAGGCGAGGGATCACCCGTAGCTCGCCCGGCAAATTCTTTTTTATCGCCGGAATTTGCTGAGTCGGAACCCAGGTGAGATCAACATCGCCGGCACGATAGCGATTGTACCCCGTCACGGCGTTATCTAACGACAGATAGTCGACCTGCTGTAAAACAGTATGTTGCGCATCACGGTAACGAGGATTTTTACGCTCAACGATCTTCTCGTTCACCACCCATTTATCCAGCACAAATGCACCATTGGAAACCAGATGTTCAGGCTTACTCCACGCATCACCATATTGCACAATGGTGTGCTGCGGGACGGGAAATAACGTGGGCCACGCCAGCATGGTAGTGAACCACGGTACAGCCTGTTCGAGAAAGACTTCAAGGGTAACATCGTCCACAGCCTTCACCCCCAACGAACTAACGGGGGATTTACCGTCAACAATCGCCCGCGCATTTTTAATATGCGCCGCCGCCAGATATCCGGCAAACGGGCTGAGGGTATGCGGGTCAACCGCTCGCTGCCATCCCGCCACGAAATCCTGTGCAGTCAGCGCCACACCATCTGACCATTGCAGCCCTTTACGCAGGTGAAAAATATAGCGTTTACCGCCATCCAGAACGTCCCAGCGCTGAGCCTGAGCAGGCTGCACTTTCCCTTCACCATCCATCCAGACCAGCCCTTCAAAGAGATCGAGTACAATTTGCGCGGCGGTATTTTCTTCCACTTTTTGCGGATCCAGGGTGCCCGGATCGCTGTGGTTGTTGTAACGAAAAATTTGTTGTGGGGCGAGAGGTGTTCCGTCTGGGATCGTTGCGGCAAAAAGCGAGGGACTGCACATCAGGCTGACCAGCCATAATAATGGATGCGTTTTCATGATTTCTCTGTCGATAAAAATGATACCGCTACTTTACATGTTGTGGCCCTCTACAGGCTGATTTGTATCACATTTAGGACAAAGAAAAGGGCCGCGAATGCGGCCCTGATGCTGATTACTTGGCGACTTTAGTAATCTGTTTCACATCGATTTCGACGGAGTTCCAGTCTTTATCAACTTCCCCCTGGATTTCCACAACATCCTGCGGTGTTACGGTTACGCCATTCCAGCGTTTATGGTCAATATCTACATTCACCGTACCGGTGGCGTCTTTAAACAGGTACAAATCGTCGGAAATACGCTCGACGATATTACCGCGCAGGGTTACCCAGGTATCATCACGCAGGGATTTGGCACTTTCTACCGTCGTGCTGCTGCCGTTCGGACCAACGAACCCACCGCTTTGGCTTTGCGTCGCGGTCGGGCCAGAGAAGCCGCCCTGCTGCGCTGCCAAAACAGGTGCGGAACACAATGCCATCACGGCAACCATTGCAGCTAATTTTTTCATGTTCATGTCTCCCTTTCATGTTGTTTCACGACTATTTAATAAGTTAATCCTTAACAACTTCTTAAGCCAAAAAAAGATTCTTTTTTGCTGTACAGCATCCGCTGCCACAAGGTTTACTGACAGGCAACAGAGTTATCGCAGGGAAGAACATATGCGTATTTTACTGATAGAAGATGACACGTTGATTGGCGATGGTCTTAAGACAGGTCTGAGTAAAATGGGTTTCAGTATCGACTGGTTTACTGAAGGTCGTCAGGGTAAAGAAGCTCTCTACAGCGCCCCTTATGATGCTGTGATCCTCGATCTGACGCTACCGGGTATAGACGGGCGCGATATCCTGCGTGAATGGCGCGCAAAAGGGAAACAGGAGCCGGTACTTATTTTGACGGCCCGCGATGCGCTGGCAGAACGCGTTGAAGGCTTACGCCTGGGCGCGGATGATTATCTGTGCAAACCCTTTGCGCTAATCGAAGTTGCTGCCCGTCTGGAAGCTCTGGTGCGTCGCGCCAGCGGCCAGGCCAGTAGCGAACTGAGTCACGGACAGGTAACGCTTAATCCCGGCGCACTGACCGTCACGCTGACGGGGGAGCCGTTGTCGCTCAAACCAAAAGAGTTCGCGTTGCTGGAACTGCTCATGCGCAACAAAGGTCGGGTACTGCCGCGCAAACTTATTGAAGAGAAACTGTACAACTGGGACGAAAACGTCTCCAGTAATGCGGTTGAAGTACACGTCCATCATTTACGCCGTAAACTCGGCTGCGATTTTATCCGAACGGTGCATGGCATTGGCTACACCCTGGGTGACGCATGAAACTCACACAACGTCTCAGTCTGCGCGTCAGGCTCACACTTATTTTCCTTATCCTGGCCTCGATAACCTGGGCAATCTCCAGCTTTGTCGCCTGGAAACAGACAACGGATAACGTAGACGAACTGTTTGATACACAGCTGATGCTGTTCGCCAAACGGCTAAGTACGCTGGATATCAGCGACGTCACCGCCTCGCGTGATATGGCCCGCACGCCGAAGAAGCTGAAGCACGGTCATATTGATGACGACGCGTTGGCGTTTGCTATCTACTCCACCGACGGAAAAATGGTGCTGCACGATGGCGACAATGGCCAGGATATTCCCTACAGCTACCGCCGGGAAGGGTTTAGTGATGGCCAGCTCAATGGGGACAACGACCGATGGCGCTTTCTGTGGCTGAACTCTGCGGATGGTAAATATCGCATCGTGGTCGGTCAGGAGTGGGAATACCGGGAGGATATGGCACTGGCGATTGTTACCGCACAATTAACCCCGTGGCTTATTGCGCTCCCGCTGATGTTGCTTATTCTGGTGGTCATGCTCAGCCGTGAACTCAGGCCGTTAAAAAAACTGGCGCAGGCCCTGCGCTGGCGTTCCCCTGAATCGCAAGAACCGCTCGATCCTAAAGGCGTGCCAAGCGAAGTGCGACCACTGGTCGAGTCCCTCAACCAGCTATTTACCCGCACACACTCTATGATGGTCCGCGAACGGCGTTTCACCTCCGACGCAGCCCATGAGCTACGTAGCCCATTAACCGCGTTGAAGGTGCAAACTGAAGTGGTGCAACTGTCAGATGATGACCCGCAAACGCGAGAAAAAGCGCTCCTGCAGCTTCACGCAGGCATTGAGCGCGCCACGCGTCTGGTTGATCAGCTGCTGACGCTTTCACGACTCGACTCCCTCGACAATCTGCAGGATGTAGCAGACATCCCACTGGAGGAGTTGTTGCAGTCCGCCGTTATGGACATTTACCACCCGGCTCAGCTGGCTCATATCGACGTGCGTTTGCAGATTAACGCACACAACGTTAAGCGTACCGGTCAGCCACTCTTACTCAGCCTGATGGTACGCAATCTGCTGGATAATGCGATTCGTTATAGTCCCCAGGGTAGCATTGTGGAAGTGACGCTCAATGCCCGATTTTTTAGCGTCAAGGATAACGGCCCAGGCGTGGCAGCGGAAGTTCTGGCGCACATTGGTGAGCGTTTCTATCGCCCGCCGGGACAAAGCGTTACTGGTAGCGGTCTGGGTCTGTCGATCGTCCGTCGTATTGCGACTTTACACGGGATGTCAGCCTCGTTTGGCAACGCTCCGGAAGGCGGGTTTGAAGCAAAAATCAGCTGGTAGCAACAATATTATTGCTAATAATGCAAAAGACTTTGCACATTTTGCTAATTTCACCGCGCCACTGGTGGAGGTAAAATCGCCTTCAAACGTATATTCTTGAGGACGAAAAATGAGCAACATTCTGATTATCAACGGTGCGAAAAAATTCGGCCATTCCAATGGTCAACTGAATGACACCCTGGCCGAGGTCGCGGACGGCATCCTGCGCGACCTCGGGCATGATGTTAAAGTTGTACGCGCTGACAGCGATTATGACGTACAAACAGAAGTGCAGAACTTCGTCTGGGCAGATGCGGTTATCTGGCAAATGCCGGGCTGGTGGATGGGTGCTCCATGGACGGTGAAAAAATACATCGATGATGTTTTCACTGCAGGACACGGTACGCTGTATGCAAGCGATGGTCGCACACGTTCAGATGCTTCTAAAAAGTACGGTTCTGGTGGATTGATTCAGGGAAAAAAATACATGCTGTCCCTGACCTGGAACGCGCCAATGGAAGCTTTCACTGAAAAAGACCAGTTCTTCCATGGCGTTGGCGTTGATGGCGTGTATTTGCCGTTCCATAAAGCAAACCAGTTCCTGGGAATGGAATCGCTGCCGACGTTTATCACCAATGATGTGATTAAAATGCCGGATGTCCCGCGTTATATCGCAGAATATCGCAAGCATCTGACCGAGATTTTTGGTTAACTAGTTATTCAAAATTAGACCCAAATAATTCGAGTTGCAGCAAGGCGGTAAACGAGCGAGTCCCGATAAGCTTACTCAAGTATGTGATTTGGACGAGTAAACGCAGCTACAGCCTGAAGAATGCCGGTTATAGAAGGAGTTAACCATGCTTACAGTCATTGCAGAAATCCGCACACGTCCAGGTCAACATCACCGTCAGGCGGTACTGGACCAGTTTGCCAAAATCGTTCCGACCGTACTGAAGGAAGAGGGTTGCCACGGCTATGCACCGATGGTGGATCATGCCGCAGGTGTGAGTTTTCAGACTATGGCACCTGATTCCATCGTGATGATTGAACAGTGGGAAAGCATCGCGCATCTTGAAGCACATTTGCAAACCCCACATATGAAAGCCTACAGCGAAGCCGTAAAAGGCGATGTGTTGGACATGAATATTCGTATTCTGGAATCTGGTATTTAATTTTTCGTCATGGCCGCAAGGCCGGATGAGCACAGCGCCATCAGGCATTAGCATATTGCCGGATGGCGGCTTAAACCGCCTAATCCGGCCTACACAATGCCGCTCTACCCTTCGAGATCCGCCAGGTCGCCTTTTTCCTGCAACCAGTTGCGGCGGTCTTCAGAACGCTTCTTAGCCAGCAACATATCCATCATCGCGTTAGTACGCTGATCGTCTTCGTCATCAATGATAAGTTGCACCAGGCGACGGGTGTTCGGATCAAGCGTAGTTTCACGAAGCTGCATCGGGTTCATTTCACCCAGACCTTTAAAGCGCTGAACGTTCGGCTTGCCTTTCTTACGCTTCAACTGCTCCAGTACGCCTGCTTTCTCTTCTTCCGTCAGAGCGTAATAGACCTCTTTACCGAGATCGATACGGTATAACGGTGGCAACGCCACATAGACGTGTCCATGTTTGACCAGCGTGCGGAAATGCTTCACAAACAACGCGCAAAGCAGCGTCGCAATGTGCAGGCCATCGGAGTCCGCATCCGCCAGGATACAGATCTTGCCGTAGCGCAGCTGGCTCAGATCGTCGCTGTCCGGATCGATACCGATCGCCACCGAAATGTCATGTACTTCCTGGGATGCCAGCACTTCATCAGAAGAGACTTCCCAGGTGTTGAGGATCTTGCCTTTCAGCGGCATGATCGCCTGGTATTCACGATCGCGCGCCTGCTTGGCCGATCCGCCTGCCGAGTCCCCTTCCACCAGAAACAGCTCTGTACGATTAAGATCCTGCGCGGTGCAGTCCGCCAGCTTACCCGGCAACGCCGGACCACTGGTGAGCTTTTTACGCACCACTTTTTTCGCTGCGCGCAGGCGACGCTGGGCGCTGGAAATGGCCATTTCGGCCAGGAGTTCTGCTGACTGCACGTTCTGATTCAGCCACAGGCTGAAGGCATCTTTCACCACGCCAGAGACAAATGCCGCGCACTGACGCGAAGAAAGGCGTTCTTTAGTTTGGCCGGCGAACTGCGGGTCCTGCATTTTTACCGACAGCACGTAAGCACAACGGTCCCAGATATCTTCCGCCGACAGTTTCACGCCGCGCGGCAAAATATTGCGGTATTCACAGAATTCACGCATTGCATCCAGTAACCCCTGACGCAGGCCATTGACGTGCGTACCACCCTGCATGGTAGGGATCAGGTTGACGTAGCTTTCAGTCAGCAGCTCACCGCCTTCCGGTAGCCAGAGCAGCGCCCAGTCAACGGTCTCTGTTTCACCGCTAAAATTACCGATAAACGGTTTTTCCGGCAGCGTTGGTAAACCATTAACGGCTTCGCACAGGTAATCATTCAGACCGTCCTGGTAGCACCAGCGCTGCTCGCTGTTGTTGACCTCATCCTTAAACGTGATTTCAACGCCAGGGCACAGAACCGCTTTAGCTTTCAGCACATGCGTTAAGCGAGAAACAGAAAAACGAGGGCTGTCAAAGAAGCTTTCATCCGGCCAAAAGTGCACGCTGGTACCGGTATTGCGTTTACCGCAGGTACCGACCACCTGTAAATCCTGTACTTTGTCGCCGTTTTCAAACGCGATGTTGTAGACCTGCCCATCGCGGCGCACATTCACTTCCACACGCTTTGAAAGCGCGTTGACTACGGAAATACCGACCCCATGCAAACCGCCGGAAAACTGGTAGTTCTTATTGGAGAACTTACCGCCCGCATGCAGGCGGCACAGGATCAGTTCGACCGCCGGAACGCCTTCTTCAGGGTGAATATCCACCGGCATGCCGCGTCCGTCATCAATGACTTCCAGTGATTGATCGGCATGTAAAATCACGTCCACGCGTTTTGCGTGGCCCGCCAGTGCTTCATCCACACTGTTATCAATAACTTCCTGCCCAAGATGGTTAGGACGGGTCGTATCGGTGTACATCCCTGGGCGACGGCGTACCGGCTCAAGCCCAGTGAGTACCTCAATGGCATCAGCGTTATAAGTTTGCGTCATGGTTTAAATTAGCAATTCGAATTGATCGTCAGAAACTGTGCAGTCCAAGGAAATCGACAATCTGGTTGAAATAATCTTCGAAGCCCGTGAATGCGTGATTCCCGCCCTCAATAACTGTCTGACGGCAGGAGGCGTAATACGCCACCGCCTGGCGGTAGTCCAACACTTCATCGCCCGTTTGTTGTAGCAACCAGAGCAAATCCGGCGCTTCCAGCGGGTCAATCTGCATGACTTTAAGATCGTAAATATGGCGAGACTCTAGCACATATTGCTGCCCGGTGTAGGGGTTCTCGTTTTGGCCGAGGTAGTCAACCAGCAGTTCATAAGGCCGCACAGCGGGGTTCACCACCACTGCAGGCAGCATAAAACATTGCGACAGCCAGGTGGCGTAATAGCCCCCCAAAGAAGAACCGACAATCCCCAGCGACTCTCCGCCATGCTCAAGGATAATAGATTCCAGCATTTCTGCCGCCTGGGCAGGATACGGTGGCAGTTGCGGTACGATCATCTCAACGTGCGGATGATGCTCCGCCAGCCAGCTTTTCAGCAGGCATGCTTTCGCAGAGCGAGGCGAGCTATTAAATCCGTGTAGATAGAGGAGCGTAGACATCAATAACCTTCTGAAGCTGTATCAGGGTGGAACCGATTACCCTGCAGACGACAGACCTGGGTTTGCAGTGTACCGTCAGCAAAAAGTTCCAGCGTACGCCAGCCTGGGCTTATCGTATCTAACGTGAAATTGGAACAATGAGGCTTAAACTGCACGCAGGTCGACGGCGTAGCCAGCAGGCGGCGTCCGTTCCAGTCAAGGTCCAGTTCCTGATGAATATGCCCACAGAGCAGGTACTTTGCGCGCGGATAGTTCACCAGCACGTTGTCCAGTTCGGCAGCGTTACGCAGGCTGTGCTGATCGAGCCAACTGCATCCCGCAGGAAGTGGATGATGATGCAAAAGCAGCAAGGTATTACGCTCAGGCACATCAGCGAGTTTGCGCTCCAGCCATTCGAGCTGAAATTCGCTTAACTCACCATGTGGGACGCCGAAAACCTGGCTATCCAGCAACAAAATTTGCCACTGTTCGCCAATGAAGACGCGCTTGGCAGGGGAAATTCCTGCCTCCTGAAGGGCGCTGTACATTGCCGGCTGAAAATCATGATTGCCTGGCAACCAAACGCAGGGCGCACGAAAACTTGCGATGCCCTCAGCAAAGTGCTGATAAGCCGCAGCGGATTGATCCTGCGCCAAATCTCCAGTCGCCACGATCAGATCGTATTCAGGCGACTCAGCATGTATTGCATCCAGTACGGACTGATAGCTATCCCAGGTATTCACACCCAGCAGCGTTTCATGCTTTTCGGCAAACAGGTGAGTATCTGTAATTTGTAAGATCCTGACTCTGGCCTCACCAGCCAAAGGAAGGGTTAACAGGCTTTCCAAATGGTGTCCTTAGGTTTCACGACGCTAATAAACCGGAATCGCCATCGCTCCATGTGCTAAACAGTACCGTAACCAGTCGGCCAGAAACTGATTAATTTGATGCTTTTCGTCGCGTTGATGCAACTTTTTATTTGGATAATCATACCGCGCTTTGAAGCGAAAGATCTGCTGGCTTGAACACACTTCAGCCACCCTCGCATCATGATACAGGCGTACGGTCAGCGATGGCAGGCTCCAGTAAGTAACGGCTGGCGCCGTCTGTTCGATCGCAACAAGCGTAGTGTATCGGGTCGATTCAACAATCGTTAACCGATATTGTGCGTTTGCCACCTGATAGCTCACTGTTTCGCCGGCTGCGTCATTGCGCGGCAACAGGCGGCGCAATTGCGAAAAGTTGGTCTCGCACAGACGCATCATTTCAGGGAAGTCAGGTGTGTAACGCTTCATTTTTTCCACTCAGTTTTTAACTCTTGATAGTGCAGCTGTAACCATTGCAAAGCGATGACAGAGGCCGCGTTGTCGATTATCCCCTCTTCTACCCACTGGTAAGCCTGTTCCCGGCTAACCACATGAACACGAATATCTTCGTTTTCATCCGCCAGACCGTGGATCCCGCTTGCGGTCGTGGCGTCCACTTCACCTACCAAAATAGACAGGCGCTCACTGGTGCCACCAGGGCTTGCCAGATAGCTCAGAACGGGCTTCGTCCGCTTCACATCCAGTCCAGCTTCTTCCATTGCTTCACGGCGGGCAACATCCTCAACGGTCTCACCTTCTTCGATCATCCCGGCCACCATTTCCAGTAGCCACGGGCTTTCGCTGGTGTCATATGCCGCGATACGAATCTGCTCAACCAGTACAACTTCGTCCCGCTTAGGGTCAAAGGGTAGCAAGACTGCCGCATGTCCGCGCTCAAAAATTTCGCGCTTTACCTCTTCACTCATTCCGCCGTTAAACAGTCGATGGCGGAACCGATAAAGATCCAGTGAAAAAAAACCGCGGTGTAGCGTTTCTCGTGCAATAATTTCTACATCATTTTTAGTGAAAGTCATTGGCAAGTTGTCTGGTTTACGCATCGTGCTGTCCTGATACCAATAGTGATTAAAATGTGAATTTCAAGGTCGTTTGACTGCTGTTTGAGCGCCCTTGTGTTAAATTGATGCAAATTAACGCCGTATGGCACGTAACGCCAACTTTTTGAAGTGGCGGATTCTGCTAGAATCAGCAATTATTTTTACAATTTGATCAGCGCTAAATACTGCTTCACAACAAGGAATGCAAATGAAGAAATTGCTCCCCATCCTTATCGGCCTGAGCCTGTCGGGGTTCAGTGCTTTGAGCCAGGCAGAAAACCTGATGCAGGTTTATCAGCAAGCACGCCTGAGCAACCCGGAATTACGTAAATCCGCCGCCGATCGCGATGCTGCATTCGAAAAAATTAACGAAGCGCGTAGTCCTTTACTGCCGCAACTGGGTTTAGGTGCCGATTACACCTACAGCAATGGCTACCGTGACGCAAACGGCGTTAACTCCAACGCCACCAGCGCGTCGTTGCAGTTGACTCAGTCTCTTTTCGATATGTCGAAATGGCGCGCCCTGACGCTGCAAGAAAAATCAGCAGGCATCCAGGACGTAACTTATCAGACCGATCAGCAAACGCTGATCCTGAACACTGCCACAGCCTATTTTAACGTATTGAACGCAATCGACGTGCTTTCTTACACCCAGGCACAGAAAGATGCCGTCTACCGTCAGTTAGATCAGACCACTCAGCGTTTTAATGTTGGTCTTGTCGCCATCACTGATGTGCAGAACGCCCGTTCACAATACGATACCGTACTGGCAAATGAAGTTACCGCACGTAACAATCTGGATAACGCGGTAGAACAACTGCGCCAGGTAACCGGTAACTACTATCCGGAACTGGCTTCGCTGAACGTTGATGGCTTTAAAACCAACAAACCGCAGGCGGTTAATGCCCTGCTGAAAGAAGCGGAAAACCGCAACCTGACCTTATTGCAGGCGCGTTTAAGCCAAGACCTGGCACGTGAACAAATTCGTCTTGCGCAGGACGGTCATTTACCGACCCTGGATTTAACCGCCTCTACCGGTGTTTCCGACACCTCTTACAGCGGTTCTAAAACCCGTGGTGCTACTGGTTCCCAGTACGACGATAGCAATATGGGCCAGAACAAAATCGGTCTGAGCTTCTCATTGCCGCTGTACCAGGGCGGGATGGTTAACTCTCAGGTGAAACAAGCGCAGTACAACTTTGTTGGCGCGAGTGAGCAGTTGGAGAGCGCACACCGTAGCGTGGTGCAGACCGTCCGTTCATCCTTCAACAACATCAATGCTTCTATCAGTAGCATTAATGCGTACAAACAAGCGGTTGTCTCTGCGCAAAGCTCTTTAGATGCGATGGAAGCAGGCTATTCCGTGGGTACACGTACTATCGTGGATGTGTTGGACGCAACCACCACGCTGTACAACGCTAAGCAACAGTTAGCTAATGCGCGTTATACCTATCTGATCAACCAGTTAAACATCAAGTCTGCGCTCGGTACGTTAAACGAGCAGGATCTGGTAGCGTTGAATAATACGTTGGGCAAACCGATTTCTACCGCGCCCGAAGCGGTTGCACCGGAAAACTCACAGCAAGACGCAGCTGCTGATGGCTATACCGCGAATAACGCGGCGCCAGCGGCCCAGCCGACTGCAGCACGTACAACCAGCAGCAGTAACGGCAACAACCCGTTCCGTAACTGATGCTGATGACGGGGCTTCGGCCCCGTCTGAACGTAAGGCAACGTAAAGATCCGCCCCTTCTTCCGCATTCTCGCCTCTTCCCGCTTCAATTTCGACCAGTCATCCACTATTCTGAGCAGTATTTACTACTGGGTCCTGGAAGACATAAATGAAACGGACAAAATCTATACATCACGCGTCATTCCGCAAAAGCTGGAGCGCACGCCATTTAACTCCTGTCGCTCTGGCAGTGACTGCTGTTTTTATGCTGGCGGGCTGTGAGAAGAGTGACGAAACAGTTTCGCTTTATCAAAACGCAGATGACTGCTCTGCAGCGAATCCGGGTAAAAGCGCCGAATGTACTACCGCATTCAACAACGCGCTGAAAGAAGCAGAACGTACCGCGCCTAAATACGCCACTCGCGAAGACTGTATCGCTGAATTTGGCGAAGGCCAGTGCCAGCAAGCACCAGCACAGGCAGGTATGGCACCGACCGGTGAAGGCCAGGCTCAGGCGCAGAACCAAAGCAGTGGCAGCTTCTGGATGCCGCTGATGGCGGGTTATATGATGGGTCGTATGATGGGCGGCGGAATGGGCGCTCAGCAGCCTCTCTTCAGCTCGAAAAACCCAGCCAGCCCGGCATACGGCAAATATACGGATGCAGGTGGTAAGAACTACGGCGCTGCACAGCCAGGCCGCACGATGACCGTACCGAAAACGGCAATGGCGCCAAAACCGGCAACCACATCAACCGTAACTCGCGGTGGTTTTGGTGAGTCTGTGGCAAAACAGAGCACCATGCAGCGTAGCGCAAGCGGTACCACCACACGTTCAATGGGTGGCTAATCTACATGGAAAGAATCAGTATTGTCGAGCGCCCGGACTGGCGCGATAAGGCCACCGAATACGGTTTCAACTTCCACACCATGTACGGCGAGCCATACTGGTGTGAAGACGCCTACTACAAGCTCACGCTTGCTCAGGTTGAAAAGCTGGAAGATGTCACTGCTGAGCTGCACCAAATGTGTCTCAAAGTCGTTGAAAGAGTCATCGCCAGCGATGAACTGATGACGAAGTTTCGCATTCCCAAGCATGTCTGGGGCTTTGTCCGCCAGTCCTGGCAGACCCAGCAACCATCGCTCTATTCGCGCCTTGATCTGGCGTGGGATGGCACTGGTGAACCCAAGCTGCTGGAAAACAACGCTGATACGCCAACGTCTCTGTACGAAGCCGCATTTTTCCAGTGGATCTGGCTGGAAGATCAGCTCAATGCAGGGAACCTGCCGGAAGGTAGCGATCAGTTCAACAGCCTGCAGGAAAAGCTGATTGAGCGCTTTACCGAGTTGCGCGAACAGTATGGTTTTCAGTTGCTGCACCTGACCTGCTGTCGCGATACCGTCGAAGATCGCGGGACTATTCAGTATCTGCAGGATTGCGCGGCCGAGGCGGAAATCGCGACCGAATTCCTCTATGTCGAAGATATTGGCCTTGGCGAAAAAGGTCAGTTCACAGACTTAGAGGATCAGGTTATTGCCAACCTGTTTAAGCTCTATCCGTGGGAGTTTATGCTGCGCGAGATGTTCTCCACCAAGCTGGAAGACGCCGGTGTTCGCTGGCTGGAACCGGCCTGGAAAAGCATTATCTCTAATAAAGCGCTATTGCCTCTGCTGTGGGAAATGTTCCCCAACCATCCGAACCTGCTGCCTGCGTATTTCGCCGAAGATGACTATCCGCAGATGGAAAAATTCGTCGTGAAGCCGATCTTCTCCCGTGAAGGCGCTAACGTGTCCATCATTGAGAACGGTAAAACGATCGAAGCGGTAGAAGGTCCGTACGGTGAAGAAGGAATGATCGTACAACAGTTCCATCAGCTACCGAAGTTTGGCGACAGCTACATGTTGATCGGCAGTTGGCTGATTAACGATCAACCTGCCGGGATCGGCATTCGCGAAGATCGGGCATTGATCACTCAGGATCTCTCTCGCTTCTATCCGCATATCTTTGTCGAGTAATGTGCGTGTGCCGGGTGGCGATTTCGCCTGACCCGGCCTTCACTCAATTACTGCGGGTAAAAATCAGCCTACCTGCACCGACAGCATACTCAGGCTACCCATCTCAATACCGTCCACCGGGATCGTGACAGGTTCTTTGCCATCCCATGCACCTAAAACGTACAGCAGCGGCAGATAGTGATCCGGCGTCGGGTTCGACAGCGAACCGCCTTCATGGTCGAGATAGATGATCAGTGGATGCTGCTCAACAGGTCCCTGCCAGGTCAGGTTTGCCTTCACATAATCATTAAATGAGGTCGCCCATGGGTATGGCGTATTCTCGCCGTGCCAACGTGCTGTCCGCAGGTTATGCACCACGTTACCGCTGGCAATCAGCATGATGCCCTCATCACGCAGCGCCGCCAGTTTGCGTCCTGTTTCAAAATGCCAGGCAGCAGGCTTAGTGCTGTCGATGCTTAGCTGTACCATCGGAATATCTGCATTCGGGTACATCTTGATCAACACACCCCATGAGCCGTGGTCGAAACCCCAGGCTTCTTTGTCTAACGTAACCGGTACGGGTGAAAGCAAATCCACCAGATGTTGCGCCAGTTCGGGTGAACCGGGAGCCGGATAATGGGTGTCATACAATGCCTGTGGAAACCCACCAAAATCGTGAATCGTTTTTGGTGCTTCCATGGCGGTCACGCCAGTCCCACGAGTGAACCAGTGCGCCGATACCACAACGATGGCTTTTGGACGCGGCAACGTTTCCCCCAGTTGCTGCCAGGCACGGGTATAAACGTTATCTTCCAGAACATTCATCGGGCTGCCATGACCCAAAAACAATGCTGGCATACGAGTTGAAGACATGATGATATCCTTACTGAGGGAGTCATTTTGATATCACCACAATACGCTTTTTCGGTTGATGAAGAACTCAGATAACCATGATGGAGATCATCAGTTATTTTGACGATCTGGCCGGATAGCAGATTGATAAGGAGTTGGATTTGTCGATGTCAGTACCTTTACTTCTGACTTTGCTGGCGGGGGCTGCCACCTTTATTGGCGCGTTTCTTGGCGTTCTGGGACAAAAACCCTCTAATCGCGTCCTCGCCTTTTCTCTGGGTTTTGCCGCAGGTATTATGCTGCTTATCTCCCTGATGGAAATGCTGCCCGCCGCGCTGGCCGCTGAAGGGATGTCGCCAGTACTCGGCTACGGGATGTTTATTGTTGGTTTGCTGGGCTATTTTGGTCTGGATCGCCTTCTGCCACACGCACATCCTCAGGATCTGGTGCAAAAAACAAAACTGCCTTTACCCAGCTCCATAAAACGTACCGCAATTTTATTAACTCTTGGCATTAGTCTGCACAACTTCCCGGAAGGGATTGCTACTTTTGTTACCGCCAGTAGCAATCTCGAACTGGGTTTTGGCATCGCCCTGGCTGTTGCATTACATAATATTCCTGAAGGTCTAGCCGTTGCCGGACCAGTCTATGCCGCAACCGGCTCCAAACGCACAGCGATATTCTGGGCAGGGATCTCAGGTATGGCGGAAATACTGGGTGGGGTGCTGGCGTGGTTAATTCTGGGTAGTCTGATTTCACCGGTTGTGATGGCAGCAATTATGGCCGCTGTAGCCGGTATTATGGTCGCATTATCAGTAGATGAATTGATGCCGCTGGCTAAAGAAATCGACCCCAATAATAATCCGAGCTATGGCGTGCTCTGTGGAATGTCAGTAATGGGGATGAGCCTGGTGATCCTGCAATCAATGGGCATCGGGTAATACAGATGGCGGATGTTACGCTGTAGTTCAGCCATCCGCCTCAACTACAGCAGAAATTATTCCTGATCCCTGACCGTGCTGCCATCTTCGCCCGTGCGACGAAAGAGCTTGTTACGTGCCTCCAGTAATGCATCTCTGTCTTGTCGAAACGCTTTGCAATAACGCTTCATATGGCAATAATAACCAACAGCAACGAGTGCAATTAATACAATCCAATACCAGGCAATAAACATTCTTTTACCCTTAAAATTTAACATCATTAAACATTTAACGTTAAAATTTCACATAACCTTATTTTGACCTACCCCTATAGTGGCATAATGTAGAAACAAATATATGATTTCGATCATATAAACCAGTAGACAAGGTCAATCACAGAACATGTATTAAAAAGAAAACAATGTCGAAACGATCACACTCCATAATAATATTTATTGTTCTGAAAATATCACTCACTTACTATCAAAAGTATTAAAGACACCGAATATTGATAATTTATATATTTCAAAAAACAAATAAATTATAAAGCTATGCTCTCCCCTATATTTTAATCAAGTCATACATCACTACAAACATAATATATTCATCGTCATTATATTTACAGGTAATATAAGGAGATATATCCATGTTTAAGCAATACCGTAAAAAACTACTGGTCGGTACTATTGCCCTGGCATGCGGATTAACCTCAGCAAATTCTTTTGCTGCAGGTTTTAAACCGGCACAACCAGCAGGAAATCTGGGCGCGGTAATTGTTGACCCTTATGGAAATGCACCGCTAACCGCATTGGTTGAATTAGACAGCCATGTCATTTCAGATGTCAAAGTAACCGTACACGGCAAAGGTGAAAAAGGAGTTCCCATTACCTATAACGTAGGCAAAGAATCGTTAATCACTTATGATGGCGTACCTATTTTTGGCCTTTATCAAAAGTTCGCCAATAATGTTACCGTTGAATATAAAGAAAATGGTAAACCGATGAAAGATGATTATGTAGTGCAAACTTCTGCCATCGTTAATCATTATATGGATAACCGTTCTATATCCGATCTGCAACAAACCAAGGTTATTAAAGTCGCGCCAGGTTTTGAAGATCGCCTTTATCTTGTAAATACCCACACCTTTACTTCCCAAGGATCAGATATTCACTGGCATGGCGAAAAAGATAAAAATGCCGGCATTCTTGATGCAGGACCTGCAGGAGGTGCACTTCCCTTCGACATCGCTCCGTTTACCTTCGTCGTTGACACAGAAGGTGAGTACCGCTGGTGGTTGGATCAAGAGACGTTCTATGACGGGCATGATGTTAATATCAATAAACGTGGTTACCTGATGGGGATTCGTGAAACGCCTCGCGGAACGTTCACAGCTGTACAGGGGCAACACTGGTACGAATTCGATATGATGGGGCAGATTCTGGAAGATCATAAACTGCCACGCGGCTTCCTTGACGCTACGCATGAGTCTATCGAAACGGTTAAGGGCACGGTATTACTGCGCGTAGGAAAACGCAATTACCGTAAAGAAGATGGAGTACATGTACATACCATCCGTGACCAAATCCTCGAAGTCGACAGATCCGGCCGCGTTGTTGACGTATGGGACCTGACAAAAATTCTCGACCCGCTACGCGATGCGTTACTGGGGGCACTGGACGCAGGTGCGGTATGCGTGAATGTCGACCTCGCTCATGCCGGTCAACAAGCAAAACTGGAGCCAGATACCCCTTACGGCGATGCTCTGGGTGTGGGGGCTGGCCGTAACTGGGCGCACGTCAACTCTATCGCCTACGACGCCAAGGATGACTCGATTATTCTTTCCTCTCGCCACCAGGGCGTCGTCAAAATTGGTCGTGATAAGCAGGTTAAGTGGATCCTCGCACCATCTAAAGGCTGGAATACAAAGCTGGCGAGCAAGCTGTTAAAACCGGTAGATGCGAAAGGTAATGCACTGAAGTGTGACGAAAATGGCAAGTGCGAAAACACCGATTTCGATTTTACCTATACCCAACATACCGCCTGGCTATCCAGTAAAGGAACATTAACCATCTTTGATAATGGTGATGGCCGAGGGCTTGAGCAACCAGCATTACCAACCATGAAGTACTCCCGTTTCGTCGAATATAAAATTGACGAGAAAAAAGGAACCGTCCAACAAATCTGGGAATACGGTAAAGAGCGTGGTTATGATTTCTATAGTCCCATAACTTCCGTTATCGAATATCAAAAAGACCGTGACACAATGTTTGGATTCGGCGGTTCTATTAATTTATTTGATGTTGGCAAACCGACAATCGGCAAGATCAATGAAATTGACTACAAAACAAAAGAAGTCAAAGTTGAAATTGATGTCCTTTCAGATAAACCCAACCAGACCCACTACCGGGCATTACCGATTCGTCCACAACACATATTTAAATAAAATCGTTGTATTAAGGATAAACTATGTCAGCTAAATGGATTACTTCATTATTTAAAAGCATGGTGTTAACTGCAGCGCTTGTCGCGCCTTTTACGGTGTCCGCTTTTACCGAAGGCACCGATTATATGGTTCTGGAAAAACCTATTCCTAATGCCGATAAAACATTAATCAAAGTATTTAGTTACGCCTGTCCGTTCTGCTACAAATACGATAAAGCCGTCACCGGCCCTGTATCAGATAAGGTTGCAGATCTCGTCACCTTTACGCCGTTCCATCTGGAAACTAAAGGTGAATATGGCAAACAAGCCAGCGAAGTGTTTGCCGTGATGATATCCAAAGATAAAGCAGCAGGTATTTCATTATTTGATGCGAAGTCACAGTTCAAAAAAGCGAAATTTGCTTACTACGCAGCTTATCATGACAAAAAAGAACGCTGGTCAGATGGCAAAGATCCAGCATCATTCATCAAAACAGGTCTGGATGCTGCAGGTATGAGCCAGGCAGACTTTGAAAGCACCTTAAAAGAACCTGCCGTTCAGGAAACACTAGAGAAATGGAAAGCGGCCTATGATGTTGCCAAAATTCAGGGCGTTCCGGCTTACGTCGTCAATGGTAAATACCTGATCTACACCAAGAGCATCAAATCCATTGATTCTATGGCTGAACTTGTCAGGGAACTGGCAGCGAAATAAACAGGGATAAGGCTATGGCTTTCATAAAGGGATTGTGGCGGAATTTACGTACTACGCCGGTTGATACTCTGGTGAGATGGCAGGAACACCGCTTTCTGTGGTTGTTTATGGCACTCGCAATGGGTGGGTTAATTATACTGGCGCACTCTTTCTTCCAGATCTATCTCTACATGGCACCCTGCGAGCAGTGTGTTTACATTCGCTTTGCCATGTTCGTGATGGTTTTTGGTGGGTTGATTGCGGCAGTAAACCCGAGAAATATCATTCTGAAGCTCATTGGCTGTATCGCGGCGTTTTACGGCAGCATCATGGGTGTTAAGTTCTCGATCAAGCTTAATAGCATTCATCATGCAGTACATAACCCAGACCCGGATTCACTGTTTGGTGTGCAGGGATGTTCCACCGATCCGACATTCCCTTTCAATTTGCCACTGGCAAACTGGGCACCAGAATGGTTTAAACCCACTGGAGATTGCGGGTATGACGCGCCTGTCGTTCCTGATGGCGTAACGCTTAGTAGCACACAGCAATGGTTTATCGATCTCTACCAGCAATCCGAAGGCTGGTATTTGATCCCGCCATGGCAATTTATGAATATGGCGCAATCCTGTTTGCTGGCCTTTGGTTTATGTTTAGCGTTTTTACTGGTGATGAGTTGTGCGTGGATACTCAAGCTGATCAGCGCAAAATAGCCTGGCCGCAGTAACAAAAAACCGAAGTCAGAAAACTGACTTCGGTTTTTTTATGCATCGCCACGACAGGCATGGCCAAAAACTCAGCTGGCTTTACGCTCGTGCGCCTGACGGTAAGCCACTAAATCTTCGATAGTGACAACTGCCATATTGTGCTTGCCTGCAAATTCGATGCACTCTGGCGCACGCGCCATGGTGCCATCATCATTGGTCAATTCACACAACACACCAGCCGGTTTAAAACCTGCCAGCGTCATCAGATCAATGGTGGCTTCAGTATGACCACCACGCGTTAACACACCGCCTGCCTGAGCGCGCAGCGGGAAAACGTGTCCCGGACGGTTCAGATCAGAAGGTTTCGCACCATCCTTAATCGCAGCGCGAACCGTGGTGACACGGTCAGCAGCGGAAACACCGGTAGTTACGCCTTCTGCAGCTTCGATAGTCACAGTAAAACCAGTACCGTAAGCACTGGTGTTATTTTCCACCATCATAGGCAGATCGAGCTGTTTACGGCGGTCTTCAGTGATGCACAGGCAGACAATACCACTGCCGTGACGGATGGTCAGCGCCATCTGTTCAACGGTCATGGTTTCTGCCGGGAAAATCATATCGCCTTCGTTTTCACGGTCTTCATCGTCAAGCACCATTACACCGCGTCCTTCACGCAGCGCAGACAGCGCATGTTCAACACGTTCGAAAGGCGTACCAAAAGAGGAAAGTAGCGTCTGATTCATGGTAAAAAAACCTCACTAAAATTATGGTTACCAGAATCAGGGCAGTCTTAGGAGTACCGTTTAAGCGGCAAAAAAATAACGTGAGCGGGTCCATGCCCGGCTGGATCGTTACTCTCTCCCATCCGGACTCTAACCGTCGGCCCCGGAATTACACCGGATCTGCTGACCTTTGAGTTTGCACTCAAAGCGCTCGCGGGCTTTCAACATCAGTTGATTTACCGCCGGTGGGGAATTTCGCCCCGCCCTGAGAATAAGCGGGTTAACTATAACGCTATTGATTACTGTCATCAACGCCTTTACTCGACTTAGCTTCACACAATTCTGGTTTATGCCTGTGCCATATCGCACTACAATAGGCAGCAACACGTACCAGTTCAGGGAAACCACCATGATTGACCCGAAAAAAATTGAGCAGATTGCTCGTCAGGTTCACGAGTCGATGCCGAAAGGGATCCGCGAGTTTGGGGAAGACGTCGAGAAGAAAATCCGCCAAACACTGCAGTCACAGCTGACGCGTCTGGATCTGGTTAGCCGCGAAGAATTTGACGTACAAACCCAGGTTTTACTGCGCACCCGTGAAAAGCTGGCGCTGCTTGAGCAACGTCTTACTGAGCTGGAAGCACGTGAAAAACCGGCCGAAGTTAAGCCTGCTCCGACGATCCCGCCAGTCGATCCACAAGAGTAAAAATGGCAACGGGCCGCAAGGCCCGTTGATCTGTTAGTGTTCCAGCTCTAATTTCTTCGCCTCTCTGGCCTGCTGGCAATAAAGTGCGTAGCGTTTGCAAAACCAGCTGCGATGTTCCTCATCCATGTTTCCAGTCACCGCCTGGATATCAACAGCGTGGCCCTCAGCCTGCATCCTGGCAAAACTCCGGGCCAGGAAATCAAAATTGTTCAGTGAATACATATTGCTGTTCATGAGCATACCCTCCAGTTATTGAATATCTGTTAAGGCTATATGCTTTTTCTGATCTCAGTATTTACCTATATGCGAAGCTGTTCTGTGCATTAAGTGCGCACATTAAAGGCCTTGCTTCACACTTTTCTACGAAATCTGTGAGGGGATAATCGTTGAGCCAATGAAGTCCAACGACGGCATTAAGATCACGAACAGTTCTCCAGGAAAATCTCTGTTTTGCGTAACCGATCCAGCAATAGAAAAGTGAGACGAGGAAGCCCTTGCGCCGCATAGACGCACACCAACAATCGCCTTGTCAGCAAGGGGTTGCAACGAGAAACCCCCTCTCGAAGAAGGGGCTTTAATAGGGAAAGGGTTATGATGAAGCGAGTCATCGTACTGGTTGTGCTGTTACTGATAAGTTTCCAGGCTTATTAACAGTCAATCAGAGGGGGAAAAATCCCCTCTCACCCTTATTCCTGCACTCAGGTTGAAAAAACAGCAGCGTCAACAGGAGGAAGCGCACCGCAACGAAAAGTTCGGCGCATTTCCGGCATTCATCACTTATCGCTGTCTTTCTGGATCTTTTTGATAATATTTGTTGTTGAGCAACCGTCTTCGAAGTTCAGCACCAGAACTTCACCACCGTTAGCCCACACCTCTTCACTGCCCGCAATCTCGTCTGGCTTATAATCACCGCCTTTCACCAGCAGATCCGGCAGAATGCCAGCAATCAGGCGTTGCGGAGTATCTTCTTCAAAAGAGACCACCCAGTCGACGGATTCCAGCGCACCCAGCACGATCATTCGCTGTTCGAGCGGGTTGACCGGACGGGTTTCGCCTTTCAGACGTTTGGTGGAAGCATCGCTGTTCACCGCAACGATCAGACGATCGCCAAGCTTACGCGCATTCGCCAGATAAGAGACATGGCCTGCGTGCAGGATGTCAAACACACCGTTGGTCATCACCACTTTCTCACCACGCTTACGGGCGCTGGCTACGGCTTGCTTCAATTCTGTTTCACTCATCACGCCAAAACCGGTCTCCGCCCGACCACGCACGGCGTTTTCCAGCTCAATAGGTGAAACGGTTGATGTCCCAAGCTTACCAACGACAACACCCGCTGCGGCATTAGCAAAATAGCATGCTTCCTCCAGCGTGTTACCTGCTGCAAGCGTTGCCGCCAGCACGCCGATAACCGTATCCCCCGCACCGGTAACGTCATACACTTCCTGTGCCTGGGTTGGCATATGCAGCGGTGCTTTACCCGGCTGCAACAAGGTCATGCCCTGCTCAGAGCGCGTTATCAGCAGTGCGGAAAGGTCGAAATCAGCAATCACCTTCATACCACGTTCAACGAGGTCGTCTTCGCTTTTGCACTTACCGGCAACAGCTTCAAACTCAGACAGGTTCGGCGTCAGCAGCGTCGCACCACGATAGCGCTCAAAATCAGTGCCTTTCGGATCAATCAGCACAGGAACGCCAGCATTACGCGCCAGTGCAATCATCTGCTGTACGCTGGCCAGAGCGCCTTTGGCGTAATCAGAAAGTACCAGAGCACCAATTGAACCCAGAGCCTGGTTAATACGTTCATGCAGCGGCTGCGGATCCACACCTTCAAAGCCTTCCTCAAAGTCCAGGCGAATCAGCTGTTGGTTGCGGGAAAGTACGCGTAGTTTAGTGATTGTCGGATGCGTCGGCACGGAAACAAAGTCACATTTCACGTTCACATCAGCCAGCGTTTTACTCAGCGCACGAGCCGCATCATCAATACCGGTCAGCCCAACCAGACGAGAATTCGCTCCCAGAGAGGCAATGTTCATCGCCACGTTTGCCGCGCCGCCTGGACGTTCTTCAATGGTATCCACTTTGACCACCGGCACCGGCGCTTCTGGCGAAATACGGCTGGTAGGCCCGTACCAGTAGCGATCCAGCATCACATCACCGACAACCATGACTCCTGCACGTTCAAACTCTGGCAGCGTTACTTTCATTCCTGTCTCCTGAGAGATTCTCTGAGGGTCTTAAAATTTGCGCGCGATAATAGCACACTTCACTCAGCAACCAGCCACTTCTGCCAGCTACTCCGCACCAGTGAGCGCTCTGCACTAAAGCACTCCGGCGCGACATGTCCCGGAAGCTCCTGCAGAGCAAGGTGGTGAAGCTCATCACGCAACGTCGTGTAGGCGCGGGTAAGCGCCAGTGCTTCCTGCTCATCCATAATGTCGTTCTGCGCCAGTAATTCCAGAATGCGCACATTATCCGACCAGCGCGTCAACTTCGGTTTTTCATGGGCATAGCGCAACACCAGATATTGCGTAATAAACTCAATATCGGTGATCCCACCTTCATCGGCTTTGATATCAAAACGATCGCGATGTTTATTGCCCAAATGTGCACGCATTTTCTCACGCATTTCGCGCACGTCAGTCTGTAAAGTTTTCCCGTCGCGGGCGAGTGTCATGATATCGCGGCGCACCGCGTCAAACTGAGAGGTCAATTGCGGGTCGCCATAAACCACACGAGCGCGTACCAGTGCCTGATGCTCCCACGTCCAGGCTTCATTGCGCTGATAATCGGCGAAGGCTTCGGTGGATGTTACCAGCATTCCTGCAGCACCGGATGGGCGCAGCCGAGCATCCACTTCATACAAAATGCCGGAAGAAGTACGGGTGCTGAAAAGATGCATAATGCGCTGCGACAAACGCAGATAAAACTGCCGACCGTCAATCTCACGTTCACCGTCAGTCATCACATCCATCGGGCAATCATGCAGGAAGATCAAATCCAGATCGGAGCTGTAACCCAGCTCCCAGCCACCCAGCTTGCCATAACCGACAACGGCAAAACCACGACCATCGCGATCGCCAAGATGGGTTGGTTGCCCATAACGGGCGACCATTTGCATCCAAGCCTGCTGCACCACGGCATCAATAATGGCTTCCGCCAGCCAGGTCAGATGGTCACTCACTTTCATCACCGGTAGCGTACCAGCGATATCAGCCGCTGCGATACGCAGCAGTTGCGTTTGCTTAAACTGACGCAGCGCTTCCAGTTGCTGTTCTTCATCATCTTCCGGCACACGCAGTAAATACTGGCGTAACTCGTCACGATAAGCGTCGGTTGCGGTTGGTTGGTACAAGGTATTAGGGTCAAGCAGCTCGTCAAGCAGCAACGGATACCGCGCCAGCTGGCTGGCCACCATCGGCGAGGCGGCACATAACGAAATCAAATGCTTCAGCGCGCCAGGGAATTCACTCAGCAGCTCCAGATAGGTGGTGCGGGTGACAATGCCCACCAGTAGCGGGGTAATACGCGACAACGGTACGGAAGCATCATCGCGGGAACAGACATCGCTCAGCAGGTGCGGCATCAAATGATCCAACACCTGTCGCCCCCGTGGGCCAATCGTACGTTTATCCAGCTCTTTGCGAAAATCCGCAATAAGAGCCAGCACGCGGCGACGATCGTCATCCGCCAGATGCGTCAGCACTGGTGTGGTGTCATCTTCCTGCAACGCGTCCTGCCAAAGTTCACGCCACTGTTCCGACAGCGACTCTTCCTGTGTATCAGTTTCATCATCGCCAATTAATTCGTTAAATACCCGACGCACGTTGCCCATATGTATTGCCAACGTATCGGTTAACTGCTGCCAGTCATCCGCCCCCATACCCCATGCCAGGCGGGCCCTATTTAGCTCATCACCCGGCAGCGTCTGGGTCTGTTCGTCATTGATGCTCTGCAGCAGATTTTCCAGACGACGTAAAAAGAGATAGGCGGTTCGCAGGTGTTCCGCATCATTATCAGACAGCAGATGCAGTGCATTGATCGCACTAAGCGTAGGGAGTAACGAGCGGGATTGCAGCGAGGGTTCGCGCCCGCCGCGAATGAGCTGGAATACCTGAACGATAAATTCGATTTCACGAATGCCGCCCGCCCCCAGCTTTATGTTGTCCTTCAGGCCGCGCCGGCGGACTTCACGGGCAATCATCCCTTTCATGTTACGCAGAGATTGAATCACGCTGAAATCGATGTAGCGACGGAAAACAAAAGGCCGCAGCATAGCGCGAAGCTCGCTGACGTAGGTGCCGTCAGCATCCCCCATAATACGCGCTTTAACCATCGCGTAACGTTCCCAGTCACGCCCCTGCTCCTGGTAGTAATCTTCCAACGCAGAGAAACTCAGTACCAGCGGACCACTGTCGCCAAACGGACGTAAACGCATGTCCACCCGATAGACAAAACCATCCATCGTTGGCTGATCCAACACTTTGATGAGGCGCTGTCCCATGCGGGTGAAAAACTGCGCGTTATCCAGTTCACGCCGCCCGCCCTGCGTAGATCCATGTTCCGGCCAGGCAAAAATCAGGTCGATATCAGAGGAAAAATTCAGCTCGCCCCCGCCCAGTTTCCCCATGCCTAAAATCAGCAGCGGTTGCGCAACGCCGTCCGAATTACAGGGTGTTCCCCATTCTCGACAGCAGGCGTCATACAGCCAGTCACGCGCTGCGATAATCAACGTCTCCGCCAGATGACTTAACTGTTGCAAAATACTCTCTTCAGCCACCAGCGACAGCGTCTGTGCCCAGGCAATACGCACCATGATGCGACGACGGAACAGTCGAAGCTCGCGCATTAACGCCGTTTCATCGTGTACGTCTGACAGCGCGCGCTGTAACCAGGCGGCATAGTGCTGCCATTCATCAGCCTGGACTGGCGCGCTTTCCAGCTCCTTTAGCCACTCAGGATGAGCAATAATGCTATCGCGGACAAAATCGCTGAATGTAAGTACTGACTTCGCCTGAATACTCAGCGATGCCTCAGGAAGTGCTGTTGGCAGACGCTCAACAACGGTCGGCCAGTACTGCTGTAATGGTGAAGAGAGCTGCTTCATTTAAGGCTTATCCTTTCAATGATGCCGGATGGCTATGTTTCTCCTTATCCGGACTACATGATACATGCACCTATCGCGTAGGCTGAATAAGTAGAGCACCATCAGGCATCCCTGCTTCGGCTCTGATTAACGTTTTCCGCTATGCAGCCAGAACGGTTCCTGAGAGATCGCTTCATTGCGGAAGTGTTCAATTTCAATATGTTGACGGGTTTTGATGGCATGAAGTAAACCCTGCCAGTTGGCAATCCATTCCGACGCGACATGTTCGTCGTAGTATCCCGCCAGCATCAGAACGCTATCAATGTTGCGGCTCAGACGCGGGATCTGATCGGTATATTGATCGCCCAACGGCTGACCAAAAACAGTTTTCAACTCAGCCGCATGACGTGAAAGATGGGTATCAGAAAAACGCTTGAAGGAATCGGCAATTTTGCCCTGCGCCTTAGCATCCAGAAACGGTTGCCACGCTTTGGTCACTAACCATTCGGTAAGCGCCAGTTTTGCCATCGCCGTTTGCGTACTATACACCGCTGAAACAGCAGAAACTTCCGAGGCAATGGTCGCTTCCGACTGGGTCAGTAAATCACGTAAGTGAGCGCTCGCTTTACGCGGAACATTACCGCCAAACAGCATCAGGATGTGACGAACCAACCCCATCGCCGCCAGCACCTCGGCTTTCGCCCCTTTGATACCGCGAACCCACAACTCTTCATGGTACTGCCATTGTGACAGCGCCAGCTCCAGCGCAACTTCCAACCCTTGTTCAATGCTCGCCTTCGCAGGCACTTTCAGAATGCTCGTGGGTTTGAGTTCGCGTGGCGCATTTCCCTGAGCCAAATGATAACCGCGTGCCGCCTTACTCAGGCTGCCCTGGCGTAAACCCGTTTGCGAAACCAGTTGGTTCGCCAGCTTCAGCACTGCACGGGTATCGCCGCTTAAGAGCTCAAGTTCCAGCTCACAGATAGGCTCAGCGAACTCTCCCGCCTTCACGTCCCCAAGGTCAAGGGCGATTTCAATCTGGCTACCGTCAACATCAAGGCGCCATTTCTCACGGTAAAAATCGGTGCTAAACAGCGGTTGTACCTGGGAAGCGAGATCGGCTGGCAGCTCGCCATTGGGCCAGATTTCCACAGGAAACTGTGCGAGATCCAGCACTGGTTCACTCAGCGCAATGTTATATTCCGGTCGCTGATGCAGGCCGCCCGTCACTCTTCCGGCAATTTTCATGGTCATTTCATAACAACCATTCTCACCGCGAATACGCAGCCCCATATCGTGAGCACGCAGCCACGCATCCGGCGTTTCGTAATAAATATTCAGTAACTGGCTGGGCGCATGGTGCTCTCCCCCCAGCGTATTCAGATGTTCACGTAGCGCATCTACGGCATCACTATTGACGATAAACTTTAATTCGATTTCCTGGGCCATGATCTTGTACTTATGGGTTATGTCACAGTTGAGAAGACAGACTGCGAACTAAGTGCTTTCTTAATTGTCAGTAGATAGTATTTTGCGCCAAATTGCCATGCAACGGACAATTTGACGGGCGTAAAAGTTTCGAGTGGTGGCAAAAAGGACACAGATGATTCCGATTGATGTCTAATGCTTTGCGTAGAGACACTGTTGCCACTACTATCGTTCCACTTTCTATGACAACAACGACAGCCTGATGCCAAAATTACGCCTGATTGGATTAACTTTACTCGCACTTAGCGCCACTGCCGTCTCCCATGCCGAAGAAAAGCGCTATGTTTCTGACGAACTGAACACCTGGGTCCGCAGTGGTCCAGGAGATAACTATCGCCTCGTGGGTACGGTTAACGCCGGCGAGGAAGTTACGCTATTACAGACCGACGCCAGCACCAACTACGCGCAGGTCAAAGACAGTACCGGGCGTACCGCCTGGATCCCACTGAAAGAGCTGAACAGTACGCCAAGCCTGCGCACCCGCGTCCCGGACTTAGAAAATCAGGTTAAAGTTCTGACCGATAAGCTCACTAATATCGATACCACCTGGAATCAGCGCACCGCCGATATGCAGCAAAAAGTGGCGCAAAGCGACAGCGTGATCGATGGATTGAAAGCAGAAAACCAGAAGCTGAAGAACGAGCTTATTGTGGCACAAAAGAAAGTCAGCGCAGCCAACCTTCAGCTTGATGACAAGCAGCGTACCATCATCATGCAGTGGTTTATGTATGGCGGCGGCGTGCTAGGACTCGGTCTGCTGCTCGGTCTGGTGCTGCCACATATGATCCCAACACGTAAACGCAAAGATCGCTGGATGAACTGAATCGCCTTCTCTGCCACACTGACATATTATTAAGGGATTAACTTTTTCAAAAGGAAAGTGGCGTGAAGATTTATCTGGTCGGTGGTGCTGTTCGGGATGCGTTATTAGGGCTACCGATTAAAGATAAAGACTGGGTTGTTGTCGGTACCACGCCACAAGAGATGCTTGACGCGGGCTACCAGCAGGTAGGCCGCGATTTTCCTGTTTTTCTCCATCCGAAAACTCGTGAAGAGTATGCGCTGGCGCGTACCGAAAGAAAATCAGGCTCAGGCTATACCGGTTTTACCTGTTATGTCGCTTCAGACGTGACGCTGGAAGCTGATCTCCAACGACGAGACCTGACGATAAACGCCCTGGCTCGCGACGATGACGGGGAAATTATCGACCCGTATAACGGACGTAGCGATCTCGAAAACCGCCTGTTGCGCCATGTTTCTCCAGCCTTTAGCGAAGATCCGCTGCGTGTGCTGCGTGTGGCGCGCTTTGCTGCCCGCTATGCACATCTTAGTTTTCGTATCGCCGACGAAACGATGGCGCTGATGCGGGAGATGACCCACGCAGGGGAACTGGAGCACCTTACGCCAGAACGTGTGTGGAAAGAAACTGAGAGTGCCTTAACCACCCGCAATCCGCAGGTCTTTTTCCAGGTGCTTCGCGATTGCGGTGCCTTACGCGTACTGTTTCCTGAAATAGACGCTCTGTTTGGCGTACCGGCACCGGCAAAATGGCATCCAGAAATCGATACCGGAATACACACCCTAATGACACTGTCGATGGCCGCCATGCTGAGCCAGGAAGTTGACGTGCGTTTCGCCACACTTTGTCATGATCTTGGTAAATCACTCACACCGCCCTCACTCTGGCCTCGCCATCACGGCCATGGCCCGGCAGGTGTTAAGCTTGTAGAGCAATTGTGCCAGCGTTTGCGCGTACCAAATGACATTCGTGATTTAGCCAAACTGGTGGCCGAGTTTCACGATCTCATTCATACCTTCCCGATACTGCAGCCGAAAACCATCGTTAAGCTATTCGATTCCATCGATGCCTGGCGTAAACCACATCGTGTGGAACAAATAGCTCTGACCAGTGAGGCCGATGTGCGTGGTCGAACCGGTTTCGAAGCGGTAGATTACCCGCAAGGCCGCTGGCTGCGCGAAGCCTGGCTGACAGCGCAGGCAGTTCCTACAAAAGATGTCGTCGAAGCAGGATTTAAAGGACCGGCAATTCGCGAGGAGTTGACCCGACGTCGCATTGCCGCAGTAGCGGCCTGGAAAGAGCAACGTTGCCCGAAAACGTAATAACTGACGCAGCGTTCAGCGCTTACCCAGCAGGCGTGGCCGGATAAGACGCGTAAGCGTCACCATCCGGCACCATGGCAAACTCAGAAGAACACAACGTAAACAGCGGCAGCCACAATAAAGCGGTAAATCGCAAACGGAATGAACGAAATACGTTTAATCAATTGCAGGAAGGTTTTGATCGCCACCAGCGCCACGACAAAAGCCGTCACGAAACCCACAGCAAACATAGGAATATCAGCTGTCGTCAGGAACGACCAGCTTTTGTAGAGATCCAGCGCCGTTGCGCCCATCATCATCGGTACTGCCAGCAGGAACGAAAATTCAGATGCGGCATAACGACTCACCCCCATCAGCATCCCACCAGAGATGGTCGCACCAGAACGCGAAAAGCCAGGCCACAGAGCCAGACACTGGAAACAACCGATCATAAATGCCTGACGATAAGTCATATCATCCAACCCCGGTGCTCGCGGTTCCTTGGGTTTCAGGCATTCTGCAGCAATCAACAACAAACCGCCGACCACCAGTGCGTACATAACGTTAATTGGGTTAAACAGCGACTTAATCATGTCGTGGAACACTAATCCCAACACGACTGCCGGAATCATCCCCAGCAAAATATGTCCCAACGTCAGACGTCCTTTGCCAGTGCCTTCATGCGGGGTTTTGCCGAAATGGATGCCAATCAGGCCAAACAAACGCCGCCAGAACATCACCACAACTGCCAGAATAGATCCCAGTTGGATCACCACCTCAAATGTTTTTGCGGTATCACCTTCAAACCCCAGCAGATGACCAACAATAATCATATGGCCTGTACTGGAGACAGGTAAAAACTCCGTCAGCCCCTCAACCACACCCAAAATGGCCGCCACCAGCAGCGAGTGCATATCGCTCATCAATAAACCCCTAAATAAAAAAAAACGGACAATAAAAAAAGAGCCTGCTTTAAGACCCTTTTATACACGTTTGGTTTATATATTATTAAGTTAATTATTTTCTTTCAGAGTATTGCCACGCTCAATGATCACCCCAACGTTTGCCGCGCGTGCCACCGCCCCAGGTTTACTGAGTTTGATACGCACCCATGGAGAATTAAAACGACTCAATAGCAACTCCGCCACTTCTTCTGCCACACGTTCGACCAGCGCAAATCGCCCGCCTTCCACGTGGCTGACAACGGTTTGAGCTATATCAGCATAGCTTAGACAATCAGCAACATCGTCGCTTTTGGCCGATTTGCGGTTATCCCACGCCATTTCGATATCGAACACCAGTTTTTGTTCGATGGTTTGTTCCCAGTCGTAAACACCGATAGTGGTGATTACCGAAAGTTGCTCTATAAATACAATATCCATCACGACCTGCCTGCTTTTTGGCTAACCCGGATACCACTTCCGGCGAAATATGCGTATTATCCACAGAAGTAGCGTTTTACACGACATTTTCAAAACGGAACAGCTTATGAGTGCAATCGCGCCTGGAATGATCATCTTCGCGTACCTCTGCGGCTCAATTTCCAGTGCCATTCTGGTCTGCCGCCTCGCGGGTTTACCCGACCCACGCGACAGCGGCTCCGGTAACCCCGGCGCAACAAACGTGTTGCGTATAGGTGGCAAGGGAGCAGCCGTAGCCGTGCTGATTTTCGACGTCCTGAAGGGTATGTTACCCGTGTGGGGCGCATATGCGCTAGGCGTCAGTCCCTTCTGGTTGGGATTGATCGCTATCGCCGCCTGTCTGGGCCACATTTGGCCGGTATTCTTTGGCTTTAAAGGCGGTAAAGGCGTAGCCACTGCGTTTGGTGCGATAGCGCCAATAGGCTGGGACCTTACTGGCGTAATGGCGGGAACGTGGCTGCTAACCGTATTATTGAGCGGCTATTCTTCGTTAGGGGCTATCGTCAGCGCCCTGATTGCCCCGTTTTATGTCTGGTGGTTCAAACCCCAGTTCACTTTCCCGGTCTCTATGTTGTCGTGCTTAATTCTGCTGCGCCATCATGACAATATCCAGCGTCTGTGGCGTCGTCAGGAACCGAAAATCTGGACCAAGTTGAAGAAAAAACGCGAAAAAGATCCCGAGTAATTGCTGCCGGATGGCGAGGCTAGCGCGTCTTATCCGGCCTAAGGAACCTGATATCCTTCACCAGGTTTACCCAATCGGTGCTGACACCATGTCGCCAGAAACTCCACACACACTCTTAGCTTGGTGCTACGGTATAACGGCTCCCGATATACCGCCCAAATATTGGCGCTTTGCGCATAATCCGGTAGCACACGTACCAGCTCGCCGCTTTTCAGGAATGGCAGAACATCCCACTCGGAGCGCAACATAATTCCCTTTCCTTGCAGCGCCCACTGCAACACAATCTCACCGCTGTTAGAAGACAGATGCCCTGCGACCTTAACCGATTTTTTCTCCTGCCCATTATTAAGTTCCCATATCCCATGCGTCATATCGCGTTCTTTCGTCACCAGGCAATCATGGTGGCTTAATTCCTGTAGCGTCATCGGCTGACCGTATTTATGTAAATACATCGGTGCTGCACACAATATTCTTTTATTTTTCGTTAACAAATGCGCAATATAATAGTCTGGGATTTCATCATTAATACGAATATCCAGATCGATATTATCCTGAGCTAAATCAATTTGCCGATCGTAAAGCTCAAAATGTACCTGTAATTCGGGATAACTGTGCATTAATTCGGTAATAGCCGGGGCGATATAACTACGCCCAAACCCAAAACTACAGCCGATACGGATCATCCCTTCCGGGCGTGTTTTGATTCGTGTGACGTCATCCACCAGGTGCTGATAACGGGCGAGGATCTCCAGCGCATGTTCATAACATCGCTGCCCACTTTCCGTTAGTGTCACACCCCGAGCAGAGCGGCTCAGCAGTGTAGTCCCCAACGTTTGCTCAAGGATCTGAATGCGTTTCGTCACAAACGCAGGTGTTTGCCCCAGCGTCGCGGCGGCAGCGCTAAAGCTTCCAGTATGAACAATGTCCACCAGTACCTGCAGGTCTTTGGCTAAGGGATAAGTGTTCAGCATGTTCTGAATATCCGTGGATAGTGTTAGTCGCAGTGTAATTCCCCGTAACAAATTAAACCCTGCCCTTGCGCAATTTTCAGCGCCTTATTTTGACATCATTCACGAACTGTTAATTAGATATTCACAGCAGCAAAAAATATAAAACCACATTTTTAGTGGTAGTTTGTGGCGGAGAATTTATTTCCAGATAAATAAAAGAACTGGAGTTGACATGATGAGCAATCAAAATAACCAAAATGCGATAAAGACGTTGACTAACATTGTCGCTGATTTTACCGCCATGATTTCTACCCGGATGCCCGATGACGTTGTGGATAAATTAAAACAGCTACGGGAAGGCGAAACCTCGCCCATGGGCAAAATTATCTATCACACCATGTTCGATAACATGCAAAAAGCTATCGACCTGAATCGCCCGGCGTGTCAGGACACCGGTGAGATCATGTTCTTTGTGAAGGTCGGTTCACGTTTTCCTCTCCTGGGTGAACTGCAAAGCATTCTTAAGCAGGCCGTTGAAGATGCCACGGTAAAAGCACCGCTGCGCCATAACGCAGTAGAGATTTTTGACGAAGTAAATACCGGGAAAAATACCGGTACCGGCGTGCCGTGGGTGACCTGGGACATCATCCCTGACGGTGATGATGCTGAAATCGAAGTCTATATGGCAGGTGGAGGCTGTACGTTACCAGGACGTTCCAAAGTGTTAATGCCCTCCGAAGGTTATGAAGGCGTGGTGAAATTTGTCTTCGAAAACATTTCAACACTGGCGGTAAACGCCTGCCCGCCAGTGCTGGTAGGCGTTGGTATCGCCACTTCCGTGGAAACCGCTGCCGTGCTCTCACGTAAGGCCGTTCTGCGTCCTATTGGAACACGCCACCCAAATCCAAAAGCCGCTGAGCTGGAACTGCGTCTGGAAGAGGGACTTAACCGTCTGGGGATTGGTCCACAGGGGCTAACCGGCAATAGTTCCGTCATGGGTGTACATATTGAATCCGCTGCACGTCATCCATCGACGATTGGTGTCGCCGTTTCTACCGGCTGCTGGGCGCATCGTCGCGGCACGCTGCTGGTTCATGCCGATCTCTCCTTCGAAAATCTGTCTCACACCCGGAGCGCGTTATGAAAAAGATCCTGACAACCCCGATCAAAGCCGAAGACCTGGAAGATATTCGCGTTGGCGATGTGATTTACCTTACCGGTACGCTGGTCACCTGCCGTGACGTATGTCATCGCCGCCTGATCGAGCTTAAACGTCCTATTCCTTTCGACCTCAACGGTAAAGCGATCTTCCACGCCGGGCCTATCGTGCGTAAGAACGGGGAAAAATGGGAGATGGTCTCCGTCGGTCCAACCACCAGCATGCGTATGGAGGCCTTTGAGAAAGAGTTCATTGAGCAAACTGGCGTGAAACTGGTCGTCGGTAAAGGTGGCATGGGGCCGTTGACTGAAGAAGGATGTAAGCAGTTTAAAGCGCTGCATGTGATCTTCCCCGCAGGGTGTGCGGTAGTTGCCGCAACGCAGGTTGAAGAGATCGAAGAAGTGCACTGGACAGAGCTTGGGATGCCGGAATCGCTATGGGTTTGTCGGGTAAAAGAGTTCGGTCCGCTGATTGTCTCCATCGATACCCACGGTAACAACCTGATCGCTGAAAACAAAAAGCTGTTCGCTGAACGTCGCGACCCTATCGTGGACGAGATCTGCGAGCACGTGCACTACATCAAATAACCCTCCCGGAGAGGCGTGATGCCTCTCCTCTTTTCGCAGGGATACAACAATGGCACCTTTAGCTGGTTGGTGGCGATACCTGGCTCCGCTGGTGGTCATCGCCATTATTGCTGTTCTGCCCGTTCCCACTGGTCTTGAGAGTCATACCTGGCTCTATTTTGCCGTCTTTACCGGTGTGATTGTGGGACTCATTCTGGAACCTGTACCAGGCGCTGTGGTGGCAATGATCGGGATCTCGATCATCGCTGTACTTTCGCCATGGCTGTTATTTAGCCCTGAACAACTTGCCCAGGACGGTTTTAAATTTACCGCCAAATCATTGTCGTGGGCAGTTTCTGGTTTTTCAAACTCGGTTATCTGGCTGATTTTCGCAGCATTTATGTTCGGTACCGGTTATGAGAAAACCGGTCTGGGTCGGCGTATTGCGCTATGGCTGGTGAAAAGAATGGGACATCGCACGCTGTTTCTCGGCTATGCGGTGATGTTTTCTGAGCTGATCCTCGCTCCCGTCACCCCTTCCAACTCTGCGCGTGGTGCAGGAATTATCTATCCGATTATTCGTAACCTGCCGCCGCTGTATAATTCACAACCGAATGATTCCAGTTCTCGCTCTATTGGCTCCTATATTATGTGGATGGGAATCGTCGCTGACTGCGTCACCAGCGCCATTTTCTTAACGGCAATGGCGCCAAACCTGCTGCTGATTGGCCTGATGAAAGGCGCTTCTCATACCGCACTAAGCTGGGGCGACTGGTTCTTAGGTATGCTGCCGCTGAGCATTTTACTGGTGTTGTTAGTGCCATGGCTAGCGTATGTGCTGTACCCACCGGTGCTGAAATCAGGCAATCAGGTTCCTCTCTGGGCAGAGTCGGAACTTAACGCGATGGGCCCCCTCTGCTCGCGAGAAAAGAAAATGCTGGTACTGATGGTCGGGGCACTGGTGCTGTGGATCTTTGGCGGCGATTATATCGATGCCGCAATGGTCGGTTACAGCGTCGTCGCACTGATGCTGGTGCTACGTATCATATCCTGGGATGACATTGTCAGTAATAAAGCAGCATGGAACGTCTTTTTCTGGCTGGCCTCACTGATTACCCTGGCGACCGGGCTAAATAACACCGGCTTTATTACCTGGTTTGGTAAATTACTGGCGAACGGACTAAGCGGTTACTCGCCCATCATGGTAATGGTGGCACTGATCGTGGTGTTTTACCTGCTGCGCTACTTCTTTGCCAGTGCCACAGCTTATACCTCCGCACTGGCTCCAATGATGATTGCTGCCGCACTGGCAATGCCGGCAATCCCGCTGCCAGTATTCTGCCTGATGGTAGGGGCTGCAATTGGTCTGGGCAGTATTCTTACACCATACGCAACAGGTCCAAGCCCGATCTATTACGGCAGCGGCTATTTACCAACGGTTGATTACTGGCGGCTGGGCGCAATTTTCGGCCTGATCTTCCTGGTGCTGTTGGTGATAACCGGTCTGGTCTGGATGCCTCTCGTTTTGCTGTAAACCTCGTTGGGGCGACATGATGCCGCCCCTTTTTTCCATAAGCTTCTTGTATGACCGTTTACCTGTGCGCTGAGGCATACTTTTTGGTATGCACACATCCTCACGTTGATAAGGGAAACGCTCTGGACACCGCGGCGCACGAGACACTCACACGGGGCTGGCAGGCTGAACTGGACCTGCGGTTCACCCGTTCCGCGCACAAAACAGTGCTCGCTTCAGCTCGCCATGTTGGTCCACTAACGGTACAACGCCCGTTCTACCCGGAAGAAGACGTGTGCCACCTCTATTTACTTCATCCGCCCGGCGGGATTGTCGGAGGCGATGAGTTACATATCTCCGTCGCTCTGGATAACAAAAGCCACGCGTTAATCACCATGCCCGGTGCAGGGAAGTTTTATCGCAGTTCAGGTCCACTGGCAGTACTGCGCCAGGATTTTACACTCGCTCCGCAAAGCACGCTGGAATGGCTCCCGCAGGATACGATCCTCTTTCCCGGCGCACACGCGAACCTTCAGTCCGCGTTTCATCTTGCCAGTAACAGCCGTCTGCTGGCCTGGGATCTCTACTGTCTGGGGCGACCGGTGATGCAGGAAGCCTTCAACCACGGCTCGCTACACAGCCGTCTGGAGGTGTGGCGAGAGGGTTTGCCGTTGCTGATAGAACGGCTACATATTCAAAACGGTGAACTGAATGCCCTTGCCTGTCAGCCCTGGGTTGGCACGCTGTTGTGCTATCCGGCCACAGAAAACATGTTGGATGGCATTCGCGAACGGCTTGCGCCTCTCGGTGATTATACCGGGGCAACGGTGGTCGACTCATTGTTGACGGTACGCGTTCTCGCCAATGACAACCTGGTCGTTCAGCGCGTAATGCGCAACCTCTGGCAGTTTCTGCGCCCGCTGCTGACTCAAAAACCCCCTGTACTACCCCGAATCTGGCAAACATAAGAGAACCACTATGGAACTGACTCCCAGAGAAAAAGACAAGTTGTTGCTCTTTACTGCTGCGCTGGTGGCCGAGCGCCGCCTGGCCCGCGGACTGAAGCTCAATTACCCGGAATCGGTAGCGTTGATTAGCGCCTTCATCATGGAAGGTGCGCGTGACGGCAAAACCGTTGCATCACTGATGGAAGACGGTCGCCACGTTCTGACCCGCGATCAGGTGATGGAGGGGGTGCCGGAAATGATCCCGGACATTCAGGTTGAAGCCACCTTCCCGGACGGTTCGAAGCTGGTCACCGTTCACAACCCGATCATATAAGGAGCGGTCATGATCCCTGGTGAATATAAAATTCTGGCGGGAAATATCGTCATCAACGCAGGAAGAGAAACCCGCACGATCGTGGTGGAGAACCATGGCGATCGCCCCGTTCAGGTCGGATCGCATTATCACTTTTATGAGGTCAATCCGGCGCTGCGTTTTGATCGTCCAAAAGCATTAGGTTTTCGTCTGAATATTCCTGCAGGTACAGCAGTACGTTTCGAGCCTGGTCAAAAGCGGAAAGTCGAACTGGTTCGCGTGGCGGGTGCACAGCGGATCTTTGGTTTTCGCGGCGACGTGATGGGCGCGCTGGAGGCAGACAATGAGTGATCTATCCCGGCAGGCCTACGCCGACATGTTTGGCCCCACCACTGGTGACAAAGTCCGTCTGGCAGATACCGAACTGTGGATCGAAGTAGAAAACGATCTCACCACTTACGGTGAGGAGGTCAAATTCGGCGGTGGAAAGGTGATCCGCGATGGTATGGGCCAGGGGCAAATGAACGCTCAGGCGTGCGTGGACCTGGTGATCACTAACGCGTTGATCATCGATCACTGGGGGATCGTCAAAGCAGATATCGGCATAAAAGAGGGCAGGATCGTCGCTATAGGCAAAGCGGGCAACCCGGATATACAGCCCGATGTCACGATCCCGATCGGTGTAGGGACGGAAGCGATAGCCGGTGAAGGAAAGATCGTCACCGCAGGCGGCGTGGATACCCATATTCACTGGATCTGCCCACAACAGGCAGAAGAGGCGCTGGTCTCCGGCGTGACAACAATGATCGGTGGCGGCACAGGTCCTGCTGCCGGGACCCATGCGACAACCTGCACGCCAGGTCCGTGGTATATCGCCCGAATGTTACAGGCGGCAGACACGCTACCGGTCAATATTGGTCTTCTGGGCAAAGGCAACGGCTCGAGTCCTGATGCTCTACGCGAACAGGTAATGGCAGGTGCGATCGGTCTGAAGATCCATGAGGACTGGGGCGCAACACCTGCGGCGATCGACTGTGCATTGTGCGTGGCCGAAGAGATGGACATTCAGGTCGCGCTACACAGCGATACGTTGAATGAGTCCGGCTTCGTCGAAGATACACTGGCAGCGATCGGCGATCGCACTATTCATACCTTCCACACTGAAGGTGCTGGCGGCGGGCATGCACCGGATATCATCACTGCTTGCGCATATGCCAATATTTTACCCTCTTCCACCAACCCGACGCTGCCTTATACCGTCAATACCATCGATGAACATCTGGACATGTTGATGGTCTGCCATCACCTCGACCCGGATATTGCCGAAGACGTGGCGTTTGCCGAGTCACGCATTCGCCGGGAAACGATCGCTGCCGAAGACGTCCTGCATGACATTGGCGCGTTTTCTCTGACGTCATCAGATTCCCAGGCGATGGGACGTGTCGGGGAAGTGATCCTGCGAACCTGGCAGGTAGCCCACCGGATGAAGATCCAGCGCGGCGCGCTGGCGGAAGAGACCAGCAACAACGATAACCAGCGTGTTAAACGTTATATCGCCAAATACACCATCAACCCGGCGCTGACACACGGCATCGCCCATGAGGTTGGCTCGATAGCGGTCGGAAAACTGGCGGATCTGGTGCTCTGGTCACCCGCATTTTTTGGCGTGAAGCCCGCCACGATCATTAAGGGGGGCATGATTGCCTGCGCGCCGATGGGCGATATCAACGCCTCGATTCCCACTCCACAGCCGGTGCATTACCGCATGATGTTCGGGGCACTCGGCGCAGCACGCCATCACAGCCGCCTGACGTTTATTTCGCAAGCTGCTGCTACACATAACATCCCACAGCAGCTCAATTTGCAAAGCGCTATCGCGGTGGCAAAAGGCTGCCGGACGGTAAAAAAAGCCGACATGATCCACAACTGTCTGCAACCCAATATTACCGTCGATGCCCAGACCTATGAGGTACGCATCGACGGTGAATTAATTACCAGCGAACCGGCAGACGTGCTGCCGATGGCGCAACGTTACTTTTTATTTTAAGGAGTCGAGATGCTGTTTCTGACGCAACGTATTGAAACCTCTGCCGCTGTAACCGCCACGCTGACGCTGCCCATCGATGTTCGCGTCAAAAGCCGCGCGAAAGTGCGGCTGAACGACGGGCGTGAGGCGGGTTTACTGCTGCCACGTGGTCTGTTGTTACGCGGGGGTGATCGTCTGAGCACGGCAGAAGGTACAGAAGTGGTAGAAATTATCGCAGCAAACGAAGCAGTCTCCGTCGTGCACTGCGCCAATCCGTTCCTGCTCGCTAAAGCCTGTTATCACCTGGGAAACCGTCACGTACCGCTGCAAATTCTGCCCGATGAACTGCGCTATCACCACGATCATGTGCTGGATGACATGCTGCGCCAGTTCGATCTACAGGTCACGTTTGCCCACCTGCCCTTTGAGCCGGAAGCGGGCGCGTATGCCAGCGAGTCCCACGGGCACCATCACAGTCATGCACACTGATGCGTGAAACCCAACAGCTGCGCCTGATGCAGCTCGCCAGCAGTAGCTTACCGGTGGGATCGTTTACCTGGTCCCAGGGTCTGGAGTGGGCGGTGGAAATCGGCTGGGTAACAGATACCGAAACCTTCGCGCAGTGGCAAATCCAACAGATGGAACAGAACTTTTTTTCCGTCGATTTACCACTGCTGGCCCGCCTTTACCATGCCTGTGAGCTGGATGATATCAGTACTGCCCGCCGCTGGACGGCATATCTGCAGGCCTGTCGGGAAACCCGAGAACTGCGTGAGGAAGAACGCAGCAGAGGTGCAGCCTTCGCACGCCTGGTGGTCGACTGGGAACCGGATTGCGCCCAGGAATGGCGCGCGATCTTCGCCGACAGCCAGCTTTGCGGTTTGGCCTGGCTGGGCGTGCGCTGGAAAATCCCTCTGATCAGTCTCGCTCTGAGTTTCGGCTACAGCTGGATCGAGAGCGCCGTCATGGCCGGGGTCAAACTGGTTCCCTTTGGGCAACAGGCGGCGCAGCGATTGATTCTTTTGCTTTGCGATCGATATGCGCAGGGCCTGGATCAGGCACTGACATGTCCTGATGACGGACTGGGATCCGCAACACCGCTGGCCGCTATCGCCTCTGCCCGACATGAAAACCAATATTGCCGATTATTCCGCTCCTGAGGAGAAAAAATGAGTGAATACAAACATCCCCTGCGCGTTGGCGTGGGTGGTCCGGTCGGTTCCGGTAAAACGGCGTTGCTGGAGGCATTATGCAAAGCCATGCGCAACACATACCAACTGGCTGTGGTGACCAACGATATTTACACCAAAGAAGATCAGCGCATTCTCACCGAAGCGGGGGCGCTGGAGCCGGAAAGAATTGTGGGAGTGGAAACCGGCGGCTGTCCACATACGGCGATCCGTGAAGATGCTTCGATGAATCTGGCTGCGGTGGAAGCGCTGAGCAAAAAGTTTGGCAATCTGGAGCTGATCTTTGTGGAAAGCGGCGGCGACAACCTGAGCGCAACCTTCAGCCCGGAATTAGCGGATCTGACGATCTACGTGATCGACGTCGCCGAAGGCGAAAAGATCCCACGTAAAGGCGGGCCAGGGATCACTAAATCTGATTTTCTGGTGATCAACAAAACCGATCTCGCCCCTTACGTCGGAGCCTCACTGGCAGTTATGGAGCGCGACACTATGCGCATGCGCGGCGAGCGTCCGTGGACGTTTACTAATTTAAAAACGGGCGCGGGTCTGGAAAAAATAATCACATTTCTGGAAGAAAAAGGGATGCTGCGGGAGTAGTTTTCTTGCCCGGTAACGTTGTGCTTACCGGGCCTACGGAATCTGTAGGCCGGATACTGCTATCCGGCACTATATCAACTTATGCTGCCGGTAATTCCGCCAGCGGCCAGCGTGGGCGCACCGTTACGCCAAGGTCTGCCGTAGCACCGGCTTTAAAACGCACCATGCCGGCATAGGCGATCATCGCCCCGTTATCAGTACAAAATTCCGGGCGCGCATAGAACACTTCACCACGGCGTTTTTGCATCATCTCCGCCAGTTTCGCACGCAGAGTACGGTTCGCACTCACTCCACCCGCCATCACCAGACGTTTAAAACCGGTTTGATCCAACGCGCGTTTGCACTTGATCATCAGCGTATCGACTACTGCATCTTCAAAGGCACGAGCGATATCCGCGCGAGTCTGATCGTCATTTTCGTTATTACGGATGGTGTTCGCGGCAAAGGTCTTCAGACCGGAGAAGCTGAAATCCAGTCCCGGACGATCGGTCATCGGGCGCGGGAAGACAAAGCGCTTTTCCACACCTTGCGATGCCAGCTTAGAGAGCATCGGGCCGCCAGGATAATCCAGCCCCAACAGCTTGGCCGTTTTATCGAACGCTTCGCCTGCGGCATCATCAATCGATTCGCCCAGCAGTTCATACTGGCCAATACCAGTGACGCTAATCAGTTGTGTGTGTCCACCGGAAACCAGCAGTGCTACAAAAGGGAATTCCGGCGGATTATCTTCCAACATCGGTGCCAGCAGATGGCCTTCCATATGGTGAACAGGAATTGCAGGCACGTTCCATGCGAACGCCAGCGAGCGCCCAACCGTTGCCCCAACCAGCAGCGCGCCAACCAGACCTGGGCCTGCAGTATAGGCCACCGCATCAATATCTTTTGCCGTCAGGTTCGCTTCTTTTAACGCAGCCTGAATCAGCGGCACAGTTTTACGCACGTGATCGCGCGAGGCCAGTTCAGGCACAACACCACCGTAGTCAGCGTGCAATTTCACCTGACTATACAATTGGTTGGCTAAAAGACCTTTTTCATCGTCGTAAATGGCGATGCCGGTTTCATCACAGGATGTTTCAATTCCCAGTACACGCATGTCTTGTTTTACCTCGCTCTAATACCGCGCAGTGTAGGTCGAATGCGGGTTGATGTAAAACTTTGTTCGCCCCAGGAAGAAGCGTCGTGTATACTCCTCACCCTTATAAAAGTCCCTTTCAATATCGTGTCGGTGCTTTACAAAGCAGCAGCAATTGCAGTAAAATTCCGCACCATTTTGAAATAAGCTGGCGTTGATGCCAGCGGCAAACCGAATTTATTAAAGGTGAGAGTTACATGCCGGTAATTAAAGTACGTGAAAACGAGCCGTTCGACGTAGCACTGCGTCGCTTCAAGCGTTCCTGCGAGAAAGCAGGTGTTCTGGCGGAAGTTCGTCGTCGTGAGTTCTATGAAAAACCGACTACCGAACGTAAGCGCGCTAAAGCTTCTGCTGTGAAACGTCACGCGAAGAAACTGGCTCGCGAAAACGCACGCCGCACTCGTCTGTACTAAGTCTTCTGAGAGCTAAGTCTCTCAATTCAGACCGAGTTGTAGTTGTAAGGCCGTGCTTCCGAAAGGAATGCGCGGCTTATTTTCGTTTATAGTCATCAGAAATAACGGGGCTTATGGCTGGACGAATTCCACGTGTTTTTATTAATGATCTGCTAGCAAGAACCGACATTGTCGATCTGATCGATGCGCGGGTGAAGCTGAAAAAGCAGGGCAAAAATTATCATGCGTGCTGTCCGTTCCATAACGAAAAAACCCCCTCTTTCACCGTAAACGGTGAAAAACAGTTTTATCACTGCTTTGGATGTGGCGCGCATGGCAACGCCGTCGATTTTCTCATGAACTACGACAAGCTCGAGTTTGTGGAAACCGTCGAAGAACTTGCCGCAATGCACAACCTCGAAGTGCCTTATGAAGCAGGCAGTGGCCCCAGTCAGATAGAGCGCCATCAACGGCAAAGTCTTTATCAATTGATGGATGGCCTGAACACGTTTTATCAACAGTCTCTGATGCAACCCGCCGCTACACCTGCGCGCCAGTATCTGGAAAAGCGAGGACTCAGTAGCGACGTGATCACCCGTTTTGCTATTGGTTTTGCGCCCCCCGGCTGGGACAACGTCCTGAAACGGTTTGGCGGTAATCCTGAAAATCGCAAATCGCTGATCGACGCGGGTATGTTGGTCACCAACGATCAGGGACGCAGTTACGATCGTTTCCGTGAACGGGTTATGTTCCCCATCCGCGACAAACGTGGTCGGGTGATTGGTTTTGGTGGACGCGTGCTGGGCGATGCCCTGCCGAAGTACCTGAACTCCCCGGAAACCGATATTTTCCATAAAGGTCGCCAGTTGTATGGCCTTTATGAAGCCCAACAGGATAACGCCGATCCACAGCGCCTGTTAGTGGTTGAAGGCTATATGGATGTGGTCGCGCTGGCACAATTCGGCATTAACTACGCCGTGGCATCCCTTGGGACGTCAACCACCGCCGATCACATTCAACTGCTGTTCCGTGCGACGAACAACGTCATTTGCTGTTACGACGGAGACCGTGCCGGACGCGATGCTGCCTGGCGCGCGCTGGAAACCGCACTGCCTTATATGACAGACGGACGTCAGCTGCGCTTTATGTTTTTACCTGATGGCGAAGATCCCGATACGCTGGTGCGTAAAGAAGGGAAAGAGGCATTTGAAACCCGGATGGAGCAGGCCTTACCGCTCTCCGCGTTTTTATTTAACAGCCTGCTGCCCCAGGTGGATTTGAGTACTCCGGATGGACGTGCACAGCTAAGCACTTTAGCACTGCCGCTGATCACTCAGGTTCCAGGCGAAACGCTGCGTATTTATCTGCGGCAGGAGTTAGGGAACAAGCTCGGCATTCTGGATGACAGCCAGCTTGAACGTTTAATGCCAAAACTGGCAGAAAATGGGGCTTCCCGCCCTGTTCCACAGCTAAAACGCACTACCATGCGTATACTGATAGGGTTACTGGTGCAAAACCCGGACTTAGCACCGCTGGTTCCGCCGTTAGGCGCCCTGGACCAAAATAAGCTACCCGGACTTGGCTTATTTAGAGAACTGGTCAACACTTGTCTGTCTCAGCCAGGTCTGACCACCGGACAACTTTTAGAGCACTATCGCGGCACAAATGATGCTGCAACCCTTGAAAAACTGTCGATGTGGGACGATATAGCAGATAAAGATATCGCAGAAAAAACCTTCACCGACTCACTCAACCATATGTTTGATTCGATGCTTGAACTGCGCCAGGAAGAGTTGATAGCTCGTGAGCGCACACACGGTTTAAGCAGCGAAGAACGCCGGGAACTCTGGACACTGAACCAGGAGCTGGCTAAAAAATAAGCGAAAGACAAAATCATTCGCGTTGTATCAAGGCAGTAAGTGAACGAACTCCAGGGAGTGTACATCAGTACATGACCAGGATGAGTGAACGCAGCTAACGCAGAGACAACGTGAAGGATGAAGTATTTAACGGCTTAACTGCCGAATATCGTTCGGGAAGACCCCGACAGCCGCACGGAGAGGCAGCGGCAAATATAAGTATGCCCTCGTTTTGCCGTTGGCGGTTTTACCGCCCAACACCAATCAAACGAATTAAGTGTGGATACCGTCTTATGGAGCAAAACCCGCAGTCACAGCTGAAGCTTCTTGTCCAACGTGGTAAGGAGCAAGGCTATCTGACCTATGCCGAGGTCAATGACCATCTGCCGGAAGATATCGTCGATTCAGATCAAATCGAAGACATCATCCAAATGATCAATGACATGGGTATTCAGGTGATGGAAGAAGCACCGGATGCCGATGATCTGCTGCTTGCCGAAACCTCCAACAGCACCGATGAAGACGCGGAAGAAGCGGCTGCCCAGGTTCTGTCCAGCGTTGAGTCCGAAATCGGCCGTACAACTGACCCGGTACGCATGTATATGCGTGAAATGGGTACCGTTGAACTGTTAACCCGTGAAGGCGAAATCGACATCGCTAAACGTATTGAAGACGGGATTAACCAGGTTCAATGCTCCGTTGCCGAATACCCGGAAGCCATCACCTACCTGCTTGAACAATACGATCGCGTTGAAGCTGAAGAAGCGCGTCTTTCCGATCTGATCACCGGCTTTGTTGATCCGAACGCGGAAGAAGACCTGGCACCAACAGCGACGCACGTTGGCTCTGAACTCTCTCAGGAAGAGATGGATGACGACGAAGACGAAGATGAAGAAGAAGACGACGACAGCAGCGATGACGACAACAGCATCGATCCTGAATTAGCGCGTGAGAAATTCGGTGAGCTGCGTACTCAGTACGAAATCACCCGTGACACGATCAAAGCGAAAGGCCGCAGCCATGCAGCCGCGCAGGAAGAAATTCAGAAGCTGTCTGAAGTGTTCAAACAGTTCCGCCTGGTGCCGAAGCAGTTCGACTACCTGGTAAACAGCATGCGCGTCATGATGGACCGTGTGCGTACTCAGGAACGTCTGATCATGAAGCTCTGCGTTGAGCAGTGCAAAATGCCGAAGAAAAACTTCATTACTCTGTTCACCGGCAACGAAACCAGCGAAACCTGGTTCAACGCAGCAATCGCAATGAACAAGCCGTGGTCTGAAAAACTGCACGACGTTGCAGATGATGTTCACCGCGGCCTGCAGAAACTGCAGCAGATCGAAGAAGAAACCGGACTGACCATTGAGCAGGTCAAAGATATCAACCGTCGTATGTCAATCGGTGAAGCGAAAGCCCGCCGTGCGAAAAAAGAGATGGTTGAAGCAAACTTGCGTCTGGTTATCTCTATCGCCAAAAAATACACCAACCGTGGTCTGCAGTTCCTGGATCTGATTCAGGAAGGCAACATCGGTCTGATGAAAGCGGTAGATAAGTTTGAATACCGTCGTGGTTACAAGTTCTCCACCTATGCAACCTGGTGGATCCGTCAGGCGATCACCCGTTCTATCGCGGATCAGGCACGTACCATCCGTATCCCGGTACATATGATTGAGACTATCAACAAGCTCAACCGTATCTCCCGCCAGATGCTGCAAGAGATGGGTCGCGAGCCGACGCCGGAAGAACTGGCAGAACGTATGTTGATGCCGGAAGATAAGATCCGCAAAGTGCTGAAGATCGCCAAAGAGCCTATCTCCATGGAAACGCCAATTGGCGACGACGAAGATTCGCATCTGGGTGATTTCATCGAGGATACCACCCTCGAGCTGCCGCTGGATTCTGCGACCACTGAGAGCCTGCGTGCCGCTACGCACGACGTACTGGCTGGCCTGACCGCACGTGAAGCGAAAGTCCTGCGTATGCGCTTCGGTATTGATATGAACACCGACCACACGCTGGAAGAAGTGGGTAAACAGTTCGACGTTACCCGCGAACGTATCCGTCAGATCGAAGCGAAGGCGCTGCGTAAACTGCGCCACCCGAGCCGTTCTGAAGTGCTGCGTAGCTTCCTCGACGATTAATCTCGCCGTATAAGCACAAACGCCACCGCAAGGTGGCGTTTTTCTTTACAGCCCGCGAACAACCAGGGCGTCATCTAATTCCCGATACGCTTGCACCAGCTTTTCCAGCGAAATCCGGCTCAACCCGCTGGGGTTTGGCAACACCCAGATCTGCGTACCACCAATCGTGAACGTCTGTTTTCCCCACTGCGCCCCACGCTGGCTGAAACCTTGTTCAAACGCCTGTTTACCCAGAATAGCTAACGCCGAAGGCTGATAGTCTTCAATTTTCTCAATGAGTTTACGGCCACCGCTACGCATTTCCTGTAGCTTCACTTCATTGGCCTGTACCGTCGGTCTGTCGACAAATTTGGTAACACCACAGCGGAAATCCAGCAAATGTTCCGCCTCTTCCGGCTTTAGCTGGCGATCGGTAAATCCCGCCTGATGGATGACTTTCCAGAAGCGGTTTGCAGGATGTGCAAATGGAAACCCTGTCCCCGCCGAAGATAGCCCCGGATTGATGCCGCAAAAAATTACTCGCAGCCCCGGCGCCAGTATGTCCTTAACCATAATCACTCCCAGCAATACATCAATGGACAAGTATAACGGACTGAAAATACATTGTTTATAAAAACAGCATCCGTACGCTTATGGCTGGATTGCAGCACAGAGTTACTTTATAATCCACCGCCACGGCCCCTTAGCTCAGTGGTTAGAGCAGGCGACTCATAATCGCTTGGTCGCTGGTTCAAGTCCAGCAGGGGCCACCAAATTTCAAGGACTTGCGAGCAATCGCAGGTCCTTTTTGTTTTGTGTGCTCTCTGAATATTTGCGCAAGTCCCCAGAGGAGGCGCTAATCAATAACGAAACTGAAATTTGTATACCTGAACAGGTAATGACGATCGGAAAAAACTGGGGGATGTCGATGGAGTCCTGAGCAGTACAGTGATAATCCGTACTCACCAGCATGTTGATAACGCTTTTGGACGCCACCACTCTGAAAGTGGAAACGTCCGGTTAGCGTCTAATTCAAACGATCAGCTCACACTAACGCCTGGAGCTGTTCCTGCATGTAGGCTGTAAAAAACTCAGGATTCTTGATGAGGATACGATTACCGGAGGCAATTTTTTCTGCCCATCCGGCCACTTTTTTCGTGAACTCTGGATTCCATCCCTCTTGTTCACCGCGAGCCATAATATCGGCTGCGCTAGCTGGCACACCTAACTCATTCAAATATTTTAAAATTCCCTTGGCCGTACTTTCATCCATTGAATGTGGTACTGACGCCGATGTGTTCATACCACCAATAAAATCCAATGCTTTCTCAATTGCTGTTGGCATGCTCTTATCCTTAAAATTAACCGCGTAATAAACACATTTATAATATGAACCCAAGTCAGCCGGGATATCAAAGAGAACGTTACCTTTATTTGATTCATGCCTCAGCCAAACGCTTGCGGTGGCGATTTTCTGCACTATTGTTACGCTTCGTCGGCTAAAACCAGCCCGGTTGCCACCGCATTGCGCGGCCCTTCTGTGCCTCGAATATTGCCCTGACCGGCAACGACGCCGTAATGCGACAGCGCTTCGGTGATCATTTGTGGGATTTCAAAATCCAGCGATGAGCCCCCCACCAGCACCACAAAGGTAATATCGCGGATAGAGCCGCCGGGTGAGACCTGGCGCAACGCGCGCAGGCAATTAGTCACAAAGACCTTATCCTTTGCCTGACGACGCACCAGGCGGATTTTCTCCAGCGACGTCTGGTTATCAATAGGGATAAGTTCACCATCTTTCAGATATACCACTTTGGCGAAAACAGAGGGACTTAGCGGCTCGCGAAAAAACTCCACTGCACCATTCTCGTGACGAATACTGAACAGACTCTCCACTTTCGCCAGCGGGTATTTCTTAATCTCCTCAGCCAGAAAAGGATCGTTCAGCCCCAGCTCCGTTTTAATCAGTAAACTGACCATGTTTCCTGCTCCTGCCAGATGCACCGCCTTAACGACACCATCACCATTAATAATGGCGGCATCGGTAGATCCTGCGCCTAAATCAAGGATCGCCAGTGGTGCTGCACATCCGGGAGTGGTTAACGCCCCAGCTACTGCCATATTGGCCTCCACACCGCCAACTTCAACGGACGTACCCAGTCGCGTACTCAGTTCGCTGGCGATCGCCTGCATCTGTAACCGATCGGATTTCACCATCGCCGCAATGCCAACGGCATTCTCCATCGAATGTTCCCCGGCGATACCGCCCAGGACTTTACGGGGGATAAAGGTATCTGCCGCCAACAGATCCTGGATATGTACTGTGTTCATATCGTGGCCGCTCAACGAGGCCATCACCTTACGCACGCGCTCAAGCATACCGCCCGCGTGCGTACCAGCCTCACCACGAATATCGCGTACAGGAGCACATCCGTTCATCGCCTGCATAATCGCCTGTGCCCCTTGCGACACATCGGCTTCGCCACTGCGCTTTTCTCCGCTGATAAAGATCTTTCCTGCCGGGATCACTCGCGACTGTACATCCCCCTGTGGCGTTTTCAACACCACGGCGGAACGGTTGCCAATCAGCGCCCTGGCAATCGGCACGATCGTCTGGGTCTCCTCAGGCGTCAGGGCAAAGAAGGTGGCGATGCCGTAGGGATTCGACAGCACCCGAACAACCTGCCCTGCCGCAGCGACTTCCACCGCAGCCAGCACACCTTCCGGTACCTTTTCCAGCAGCGTCACTTCATCGACTACCGGCAATGTTCGGTGTAGGCGATTGTTAACCAGCACGCCATCATCCTTTTTCAGGATCGCCGCCACGACGTTAACACCACGATCCAGTGCCTCATTCAACAACCAGACCGCCTCGAGAAAATCTATCTTTTCACCAACCAACGGGATCCAGCCCTGCGCAAACTGATCTTTGTTTAACAAAGCCAACTTTTCCAGAGCGATAGTGGTACCCATCCCTACCCCAACGCCACCCGGAGTTTGTGGGTTATGGCCAATCATTGTCGATTCCGTAATGATGGTTTCAGTGATCGTTTCCATCGCGACATCGCCAATCACTGGTGCGGCCTCGTTGATGCAAACTTTCACCACATCGCTAAGTGACCATGGCGTTTTATCCAGCGCCTGCTGCAAAGAGGCTATCACCCCGGCGATGTTGTCCCGCGTGCCTTTCATACCCGTCGTGGCGACAATCCCGCTGGCAACAAACCTGCCACGCTGTGCCAGCGCCACTTCTGTCGTGGCGTTGCCGATATCAATCCCCGCAACTAACGACATACTGCCTCCGTTATTGGCTGCCTTTCCGCAGCTTGTTTCTCTGCTGATACACCTCTGCTGACTCACGGATAAAACCGGCATTCACCGTAGCGTGCCAGGTGTGTTCAAGCTCATCAGCAATAGCCAGTAATTCCGTCATTGAAGAGCGAAACGGGCGTAGCGCGTTGTAAATTTCCAGAATACGGGCATCCGGAATGGCAATCAGTTCCGCCGCACGACGGAAATTGCGCGCAACGGCGTGACGCTGCATTTGCTCAGCTATCTGTGCTTGATACTCCAGCGTTTGCTGAGAAATACGCACATCCTGCGATCCCACACGCCCCGCCAACACATTCTCAAGGGTGATGTCAGTTAACGGTTTACCGGTAGGCGTAAGGATTTTCTCCGGACAACGAGTCGCTAACGGATAATCCTGCGCGGTCATGATGTTTTCGCTCATGGTCATTCCCTTACTAATGCAACGTGCAGCGTGACAGGAGAGGCGTCCTGCACCACATGTTTGGTTTCTTTAATATGAAACAACGCGGCTTTAGCCATAAATTTCGGCCTCACCATCTGATCATTCACCACCGGAACAGGCGAGGGTGACTCTTTACGCGCATAACGCGCAGCGTTCTTGCCGATCTGCCGGTAGGTTTCCAGCGTCAGTAGCGGTGCCTGAGAAAAAAGCTCAAGGTTGCTCAGCGGCAGTAAATCGCGCTGATGAATAACCGTTGTTCCTTTTGACTGGATACCAATACCAATGCCGGAACCGCTAAGGTTCGCCGCATCCCAGGCCATAAACGAAACATCCGAGGTACGCAGGATCCTGACCACCCGCGCATGCAGTCCCTCTTCTTCAATCCCGGCAACCAGCTCTTTCAGGATCGCCTTGTGCGGCATATCAATCAGGGTTTTATGCTGGTATTTATCAAAGGCCGGACCAACGCCAATCACCACCTCATCTGCGCGTTCGTCTGCCTTTGCCGCCTCTCCTTCACTGACCTGCAATGTGAAAACTGGCTTACGTTCAGTTGTGCATTCCACAGGAGTACCGCCTTATTCAATGGAGTTGGGCTGAACCACGCCCGCAATGTTTTTAATTTCCGCCCAGCGTTCAGCGGAAATGCGATAGCCGGTGCCAGGCCCCTGATAATCATTGATATCGTTGACGGCGCTAACCACATCGAACTGACGGTCAAGAATGGCAGATGTTTGCAGGTAATCGCCGGTGACACGCTGTCTCAACATATTGAGAATATTGCTGGCGATATCTTCAAAGCCACTGGCGCTTAATGCACCAACAATATCCAGCCCGGTAATATTGCGCTTCATCATCTCTTCCACCGCTGCCAGATCTTCCACGACATTGCGCGCAGGCATATCTTTGCTGCCGTGGGCATAGGTCGCGGCTTCAACTTCCTCATCACTAATCAGCGGCAGGCCCAGCTCGCGGAATACCGCCTGAATGGCGCGGGCGGCTTTATTACGGATAGCGATGGTTTCCTCTTCAGTGACCGGACGCAGACCACCGTCAACCATCAGATCGCGCTGCAGAATGTTGTAATCATCGAAGTCTTCGGCGTCAAAGTTCGACCCGGCAAACATGTTGTCGTAGTTCGGTACTGCGCTGTAGCCGGAGAAGATAAAGTCGGTGCCGGGCAACATCTGCATCAAGGTGCGCGCAGTGCGACGAATATCGGAGTGCGAGAAGGTCTGGTCATTCGCTGATGCCACTTCAAGGTCGAGCATCGAGGCAATCAGGTTTTCCGCCAGCACCGCGCGGATCCCCGACGGCACCGCGCCGGTCATCCCGATACAACTAACCGCACCGTTTTGCAGCCCCTGAACGCCCGCTCCCTTGGTGATAAAAATGCAGCGCGACTCGAGATAGAGCATTGATTTACTTTCTGAATAACCCATCAGCGCTTCAGATCCAGTACCGGAGGTATAGCGCATTTTCAGTCCGCGAGAAGCATAAGCCGAGGCGAGAAAGGCTTTTGACCATGGGGTATCATCGCCATCGGTAAACACCGACTCAGTCCCGTATACCGATACCGTTTCGGCGTAACTGGTGAATCCACGCATCCCCAGTTCCAGCTCCGTGGCTTCTTCAACAGAACATTGCGTAAGCACGCCAGGGCGACCACACTGTGAGCCAACCAGTAGCGCCAGTGCGTTAAACGGCGCATAGCGAGCGATACCCACTGTCGTTTCCTGTTCGGAAAAGCCACGGATCCCCGCCTCGGCAGCGTCGGCGGCAATCTGGACCGGATTATCTTTCAGGTTGGTGACGTGGCACTGGTTTGAGGGAGTTCGTCTGGCACGCATTTTTTGCAGCGCCATCATCATCTCCACCACGTTCATTTGCGCCATCACTTCCACCGCCTTCGCCGGAGTGATTGCGGTAGTAATCGCAATGATCTCTTCCCGACTGACGTGGATATCCACCAGCATTCTGGCTATGTCCAGCGCATCGAGCTGCATCGCTTGCTCTGTCCGGGAGACATTAATGGCATAGTCGGCAATAAAACGGTCAATCATGTCGAACTGTGCGCGGCTCTTGCCGTCCAGCTCAACAATACGACCATTTTCCACCTTCACCGACGACGCCGGATCGTAGGGGCTTTCCATGGCGATTAGCCCTTCTTCCGGCCATTCGCCAATAAGCCCATCCTGGTTTACAGGCCGCCGGGCAAGGGCTTCGAATCGTTTTGATCTTCTCATAATTTATAGACTCAAAAGATAAAGAATAGAGACGCTGGGCCAGATCGCCGGAGGATTAAATCCCCGGCAATCGCCTTTCATCAGCAATAGCCGAACTTTAAATGAGCAGACCAATAAAAAAATTAAATTAATTTCGTTCCAATTTGGTACGTAATTAAACTTCTTCGTTCCACATTGAAACGGCTATCTGAAATATTCACAGCGAATTGTGACAGGGTTAAATGATCATTATCAACAAATGCCAAAAGCAGTAAATAAACTTAATTTTTTAGAAAACCTCACCCTATTGACTTAATAACACGCAGCGCGAGAATAAAGAAAACCCACTAAAAAAATAGCTGACGCACAATATTTTTCGCGACCTCAGCCCTACAATCTTGTCAGGAGATAATGTGAATAAGACCCAACCCATCGCCACCATCACACTGGCGGCAGCAAAGAAAATGGCAGCCACAGTCGAGGCGAAAGCGCATGAAATCAACGTTCCGGTGGTCTTTTCTGTTGTTGATCACGGCGGAAATACGCTGCTGATGCAACGTATGGACGAGGCGTTTATCACCAGTTGTGACATTTCTCTCAATAAAGCGTATACCGCCTGCTGCCTGCGACAAGGTACTCACGAAATTACTGATGCGGTACAGCCTGGTGCTTCTCTATATGGTTTACAGCTAACCAACCAACAGCGAATAGTTATTTTTGGCGGCGGCTTGCCTGTCATATCAAACGGAAAAACAATCGGTGCTGTCGGCGTCAGTGGCGGCACTGTTGAACAGGATATGTTATTAGCCCAAAGCGCACTGAATTGCTTCTCTGAATTATAAATTAAACTTAAGAAGGTATATTATGAGCTATCGTATGTTTGATTACCTGGTGCCAAATGTGAACTTTTTTGGCCCTAATGCTATTTCCGTCGTCGGCGAACGCTGCAAACTACTGGGTGGGAAAAAAGCACTTCTGGTTACTGATAAAGGCCTGCGGGCAATTAAAGACGGTGCGGTAGATAAAACCCTCAGCCATCTGCGTGAAGCCGGTATTGAGGTAGTGGTTTTTGATGGCGTCGAGCCGAATCCTAAAGACACCAACGTACGTGATGGCCTGGCAGTTTTTCGTAAAGAGCAGTGCGATATTATCGTCACCGTCGGTGGCGGTAGCCCGCATGACTGCGGTAAAGGCATTGGCATCGCAGCCACTCATGAAGGCGATCTCTACAGCTACGCCGGAATTGAAACACTGACCAACCCGCTGCCCCCAATCGTTGCGGTCAATACCACCGCCGGTACCGCCAGCGAAGTGACCCGCCACTGCGTGCTGACTAACACCAAAACAAAAGTGAAATTCGTTATTGTCAGCTGGCGCAACCTGCCGTCTGTCTCTATTAATGATCCACTGCTGATGCTCGGCAAACCTGCACCACTCACCGCCGCCACCGGGATGGATGCATTGACTCACGCCGTTGAGGCGTATATTTCAAAAGATGCCAACCCGGTCACCGATGCCGCTGCTATCCAGGCGATTCGCCTGATCGCCCGTAATTTACGTCAGGCCGTCGCGCTGGGCAGCAACCTGAAAGCCCGCGAAAATATGGCCTATGCCTCTCTGCTGGCGGGTATGGCCTTTAACAACGCCAACCTCGGCTACGTGCATGCCATGGCACACCAGCTAGGTGGCCTGTATGACATGCCGCACGGCGTGGCAAATGCTGTTCTGCTGCCACACGTGGCGCGTTATAACCTGATTGCCAACCCGGAAAAATTCGCTGATATCGCCGGTTTTATGGGCGAGAACACAGATGGCCTGTCCACCATGGACGCCGCTGAACTGGCGATTCATGCGATTGCCCGCCTCTCTGCCGATATCGGGATTCCGCAGCATCTGCGCGAGCTTGGCGTAAAAGAAGAAGATTTCCCGTATATGGCGGAAATGGCGCTGAAAGACGGCAACGCGTTCTCGAACCCGCGTAAAGGGAATGAGAAAGAGGTTGCCGAAATCTTCCGCCAGGCGTTCTGACTGAAAAAGGGGGGACGCAATGTCACTTTCATCTCCAGGTGTGCATCTTTTTTATCACTCGCGCTGGCAGGATACTCGCGTGCTTGATGAGCTGTGCTGGGGACTGGAAGAGCAAGGCGTCCCCTGCAAGGCCATCAGTTACGACGAGAATGAGAGCGCGTTGGCGCTCAGCAAACGGGCAGCAAAAAGCTCGGCGCTGCGCGTTGGTCTCGGCCTCAGCGTGACGGGGGATATTGCCTTAACCCATGCCCAGTTACCCGAGGATCGTGCGCTGGTCTGTGGGCATATCGCTGCCGGAATCGAACAGGTTCGCACCCTTGGCGCCAACGCCGGTCAACTGGTCAAAGTTCTTCCCTTCAGTGAGATAACATAAATGTATCGCATCTATACCCGAACCGGCGATAAGGGCACTACCGCGTTGTTTGGTGGCAGTCGTATCGACAAAGATGATATCCGCGTTAATGCCTACGGCACCGTAGATGAGCTGATTTCCCAGCTTGGCGTCTGCTACGCTACGACCCGGCAAACAGAGCTACAGCAGGATCTACACGCCATCCAGAAAACACTGTTTGTGCTGGGCGCCGAGCTAGCCAGTGATGAAAAAGGTCTTTCCCGTTTAAAACAGACCATTGGCGAAGGGGATATTCAGACACTGGAGCAACTGATTGACCGCAATATGGCGCAAAGTGGCCCGCTTAAAGAGTTTGTGACTCCAGGGAGAAATCTGGCATCTGCGCAATTGCACGTTGCGCGAACGCTGACACGACGACTGGAGCGTATTCTCACAGCAATGGACAGAACAATTGCCGTACGCGGAGAGCTTAAGCGTTACATCAATCGCTTATCGGATGCACTCTTCTCAATGGCCAGAATTGAAGAAACTACTCCAGATGTTTGCGTTTAAACTGGCTGGCATCGATGTCGTACTGTTTCATCTTGCGCCACAGCGTGGTACGCCCAATGTTCAGCAGTTGCGACATCTCCTGCACACGCCCACTGGTAACACGAGCAGCGTGGATGATCGCCTCTTTTTCGATGGCGGTAAACGTCAGGCTGGCAGGAAGCAGCGACGATGCGGCCTCCAGACCTGGACGTTCGGCAAACAGATAATCAGGCAGATTGCTCAGGCGAATATGGCCGTTATCGCTGCTGATGGCGATATTCTCGATAATGCTGTTTAGCTCGAAGTCATTGCCCGGCCACGAATAAGCTACCAGTTGTGCCAGCGCGTCGTCGTCCAGTTTCAGACTGGATGAAAAGCGTTTCTTCAGGCTGTTAAGGCGCGTATGAATCAGTGCCGGAATACTGTTACGCCGCGCCCGCAGCGGTGGAATAACAATCTCAAAGGAGTGTAGTGCGTAATACAGCTGGCGGCTAAAGCGGTTTTGCTCCACCAGATTAGCAAGATCTACCGTGGTAGTGGCGATCACTTTCACATCAACCGGGATCAACCGACGGGCATCGAGGCGAGTCAACACCCCCTGCTTGATCACCTGTAACAGAGCAGATTGTAGCTCCGGCGCCAGATACTCAATTTTTTCCAGAAACAGCGTGCCACCGTTCGCCAGTTCGAGGCGACTCAGTCGACCATTTTCATCATCGGTTGGTGCACTGCCCGTAAAGTCCTGCCCCAGTACGCTGTTGGCATACAGCTGGCAGTTCACGGCAATATAAGGGCCGCTGGCACGTTCGCTTTCATTGTGAATGGCCTGACTGAGAAGCTCTTTACCCACCCCCTCTTCACCGCACAACAGGATCGGGAAACTTCCCCTGGCCGCCTGGCGACCAAAATGAATCAAACGCCGGGTTTCCGGATCATCCGTCGACATCTGTTCAAAAGTATGGCTAACCTTGCCCAGTTGACTGGTCATCAACTGACGCATTTGCTCAACCGGATGCAACAGCAAAATAAAGCTGTTGCCCTGTTCTTCTACAATCGGCTTCAGGGTAATGACCGCATCAACAAACTGATGCTGACTCTCAAAGGTGACTTCGACGTGATTCAGGCCGCGGGCATGTTTAATCGCACGACGCAGCAGGGTGGGTAAATTGACCAGGTCATTAATGTTTTTCCCCTGGCTGGCTTGGGCATCCAGATGCAACAGCATGGCGGCGCGTGCATTGAGAAACTGCAGTACGCCCTGCTCGTTCCAGGCCATCACGCCGTCATCCATACTCTCCAGCAATCCGTACATCTGATTGAGATGTCGGTTAGATTCGGCTAACAGGCTGTCGGTCAGCAAAGAATTACCGACTTCCCTGGCAATCGCCAGCGTCAGCGATAAATCAGAAATGGATTCATGCTCTACCAGGCAGCAAAGCGAAATCGAGCCAAACAGTCGCCCGTGGTTATCAAACACCGGCGTTGAGCAAAATGACCACGGATGTAGCGCCTGTTTAAAGTGCTGATCCCCGCTGGTTTTTGTCGGTTGTCCTGGCATTGTCGCCAGCGACAATGCACAGCTGCCAATGATGCTCTCAGCACAGTAGCTACCATCCAGAAACCCAAGTTCCGCCAGTTGTTCTACCGTCTGTGGATCGCCGCAACGGCTGAGAATACAGGCAGACTCATCCAGAATAAGCAGCGCGCAGGGACGTCCGTCCATAAACTCCCAGGCATCTTCCAGCGCAGCCTGGCCTATCGTCAGCAGCGCGGTCTTGCGTCGACAAATCGACTCAAAAGTCAGTCCCTGCGCCTGATGCGGCGCCTGCCACGTTTCCCGCTGCATAAACTTGCTGCAACGATGCCATGACTGGGCGATGACCGAAGAGACTTCCTTCCCGATGTCCTGAGTGTGCGCCGTCATATCCATTTCCGCTGTTTTACCATAGACAACCCCTCCGGCAGAGACTGTCAGAGGGGAGAAAAGATGCCGGAAAGAGGCTTACCGACGCCTGATTAACGTGCCAGCCACTGCTGCCCCAGCAGGTCCGCCGTCAGAATAGCGGCATGAACACTTTCTGGTGTCACCGGGAACGGCATATTGTGAATGGTTTCACCTTCCGCACAGGTCGCTTTAGCAACGGCATGAATCTTGTCGTCGATGCCTTCTTTTACGCCCATTTGCGCCAGCGTGACCGGCAGGCCAACTTTCTGGCAGAAATCCAGCACGGTTTCTATCTCTTCCATTGGGCTATTTTGCAGGACCAGTTGTGCCAGCGTACCAAACGCAACTTTTTCACCATGGTACAAATGGTGGCACTCTTCCAGAATCGTGAAGCCGTTATGGATCGCATGTGCGCCCGCGAGACCGCTGCTTTCAAAGCCGATGCCGCTGAGATAAGTATTCGCTTCCACGATACGCTCCAGTGCATCCGTCACCACGCCAGCCTGCGCTGCGCAGCGTGCCTTTTCGCCTTCTGCCAGCAACGTATCATAGCACAGGCGTGCCAGGCTCAGTGCCGCCGCCGTGGACTGCCCGCCCGCCATGCTGGTCGCTCTGGCATCGTAACAGGCTTTCGCTTCAAACCAGGTTGAAAGCGCATCGCCCATTCCGGCAACCAGCAGACGCACCGGCGCCCTGGCGATAATCGCCGTATCCATCACCACCATATCCGGGTTTTTCGGGTAGATCAGATACTCTTCAAACTCACCGGCTTCAGTATAGATAACGGACAGCGCACTGGTTGGTGCATCAGTAGAGGCAATAGTCGGAATCACCACCACCGGCAGCTTCTGGTAATAGCCAATCGCTTTGGCTGTATCCAGCGTTTTCCCGCCGCCAATCCCCACAACGCCACGGCAGCCATGTTGTTTCAAAATGGCAATCAGACGATTAATTTCCACATGGCTGCATTCACCATTAAAGCGTTCCGCATGACAGCTAATGTCGTGGCTGTGCAGGCCGTTGAGCACTTTCTCCCCCGCCAGCTTCATCACGAAGTCATCTGCAATCACGAAAAAGCTGTCCGCCAGATTTTTAGCGTATTGACCAAATAAGATAGAAGCGTCAGGACCCTGGAGATATTTGGCTGGAGATTGAATAACTTTTAGCATTCCTTTCATCCTCAAATAAGTACATGTTTTTACATGATGAGCCCTGGCGTTCACCTGTTTAGCCTGATGTAGATAGCAAAACGAAGGGGTACCGGAGCGATGCAATAACTGTATGGCGAGGCGTGAACAAAAAAATCTTTCGTCTTTTTGTTCTGATATGAAACAGATAAAAATGACTGACGTTCCATATTGGAACGATTAGCCCTGAAATTAATAAGGTTTGCGATCCCGATCCGCTCATTTAGCGCCGATGCCGCGCGGGTAACTAAAATCAGGTTTTGCGTTTCCTCCCCACCACCGTCGTAACCATCCGAAAATAGCATCCTGCAACGTATTACCCTCTCTAATACAAAGAGAAAAAAGTTGTTCGGGTTCGCATTGTGTAATTTTTTCGCACAATTACGTTCCATTTCGGAACAAAAAAGAACATTCACGTTCCGTAATGAAACTCATTTTGCATGTGTTTTTTTCCGCACTGACTCAGCCAAAATCTCTCCATCGCCTCCGCACCATGTCCATGCATCCGGGGGTTTGTTTTACTCTTAATCTCCAGGAGCCGTTATGTCTCAATTCTTTTTTAATCAGCGCAACCATCTCGTAAACGACGTTATCGACGGTACGATCATCTCCAGCCCGTGGAACAACCTGGCACGTCTGGAGAGCGATCCAGCCATTCGTATCGTGGTACGTCGCGACCTCAATAAAAATAACGTGGCAGTGATCTCCGGCGGTGGCTCAGGGCACGAACCCGCTCATGTCGGGTTTATCGGCAAGGGCATGTTAACCGCAGCTGTCTGTGGCGACGTATTTGCTTCGCCAAGCGTGGATGCGGTACTGACAGCCATTCAGGCGGTAACCGGTGACGCAGGTTGCCTGTTGATCGTTAAGAATTACACTGGCGACCGTCTTAACTTTGGTCTTGCGGCAGAGAAAGCCCGTCGGCTTGGCTATAACGTCGAGATGCTGATCGTCGGTGATGACATTTCGCTGCCGGATAACAAACATCCTCGCGGTATCGCCGGGACTATTCTGGTACATAAAATTGCCGGCTATTTTGCCGAGCGCGGCTATAACCTCGCCACCGTCCTGCGTGAAGCGCAATATGCGGCAAACAACACCTTCAGCCTTGGTGTTGCGCTCTCCAGTTGTCATCTGCCGCAGGAAACCGAGACTGCACCACGTCATCATTCGGGGCATGCAGAACTGGGAATGGGTATTCACGGTGAGCCGGGCGCATCCGTGATCTCCACCCAAAACAGTGCGCAGATTGTCAATCTGATGGTAGATAAGCTGATTGCCGTGCTGCCTGAAACCGGTCGCCTGGCAGTGATGATTAATAACCTCGGCGGCGTGTCGATTGCGGAAATGGCTATTCTGACCCACGAACTGGCAACCAGCCCACTGCACTCGCGCATCGACTGGCTGATTGGCCCAGCCTCGCTGGTCACAGCTCTGGATATGAAAGGCTTTTCGCTGACGGCCATCGTGCTGGAAGAGAGCATCGAAAAAGCGCTGTTAACCGAGGTGGAAACCACCAGTTGGCCAACCCCCGTACCACCACGTGAAATCACTACCGTGCCATCATCTCAGCGCAGTGCACGCGTGGAATTCCAGCCTTCAGAGAACGCGCTGGTAGCCGGAATCATTGAACAGGTCACCGGGACGCTTTCCGGCCTGGAAGCACATCTCAACGCGCTGGATGCCAAAGTGGGTGATGGTGATACCGGTTCAACCTTTGCGGCAGGCGCACGTGAAATTGCCGACCAGCTACAGCGTAAGCAACTACCGCTTGCTGATCTGGCCACGCTGTTCGCGTTGATTGGGGAGCGTCTGACTGTGGTTATGGGAGGTTCCAGCGGCGTGCTGATGTCCATCTTCTTTACCGCAGCCGGGCAGAAACTGGAACAAGGTGCTGAGGTTGCCGAAGCGCTGAATACGGGTCTGGCTCAGATGAAGTTTTACGGTGGCGCGGATGAAGGCGATCGCACGATGATTGATGCGTTGCAGCCCGCACTAACCTCTCTGTTGGCACAACCGCAAAACCTGCAAGCTGCTTTTGAGGCCGCACAAGCTGGCGCAGAACGCACTTGTCTGTCGAGCAAAGCCAACGCGGGTCGCGCGTCTTACCTCAATAGCGAAAGCCTGCTCGGTAATATGGACCCCGGCGCACATGCTGTCGCGATGGTGTTTAAAGCGCTGGCTGAGAATGCTCTCAAATAGTCCTTCAAAAAACTCAGGTGGTGAGGTGTGGCGGGTCCGGCTGAAAATTGCCGACGCGTTTCCGTAAGGCCAGGAGAGCCAGCATGAATGCTGGCTCAGGGCGCGCTTTACGGTGAGCGGAACTCGATTCAGGAATCAAATGTTCTCGATAAATGCGACAGGCGTTGGCACGAGTTCGCATGAATCTCTCTACTAACCCTATTAGCGATAAACGCGAATACCGCCCTCGACGCCACGGCTAAACAGTACCTGCCAAAGCTCAATGTCTCGGGCGCGGAAAGCTCCGGCGCATGCGCATAAATAGTAATTGAACATTCTTCTAAAAGTGGCGGAGTAATGTGAAGACAACTCTGGCCATGCCTGATTAAAACGCTGGTGCCAGGCCATCAGCGTTTTATCATAATCACTACCGAAGTTATGCCAGTCCTCCATCACAAACCGCGACTCACTGGCCTCGGCAATATGTGATATCGCCGGTAAACATCCGTTCGGGAAAATATATTTATTGATCCACGGATCTACACTCATCCCTTTTTTATTGCTGCCAATGGTGTGAAGCAGAAAGAGGCCATCAGGTTTTAAACAGCGGTCAGCGATACTGAAATAGGTATCGTAGTTTTTCGGCCCCACATGTTCGAACATCCCCACGGAGACAATACGATCGTAGTGCTTATCAAGGTCACGATAGTCCTGAAGCAGAATGGTAACATCCAGCCCGTCACAGCGCTGCTGCGCCATTTTCTGTTGCTCTTTCGAGATGGTGACACCCTCTACCGCCACGCCATAATGGCGCGCTGCATATTCTGCCAGGCCACCCCATCCGCAACCGATATCCAGTAAACGCATCCCCGGCTTCAGTTGCAACTTCTCGCAGATCATTTTTAATTTGGCATTTTGCGCATCCTCTAATGAGGTCGCATCTTTCCAGTAGCCACAGGAATATTGCATGTATGGATCAAGCATCAGGGCGAAGAGATCATTACCAATATCATAATGCTCTTTGCCGACAATCCAGGCCCGGCTGCGCGACTGCAAATTAAAAAGGCGTGCACTGGCAATGCGTAAAATATCTTTCAGATTGCCCGGCATTTTTTGATCGAGTTTTGCTTTGAGGATCTTGCAGAACAGAATATCGAGCCGTTCGCAGTCCCACCAGCCTTCCATATAGCTTTCGCCAAGCCCTAAAGAACCTTGTTGCAGTACCCGTTTAAAGAAACCGGCATGATGAAGTTGAATATCCCAGGCACGCGAACCATTGATCTGGATATCAGCCTGCTGGAGCAGCTCTTTCCCCATCCGCGTCCAATTATCATTTGTTTCATTTACGATTACAGCATCTGAACAAAGCGTGTCCATGGTCTTTACCAAAAGTGGGCTAATAATTCTTAGGCAAGATTATTATGGAAAACAGAGTGTATGTATTATGATTTGCGGACAAGATCTATCGAGTAGAGGCCACATAACCGGGAGCATTACGTATTTCTTTATGGAAACCATCAAGCAGAAACAGTGGAATTCCTTCCCGGATGACTCAATGGCAGAACTGCCGCAGGATGTTTACTTTCGCTCATATGTCCTTGAAGCGAATAACCATGTACCGCAGCACTCACACTCTTTTACCCAGTTTCATTTTGCCCGCAAGGGAAGCATGCGTATTGATGTCGCCGGCAAATGCTGGATAATCCCCGCGCATTATGGAATCTGGATCCCTCATAATATTGAACATGCGGTATGGGCGCTGGATGATGTTCATTTAGAGAATCTGGATATTAAACCGGACTTTCTGGAGAAACGTATTGATGAGTGTAAAGTGGTCGCCATCAGTGATTTCGCCCGAGAGTTTATTCATTACGCGACCAACTTAATTTCGGGCCATTACGATCGTCAGTCAAAAGAAGGGAAGCTGGTCAGCGTATTGGTCGATATTATTTTGCAGTTACCGGAAGTTGCCTTTGTATTACCCTGGCCACAGGATCGCGAATTAACAAAAATCTGCCGGACAATACAGGAATCCCCCGCGCTGGAGCATTCGTTAGAGTACTGGGCGCAGCATCTCGGCATGTCGCCTCGCACATTTTCGCGCCATTTCAAAAAAGAAACGGGATTACCTTTCAGCGTCTGGAAGCAAAAAATGCGGATTCTGGAATCCGTATTAATGCTTAAGAAAAATAAAAGCGTGACCGCCGCCGCACTCGACGTGGGTTATTCGAGCACCGCGGCATTTAGCTACGCGTTTCGCCAGGCCTTTGGCGTTCCTCCGTCTAATTATTGATCAGCGGCTTTGCGTTGGTGCCAGTAAGCAGCTGCACGTACCAGTTGCTGATCGAACTCCTCGGTTTCAAAGCGGGCACTCAGGTTTTTCACCACTTTTCCTTCGCCTGTTATCCAGATGAAATAATCTTCTGCAGGTACATTTAGTTGCGCCAGCACGTCGTTCACCGCCTGCTCGTTGTGACCGACAAACCACTGGATAGCAAACCCGTCGAGGTGGGAAAGATAATCCTGGCAGGCTGCATCCTGCACGCTCACCAGTGCAGTCACCTCTGGACGCACCGCTAAACGACTCAGCGCTTCCAGGCGGCGGCGCAGAGCTGGCATTCCCGACTCATCACACACGTAAACCTGATACGCATAGTCTTCTGGTACCACCAGAGAACCGCGTGGTCCACCGATTGTCAGCTTGTCACCTTCACGGGCGTTCATCGCCCAGGTACTCGCCACGCCGCCGTCATGAATGAAGAAATCCAGCGCCAGCTCATGACGCGATTCATCATACAGCGGCGTGTAATCCCGGGATGCAGGACGGACTCCCTCTGCCCAGACAATGCCCTCATCCGTCACCACTGGTGGCACAAAATGCGTACCCGGTTCAGGAAAAAAGACTTTGGAGTGATCATCAAAACCGCGTGAGCTAAAGCCATCCAGTGCGTCACCGCCAAGAACGATACGCTGAAAACCCGCGCTTATGCGTTCAACGCGCAGGACTGAGAGTTCGCGAAAGCGCAGTTCATTACGAACGCGCTGTGGGTAGCGTGGGGTATTTTTTGTCATTTTTCCGCCTTCGTGAAAATAATACGATATATCTAATTTAATTTTTAAATGATAATGATTGCTAGTTACAAATATTGCAAGCACTTTTTTTGATATAGTCTCGCTCTGCTTATCAGAACGACAATACCGAATCAAAAGCCATAAAAATCAATATATTATAATCAATAAAAATAACACCCTTGCAAAACACCAATTTTTAGATATAAATTAGATATATCTAAACAACATCAGGAGAAGATGATGCAAAACCAACATGAAGGTTGCTGCAAAAATGCAGAACACCAACACGAAGGATGCTGCAAAGGTGAAGGGCATCACCACGAAGGCCATGACACCGAGCATCACCATCAGGGTTGCTGCAAAAGTGAAGAACATCGCCACGAAGGTTGTAACAAAGAGCACCACCACGAGCACGGCTGCGGACATCGCCATGGCCGGGGCGGCGGCGGCCGTCGTCAGCGCTTTTTCGGCCACGGCGAATTGCGCCTGGTGATTCTGGATATTTTGACCCGCGATGCCAGCCACGGCTATGAACTGATCAAAGCCATCGAAACACTGACCCAGGGTAATTACACACCAAGCCCCGGCGTGATTTATCCGACGCTGGATTTTTTGCAGGACCAGGAACTGATTGTCATCAACGATGAAGAAAGCGGACGTAAACAGATAACGATCACCACGCAAGGTCAGCAGTGGCTTGATGAAAACCGTGAGCATCTGGAACATATCCACGAACGCATTAAAGCGCGTTGTGTGGGTTTTGAATTACGTAAAAATCCGCAAATGAAACGGGCGCTGGATAACTTCAAGGCCGTACTGGATCTGCGGGTTAATCATGGTGATACCAGCGATGCGCAGATCAAAAAAATCATCGGTATTATCGATCGTGCCTCACTGGACATCACCCAGTTAGATTAAAACAAACCGGTCAAAAGGCGGAACCCGTTGTTCCGCCTTCACACCTGAGGTTAATGCAGGACCGTTACGGCATCTTCCAGACGCCCGGCACGATGTTTCACCATCGCTGAAATGTGGGCACTCTCTTCGACAAGTTCTGCATTTTTCTGCGTAATGCTGCTTAATTCATTCACCGCGCGAGTCAGGCTGGAAAGCCCATCCGCCTGTTCCAGCGTGGAGTGGCTGATTTGGGCAATCAGTTGGGTAACGTTTTGTACCTGCGCCACAATGTCGTCCATTGTGCGCCCGGCTGCGTGAACCTGATCGGAACCGGACTGCACTTTGTCAGCGCTGGCATCGATCAATTTGCGGATGTCATTCGCCGCACTGGCGCTACGGCTGGCAAGATGGCGTACCTCTCCCGCCACCACGGCGAACCCTTTCCCCTGCTCACCCGCTCGCGCGGCTTCAACCGCTGCGTTCAACGCCAGAATGTTAGTCTGGAAGGCAATATCGTTAATCAGAGTAGTGATAGTGCCGATCCGCTGGGTGCTATTAGCAATATCGTCCATTGTTTTAATGACGGTGTCCATCGCCTCACCACCCTGCGTTGCCGCACTGCTGGCTGCAATGGAGAGCTTGTCGGCAGCGGATGCAGTCGCTGAGTTTTGCTTCACCGACGCCGCCATCTGGTTCATCGTCGTCACCGTTTCCTGCACATTTTCTACCGTCTGTTGCGTGTGCCGGTTCAAATCATCACTGCCTTTTGCCAGCGTTTCGCTGTCGTTACGCACACAGGAAACCTGGCTTGAAACATCATGGATAAGCCAGCGACACATTAATCCCAGTTGCCCCACTGACCGTAACATCAGCCCCAATTCATCGCTGCGGTTAAGGTGCGACACGCTATTGCGCTCTCCGGTCGCGACTTTCAGCGCCTGACGGGCAACATTCTCGATTGGGCGTACAATTTGCCATTCGAAGATCGTCGTTCCAGCCAGCATCACCAGCGCACTCATCAGCAGTAGCGGCCATTCAGCCCCCATCTGCTGCAACGCAACGGCCAGCACGGCAAACATCAATGCCATCACACTACGTACCCGCCAGCGAACCGGAAGCGACGGGAGTTTACCCAGCCAGCCTTTACGCACCACCAGCCCTTTATGAATACGCCTGTTACAACGCCCTTCATTCAGCGCCTTATATAAAGGCTCTACCGCAGCGATCTCTTCATCCGTCGCCCGGGTCCGGATGGACATATACCCGGTAACATGTCCTTCCCGCACCATCGGCACCGCGTTGGCTCTCACCCAATAGTGATCGCCATTTTTACGCCGGTTTTTCACAATCCCACTCCACGGCTCGCCCTGCTGCAGCGTGTACCACATATCCGCAAACGCCGCTTTTGGCATATCCGGATGACGAACCAGGTTATGCGGCTTACCGAGCAATTCGTTCAGCTGATAGCCGCTGACCTGAACAAAGGTATCGTTCGCATGGGTAATATAGCTTTGTAAATCGGTGGTCGACATGAGGGTGATATCATCATCCAGCGGTGTATTTTGCTGACTAACGTAGGGATGAGAAGACATGGTTGCGTCCTGTGCAGGTTATCTGGTTGTTAACTCTTTCGGCTTATGTTATTTCGGCGCTAATCTTTTTAACTTTAGTTGTTAAATTTGATTTAGATCGCAATTTGCGATTAAACCTCAAAATCTGTATGTTTTCTAATTCATTGATTTAAAATACTTTCATAACGAAACTATTCAACAACACTTCACTCCACGCACTGCAATAGTGCAATTTTTGCCCACTTTTAGCGCAGTAGGCCACTTTTCCCGTCTGTTTTCTGGCTGTAAACCTGGGCAAAATACCAGCAAATGTTAATGCTTGAGATTAAATGTTGCACAAGCGAGTTATTTCCTGGCGTTTATCCCGATTTTCGTTAAGCGCGCCGGGATGGCGCAATCCCTGCAATACTTAATTCAGTATCATGTGATACGCGAGCTCCGGGAGCATATTTTGAACAGGTTACCTTCCAGCGCATCGGCTCTGGCCTGCAGCGCACACGCACTGAATCTCATTGAGAAGCGAACGCTTGATCATGAGGAGATGAAAGCACTTAACCGAGAGGTGATTGATTACTTCAAAGAGCATGTTAATCCGGGGTTTTTAGAGTATCGAAAATCTGTAACTGCCGGCGGGGATTACGGAGCCGTAGAGTGGCAAGCGGGAAGCCTGAATACGCTTGTCGACACCCAGGGACAGGAGTTTGTCGATTGCCTGGGGGGTTTTGGAATTTTCAACGTGGGGCACCGTAATCCAGTAGTGGTCTCCGCCGTACAGAATCAACTCGCGAAACAACCTCTGCACAGCCAGGAATTGCTTGATCCATTACGAGCCATGCTGGCAAAAACGCTTGCCGCGCTGGCACCCGGAAAGCTGAAATACAGTTTCTTCAGCAACAGTGGGACCGAGTCAGTCGAAGCGGCACTGAAGCTGGCGAAAGCGTACCAGTCACCGCGCGGCAAATTTACGTTTGTTGCCACCAGTGGCGCTTTCCACGGAAAATCGCTGGGCTCGCTGTCCGCCACGGCTAAATCCACCTTCCGTAAACCATTTATGCCGCTGCTGCCGGGCTTCCGTCATGTTCCTTTTGGCGATACTGACGCGATGCGCACCGTACTCAGCGAGTGTAAAAAAACAGGTGACGATGTGGCTGCCGTTATTCTGGAGCCGATTCAGGGTGAAGGCGGAGTGATCCTACCGCCGCAGGGGTATTTGACCGCCGTACGTAAACTCTGCGATGAGTTTGGCGCGCTGATGATCCTCGACGAAGTACAAACAGGCATGGGGCGTACCGGTAAGATGTTCGCCTGCGAACACGAAAACGTGCAGCCCGACATCATGTGTCTGGCAAAAGCGCTGGGCGGCGGTGTAATGCCCATTGGGGCGACAATCGCGACTGAAGAGGTGTTCTCCGTTTTGTTTGATAACCCCTTCCTGCACACCACCACCTTTGGCGGCAACCCGCTTTCCTGTGCGGCGGCGCTGGCAACTATCAATGTTCTGCTGGAGCAAAATTTACCAGCCCAGGCAGAACAGAAAGGCGATATGTTGCTGGATGGCTTCCGACAGCTGGCGCGGGAATACCCGGACCTTGTGCATGACGTACGTGGGAAAGGCATGCTAATGGCGATTGAATTTGTCGATAATGAGATAGGTTACAACTTTGCCAGTGAGATGTTCCGCCAGCGGGTACTGGTGGCCGGAACACTGAATAACGCAAAGACGATCCGTATCGAACCGCCGTTAACATTAACAATCGAGCAATGCGAACTGGTAATACGATCAACGCGCAAAGCCCTGGCTGCATTACGGGTGAGCGTGGAGCAAGTGTGACAGATGCCGGATGGCGGCTACGCCTTCTCCAGCCTACAGCAGCACCATACCGTAGGTCGGAGTAGATGCGTTAGTACTGCCATCCGGCAATTTCTTCGCAGGCATACGCATCTTTTTTGAATCCCATCACAATCACGCCATTCCCCTTTTCCCTTTTACGCAGCGCCAGCTAAATTAGTAACTCATCCGACCACATAACAATAATTTTACATACTGGACACCTTTATGAGCTATCCGTCGCTGTTCGCCCCGCTCGATCTGGGATTCACCACGCTTAAAAACCGTGTGCTGATGGGTTCGATGCATACCGGGCTGGAAGAGTATCCCGATGGTGCAGAACGGCTGGCCGCGTTCTACGCCGAACGCGCCCGCCACGGTGTAGCCCTGATTGTGACCGGGGGTATTGCTCCTGCATTATCTGGCGTCGGTATGGAGGGTGGCGCGACGCTGAACGATACCAGCCAGTTGCCGCACCATCGCATCATTACTGATGCCGTTCACGACGAAGGTGGCAAAATTGCGCTACAAATCCTGCATACCGGGCGCTACAGCTATCAGCCACATCTGGTCGCGCCTTCAGCCATTCAGGCCCCGATCAACCGCTTTACACCGCATGAACTGACCCATGATGAAGTTCTACAACTGATTGAGGATTTTGCTCACTGCGCGCAACTGGCGCGGGAAGCAGGTTATGACGGCGTAGAAGTGATGGGTTCGGAAGGGTATCTAATCAACGAATTCCTGACATTGCGCACCAACCAGCGTAATGACGAATGGGGAGGCGATTATACCAATCGCATGCGTTTTGCTGTGGAGGTTGTTCGGGCGGTACGCCAACGTGCCGGTAATGACTTTATTATTATCTTTCGGCTGTCGATGCTCGACCTGGTGGAAAATGGTGGAACCTTTGACGAAACGGTCCAGCTGGCGCAGGCAATAGAAGAGGCAGGTGCCACCATAATTAATACTGGTATTGGCTGGCATGAAGCACGTATACCTACCATCGCCACGCCGGTTCCACGCGGTGCTTTTAGCTGGGTGACACGTAAGCTGAAAGGCCATGTGACGATCCCATTGGTCACCACGAACCGTATCAACGATCCAACCGTGGCCGACGACATTCTGGCTCGCGGCGATGCCGATATGGTGTCGATGGCGCGTCCGTTCCTTGCCGATGCCGAACTTCTTTCAAAAGCACAAACCGGACGAGCGGATGAGATCAATACCTGTATCGGCTGCAACCAGGCCTGCCTGGATCAGATCTTCGTTGGCAAAGTCACTTCCTGCCTGGTGAACCCACGCGCTTGCCATGAAACCAAAATGCCGATCCTTCCGGCCACTCAACTGAAAAACCTGGCGGTTGTCGGTGCTGGCCCTGCGGGGCTCGCCTTTGCCATTAACGCTGCTGCACGTGGGCATCACGTGACGCTGTTCGATGCGCATGGTGAGATCGGCGGACAGTTTAATATCGCCAAACAGATCCCCGGTAAAGAAGAGTTTTATGAAACGCTGCGCTACTACCGCCGAATGATCGACGTGACCGGCGTGACGCTGAAACTGAATCATTTTGTCACCGCACACGATCTGCACGCATTTGATGAAGTGATCCTCGCCAGTGGGATCGAGCCACGCATGCCGCCGATCGACGGTATTGATCACCCAAAAGTGTTGACCTATCTTGACGTCCTGCGCGATAAAGCGCCGGTGGGCAAACGCGTCGCGATTATTGGCTGCGGTGGGATCGGTTTTGATACCGCCATGTATCTGAGCCAACCGGGCTCCCCTACCAGTCAAAATATTGCTGAATTCTGTGTGGAATGGGGGATCGACACCAGTCTGCAACAGGCAGGCGGTTTACGCCTGGAAGGGCCGCATTTATCCCGCAGCCCACGTCAGATAGTCATGTTGCAACGCAAGGCCAGTAAACCAGGACAAGGCTTAGGTAAAACAACGGGCTGGATCCATCGCGCCACCCTGCTTTCACGCGGCGTAAAAATGATCCCATCAGTGAGCTATCAAAAGATCGACGATGACGGACTGCACGTACTGATCAACGGTGAACCGCTGATCTTCGACGTGGATCATGTGGTGATCTGCGCCGGTCAGGAACCCAAACGAGAACTGGTCGATCCGCTGAATGCGGCAGGTAAAACGGTGCATCTGATTGGCGGGTGCGATGTGGCGATGGAACTGGATGCCCGACGCGCTATTGCGCAAGGCACCAGGTTAGCGCTGGAGATTTAAGCTTTTGTCGGCCGGATACGGCATTTACGCCGCCATCCGGCACTCGAATTTAGCGGCGGCGGCCCGTTTTAACCGCTTTCAACACCACAAATTTGTTGTTAGTGGCGATGGTGACGCAGTTGCCAAAAATCTTCTTCAGCTTGTGGAAGTAATCCAGGTGGCGGTTGGCCACGATATACAGCTCACCGTTGATCTTCAGGCAGCGGCGGGCATGGTGAAACATCTCCCAGGCGATGTTATCGGTCAGCGCATGTTTCTGGTGGAACGGCGGGTTACACAGTACGGCGTTAAAACGGAAAGGTTCCACGCCAGAGAGCGCGTTGTTGATCATAAACTCACAGCGATCCAGCGCTTCAGGCATGTTGGTTTCAACGTTCAAACGGCTTGATGCCACTGCCATTGGCGATTCATCAACAAACACTACGCTCGCTTGCGGGTTTTTCTCCAGCAATGTCAGGCCAATCACGCCGTTACCACAGCCGAGATCGACAATTTCGCCTTCCAGATTTTCCGGCAGATGCTCAATAAAGAAACGCGCGCCAATATCCAGTCCGGTGCGTGAAAACACGTTACCGTGGTTGTGGATAGTCCAGTCGGTGCCTTCCAGCTTCCAGCTTAACGTTTGTGAGGCTTCAGCCAGCTCAGGATTGCTAAAGGTACAGTTGATCAGACGGGCTTTTTTCCATGCCAGCGTCGTGGTGGTTGGGCCTAGCACCTTTTCAAACAGCTCCAGCGTCGAGGTGTGGATATCACGCGCTTTCGCACCAGCGATGATCCGCGTTTGCGGCGTAACAACCTCACGCAGTGCACGAAGTTGCTGTTCCAGCAGAGCCATGGTTTTTGGCAGCTTAATCAGCACCACACCCGGTGCTTGCGGGTATTCAGCGGTACTATCAAGAAACTTGACGCTGGATTCCGCGATATCGTTGTGACGCAGGTTTTCACGCGTCGCCAGCTCGCTTAAATAGGAGTCGCCAATGCTGTAAGGTGTATGTTCCGCCAGCGCACAGCCCAGCGCGCCGAAAGTATCATTCAGGATAATCACCGGGCCGCTAATCTCGGTATCATCCAGCTGTTGCAGCAGATATTCATCTGCAGCTTCCCACGCCAGCAGCGGGTTAACGTCATCCGTTTCCGGGAAACGTTTAAGTGACAGCGAACGGAAACCGTTGTCTATGTGGCTCATCGGCCCTCCTGAATGGTAAAATTTCGGCGTATCCCTGAAAAGGGTGCGTGAGTATACACTTTTATGATTTGCGTGGACATGAATGAACCAACTAACTTATCTCCAGGGCTACCCGGAACACCTGCTGGCCCAGGTTCGCACGTTAATTAGCGAGCAGCGGCTGGGCGCAGTGCTGGAAAAACGCTATCCGGGCACACATGATTTCGCGACCGACAAAGCGCTCTGGCAATATACTCAGGATCTGAAAAGTCAGTTTCTGCGTAATGCCCCACCGCTCAATAAAGTGATGTATGACAGTAAGATCCACGTGCTAAAGAATGCGCTTGGGTTGCATACTGCAGTGTCGCGCGTACAGGGCGGCAAGCTAAAAGCCAAAGCAGAGATCCGCGTCGCAACCGTGTTTCGCACCGCCCCGGAGCCATTTCTGCGCATGATCGTCGTCCATGAACTGGCACACCTGAAAGAAAAAGAGCACGACAAAGCGTTTTACCAACTGTGCTGCCATATGGAACCTCAGTATCATCAACTGGAGTTCGATACCCGTTTGTGGTTAACGCAACAATCACTCAAGCAAACTGCGTAGTAGCGCACTGGCATTGACCGCAAGGCATGCTAAATTGGCGAAAGGATCCCTTTTCTCAGCCTGAAGGCCTTTATGATACGTTTCGCAGTGATTGGCACAAACTGGATCACCCGCCAGTTTGTGGATGCCGCCCATGAAACCGGCAAATATAAGTTAACCGCTGTTTATTCCCGTAGCCTTGAACAGGCACAAACCTTCGCCAACGATTATCTCGTCGAGCATCTGTTTACCTCACTGGAAGCGATGGCGCAAAGCGACGCGATCGACGCTGTATATATTGCCAGCCCAAATTCTCTACACTTTCCGCAGACAGAGCTGTTTCTGACGCACAAAAAGCATGTGATTTGCGAAAAACCGCTGGCATCAAATCTGACTGAAGTCGATGCCGCAATCGCCTGCGCGCGCGAAAATCAGGTCGTGCTGTTTGAAGCGTTCAAGACCGCCAGCCTGCCCAATTTCCTGCAGTTGCAGCAATCCCTGCCAAAGGTGGGAAAAATCAGGAAGGCGTTTATCAATTACTGCCAGTACTCGTCGCGCTACCAGCGTTACCTGGACGGTGAAAATCCGAACACGTTTAATCCGGCGTTCTCTAATGGCTCGATTATGGATATCGGTTTTTACTGTCTGGCCTCAGCGATTGCGCTTTGGGGTGAGCCACAAAGTGTGCAGGCCAGCGCCAGTCTGCTGGATAGCGGCGTCGATGCCCACGGCGTTGTGGTACTGAACTACGGTGATTTTAGCGTCACCTTGCAGCATTCCAAAGTGAGCGACTCTGCGCTGGACAGTGAAATTCAGGGCGAATCGGGATCTCTGGTTATTGAGAAAATCTCTGAGTGCCAGAAGGTGTGCTTTGTTCCACGTGGCGGTAAAACGCAGGATCTTACTGTGCCTCAACACATCAATACTATGCTTTATGAGGCAGAGGTTTTTGCTCATCTGGTAGAAACTGGCGAAGTGGATCACCCGGCACTGGCCGTCAGCCGTATTACCGCTAAACTGCAAACGGAAATTCGTCGTCAGACTGGCGTCATCTTCCCTGCAGACCATGCGGATACATCGCTGACTGCGTAAAATTATGTAAAACAGATGTTACAGGCCATTGACTGAATACGTGGCCTGTAATACTTTGTTACCCGCAAAGGGGAGTAACTTCGTTGTCGGTTGATCGTCATTACGATGTGTGAAAAACCACATCCGGTCACCGGGCGATAACAAAGGAATACGCTACCGTATTCCTTTGTTGTTGTAAGTGAGACCTTGCCGAATGGCAAGGTCTATGCATAAAAAGCAGCGGCTAACGTCATTCGGCGTTGGCCGTTTTTTTATGCATGGGGAAATATAATGAATACTGTCGGCACACCGTTGTTATGGGGTGGCTTCGCTGTTGTGGTGGTGATTATGCTGGCCATCGACCTGCTGCTGCAGGGCCGTCGTGGCGCGCATACGATGTCAATGAAGCAGGCGGCGGTCTGGTCAATCGTCTGGGTAACACTGTCGTTACTGTTTAACGCCGCATTCTGGTGGTATCTGGCTGAAACCCAGGGCCGTGCCGTCGCCGATCCACAGGCTCTGGCGTTCCTTACCGGCTATTTGATCGAGAAATCGCTGGCGGTTGATAACGTCTTTGTCTGGCTGATGCTGTTCAGTTACTTCTCTGTACCGCCGGCGCTACAACGTCGGGTACTGGTCTATGGTGTACTGGGCGCGATTGTCCTGCGTACGATTATGATCTTCGCCGGCAGCTGGCTTATCGCCCAATTCGAATGGCTACTGTATGTGTTCGGTGCGTTCCTGCTGTTTACCGGTGTGAAAATGGCGCTGGCAAAAGAGGATGCTTCCGGCATTGGCGACAGACCGTTAGTTCGCTGGCTGCGCGGTCATTTACGCATGACCGATACCATCGAGAACGAGCATTTCTTCGTACGTAAAAACGGCCTGCTGTTCGTAACGCCGCTGATGCTGGTACTGATTCTGGTTGAGCTGAGCGATGTGATTTTTGCCGTCGACAGTATTCCAGCCATCTTTGCCGTCACCACGGACCCGTTCATCGTGCTGACCTCTAACCTGTTTGCGATCCTGGGTCTGCGCGCAATGTACTTCCTGCTGGCTGGCGTGGCGGAGCGTTTCTCCATGCTGAAATACGGTCTGTCTGTCATTCTGGTATTTATCGGTATCAAGATGCTGATCGTTGATTTCTACCATATCCCTATCGCTATCTCGTTAGGCGTGGTGTTCGGTATTCTGTTTGTGACGCTGATTGTAAATGCGTGGGTCAACCACCAGCACGATAAAAAACAGCAAATGCAGTAACGTTCATCCAGCTTTCTGACAAGGCCCGACGCGCACTATACGCATCGGGCTTTTTGTTTAACATGTCATCAAAATGTTAATTCAAAGTTATAAAATATGATCTCGCCGCGAAATCAAGGATAATTCTCTTCCGCAACCTCTTTCTTTCCTTATACTCAGCTATGCAAACATTTGCCTCATTCTGAAAGATGCGTCGACTGAACGCACAAAGACCGGGCAACAACACAATGAAAGGATTATGAAATGACTACGCAACGTTCATCGGGGCTGATCTCGCGTTTGGCGCAAGGGAGCCTGGTTAAACAAATTTTGGTGGGTTTAATACTGGGGATTTTGCTGGCGCTGATCTCAAAACCATCGGCAGAAGCCGCTGGCTTATTAGGAACTCTGTTCGTCGGCGCATTAAAAGCCGTCGCCCCAATCCTGGTTCTGATGCTGGTAATGGCCTCTATCGCTAACCACCAGCATGGACAAAAAACCAATATCCGTCCCATTCTGTTTCTCTACCTGCTCGGTACATTTTCTGCGGCATTAGCCGCCGTCGTGTTCAGCTTCGCTTTCCCGTCCACACTGCATCTTTCCAGTAGTGCGAACGATATTGTGCCGCCATCAGGTATTGTCGAAGTCATGCGTGGTCTGTTGATGAGCATGGTTTCTAACCCGATTGATGCTCTGCTCAACGCGAACTATATCGGTATTCTGGTATGGGCTGTCGGGCTGGGTTTTGCACTGCGCCACGGTAATGACACGACCAAAAATCTCGTCAACGATATGTCCAATGCCGTTACTTTTATGGTGAAACTGGTGATTCGTTTCGCGCCGATCGGTATTTTTGGTCTGGTTTCTTCCACTCTGGCAACCACCGGTTTTGCAACGCTTTGGGGCTACGCACAACTGCTGGCCGTGCTGGTCGGGTGTATGTTGTTGGTGGCGCTGGTAATTAACCCGCTGCTGGTGTTCTGGAAAATTCGCCGTAACCCATACCCGCTGGTACTGGCTTGTCTGCGTGAAAGCGGTGTTTATGCATTCTTCACCCGCAGTTCAGCCGCCAATATTCCGGTGAATATGGCGCTGTGCGAGAAGCTGAATCTGGACCGGGATACCTACTCTGTTTCTATCCCACTCGGGGCAACCATCAATATGGCGGGGGCAGCAATTACCATCACCGTCCTGACGCTGGCGGCGGTCAATACGCTGGGGATCCCTGTTGATTTACCGACAGCATTGTTACTTAGCGTGGTGGCTTCACTCTGTGCCTGTGGCGCATCAGGCGTGGCGGGTGGTTCTCTGCTGCTGATCCCACTGGCGTGCAATATGTTTGGTATCCCAAATGATATCGCCATGCAGGTGGTTGCCGTCGGCTTTATCATCGGTGTATTGCAGGACTCCTGTGAAACCGCACTGAACTCATCAACAGATGTATTGTTTACCGCCGCAGCTTGCCAGGCTGAAGACGAGCGTCTGGCAAACAACGCCCTGCGTGGCTAACCTCTCCTCCCCTCCGTCATCGTGCGGAGGGGTTTTCTTGCTGTACGCTTTTTTCAATTTTGAAGGGATCGATTCCGCGTTTTTGCATGCGTCTGAAACGAATAATGTTCAGGCCGTTCATCACCAGAAAACTTCCTTCAATCATCGTGCCGCCAATTGATCCCAGCCAGAAATTGTGAATAACCCAGCAGGCTGTTGCGCACCACATGACACAGCGGACGGTTAAACCTTTACAGCGAAACAGCGCCCAGGTGCTGGCCAGCGTGCCGACAATAGGGAGAAGCTCCATTGCGTGCTGTAATTTCGCCAGCCCCAGAACCAGCGTAAGGATAATGAAAAGGGTCATCACCCACAGTTTACGGGTGCGCATCGAGACAAGCGTTCGAATGGTGTTAAGCTCTGCGCTCATCCCCGCCGGATACGCTCCCATCAGGAAGAAATGCACGCCGATAGTGGCACTATAGACAGCAAGCTGCAGCCTGAATCGGCGCTCATCGCGGTTGAAGAAAGTGGTAATGCCGATCAGAAAGGCGATGACACCTACGCCCTGGGCCAGCCAATACGCGGTCATGGAAGATCCTTGTCAGGAAACACAAAAACAAACGGCGCTCCATATTATGAAACGCCGTTTTTTTAATCCAGTCGAGATTAATTACCCAAAAGATTTCGTACTACCTCAAGGTGGCAAGTTCAGGTATCCCCCGGAGCTTACTGAAGTAAGTGACCGGGGTGAGTGAACACAGCCAACACCATCGTGGTGCGAAAGATGAAGGATAATTACAGCGTTACGCCACTCTTAAAGATAGCCAGCTCACGGAAGTCATTACGCTCGTTACAGGTCTGTTTGCCGTTAGCAAACTCAACGATCGTGTCGACAAACTCGTTCAGCAACTGAGGCATGGCCTTACCGTGGATAAGTTGTCCGGCGTCAAAATCAATCCAGTGCTTTTTCTTCGCAGCCAGCTCACTGTTAGTGGCGATTTTTACCGTTGGCACAAAACCACCGTAAGGCGTACCGCGACCAGTGCTGAACAACACCATATGACAGCCTGCGCCCGCCAGTGCGCTGGTCGCAACGGCATCATTGCCCGGAGCACTTAACAGATTCAGGCCGTGTGTTTTAAGACGTTCGCCGTAACGCAGTACATCCACGACTTTACTGGAACCCGCTTTCTGGGTGCAGCCCAGCGATTTATCTTCCAGCGTGGTAATCCCACCCGCCTTGTTACCCGGCGATGGGTTCTCATAGATCGGCTGGTTGTGGGCAATGAAGTACTGTTTGAAGTCATTGACCATCATCACCAGCTTCTCGAAGGTCGCCTCGTCGCGGCAATGATCCATCAGCAGTTGCTCAGCACCGAACATTTCCGGCACTTCGGTCAGTACAGTCGTACCGCCGTTAGCAATGACGTAGTCGGAAAAACGCCCCAGCATCGGGTTAGCGGTAATGCCAGACAAGCCGTCCGACCCGCCGCACTCCAGACCAAACTTCAGCTCTCCCAGTTTACCCGGCTCGCGCTTATCATTACGCATCACGTTGTACAACTGATGAAGATGTTCGATCCCGGCTTCCACTTCATCTTCCTGATGTTGGCAGACCATGAAATGGACACGCTCTGGATCGAACTCGCCCAGCGTTTCACGGAAGGCATCAACCTGGTTGTTTTCACAACCAAGGCCAACCACCAGCACCGCGCCCGCGTTCGGATGACGCACCATATTTTGCAGCATAGTACGGGTGTTAATATGATCATCGCCCAGTTGCGAACAGCCGTAGGTATGACTAAAGAGATGAACCCCGTCAATGCCTTCAGCATCGTTAGTCTCTTTCAGGAAACGAGTTTGCATCTGACGCGCCATGGCGTTGACACAGCCAACAGTCGGCAGGATCCACAGTTCGTTACGCACCCCGACATCGCCATTGGCCCGGCGGTAGATCTGCACATCGCGATCCGCCGGTTGTGCTTCTGGCTCCTGAAAGTCGGGTTGATAGCTGTATTCATCCAGATCGCTCAGATTGGTGCGCGTATTGTGAGCATGAATATGCTCACCCGCTGCGATATCCGCCAGAGCATGGCCGATCGGCAAGCCGTATTTAATGACGTTCTCACCCTGCGCAATATCGCTCAGTGCAAATTTATGTCCACGTACAACATCCTGTCGTAGCGTTACGGTATGGTTATCGACACTTACCTGCGTACCTTGCGCCAGGTCTGCCAGCGCGACCGCAACGTTATCCAACGTATGGATCTTGATGTATTGCATATCAACCCCGGACCTTAGTTCAGTTCAATGGCGAAGTAGTCGCGCGCATTGTTGAAGCAGATATTTCTGACCATTTCACCCAGCAACTGGATATCTGCCGGAGCTTCACCAGCGGCAACCCAACGACCAATCATCTGGCACAGGATGCGGCGGAAATACTCATGGCGTGTGTATGACAGGAAGCTACGGCTGTCAGTCAGCATGCCGACAAAGCGGCTCAGCAGGCCGAGCTGGGCCAGTTGCGTCATCTGACGCTCCATCCCGTCTTTCTGATCGTTAAACCACCATCCGGAACCGAACTGCATTTTGCCCGGCATACCTTCACCCTGGAAGTTACCAATCATAGTGCCGAGCACTTCGTTATCGCGCGGGTTCAGGCAGTACAAGATCGTTTTGGGCAGCAGGTTTTCTTCGTTCTGCTTGCTCAGCAGTTTGGAGAGTTCTTCTGCAACAGGACGATCATTGATGGAGTCAAAGCCTACATCCGGCCCCAGCAGTTTGAACTGACGCAAGTTGTTATTACGCAGCGCGCCAATGTGGTACTGCTGTACCCAACCGCGGCGTGCATACTCAGCGCCAAGGAACACCAGTACAGCCGTTTTAAACTGAGCTACTTCATGCTCGCTCAGGGTTTCACCCGCCAGGCGACGGGCCAGAATGCTATCCAGTTCGGATTCGTTAGATTCCGCAAACAGCACCACGTCGAGGGCGTGGTCGGACACTTTACAGCCGTGAGCAGCAAAGTGATCCAGACGTTTAGTCAACGCGGTCTGCAGATCGGTAAAGCGGCGAATGTCAGTGTCAGACACTTCACCCAGCTTCGCCATATAGTCGTTAAAGGTCGCCTGTTCAATATTGAAGGCTTTATCTGGACGCCAGCTCGGCAGCACTTTGATAGCAAAGGTGCTGTCTTTTGCGACTGAGGCGTGATGCTCCAGTGAGTCAATCGGATCGTCGGTGGTACCCACCATTTTCACGTTCATCTGCTGCATGATACCGCGCGCGGAAAATTTATCCTGCGCCAGCAATTCATTGCATTGATTCCAGATTTCATCCGCCGTAGCAGGTGAGAGCAGCTTACCTGTAATACCAAATGGACGACGCAGTTCAAGATGCGTCCAGTGGTAGAGCGGGTTACCAATAGTGTGCGGCACCGTTGCGGCCCAGGCATCAAACTTTTCACGATCGGACGCATCGCCGGTACACAGGCGTTCAGCGACGCCGTTGGTACGCATAGCACGCCATTTATAGTGGTCGCCCTTCAGCCAGATGTCATACAGGTTGTTGAAACGGTAGTTTTCCGCGATTTGTTGCGGCGGCAAATGGCAGTGGTAATCGAAGATTGGCTGGTCTTTAGCGTAATCATGATAGAGACGGCGGGCAAATTCGGTATCCAGCAGAAAATCTTCAGTCATAAACGGGGTCATTATCGTCTTCCTCTCAGCGAGTGCGTCAGATTGCTTATGTTTTGATGTTGTCAAAGTTATCACACCAATTTCCATATACTGAAGATATTTTCGTGAGTTAGATCAACTAATGATGACAAAAAAATTACTCTCAAAGAGGTAAATCGTGCGCCAGACCGCTCCAGCACTGGCTTTGCTGAATCGAAATAATGACCACACGAAGATTCACACTTTTGTGATGGCACTCACCTTTTAAAGCTGTATGACAAGTTATCTTTTTGCCGTCGCAATACATAAGCCGACGGAATGCAAATTACCGATGGTCCACCATCGGATTGACCGGTACGGAAACCGAATTAGCAAGATTATTTACATGGCAAAGTTCGGGGAGTACCGGTTTTTATCGGTTACGCCCTTCGTAAAAGAACATCCTCCGCCCTACACAGGAAGATGACCGCGCTTCTTGCGGAAATAACAAAACGATGAGGTTTTACATGCGTAAAATTAAAGGGTTACGTTGGTACATGATAGCACTGGTGACGCTTGGCACCGTGCTGGGTTATCTGACGCGTAACACTGTGGCGGCAGCTGCGCCAACTCTGATGGAAGAGTTACACATCTCCACTCAACAGTACTCCTATATCATCGCAGCGTATTCTGCTGCTTACACCGTTATGCAACCCGTCGCTGGCTATGTTCTGGATGTACTCGGGACAAAAGTGGGCTACGCGATGTTCGCCGTTCTGTGGGCCGTCTTCTGTGGTGCAACTGCACTGGCCGGAAGCTGGGGTGGTCTGGCACTCGCGCGAGGCGCTGTCGGCGCCGCTGAAGCCGCGATGATCCCTGCGGGTCTGAAAGCCAGCTCTGAATGGTTCCCTGCTAAAGAGCGTTCTATTGCAGTTGGTTACTTTAACGTCGGATCTTCTATTGGTGCGATGATCGCTCCGCCGCTGGTAGTCTGGGCGATTGTCATGCACAGCTGGCAGATGGCGTTCATTATCTCTGGTGTTCTGAGCTTCATCTGGGCCATGTCCTGGCTTGTCTTCTATAAACATCCTCGCGATCAGAAAAAACTGTCTGATGAAGAGCGCGATTACATCCTCAACGGTCAGGAATCACAGCATAAAAACAGCACCGCGAAGAAAATGTCGCTCGGCCAGATCCTACGTAACCGTCAGTTCTGGGGTATTGCGCTGCCGCGTTTTCTGGCAGAACCAGCCTGGGGTACCTTTAACGCCTGGATCCCACTGTTCATGTTTAAAGTCTACGGCTTTAACCTGAAAGAGATTGCGATGTTCGCCTGGATGCCAATGCTGTTTGCCGATCTGGGTTGTATCGTCGGGGGATATTTGCCGCCGCTGTTCCAGCGCTGGTTCGGTGTGAACCTGATCGTTTCACGTAAAATGGTCGTCACCATGGGGGCATTCCTCATGATTGGCCCAGGGATGATTGGTCTGTTCACCAGCCCGTACGTTGCTATCGCCCTGCTGTGCGTCGGCGGTTTTGCTCACCAGGCACTGTCCGGTGCGCTGATTACCCTCTCTTCTGACGTGTTTGGCCGTAATGAAGTGGCAACCGCAAATGGTCTGACCGGTATGTCTGCCTGGCTTGCGAGTACCCTGTTTGCGCTGGTCGTTGGCGCCCTGGCTGACACCATTGGCTTTAGCCCACTGTTTGCCGTGCTGGCAGTATTTGACCTGCTCGGTGCGCTGGTTATCTGGACGGTGTTGCAAAACAAACCGGCCAGCGAGATAGACTCGGGGCCACAAACTAACAACCCCGCGACGCAAAGTTAACCTGACGCTTTTTAGCAAGGTTATAAATTGCAAAGCCGCCAGCTAACTGGCGGCTTTTTTATCGTCGCGAGTAGAGCCATAGTCGCAAAAGTGGTATAACAAATATAGTCTGCCGTATCATGCCTGGAGCGCATATGGAAATCACCGAACCACGACGTTTGTATCAACAACTTGCTGCTGATCTTAAAGAACGCATTGAGCAGGGCGTCTATCTGGTGGGCGATAAACTTCCCGCCGAACGCTTTATCGCCGATGAAAAAAATGTCAGCCGCACCGTGGTCCGTGAAGCCATCATCATGCTCGAGGTTGAAGGCTACGTTGAAGTGCGTAAAGGGTCGGGGATCCACGTCATCTCTAACCAGCCAAAACACTATGTCGCGCCGGATGAAAGCCTGGAGTTTGCCAGCTATGGTCCCTTTGAGCTTCTCCAGGCTCGCCAGCTCATTGAGAGCAACATTGCTGAGTTTGCCGCGACCCAGGTGACCAAGCAGGACATCATGAAACTGGTGGAAATCCAGGAGAAGTCGCGTAACGAAAAAAGCTTCCGTGACTCTGAGTGGGATCTCCAGTTCCATGTGCAGGTCGCGCTGGCAACGCAGAACACCGCTCTGGCCGCCATTGTTGAAAAGATGTGGACTCAGCGCGTACACAACCCCTACTGGAAGAAATTGCACGATCACATCGATCTCCGCACGGTAGATAACTGGTGTGATGACCATGACCAGATCCTGCGGGCATTAATCCGTAAAGATCCTCATGCGGCCAAACTGGCGATGTGGCAACACCTTGAGAACACGAAGCAGATGCTGTTCAACGAAACCAGCGATGATTTTGAATTCAACGCTGACCGTTATCTTTTCACGGAAAATCCGGTCGTTCATCTGGATACCGCCGCGAACGCAGCAAAATAAACGCTCTTATATTCACAGGCGCATCAGGGCGGTGCCTGTGAATAACGCTCGGTAAGCATTAGGTATAAAGTGTCAGCCTGTGTAAATCCTCTCGCCACCCTCCTTTGCGATAAGCAAAATCAGAGTTCAACGACCGTAATTTCTATAACGGACTACGTTGACCTTTGTTACAATTAAAAGCGTTTTGAATTTTTGTGTGTTAGTGCTTGCTTACTTCACAACTTAACAGGGAACAGTTCAGGCCGTGAATTTGTGTCAGACCGCGCCCCATGTAAAAACATTAATAAAATTGCGGCATTACAAACTCCAGACAACCGGCGTGACGACAACCGATTCTCCAGGAATACTGAATGGAACTACTGACTCAATTACTGAATGCCTTGTGGGCTCAGGATTTTGAAACTCTGGCCAATCCCTCTATGATTGGTATGCTGTATTTTGTCCTGTTTACAATTTTGTTTCTGGAAAACGGGCTGCTTCCTGCGGCCTTTTTACCTGGTGACAGTTTACTGGTACTGGTCGGCGTGCTTATTGCCAAAGGTGCAATGGGCTTTCCGCAAACTGTACTGCTACTTACTACCGCGGCCAGCCTCGGCTGTTGGGTTAGCTATATACAGGGACGGTGGTTGGGTAACACCCGTATCGTACAGAACTGGCTTTCTCATCTTCCCGCCCATTACCATCAACGTGCGCATCACCTTTTCCACAAACATGGCCTGTCTGCGCTGTTGGTGGGCCGTTTTATTGCCTTTGTCAGAACGTTACTGCCTACCATTGCAGGATTGTCAGGCCTGAATAATGCACGTTTTCAGTTCTTCAACTGGATGAGCGGGCTGTTGTGGGTGCTCATCCTGACATCGTTGGGTTATCTGCTGGGCAAAACACCGGTTTTCCTCAAGTACGAAGATCAGCTCATGTCATGCCTGATGCTGCTTCCGGTTGTTTTACTGGTGTTTGGTCTGGCAGGTTCACTGGTTGTGCTATGGAAGAAGAAATACGGGAACCGAGGGTAAATTATGCTGAAACCACGCATAACGCTTCGACGGCTGGCCTGGACAACCACCTTTATCTTGTTTGTAGGCGGGCTGATCCTGACCTGGTCAGCCATTCGTCATCAGGAATCGACACTCGCCATTCGCGCCGTTAACCAGGGCGCCAGCATCCCTGACGGTTTCTCCATCTGGCATCATCTTGATGCTAACGGAATTCGTTTTAAAAGTATCACTCCACAGAAAGACGCGCTGCTGATCACCTTTGATTCCAGCGCGCAAAGTGCAGCAGCTAAGGTTGTGCTGGACAGAACATTACCGCATGGCTTCGTCATCGCTCAGCAGGATGATGGCAATCAGGCAGTGCAGTGGTTGTCGCGCTTACGTGATAATCCGCATCGTTTTGGTTAACTTCCAGGAATCTGAATTATATCACTCACTTTGGTGATTTCGCCGTTTAGTGCCTATGATTAATAAACTGGGTTTATGGCCCATGCTTTATTACCTGGAGCAACGACCCCCAAGTAACAGGGTCGAATCACAATGGAAGGTTCAAGAATGAAATACCGCATCGCTTTGGCTATTACCCTTTTCACACTCAGTGCCGGCAGCTACGCCAACACCCTTTGTCAGGAAAAAGAGCAAGATATTCAGCGGGAGATTAGCTATGCCGAAAAGCACAATAATCAGAACCGCATCAATGGCCTGAACAAGGCACTTAGCGAAGTCCGGGCAAACTGTACTGACAGTAAACTGCGCGCCGACCATCAGAAAAAAATCTCAGAACAGAAAGATGAGATAGCTGAGCGTCAGCGTGATTTAGCCGAGGCGAAGCAAAAAGGCGATGCGGATAAAATCGCAAAGCGCGAACATAAGCTCGCGGAAGCTCAGAAAGAGCTGAAAGAACTTGAATCTCGCGATTACTAAGTACGGTAACTACCCACTCACCTGGAGAGAACTATGTCAAAAGATAATGCTACGGAACACCTGCGCGCTGAGCTGAAATCCCTTGCGGATACGCTTGAAGAGGTACTGAGCTCCTCTGGCGATAAGTCGAAAGAAGAGTTGAGTAAAATTCGCAGCAAGGCTGAACGAGCACTGAAAGAGAGCCGTAATCGTCTGGGAGAAACCAGCGACGTGATTGCCAAGCAAACCCGTGAAGCCGCTGCCCGTGCCGATAACTATGTGCGCGAAAACCCATGGACAGGCGTCGGCATCGGCGCTGCGGTCGGTGTGGTACTTGGCGTACTGCTGTCGCGCCGTTAACAATGGCGGATTCTCATCACGCACAAGGTCCAGGCAAGAGCGTACTGGGTATCGGACAACGGATCATCACGATCCTCGTTGAAATAGTCGAAACCCGCCTGCGGCTGGCCGTCGTTGAACTGGAAGAGGAAAAAGCCAACCTCTTTCAGCTTCTGCTGATGCTGGGGCTGACCATGCTGTTCGCTGCTTTTGGTCTGATGAGCCTGATGGTACTTATCATCTGGGCCATTGACCCTCAGTACCGCCTCAACGCGATGATTGCCACCACCGTGGTGCTGTTGCTTTTGGCCCTCATTGGCGGCTTATGGACATTACGTAAGGCCCGCAAGTCAACACTGTTACGCCATACCCGCAATGAACTCGCTAACGACAGGCGGGCCCTGGAGGATGATGCATAATGAGCAGTAAAGTCGAGCGTCAAAAACGTAAGGCACTGCTGCTTAGTCAGATCCAGCAGCAACGGCTGGATCTGACAGCCACCCGACGCGACTGGCTCGAGGCAACTGGTGCGTACGATCGCGGCTGGAATACACTACTGAACCTGCGCTCCTGGGTGTTGGTCGGCAGCAGCATCATGGCGATTCGCACGATCCGTAATCCTAACCTGCTCGTACGCTGGGCCAAACGTGGTTTTAGCGTCTGGAGCGCATGGCGGCTGGTGAAGGCAACAATCAGACAGCAGCAGCTGCGCGGTTAATCTCCTCACTCCCATGCCTGATGGCGCATCGCTTTCAGGCTGCACATTTCTCGCCTCTCATCACTCAAATTTTTTGAAAATTACTGACAGTTTTCCTTGCTAACAATTGTCATTATCCACGTTTATTATTCTCTCCATCGACAGCAATGACGCGCTATACAGCGTTGATGCACAAAAAACAAAATATACCGCCTGAGTGGTTTCCTGGAGAGTACGATGAAAAAATTAGAAGATGTTGGTGTACTGGTAGCGCGCATTCTGATGCCAATCCTGTTTATTTCTGCAGGCTGGGGAAAAATCACCGGATATGCGGGTACCCAACAGTACATGGAAGCCATGGGCGTCCCTGGTTTTATGTTGCCACTGGTAATCCTGCTTGAGTTCGGCGGCGGTCTGGCCATTCTGTTTGGCTTCCTGACTCGTACTACCGCGCTGTTCACTGCAGGCTTCACATTGCTGACCGCGTTCATCTTCCATAGCAACTTTGCGGAAGGCATGAACTCGCTGATGTTCATGAAAAACCTGACCATTGCAGGCGGTTTCCTGCTGCTGGCTATCACCGGTCCGGGCGCATTCAGCATCGACCGCGTACTGAATAAAAAGTGGTAAGCAAGCTATAAATTGCCGGTGTGTTGGCTACACTCAGAAACCCCAGTCACATAGTTATTAATGTTCCTGGGGATTTCTTCCCTTGCCGCCTTCCTGCAACTCGAATTATTTAGGGTATATACTCAAAGAAAAAAGACGAGGGGATTAGCTCCTCGTTTTGCTATCCGGGAGAGAGATAATGGGACAACTGATTGATGGCGTCTGGCATGACACCTGGTATGACACCAAATCTACCGGAGGAAAATTTCAACGTTCTGCATCGGCTTTCCGTAACTGGCTCACCGCTGATGGCTCGCCGGGTCCAACTGGCGAAGGTGGGTTTGCCGCCGAAAAAGACAGATATCACCTGTACGTTTCTCTTGCCTGCCCGTGGGCGCACCGCACGCTAATTCTGCGCAAGCTCAAAGGGCTGGAGCCGTTTATTTCCGTTTCTGTTGTAAATCCGCTGATGCTGGAAAACGGCTGGACGTTTGATGACGATTTCCCGGCAGCGACAGGCGATACGCTTTACCAGCACGAGTTTCTCTATCAGTTGTATTTACACGCCGATCCGCATTACAGCGGCAGGGTTACCGTTCCGGTACTGTGGGATAAAAAAAATCACACCATTGTCAGTAATGAATCGGCAGAAATTATCCGTATGTTTAACACCGCCTTTGATGCGCTGGGCGCAAAAGCCGGTGATTACTACCCACCAGCCCTGCAAAGTAAAATTGACGAGCTGAATAGCTGGATCTATGACAACGTTAATAACGGTGTCTATAAAGCCGGTTTTGCCACCAGCCAGCAGGCGTATGACGACGCAGTGGAAAAAGTGTTTGAATCCCTGGCACGGCTGGAGCAAATTCTCGGTCAGCATCGCTACCTGATCGGTGACCAGTTAACAGAAGCTGATATTCGCCTGTGGACCACGCTGGTGCGCTTTGATCCGGTCTATGTCACCCACTTTAAGTGCGACAAACACCGTATTAGTGACTATCTGAATCTTTACGGTTTCCTGCGCGATATCTACCAGGTGCCGGGCATTGCGGACACCGTTAACTTTGACCATATCCGTAATCACTATTTCCGTAGCCACAAAACCATCAACCCGACCGGTATTATTTCCATTGGGCCATGGCAGGACCTCAACGAGCCGCACGGACGTGATAGCCGTTTCGCATAATTTACACAGGCACCCTTCAGGGTGCCTTATTAATTAACATCGTAAATATTTACCCACGAACCAATCACAGCTATTCTTATTTTGATTGCTTTAAAAACAAGTAATTGAATGCAGAACGAGGCAAAAATGGATTGGTATTTAAACGTATTAAAGAACTACTTTGGCTTTAGCGGCCGTGCACGCCGCAAAGAGTACTGGATGTTTGTTCTGGTCAACATCATCTTTACGTTCGTACTGGGCATTCTGGACAGAATGTTTGGTTGGCAACGCGCCGGGGGAGAAGGCATATTAACGACAATTTATGGGGTTCTGGTATTTATACCGTGGTGGGCTGTGCAGTTCCGCCGTCTGCATGATACCGATCGCTCAGCATGGTGGCTGTTAGTGCTGCTGATCCCTATCATTGGCTGGTTGATAATCGTCATTTTCAACTGTCAAAACGGTACGCCGGGTAGTAACCGCTTCGGGTCGGACCCAAAAAACCAGTCCTGACGCGGTATATGTGGATGCCTGATAGCGTAACGCTTATCAGGCCTACAAATGGCTATATTTGCAGGCCTGTAACGGTGCTTGCGCTACTTTCCGGCAAACAGCTTCGGAATTTCCCGTAAACACCAGGATTTCGCCTCACCCATACTGTCCCGTCGCCACGCCATGATGATATCAATTTCATTCGTGGATTCCGGGCTAACAACCCGCAGTCTGCCTGCCGCGATATCCTCTTCCACCAGCGGATACGGCATGGTCGCCACCCCCAGCCCGGCCAACAACGCCTGGCGCTTATCTTCTATCGAACTCACCGTCAGGCGGGGTTGTTTATCCAGAAGCTGAACGGTTAACACCGGGCGCTCTCGGGCGGTATCTGCGACCGCAATACCACGGTATTTCACACGAGTGACCTCTGACAACGGCTCTGGCTCCTGATGGATAGGATGATCCGGTGCAGCTACATAGACGTTCATCAGCGAGTACAGTTTGCGGGAATTAATTTCTGACGATGAGCGAAAATGCATATCCGGGGCAATCACAATATCTGCTCGCCCTTGTTCCAGACGCTCCCATGCCCCTGCCAATACTTCGGTAATAACGGAAAGCTGAGTATTCGCCTTCACAGCGAGCCGGTCGATGAGTGGGAAAAATGCGGCCGTTGGCACCAGCGCTTCGGTGACAATCGTCAGATGCGTTTCCCAGCCGCGAGCCAGCGCTTCAGCATCGGTGGTGAGCTTATCTGCCGCTTCCAGCAGCACGCGCCCACGCTCAAGCAACATCCGCCCCACATTGGTGAATTTTGTACGATGACCTGAACGGTCAAACAATACGACGTCCAGCTCTTCTTCCAGTTTTTGCATCGTGTAGCTGAGTGCGGAAGGTACACGCCCCAGTTCGTCTGCCGCAGCGGCAAAGCTGCCACGTCTGTCAATTGCATCCATAACGCGTAGCGCTTCAAGCGTTAAAGCCCTTTCTTTGGCCATTTCGTTCTCATTCAGGAAATTTGAACATACCGGGCAGAATATCTGGCTAACAATGCAGCGTCTAGCCATTTAACATAAAAGGAAGTAAAGAGAGGTCAAGAACTATGATTACTACCCGAACAGCCAAACAGTGCGGACAAGCAGACTACGGCTGGCTGCAGGCCCGTTATACCTTCTCCTTTGGACACTATTTTGATCCTAAACTGCTGGGTTATGCCTCACTGCGTGTTCTGAACCAGGAAGTTCTGGCACCGGGAGCCTCTTTCCAGCCACGTACCTATCCGAAGGTTGATATCGTAAACCTGATCCTCGAAGGGGAAGCTGAATATCGCGACAGCGAAGGCAACCATATTCAGGCTAAAGCCGGTGAAGTCTTACTACTCGCCACGCAGCCAGGAATAAGCTACAGCGAGCACAATCTCAGCAAAGATAAGCCATTAACCAGAATGCAGCTGTGGCTGGATGCCTGCCCACAGCGGGAAAATGCTTGTGTACAGAAAACTACGCTGAGCGCAGGTAAACATCAGTTAATTGCATCCCCGGACGGTGAGCAAGGCAGCCTGCATCTTCGCCAGCAGGTATGGGTACACCATGTTGAACTGCAAAAAGGTGAATCGCTAAGTTTTCAGTTACATGGACCACGGGCCTATTTGCAGTCAATCCACGGTACTTTCCATGCGTTAACGTCTGGAGCGGAGAAAGAAGCACTGACCTGTGGCGATGGCGCATTTATTCGTGACGAAGCTAACATAACGTTGGTTGCCGATACGCCATTACGCGCTTTGCTGATAGATTTGCCCGTATAGTCAGGGAAAACAAGGGAGTGCGGCTATGAGCAAAAAATCGTCAAAAAAACGGCAAACGAAAGTAGAGCCCAAACCACAGGAAACGGTCACTTTCGGCTACGAAGAAATGCTGACTGAACTGGAAGCGATTGTTGCCGATGCCGAGATCCGGCTGGAAGAGGAAGATGCCGCCTGATAAGGCGGCATCTGATACAGGATCACCTTGCCGGATACCGACGCTAACGCACCTTATCCGGCCGGGTAGTTAATGCGCTTTACTGGCCATAATCTCTATGATCTGCTTGTCGGTTTCCTGCATCGAACGACATGCCAGCGCACACAGATTCGAAATAGATTGCTCCACGTTATGCGCCACAATCCCTTCGTTACCGGTCACGGCTGTATCATCCAGGGCCATGAGTACCGCCTTCCACGCCGCAGACGCACTGGTAGAGACCTTCATCGCACAGCTGTTTGAAGCGCCATCGCAAATCATCCCGCTTACATCGCCAATCATGCTACTGATAGCCATCGCGATAGTGTTGTAACGACCGTCTACCAGCCATGCCATACCTGCCGCCGCGCCCATCGCCGCAGTGGTCGCCGCGCACAAAGCCGACAAGCGTGGAAGCTGATGATGAATGTAAATCGCGCTCAGGTGTGACAGCATCAACGCCCGCGCCAGTTTTTCATCATCGGCACCAAAGTGTTCAGCAACCACCATTACCGGTACCGTGGCGGTAATGCCCTGATTACCGGATCCTGAATTGCTCATCGCAGGCAGTGTCGCCCCCCCCATACGCGCATCCGATGCCGCACTGGTACGGATCAGAATGGCGGTTGAAAGGTCGTTTGCCAGCAAACCACGAGCACACTGCTTCTCAAGTGTGGCACCGATATGCAATCCCCAGGTTCCGCGTAATCCTTCCTGGGACAGTGCACCGTTCAATTTTGCCGCATCCAGAATAAAGCGAATCGACTCAAACGGTACCGCATTCACAAACGCTAAAATCTCTTCCAGCGAAGTATGGGATAACACTGCCAGCGGTGATATCTGCTCGTCGTCCTGCGCCAACTCTTCTTTGGTAAACACCACGCCGTTGTTAGTCTCAATGTGCACAATGTTAGTGTGACCGCCTACAATGGTGACGCACGCCCACCCTTCACTGCTATAAACCTTAGCGCGCGAAAAGAGAATATCCTCGCAAGGTTGCTGCAGCATCACCGCAACCTTCCCGGCCTCCAGCATGGCTTTTGCATCCGTAATGGCTTCAGCGGATGCATCTTTCAGCACTTCTAAACCTGCGCGAGCATTTCCCCCCAGCGCACCCAGTGCAGCCGCGACGGGCAGACCTACCATTCCGGTACCCGGCACGGTGACGCCCATACCGTTTTTCATCAGGTTCGGTGATACCCAGGCATCAATGCGTTCAACCGCGCCGCTCAGTTCAGAGGATGCCACCGCTGCGGCCAGAGCCAGAGAGATAGGTTCGGTGCAACCCAGTGCAGGTTTAACCTCTTCCTGCACCGCGCGGATAAAACTATCCCATATTGGATTCAATGTAGTCTCAAACATAACAACGACCTTTGCTCAGATAACTCAAGAAAATGCCAGGAACGGAGAAACGCACAACAGCAGACCTGTGATAATAATCAGATACAGAGATGCGCCTTTATATTTGTGTAGTGCAGGAACCTTGTAGACCAGCCAGGCCGGAATCAAACAACCCACCATGCCGAAGATTGGGCTACAAATAGAAGTGAAGCTCAGTACCGGCGCATTGAGCACAATCGCACTCCAGGCCAGTAAGATGGCGAATACCATGATGCCGCGCTGAACGAGTGTTTCATTGATCTTTTCGGCCGGCATTTTGCGGCGCAGTACGTTCATCACGATACCCTGGGTCGCTTCACGGAAGCCTAAGTAAACGCCAAAGAAAGCGGTCATAACGGCGAAGATATTCAGAATTACGCTGACGATTTTCACCCAACCAGCGCCATCCCCGCTGATAAACTGCGCGGCAATCGCCAGAGCGGAAATATTCTGCTCATACGCTTTAACTGCTTCGTCGTGACCCATTGCTAAAGTGAAAGAAACTGCGTAGAAAAAGACGGTGACAAACAAAATACCGAACGCGATATTCATAGCGCGAAGGGCTTTATGACGTGCGACCTCAATGGATTTTTCACGAGAACGGTACGAAATAACCATCGGGCTTAAGGTTTGAATAAACAGAATTGAGGTCAAGGTGAATGGCAGTGTGATAATCGCGTTTTTAATCAACAGCGCCATCGGCGGCAGCGCGCCAATGTTGTGAAGATGCCACATCCCGACCATCGAAACGCCCAACGCCGCCACCACCAGCAGTTTGGTTAACACCATACCGGTGGAGATTTTAAACAACATTTTTTCGCCGCGTGACGAGATGGCAACAAGAATGCAAATCAGCACCAGACCATAGAACGGGCTGTCAGACAGTAGACCTTCTGTAACGCCAAACGTGTGCAGATATGAGGCGCTATCGTTAGTAATGGCGGTGGAATAAACGAACATCCAGATAACCAGCATCACAAAATACAGTGCACCTAACAGGATGCCCCAGTTTTTGCCTAAATAGCCGCTAATGACGCTCGGGTAATCTTTACACTCAGGAGACTCAGCCAGCGTATTGATAAACAAACGCTGGAACAAATACATGGCGGGGTAGCCGATAACAGAGGATAACAGGAAAACCCATAACCCCATCAGGCCCACCTGAACGGGAAGAAAAACAATCCCCGCACCAATCGCCATTCCAATACTCATAATGACCCAGCCAGTATCCGTACTGTCGAACTTAATGGCTTCCCGCCATTCGCTTTCGGTCATGCCAGCCCGACGCGCCGGAGCGGATGCATCGAGTATTACGCTATTATTCGTTGCCGTTTCCATAATTCCTCGCTCAATGTGTAGGTAGAGGTTTTTTTATTTTTGTCGTACTGCCTCAAGGCGATACGCAGTACATGAGATGCAGGCGAGTTGTTTGAATGAAGAAATCATACGCGCAGGGTCAGAGAAAAACTTCACAAACAAGCCCCTGTAATTTCTAAAAGTTAAGAAATATTTTCTCTTTTATAGGAAAATTAAGAATTTAGTTTCTATTTTTGAAGCAGATCACAACAAAAAAGGTGCACCTAAGTGCACCTTTTTTATCATGCCATTTTGATTAATTCACCGTCGGATGGCGGCGCTTGCGCCTTATCTGATCGACAAAAGTCACAAGCGCGCGTAAACCGCAGGCCTGATGAGCGTAGCATCAGGCACAGCTATCACCTCAGGTACAAACCACTTTGATCGCCAGACCGCCACGAGAAGTTTCACGGTATTTATCGTTCATGTCTTTACCGGTTTCGTACATCGTCTCGATAACTTTATCGAGTGATACACGTGGCTCAGACGTGCGACGCAGCGCCATACGCGCGGCGTTTACGGCTTTTACAGCGTTGATCGCGTTACGTTCAATACATGGAATTTGTACCTGCCCCGCCACCGGATCACAGGTGAGCCCGAGGTTATGTTCCATCGCGATTTCAGCGGCAATACAGACCTGTGATGGGCTGCCGCCAAGCAATTCAGTCAGCCCGGCTGCTGCCATTGAACACGCCACACCAATCTCTCCCTGGCAGCCCACTTCAGCACCAGAAATAGACGCATTCATCTTATAAAGCGCACCTATCGCCCCTGCGGCCAGTAAATAACGAGCAATTGAATTCGCATTCACCGGGCGACGGAACTTGTCGTAATAGGCCAGCACCGCGGGGATAATCCCACATGCGCCGTTTGTCGGCGCGGTAACGACCCGACACCCGGCCGCGTTTTCTTCGCTCACCGCCAGAGCGAACATGTTGATCCAGTCGATGACGTTCATCGGATCGCTGGACAGGTTATCGCTGGAAACCAGCAAACGGCGTAACGCCACAGCGCGACGTGGAACGTTAAGAGGACCAGGCAGGACGCCTTCAGTGTTCATGCCACGCTCTATACCGGCATGCATGACGTCCCAGATTTGAGCGAAGCCCGCATCAATCTCTTCTTTACTGCGCATCGCCAGTTCGTTTTGCATCATCAGGCCGGAAACAGAAAGCCCGTTTCTCTCGCACAGCTTCAGCAATTCGCTGGCGGAATGGAAGTTGTACGGCACATGCGCCTCGGTATCGTGCGCCAGGCCAAAATGTTCCTCTTCAACAATAAAACCACCGCCAACGGAGTAATAGGTTTTACTTAACAACTTCTCTTCGCCATTCCATGCAGTGATCCGCATTCCATTTTCATGACGTGGTAGCGTTTCTGTATGGAAAAGAATGTTGCTCTCTGGAGGGAAATCGACCACATGTGTCCCCCCGGCAACCGGCAAACGTCCGGAGCGGGTCACTTCCTGAATAAAACCAGCAATTGCGTCAATATTCACGCTCTGCGGGCTGTTACCTGCCAGTCCCATCATGATGGCGACATCGGTCGCATGGCCTTTTCCGGTCAGGGAAAGCGAACCATAAAGATCGACGACAATGCGCGTGGTCTGAGGTAATTCTCCGGTACTGACCAGTTGGTCGATAAAACGTTTACCTGCATTCATTGGTCCCACGGTATGGGAGCTGGAAGGTCCAATGCCAATCTTAAAAATATCGAATGCGCTAATCATATCCACACCCTCGGATTGCCGTTCAGTGAAGACCAGGTTTCACACTCATTACAGGATTGGGGCGATCCTGACGATCGCCCCGCGGGGGGGATTACAACGTGTCGCCACGTACGGCGATGGCTTCAATCTCCAGCTTCACATCCTTCGGCAAGCGAGCAACCTGCACGCAACTGCGCGTTGGGTAGATTGCTTTATGCTCATCAAAGAACTGCTGATACACCTGGTTAATCGTGGCGAAGTCATTCAGATCAGCAACAAATACGGTGGTCTTCACGATATCGCCCACTTTCAAACCCGCAGACTCCACGATCGCTTTAACGTTTTCCAGGCTCTGACGCGCCTGATCGGCCACGTTTTCTGCCACTTCACCCGTTTGTGGACACACCGGGATCTGACCTGAGGTCAGCACCATGCTGCCCAGATCCACACCCTGCACGTAAGGCCCAATGGCCCCTGGCGCACATTCAGTTGCAATAATTTTTCTCATAGCCCCTCCGGCGTTAAAGCGCCTGGGTGAAAGTACGTGAAATAACATCCTGCTGCTGCTCACGGGTGAGCGCATTAAAGCGCACCGCATAGCCAGACACGCGGATCGTCAGGTTCGGATAGTTTTCCGGGTGCTCAATCGCATCCATCAGCATTTCGCGGTTCATGACGTTAACGTTCAGGTGCTGCCCGCCTTCGACATGCGCTTCATGATGGAAGTAACCGTCCAACAGACCGACCAGGTTGGTTTTACGCACGCTATCTTCTTTGCCCAGCGCCGCCGGCACAATGGAGAAGGTGTACGAGATACCATCTTTGGCATAGGTAAATGGCAGTTTGGCAACTGAGGTTAACGACGCAACGGCACCTTTGCGATCGCGACCGTGCATCGGGTTTGCCCCTGGTGCAAACGGAGTACCTGCGCGACGTCCGTCCGGCGTGTTGCCGGTTTTCTGTCCGTACACCACGTTGGAGGTGATGGTCAGAATAGACTGCGTCGGTACCGCGTTACGATAGGTCGGTAACACTTTAATTTTCTTCATAAAGCGTTCAACCAAATCGCAGGCAATACTGTCTACGCGCTCATCATTGTTACCGTACTGCGGATAGTCGCCTTCAATTTCGAAATCGACTGCCAGACCGCTCTCATCACGGATCGGTTTCACTCGCGCATATTTGATAGCCGACAGGGAGTCCGCCGCGACGGAAAGACCCGCCATGCCACATGCCATCGTGCGATAGACATCACGATCGTGCAGCGCCATCAGTGAGGCTTCGTAGCTGTACTTGTCGTGCATATAGTGAATGATGTTCAGCGCACTGATGTACTGCACTGCCAGCCAGTCCATAAAGTGGTCCAGGCTCTCCATCACCGTGTCGTAATCCAGCACATCATCCATCAGCGGAGCCGTTTTCGGACCCACCTGGATTTTCAGCTTCTCATCCACACCGCCATTGATTGCGTACAGCAGCGTTTTAGCGAGGTTGGCACGTGCACCAAAGAACTGCATTTGCTTGCCGATAACCATCGGGCTGACACAGCAGGCGATGGCATAGTCATCGCTGTCAAAGTCAGCACGCATCAGATCGTCGTTTTCATACTGTAAAGATGAAGTGACGATAGAGACCTGTGCAGCATATTTTTTGAATGCAATCGGCAGAGCTTCAGACCACAGTACCGTCAGGTTCGGCTCAGGTGCTGGCCCCATGGTGTGCAGTGTATGCAGGTAGCGGAAGGAGTTTTTCGTGACCAGCGTACGACCATCCAGCCCCATACCGCCAATGACTTCCGTTGCCCAGATAGGATCGCCCGAGAACAGGGTGTCGAATTCCGGTGTACGCAGGAAACGCACCATGCGGATCTTCATAATGAAGTGGTCGATCAGTTCCTGAGCCTGCTGCTCGGTTAAGATCCCGGCTTTGAAGTCGCGCTCAATATAAATATCGAGGAACGATGCGGTACGACCCAAAGACATTGCGCCGCCGTTCTGAGATTTCACCGCTGCCAGATAAGCAAAGTAGACCCACTGCACAGCTTCCTGCGCATTACGCGCCGGACGGGAAATATCGCAACCGTATTTCGCCGCCATTTCCTGCATTTGCAGCAGTGCACGACGATGTTCAGACAGCTCTTCACGCAGGCGAATCGTAGCTTCCAGATTCTGCCCCCACTCCAGATTCGACTGGAGATCGGCAAATTGCAATTCACGTTCACGCACCAGATAGCGGATCCCGTACAGTGCGACGCGGCGATAGTCACCGATGATGCGGCCACGACCATAACCATCCGGCAGACCGGTTAATACACCGGACTTACGGCAGCGCAGCATATCCGGGGAGTAAGCGTCAAATACGCCCTGGTTATGGGTTTTTCGCAGCTCAGTAAACTGGTATTCAAAATCCGCGTCCATCTCACGACCATAGGCATCAAAAGAGCTTTTGATCATGTTAATGCCGCCAAACGGATGTAGGGCACGCTTGAGCGGCTTATCCGTTTGCAGACCAACGATCTTTTCCAGTTCTTGTTCGATATAACCCGCATCGTGTGCGGTAATCGTTGTTGCAATGTTGGTATCGAAATCAACCGGCGCATGCGTCGAGTTTTCAATACGGATGCCCGCCATCACTTTTTCCCACAACGCTGTGGTCGCTGGCGTCGCTTCGGCGAGGAAAGATTCATCCCCTTCATAAGGCGTATAGTTATGCTGAATAAAATCACGGACATTAATTTCTTCTTTCCAGTCCGTACCTTTAAAGCCAAGCCATGCTTCGGCATACAGCATATCGCTGGTATCGATATTTACCTTCATGAAAAATAATCTCTCTACTGAAAATTAATTATGCAAATTCCACTGGTGCGTTAACTTTGCCTAAATTAATGGCATCGAGTGCAATCATTTTCTCTTCATTCGTTGGAATAACAGCGCAAATAGCTCGGGCATCTTTACCTGAAATAATTCGCTCACCGTGGGAATTAGGTAGGCTATTCATATCGCTGTCGATATTCACTCCGAATACGGCCAGATGTTCAATTACCATACGGCGAATTAAGACCGAGTTTTCACCAATTCCACCGGTGAAAATAATCCCATCAAGACGATGAAGCGATGCGGCATGTCCGGCGATATGACGTGCAATACGATGTACAAACGTCTTAATTGCCAACTGCGCACGCTCGTGTCCTTCGTGCCAGGCTTTCTCCAGCGTACGTAAGTCAGAAGACAAACCGGAAATACCCAGTAAGCCAGACTCTTTATTGACCACGCGCTCAAGGTCGCTCAGTGTCTGGTTGGTTTCACTCGCAATCCATGCCATCGCACCAAAATCCACATCACCGCTGCGCGTCCCCATCATCAGACCTTCCAGCGGCGTCATACCCATTGAGGTATCAACGCTTTGCCCATTCCGGACCGCACAGATGGAAGCTCCATTACCCAGGTGAGCGATCACTAAACCAGAATCATCATTCTGAAGGCCGAGAAGCTCATGTGCGCGCTGAGAAACATAGCGGTGCGAGGTGCCATGAAAACCATAACGACGAACCCCCAACTCCTCAAAGTATTTCCACGGTAAACCGTACAGATAGGCTTCAGGTGCCATCGTCTGGTGGAAGCTGGTATCAAATACAGCAACCTGCTGCACTCCCGGGAAAAGATGTTGCGCGGATTCAATCCCGCTCAGGTTCGCATAATTATGTAACGGTGCTAAAGGTGATACCTGGCGAATATTATCGATAACTTCATCAGTAATTATTGCTGACTGCGTAAAGATACTTCCGCCGTGGGCAATGCGGTGGCCAATTAAGGCCACGCTGTCCATTAAATTACGTTTCTCCAGTTCAACTGCAATTGCTTTTAATGCATCTTCGTAGCTGTGGTGAGCCAGCTTAGCTGGCTCTCCTCCATTAATTGCTATGAACGCATTTTCAGAATTAATACCGTCCGCAATTCCCGCCATTAAAACATCACAGTTAGCTGCATCCAGCACTGAGAATTTTATTGAAGATGAACCGCAGTTAATAACCAGTACTACCGGAAACTCATTCATTTCACTACTCCGCTCATCCTGAGCTTAAGGATTAAAACAGTTTGTAGACAATGTTCAGGATGGTCAGCAAACCAATCACGGTAACAAACACGTTATCCAGACGGCCACGGTATTTTGCCAGTGACGGCGCTTTACGGATGGCGTACATCGGCAGCAGGCAGAGCAGTGAGGCGATAATTGGCGCGCCCATCGCTTCAATCAGGTCCAGGATATTCGGGTTGGCATAAGCCACGACCCAGGTGGAACCCATGATGAAGATCATGCTGATGGTGTTGAGCTTGCCCATTGAAACTTTGGTTTTATCGCCTTTGTAACCAAACTTCAGTACCAGACCGTTCAGACCTTCAAGCGTGCCCAGATAGTGGCCGAAGAAAGATTTGAAGATGGCAACCAGTGCGATAATAGAAGCACCGTATTCCAGAATGGTTGCGAAAGTCGATTTCGTACCGGACAGTGAAGCAAAGTGGTTCGCCAGGTAAGAAAGTACCGGAATGTTCTGCGCTTTCGCTTCAGCCATATTAGCCGGAGAGAGGGTAAACAGGCAGCTGAAGGCGAAGAACATCACCACCGCAACCATCAACATACTGGCACGGGAGATGATTTTTGAACATTTCTGCTCGGTAAATTCACGACCAAAATCTTTCTCATACTCTTCACGTTTAGAAACTACGAAGGAAGAGACAATCGGCGAGAAGTTGAAGGAGAACACCATGATGGAAATACCCAGCCATACAGTGACCAGAATACCGTCATGCCCGGTCAGCGCTATATTACTGAGATCCACCTGATCGATAACCGCTGAGTTCCAGTAAGGGATCAGGGACAGAGAGATAAGCACCAGGCTGGCAATAAATGGCCATACCAGGAAGCTCATCACTTTAACCATCAAATCTTTACCAAAATAGATGACGAATGCCATCAACAGCAGCAGGAACAGTGCCACGAAGCCACGGTTAAGCGCTGGCATCTGCAACTGGTTTTCCCAGAAGGTCATAAAGGTGTTGGTAATGGTGACGCCATAAATCCACAACAGTGGGCAAATCGCAAAGAAGTAGAGGAACGTGATAACCACGCCACCTGTTTTACCAAAGTGCTCTTCAACCGTTTCTGTGATGTTACCGGAAGGATTAGAGCCGGAAAGACACAGGCGTGCCAGTGCACGGTGGCAATAGAACGCGATGGGGTACGCTAACACCAACATTAACAGAATGGGGATCAGCCCGCCAAAACCTGCGCGGATAGGGAAGAACAGCACCCCGGCGCCGATGGCTGTACCAAATAAACCCAGTGTCCAGGTGGTGTCCGATTTGCGCCAGGACGATTGTTTTGTCTGGCTGGATACAATGCTATCAGTAGTACTCATATCCTATCCTCAACGAAAATATTAAGCGTCAACTAAACCAGTAATTTGGGATACACGAGAAAGATCGATATTACCACCAGAAATAATGCTAACTGTTTTTCTATTCTGGATATAGCTATCTAATTTCCCGCTTAATAATGCTGCACATGCCAGAGCACCGGCACCTTCAGTCACAACTTTATTTCGCTGAATTAATGCCACCATACTGTTGCGAATTTCATCTTCGCTGACGAGGACAATGTCATCTACCAATTCACGAACGATTTCATAAGTCAAATTACCCGGGCGGGAAACGTCACAACCATCCGCCAGGGTGCCGGTCGTTCGATGCGTGGTTATTTCTCCAGCGTGGAAAGATGCCGCCATGCCGTGAACGTTTTCAGACTGTACGCCAATAATTTTAATTGTCGGGTTGATGGATTTAATTGCTACCGCAATACCAGCAATCAGACCACCGCCGCCAATTGGTACAATCACGTTATCGACATCGTACAGATCTTCCAGAATTTCCAGGCCAATGGTGCCCTGACCGGCGATCACTTTCGGATCATCATAAGGAGGAATAAAGATACGGCCTTCAGTCTCTACAATCTCGCTTACCTTCGCGATAGTGTCGTTGAAGTTGTCGCCGTGCAGCACAACTTCTGCTGAGTAATCGCAGGTTGCAGCCACTTTAGACTTCGGCGCACCTTTTGGCATCACTACTTTGCCATCGATACCGAGCATTGCGCAGGAGAGAGACACCCCTTGCGCATGGTTACCTGCGGAGCAAGCCACCACACCTTTCAGTCTTTCCGCCTCTGTTAATGAACTGAGCTTATTAAAAGCACCACGGATTTTAAATGAGCCAGTACGCTGCATATTTTCAAACTTGAGGAAAATTTCCCCTTTGCAACGTTCACTAAAATAGTTAGAGCGAGGCATTCCCGTTTTATAAATTTTCCCCGCCAGTCTTTTTTTCGCTTCGAGGATATCTTCAATTGCAACTGGGAGATCGTATGTAATGTGCATTAGAACCTCTTACCTGGGTATTAAAGTAAATAGATAGCCGTTACCAACGTCTGATATAGACAGATGGCGTTAATTCCGTATTAAACAAATTCAATCATTAATCAATTTCAATTAACTGCTTTCGTCTATGAGAATTGTAAGATGAATATTCTTTGGCTAATTCAACCAAAATTGATGCTGCTTTTTTTATTCGATAATTTTTAGACCAAACGGCGGCATAACGCGCAACCGGTAAGGATTCTTCTACCGGAATAGTAATAAACTGGTTTGAACCAAATGGAGTGGTCATATCGCAGGGAATTACTGTTAAGAAATCAGCATTGAGAACAAGATTATAAATCGTGACGACGGAGTCTGTTTTAACGATGTTTTCACTGCTGATGCCATTTTTTTGTAACGTGGTAAGAAGTTCGCTGTAGTACCCCATATTCGTTTGTGGCAACACCCACTGTTCGTTTTTCAACGCTTTCAGCGTGGTGATGCCGGTGCATGTTCGGGAGTTACTGGCTACCAGAACGAACTCTGACTCAAAGAGCGGCTCCACATGTAGATCGTGTAGTTTCATCTCATCACTCAGTGTACCAATAGCGAAATCCAGTCGCCCGTCACGAACCGCCGGTAAGAATGAGGATAGCTGAGCCTCATACATGGAAACCTGCGCTTTCGGGAACACCTCTTTAAACTTCTTAATCATGCCGGACATGATGGTAAAGGCAATCAGTGAAGGAAAGCCAAACGACACATCAACAACTGCATTGCCCGTCATGCTGTTCATCTCATCCACCATGTTTTTCATTTCACGGGTAATGGATTCAGACCACGAGAGCATCACCTGACCAGCCTGAGTCAACGTAACGCCTGTATTTTTACGAACCACTAACTCAATACCAAAATAAGCCTCAACATCATTAATGATTTTACTGACAGCAGGTTGAGTTAATCCTAATTCTTTTGCAGCTGAGCCGATAGAACCACTTCTAATGACTTCCTGAAAGACCACTAAGTGCTGTGTTTTAGGGAGAGTAATAGTATTCATATCGACCTGCGTTAATTACTTTGTTGACGGCAGGGAGTGTACCAAATTAAGTGAACAAGGATATGTGCGACCACTCACAAATCCCCTTCACTTACATTTTGTAAGATTATTATAAATCTATTAATCACTTATTAATCAATGCAATACAAAAACGCGATCTCACTTTAACCTGATTTTAATCAAAAAAAGATGGGGGGATAACAAAAATTTATGGCAATAACACACCAGGTTTCTTAGATATTTCAAAAGATCGTGAAAGGCTATATTTCAAGCAATTACAGAGTATTTATCGGGCTGAATTACGCTTAAATTTAATGAGTAACTTATCAAATATAATTATATTTATATCATAATTGTGGTTAAATAATGTTATGGGTCACATTTTTTTGCCCCATATGTTTGTAAAGAAACATTGCATTTATTGATATTTAAACTTATTCATACAATCAATTATCATGCGCAACAATATATTAACACGGTTTTTGCGCAGTTTATCAGCAACTAATTTTGTGATAGCGATCGATTGCGTTCGTTTTCTCTATCAAAAATTACCAAAGGTAGCGTTTTGTGTTAGCCATCACAAAATCAGAAATCTCCCTCGATACATCTCTCTCTAATAGAGGAATCCCGATACGGAAATAAGCAGAAATAAAAAATAGATTCGCAAAGAATTAATGTAGTGCGTTTGCAACGCCTGCCCGTAAATCGACCTGCAGGATAATGGCGCAAACGGCTTGTCCATGCTGCAAAAGCAAAAACCCCGCCGAGGCGGGGTTTTCTTAAAAGTTGAAGCTGACCGATAAGCCGGGTTCTGTCGTGGACAGTCATTCATCTAGGCCAGCAATCGCTCACTGGCTCAAGCAGCCTACCCGGGTTCAGTACGGGCCGTACCTTATGAACCCCTATTTGGCCTTGCTCCGGGTGGAGTTTACCGTGCCACGGACTGTTACCAGCCGCGCGGTGCGCTCTTACCGCACCCTTTCACCCTTACCTGATCCCACTTGCGTGGGCCATCGGCGGTTTGCTCTCTGTTGCACTGGTCGTGGGTTTCCCCCCCAGGCGTTACCTGGCACCCTGCCCTATGGAGCCCGGACTTTCCTCCCCTCCGCCCGTCTCCCCCGAAGAGGACGACGACGAAGCGGCGACTGTCTGGTCAGCTTCGGCGCGCAGTATAGAGGGTTTGCGGGCCAATGTCACCCCGCACTACGCATTCCTATCGCCAGCGTAGCTGCGATGTTTCGTGACGCCCGATAAATATTGTCAAATGCTCCGCAAAACGCCTCTTCCAGCGTACCTATGCTGGTCAATACACTAAATACCGCATCGATACCATATTGATGTACGACGCCTACATCCCGCGTCAGGCTGCCCGCAATACCAATTACTGGTTTGTGGTACTTCTTCGCCACACTGGCCACACCAACCGGTACCTTTCCGTGAACACTCTGGCTGTCGATACGGCCTTCTCCTGTGACCACCAGAGTACAGTCGTGAATATGTTCTTCCAGATTGAGGGCCTGGGTAACAATCTCAATACCGCTGCGCAGCTCTGCACCTAAAAATGCCGTTAATGCCGCCCCCATCCCCCCCGCAGCCCCTGAACCAGGAACGTTCTTCACATCCACTCGCAGCGATTTTTTAATGATATCGGCATAGTGAGAAAGATTACGGTCCAGCTCAATAATACGTTCCTCGGTTGCCCCTTTTTGAGGGCCAAAAATACGGGAAGCGCCCTTGTCACCGGTCAGAGGGTTAGTCACATCGCAGGCAACACGGATAGAACAGTTTTTTAATCGCGGATCCAATCCTGAAATATCAATGCTGTTCAGGCTATTCAGGCAACCGCCGCCGTAGCCAATTTCAGTCCCATTGGCATCGCATAGTTTTGCCCCCAGAGCCTGCACCATGCCCGCTCCACCGTCATTGGTTGCACTGCCGCCAATGCCAATAATGATGCTTTTCGCGCCGCTTTCCAGCGCTTGCAGAATCAATTCTCCAGTGCCACGCGATGTAGTCACTAATGGATTGCGTTTTTCAGGAGGAACCAGAGCCAGCCCACTGGCTGCCGCCATTTCGATAAAAGCAGTTTTACCATCCCCGGACATGCCCCAGCAGGCATTCACTTTTTCGCCCAGCGGGCCAGTCACCAGGGCTGAATGTTTAGTCCCATGGGTGGCGGCAATCATGGCTTCAACCGTCCCTTCACCACCATCGGCAACGGGAACTGAAACATATTGCGCATCGGGAAAGATTTCCCGAAATCCTTTTTCTATCGCCTGAGCGACCTCAATGGCGGAGAGGCTTTCTTTATAAGAGTCTGGGGCAATTACGATTTTCATAGTTATGTAGCCTGACAGTGCCGCGCAAGGCAAGAATTACAGGGCGCGAGAAGGCGCCCTTCTTGTTAGCGAGTGACTTCCACTTTCGCCAGTTTTTCGTAATAGCATGCAAGAGCACTATGATCAGCAGTGCCCAGCCCATCTGCACGTAGCGCCTGCATCATCTCCATGACTGCAGCAGTTAGCGGCAGTTGGGCGCCCACACCATGGGAGGTGTCCAGCGCATTCGCCAGATCTTTTATATGCAGATCAATACGGAAGCCTGGTTTAAAGTTTCTGTCCATTACCATCGGTGCTTTAGCATCCAGCACGGTACTCCCGGCAAGACCGCCACGGATGGCCTGGTATACCAGATCCGGGTTAACGCCTGCTTTGGTCGCCAGCGTCAGTGCTTCAGACATAGCGGCGATGTTCAGCGCGACAATGACCTGGTTTGCCAGCTTGGTTACGTTACCCGCACCGATGTCACCGGTATGCACCACAGAACCCGCCATCGCTTTCAGCAGATCGTAATATTTATCGAAAATCGCTCTATCACCGCCGACCATCACTGACAGCGTGCCATCAATCGCTTTCGGTTCACCACCGCTGACCGGCGCATCCAGCATATCTACGCCTTTCGCTTTCAGCGCTTCGCTGATTTCACGACTTGCTAACGGTGCGATAGAGCTCATGTCGATCAGCACAGTCCCCGGCTTAGCACCTTCAATAATGCCGCCTTCACCCAACGCTACCTCTTTCACGTGCGGCGAGTTTGGCAGCATGGTGATGATCACATCGCACTGTTCAGCAATGGCTTTCGCCGTGGTAGCGGTTTCTGCGCCTGCGGCAATGACTTCCGCAATCGCTTCAGGGTTACGGTCAGCAACCACCAACGAGTAACCTGCCTTGAGGAGGTTTTTACTCATTGGTTTACCCATAATACCGAGGCCAATAAAACCAACTTTCATTGTCATATATTTATCTCTCTATACTGTCGATGGTGGTTATTTCTTAAAGGAATCAGCCAGTTTCTGCGTGGCAGAACGGAACACGCCGAGATCGCTGCCCACGGCAACAAACGTTGCGCCCCAGTCCAGATAACGACGGGCATCCGCTTCTACCGGTGCCAGAATACCGCTTGGCTTACCGTGCGCTTTAGCGCGGGAAAAAATGTGCTGGATAGCCTTCTGCACATCGGGGTGGGACGCATTGCCCAGATGCCCTAACGCAGCAGCCAGATCGCTTGGGCCAACAAAAATACCGTCAACACCTTCAGTTGCAGCGATAGCATCAACGTTATCAACACCCTGCTGACTTTCGATCTGTACGATAATGGTGATGTTCTTATTCGACTGCGCAAAGTAGTCCGGTACGGTGCCGAACATATTGGCACGGTGAGAAACGGATACACCGCGAATACCTTCTGGCGGATAGCGGGTAGACGCCACCGCGCTGACGGCTTCTTCTTCCGTCTCCACAAACGGGATCAGGAAGTTATAGAACCCGATATCCAGCAGACGCTTAATGATCACCGGCTCGTTGGTCGGTACGCGCACTACCGGCGCGCTGGAACTGCCTTTCAGCGCCATCAGTTGCGGAATAAACGTCGAAACATCGTTTGGCGCATGTTCACCGTCCAGTACCAGCCAGTCAAAACCTGCCAGACCTAATACTTCGGTGCTGATGGGACTGGCCAGCGCGGACCAGCAGCCAATTTGAATTTGTTGCGCCGCCAGGGCCGCTTTAAACTTGTTCGGGAAGATTGTGTTATTCATCGCCTATACCTTTGTTTATTTCTGCAATTCCATACGTTTAATGTCACCGACAATAAACAGGTAGCAAACCATCGCCATCAGCGCCGAGCACCCTACAAACATCAGCGCAGCATTAAATGAGTGCAACTCGCTCACCAGATACCCAATTACCAGAGGGGTTACGATAGAAGCGACATTACCAAATACGTTAAAGACTCCACCGCACAGGCCAACAATCTCTTTTGGTGCAGTATCGGAAATCACCGGCCACCCCAGAGCGCCAAAGCCTTTACCAAAGAACGCCAGCGCCATCAATGCAACGACCAGGACGGTATTATCAGTGTAATTACACAGAATAATGGTCGAAGCCAGCAGCATTCCGAGCACAATCGGCAGCTTACGTGCCAGAGTGATACTGAAACCACGTTTAATCAGATAATCAGAGAACACTCCGCCCAGTACACCGCCAGCAAACCCGCAAAGCGCCGGAATTGAGGCAACCAGACCGACTTTCAGAATCGACATGCCTTTTTCCTGCACCAGGTAAATCGGGAACCAGGTCAGGAAGAACCAGGTGATGGTGTTGATAAAGTACTGTCCGAAGAACACCCCCAGCATCATGCGATTGGTCAGCAGTTGCTTGATATAGTGCAATTTCGGGCCACTCGCAGCCGCAGTGCCAGGCTTCTTGTGGTCCATATCCACTACCGCGCCGTTATCAGAGATAAACTTCAGCTCTTCTTGCGACATACGCGGATGATCAGTTGGATTATGGATAAGCTTGACCCACAGCCCGGTCAGGACAAAACCAATCACACCCATCACGGTAAAAACATGTTCCCAGCCCCAGGCGAAGGTCAACCAACCTAACAATGGCGAGAATAGCGCTAGAGAGAAATACTGCGCCGAGTTAAAAATCGCCGATGCCGTGCCACGTTCTTTAGTCGGGAACCAGGCCGCAACAATACGGGCGTTAGCCGGGAAAGAAGGCGCTTCAGAAAAACCAAGCATGAAACGCATGATAAACATTGATATCCCTGCCCAGGCCAGTGGGAACATGTCCACAAAGCCCTGCAGGAAGGTAAACAACGACCAGAAGAACAGACTGTAGGTGTAGACTTTCTTCGAACCAAACTTATCAAGCAGCCAGCCGCCGGGGATTTGCATCAACAAATAGGCCCAGCCGAAGGCGGAGAAAATATAACCCATGGATATGGCGCTTAACTGCAACTCTTTTGCCACTTCGGTACCAGCAATAGATAGCGTCGCACGATCCGCATAGTTAACGGCTGTAACAATAAATATTATCAGCAATATTAAATATCTGGTATGCGTACCTTTCTTTTCCTCTACTACCGTATCCAACATCATTCTATTTACCTCGGGTACATAAAAACATTTTATTATTATTTGGTGGGTATTCGTGGTGATGAATTACCGATAAAAAGATATACGATAATTTATCAGACGCTATTAAACCGTGATTCAGTATAATCAGCTGCGCGCTGTTAATCATTGTGCAAAAGCTCATTTAAGACATACTGTTAAAAGATTATTTTGGTCATATGCACATAATCATGGGCGCTAATGCACACATTTACGTATTGCTATCCCCGATGGCAAGGCTTTCCTGATGTTAAGTGATCCTGGTCACATTCTTCAAATTAAACTCCTGACATTCTTATTTAACGACAAAGAGTCTTTATTACTTATAATTAGATTCAATATACATATTCGCACTATTATCACCACCTGGCTGGAGAATACTGGACAATGGCCGACATCGAAATTAGGCAAGAATCGCCTACGGCGTTTTATATTAAAGTACACGACACGGATAATGTGGCGATTATTGTCAATGACAATGGTCTGAAAGCCGGGACGCGTTTCCCGGACGGACTGACGCTAATTGAACATATTCCCCAGGGTCATAAAGTGGCGCTCACGGATATTGCTGTTCACGGTGAAATTGTGCGCTATGGCGAAGTGATCGGCTATGCCGTTCGCGACATCGCACGCGGTAGCTGGATTGATGAGTCGATGGTTGAGCTGCCCAAAGCCCCGCCACTGGAGACACTGCCGCTGGCAACCAAAGTACCAGAGCCACTTCCACCTCTTGAAGGTTACACCTTCGAAGGCTACCGCAATGCAGACGGTAGCGTCGGCACCAAGAACCTGCTCGGCATCTCCACCAGCGTGCACTGTGTGGCAGGCGTTGTGGATTATGTGGTGAAAATAATTGAGCGCGATCTGCTGCAAAAATACCCGAACGTAGACGGTGTTGTGGGTCTGAACCATTTATATGGTTGCGGTGTGGCGATCAACGCGCCAGCAGCCATCGTGCCCATTAGAACTATTCACAACATCGCCCTGAACCCGAACTTCGGCGGCGAAGTGATGGTTATCGGCCTGGGCTGCGAAAAGCTCCAGCCGGAGCGACTGCTGGAAGGTACTCATGATGTAAAAAGTATTCCGGTGGACAGCGCCAGTATCGTCAGCCTGCAGGATGAAAAACACGTTGGCTTTAAATCCATGATTGATGACATTTTGCAGGTCGCCGAGCGTCATCTGGCGAAACTCAATCTGCGCCAGCGTGAAACCTGTCCAGCATCTGAACTGGTGGTTGGGATGCAATGCGGAGGCAGCGATGCGTTTTCCGGCGTAACGGCCAACCCGGCGGTAGGCTACGCCTCCGATCTGCTGGTACGCTGCGGCGCAACCGTCATGTTCTCAGAAGTGACCGAAGTGCGTGATGCGATCCACCTCCTGACCCCGCGCGCGATCAACGAAGAAGTGGGCAAACGTCTGCTGGAGGAGATGGCCTGGTACGATAACTATCTTGATATGGGCAAAACTGACCGCAGTGCTAACCCTTCTCCGGGCAATAAGAAAGGAGGTCTGGCGAACGTGGTCGAAAAAGCGCTGGGTTCCATTGCGAAATCAGGCAAAAGCGCAATTGTGGAAGTGTTGTCGCCAGGTCAGCGCCCCACCAAACGCGGCCTGATTTATGCCGCAACGCCTGCCAGCGATTTTGTCTGCGGTACGCAACAGGTGGCTTCCGGGATCACCGTGCAGGTGTTCACCACCGGTCGCGGCACGCCGTACGGCCTGATGGCAGTACCGGTAATTAAAATGGCGACCCGCACCGAACTGGCTAATCGTTGGTTTGACCTGATGGACATCAACGCCGGGACCATCGCCACCGGAGAAGAAACCATCGAAGAGGTGGGCCTGAAGCTGTTCGAATTTATTCTCGACGTCGCCAGCGGGCGTAAGAAAACCTTCTCGGATCAGTGGGGACTGCATAACCAGCTGGCCGTGTTTAACCCGGCGCCAGTGACCTGATTATCTCATCCTGCTGTTAAAAAGCATGCCTACGGGCATGTTTTTTTTTGCCTGTAGCTTTCATAACCCTCCCATTCCTTTCGAAACTTTCATTTTTCCGATCAAAATCACAAAATAACATTACGAAACCCTATATTTTGTTTCGACAAAAGAAATCGAAAGAAATCGGAGGAAGGATGTTCATTATTTCAAGCAAAACGATGCTCAGGAAGGCCCAGCAAGAAGGCTATGCGGTGCCTGCCTTTAACATCCACAATCTCGAAACCTTACAAGTGGTAGTAGAAACTGCTGCAGAGTTACGTTCGCCATTAATTGTCGCCGGAACACCTGGCACCTTTAGCTACGCAGGAGTTGGCAATATCGTTGCTATCGCCAGCGAACTGGCGAGAAGCTGGAACCATCCCCTCGCTATTCATCTCGATCACCATGAAAAAATTATCGACATTCAAGAGAAGGTCGCTGCAGGTGTCCGCTCGGTCATGATCGATGGTTCGCATTTACCGTTTGCCGACAACATCGCCCTGGTCAGAAACGTGACTGACTACTGCCACCGCTACGACGTCAGCGTAGAGGCTGAACTGGGACGTTTGGGTGGACAGGAAGATGATCTGATCGTCGACGGAAAGGATGCTCTGTATACCCACCCAGAGCAGGCTCACGAGTTCGTTACAAAAACCGGTATTGATTCCCTGGCGGTAGCTATCGGCACAGCACACGGCCTGTATACCGCAGAGCCAAAACTGGATTTTGAACGGCTGGAAGAAATTCGTCAACGCGTTGATATCCCTTTGGTTCTACATGGCGCATCCGGCCTGCCCCCTCAGGATATTAAGCGAGCTATCTCGCTGGGAGTCTGCAAAGTCAATGTCGCTACTGAACTCAAAATCGCCTTTTCTAATGCGCTAAAAAACTATTTGAGCACGCACGCCGATGCAAGTGACCCACGGCACTACATGGTTCCCGCCAAGGCGGCCATGAAGGAAGTAGTAAGCAAAGTCATAGCTGACTGCGGCTGCGAGGGAAAGCTGTAATCCATTAATTCATTTGAATAGCACGGGTTCTGACGAAGGTTTGTTTTTAAAGCTGGATCACGAAAGAGGCTTTTGACCTTTGCCTTCAATCCAAAAATATTATGAAGATAAACAAAAGATATCGGAGATAGAAGTGAAAGAAATAATCTCTCGTCATAAAGCAGGTGAACATTTAGGAATTTGCTCTGTTTGTTCAGCACATCCGCTGGTCATTGAATCCGCATTACGTTTTGATCTCAATACGGACAGTAAAGTCCTGATTGAAGCAACGTCCAATCAGGTCAACCAGTTTGGCGGTTACACCGGAATGAAACCCGCCGATTTTCGTGATTTTGTCTATAACATCGCGCAAAACATTGGTTTCCCACGCGAAAGACTGATTTTAGGGGGCGATCATTTAGGCCCTAACTGCTGGCAAAATGAACCAGCAGCAGAAGCTATGGAAAAATCCGTGGCTCTCATTAAGGCCTATGTCTCTGCAGGTTTCAGCAAAATTCATCTTGATGCCTCAATGTCCTGTGCTGGCGACCCCATTCCGCTGGACCCGATGACCGTCGCCCAGCGTGCAGCCGTGCTTTGTCAGGCTGCAGAAGAGACAGCCACCGAAGAACAGAAACACCAACTGACTTATGTTATTGGTACGGAAGTTCCTGTGCCGGGCGGAGAAGCCAGTACCATTGGTACCGTTCACGTCACGCGTGAAGAAGATGCCGCCCGTACACTGGAAACACATCAGGTCGCCTTTCGCGCATTAGGGCTCGAAGACGCATTAACCCGCGTGATCGCGATTGTGGTCCAACCCGGCGTAGAGTTCGATCACACTCAAATCATTCATTACCAGCCTCAGGCTGCCAAAGCGCTTTCCGCCTGGATCAAAGAGACACCAATGGTCTACGAGGCACACTCTACTGACTATCAGACCCGTCAGGCCTATCGTGCCCTCGTACGCGATCACTATGCGATTCTGAAAGTCGGTCCGGCGCTGACCTTCGCCCTCCGTGAAGCCATTTTTGCACTGGCACAAATGGAAAATGAACTCATCGCTCCGGAACAACGGAGTCAGGTGCTGGAGGTGATTGATGAAGTCATGTTGAATGAGCCGGATTACTGGAAAAAGTACTATCGCCCTACCTGGAGTCAGGCAATGGTCGATATTCATTTTAGCCTTTCCGACCGCATTCGTTATTACTGGCCTCATCCACGTATTCGTCAAGGCGTGGAAAAGTTAATCAGCAACCTGAATGACGTCGAATTACCGTTAGGGTTAATAAGCCAATTTTTGCCCGTGCAGTTTGAACGCCTGACCGAAGGTACGATTACTGCCTCACCCCATAATCTGATTATCGACAAAATCCAGGACGTCCTGCGCGCCTATCGCTTTGGTTGCGCGCCAGCTATAGCCTGAAATCTGGAGAATATATGAGCCAACTCTTTGTCCGAACCGGTATTAATTTTAGCTCGTGTCAGCATGCGCTGACACACATTGGGGAGGAGATGCTGGCCAAAGGGGTCGTGCATAAAAGCTACCCACAAGCCTTGATTGAGCGTGAAGCAACATTCCCGACAGGGATAGCGCTGGAGCGTCATGCAGTCGCTATTCCGCACTGTGAAGCTATCCATGCAAAATCTCCAGCTATCTATCTGATTCGCCCGGATACACCTGTCAATTTTCAACAAGCAGATGATGACGAAGAGATAGCTGTCTCTTTAATTATCGCCTTAATCGTTGAGAACCCTGCGGCACAGCTGAAACTCCTGCGCCGTCTGTTTAGTGAGCTACAAAACCCGAACACCATTGAAGCATTATTGAATGCTCCAGAAGCTGAACTGGAAATGCTCTTTCGGGAATCAATCCTTGAGTCTGAGCCATGTGCGCAGGCCTGATAAAAAACTGATAATAAAAGGAATACCCTATGAAGCGTAAAGTAATTGTGGCCTGTGGCGGTGCGGTAGCAACTTCAACAATGGCTGCGGAAGAAATTAAAGAACTGTGCGAAGCCAACAATATCCAACTCGACCTGGTGCAGTGCCGGGTAACTGAAATCGAGACCTATATGGATGGCGCAGACCTCATCTGCACTACCGCCCGCGTTGACCGCACTTTTGGTGATATTCCTGTGGTTCACGGCATGCCTTTTGTGTCCGGCGTGGGTATCGAAGCATTACAGCAAAAAATCCTGACCATTCTCGTGGGGTAACGCCATGTTTAGCGAAATTATGCGTTATATCCTTGATTTAGGTCCAACGGTCATGCTGCCGTTAGTGATCATCATCTTCTCAAAACTGTTGGGGATGAAACTCGGGGATTGTTTTAAATCCGGTCTGCATATTGGGATTGGTTTCGTCGGTATCGGACTGGTTATCGGCCTGATGCTCGACTCTATTGGCCCTGCAGCAAAAGCCATGGCGGAACAGTTTCAAATCAACCTGCATGTGATTGATGTGGGCTGGCCGGGGTCATCTCCGATGACGTGGGCATCGCAGATCGCGCTGATTGCGATCCCTGTCGCCATCGGAGTCAATATCCTGATGCTGGTCACGCGAATGACCCGCGTGGTGAACGTCGATATCTGGAATATCTGGCATATGACATTTACCGGCGCAATGTTACATCTGGCGACGGGGTCTTACTGGCTAGGTATTCTGGGTGTGATCGTTCATGCCGCCTTCGTCTACAAACTTGGCGACTGGTTCGCGAAAGATACGCGAGACTTTTTTGGTCTTGAAGGGATAGCTATACCGCACGGATCGTCAGCCTATCTGGGGCCAATAGCGGTATTGGTTGATACCATCATTGAAAAAATACCCGGTCTGAATCGCATCCATTTTAGCGCAGACGATGTACAAAAACGCTTCGGTCCTTTTGGCGAGCCGGTTACCGTTGGCTTTGTTATGGGTCTGGTCATCGGTATGCTGGCTGGTTACGACGCGAAAGGGGTTCTGCAACTGGCCGTCAAAACAGCGGCGGTGATGCTGCTGATGCCACGCGTGATCAAACCAATCATGGATGGCTTAACGCCGATTGCGAAGCATGCACGTAAACGTCTGCAGGCCAAATTTGGCGGTCAGGAATTCTTAATCGGTCTGGATCCTGCGTTGCTGCTCGGCCATACATCGGTGGTTTCCGCCAGTCTGATCTTTATTCCGCTGACCATTCTGATTGCCGTCCTGGTACCTGGTAACCAGGTACTGCCATTCGGCGACCTCGCAACCATCGGTTTCTTTGTGGCAATGGCCGTTGCGGTGCATCAGGGTAATCTGTTCCGCACGCTGATCTCCGGCGTCATCATCATGGGCATCACCCTTTGGATTGCCACACAAACCATTGGCTTACATACTCAGCTCGCCGCCAATGCAGGCGCGCTGAAAGCTGGTGGAATGGTGGCATCAATGGACCAGGGGGGTTCCCCAATAACCTGGCTGCTGATTCAGCTCTTTACCTGGCAAAACGTTGTGGGCTTCATTGTTATTGCCGTCATTTATCTGACTGGTGTTCTGCTGACCTGGCGTCGGGCGCGTAACTTCACCGCTGCGGAAAAAGCCGCCTCTATCTCAGAAAGCCAGCCCGCATCTTAATTTCTGGGGGGCATTTGCTCCCCTTCACATTTCTGGAGACTTTTATGAAATCAGTGGTTATTCACGCTGAGGGAGACGTGCGCGTTGAAGAACGTCCCGTACCACCGTTGCAAACTGAAGACGATGTATTGGTCAGGGTTGTTAGCTCGGGACTTTGCGGTTCAGATATTCCCCGCATTTTTAATCATGGTGCACACTATTACCCGATAACGCTAGGCCATGAATTCAGCGGCTATGTTGAATCGTACGGTGCAAGTGTTACTGACATGCAGCCCGGCGATGCCGTCGCCTGCGTACCGCTACTCCCCTGTTTTCACTGTCCACAGTGCGAGCGAGGATACTTCTCGCTGTGCAAGCAATATCAGTTTGTCGGTTCACGTAGCGAAGGCGGTAACGCGGAATATGTAGTCGTAAAACGCGCCAATCTGTTCCGCCTGCCTTCAGATATGCCGATCGATGATGGGGCGTTCATCGAACCTATTACCGTCGGACTGCATGCGTTTCACCTGGCTCAGGGTTGCGAAGGTAAAAATGTGATTATTGTGGGTGCCGGTACTATCGGTTTGCTGGCAATGCAATGCGCCCGCGAACTCGGCGCGAAAAGCATCACTGCGATTGATATCAACCCACAGAAGCTGGCATTAGCAAAAGAGCTGGGAGCAACTCATGTTTTTAACAGCCGGGAAATGAGTGCTACGGAGATTCACTCGAGCCTTACCGATATTCAGTTTGACCAGCTCATACTGGAAACCGCAGGAACCCCACAAACTGTAACCTTGTCTGTCGAAATTGCAGGCCCTCGCGCGCAGGTGGCGTTGGTCGGAACACTGCATCACGATCTGACGCTGGCTTCAGGAGTATTTGGTCAAATATTGCGTAAAGAGTTAACCATTCTCGGTAGCTGGATGAACTATTCCAGTCCATGGCCTGGAGAAGAATGGGAAATCGCAGCACGTTTACTGACTGAAAAACGCTTGCAACTGGAACCTTTAATCGCCCACAGCGGTAATGCCGAGAGCTTCGCCAGTGCCGTTAAGTCACTTAATGGCGCGCCGATGCAGGGAAAAATCCTGCTTAAACTATCCTGATCTCACGAGCCAGCAACCTGCGCTGGCTCACATTTACTTTCGAAATTTGGCGTTCACCTTTCGCAATCCTTCGATTAAACTAGTGACAATTAAATTGTCAGGCAAATCAATATGAACTCATTTGAGAGAAGGAACAAAATTGTCGACCTGATTAATACGCAAGGTAGCGTACTGGTAATGGATCTTTCGAATACCTTTGGTATTTCTGAAGTAACCATTCGCGCCGACCTGCGATTATTAGAAGAGAAGGGGCTTGTCACCCGTTTTCACGGTGGTGCGGCAAAACCTGGAAGCCATCTGGCCGAAGGTGACAATCAGGAAGTGATATTAGAAGAACGGTATCAGCTCGCCAGTGATCCCAAAAAAAGGATTGCCCAGGCCGCTACTGCGATGGTTGAAGAAGGGATGACCGTGATTCTGGATAGCGGAAGCACTACCTTACTGATCGCGGAGGCGTTAAACCGGAAAAGCAATATTACCGTGATTACCAATAGCCTGCCTGCCGCATTTACGCTGTCAGAAAACAAAGACATTACGTTGGTTGTCTGTGGGGGAACGGTACGCCACAAAACCCATTCAATGCATGGCACCATCGCGGAACGTTCATTACAAGGGATAAGCGCTGACCTGATGTTTGTTGGCGCCGATGGGATTGATGCCACGAATGGTATTACCACATTCAATGAAGGTTATTCCATTAGCAGCGTAATGGCAGCGGCGGCGCATAAGGTCATTGCCGTACTGGATGCGACTAAGTTCAATCGACGTGGTTTTAATCAGGTATTACCGATGGAGAAGATTGACTGCGTGATTACCGATGACGGCATTAGCAAACAGGATAAATCAGCACTGACAAAAACAGGCGTTGAATTGCTGGTCGTTTAGAGGTGCCAGGTTTCCCGTTTCCCCCCAGAGCGTTGCAGCCTATCTTTTTGCTGCAACGCTTTCTGGTTGATGCCTACAATAAATTACATATTGAAGTATCACACTTACTTAATACGACAAATATTCCTTCATATATTATATAATATACCCTCAAACATACAATCTTCAAAAAAACACAACCTTCGATAATGTCATGACGAGCTAGTATAATTATACGCACAACGTTACCATTAAAAAAATCAACATCACCTATAAACGTCAGTAAATCATGCGCTAAATAATGATTCCAAAATCGTTATCAACGTAATAAAAAACATAAAATGAATATAAATTTATTCCCCAAAATACATGCCTTCGTTCTAATTTACAAACATAAATCATACAATAAAAAGCTTACAAACTTATCGCTAAAATAATATTCATTCATGAAATAAATATCACAAGGATTAGGTTATTATGACGTTAATAAACAAAATGCTGATTGTGGGCGCGCTAGCTTTAGCCGCAGGCAATGCTGCCGCAACCGATGGGCAAATAATCTTTAATGGCGAGATCATCGAATCTACCTGCGAAATCAACACTCCTAACCGTGAAGTTAATGTCGAACTGGGAAGCTACAATAGGTACCAGTTCAGGGCCGCTGGCGACCGCAGCCCAAAAATTCCGTTCACTCTTCCATTAATCAACTGCCCAATGACCGCATGGGAGCACGTTGATGGAACCAAGGATGCGTCATTCCAGTTATGGCTGGAAACACGCTCAGGCGGCACGGTCGTTAACCACCCAGACCTGGCGAAAGTCAGCAGTATGACCACCGCCGCTGACGGGGTCGGTATCCAGATTGAGGATGCAAAAACCCAAACGATCATACCGTTGAACAGGCTGGCCACGCCGAAAATATCCTACAAGATTACGGGGGCCACGATGAACGTCGACCTGTTCGCCTACTACGTTTCAACAGAAGCTCCCGCTGACATTACCGCCGGTGAAGCCGACGCTGCCGTTGATGTCACACTCGATTACCGTTAATCGTCACTGCGGTGCAGCCTGCGCATTTACACGGGCTGTACCCATTCCCCCTGTTTTTGCAGCATCAGGTAGAAAAATGACCATCTTGATACGGATCATCACGGTAGTAATAACCTTGTTGTGTAACACCCTTGTCAGCCAGGCGCAGGCCGGAGGCGTAGTATTACAGAGAACGCGGGTTATCTATAACGCCGATCGTAAAGAGGCGGCGCTACCGCTGCTCAACCACAGCGATAAAATGCCTTATCTGCTGCAATCCTGGGTTGATAATCTCCAGGACGGCGAGCGCGGCCCATTTATTATTACGCCACCGCTATTTCGTCTTGATGCCGGTGATAGTTCGTCATTGCGTATTATAAAAACGGATGCTTCATTACCTGACGATAAAGAATCAATGTTTTATATCAATGTGCGAGCCATTCCTGCGCAAAATAAATCTACCGCCGACAAGAACATGCTGACGCTGGTTTTTAAGACCCGTATCAAGCTTTTTTACCGTCCTGCGCAGCTTAAAGGACGGGCTGTCGATGCCTGGAAAACGGTGGTATTTAAACGTAGCGGTAATTCACTCAATATTTATAACCCGTCTGAATATTATGTTGTTTTCGCCGGAATGAATGTTGGAAAAACCGAATTAACGCAGAGTATTGATTATCTGGCTCCCGGCGAAAATAAAACATTGCCGCTGCCTGCGAACACTGGAAATACCGTGAAATGGGCGGCAATAAATGATTACGGTGGCAGCACTGAACCGGAAACCCGTCAATTGCAATAAGAACATAACAGCAAACAAAATTACGGATTCCAGTAATGAAAATAATCATAGCGCCCAAGAGCAGGCTGATTTTTAACCATTTGACGGTTTTCGTCAAACACAGTTTACCGCTGGTCTTTTCCGCCAGTGGGCTGGTCTGTAGCACAGCCTATACCGCAGAATATTATTTTGATTCGTCCATGCTGGAAACTCAAAAAAGTGGCATGCAACCTACCGATCTGTCGCTATTTTCACAGGAAAAATCGCAGCTTCCGGGCGATTACCGCGTAGATATTTATCTCAATAAAAATAAAATCGGGCAGAAGACGCTAACGTTTACCGCCAACGCCAGCCAGCAGCTGGAACCGCAGTTCACCATCGCTCAGCTACGTGAACTGGGGGTAAAGGTGGATGATATTCCGGCGTTAGCCGAGAAAAGCGACGACGCGATAATCAGCGCATTGCCGTCGCTTATCCCCAGTACGACCATAGACTTCGACTTCAACCACAGCCGGCTGAATATGAGTATTCCGCTGATTGCGCTCTATCGTGATGCCCGAGGCTACGTTGCCCCCTCCCGTTGGGATAGCGGCGTCCCAGCCCTATTCACCAATTACAGCTTTTCCGGCTCTGATACACGCTACCAGCGAGGCGACCAGAGCGAGCGCCAGTATCTTAATTTGCAAAATGGTGCCAACGTCGGCCCATGGCGGCTGCGCAACTACAGCACCTGGAACCGCGACGATCGGTCGTCCAGTTGGAATACCATTAACAGTTATCTCCAGCGCGATATTAAGACGCTGAAATCTCAGCTATTGATAGGTGAAAGTGCCACCACTGGCAGCCTGTTTTCCAGCTATCAGTTCACCGGGATGCAGCTCGCCTCTGACGACAACATGCTGCCCAACAGCCAGCGCGGTTTTGCGCCGACCATTCGCGGCATCGCCAATACCAGCGCCATCATCACGGTACGGCAAAACGACTACATCATTTATCAAAGTAATGTACCCGCCGGGGCATTTGAAATTAACGACCTTTACCCTAGCGCCTCCAGCGGCGACCTGGATATCACCATTGAAGAGAGCGACGGCTCCCTTCGCCACTTTGTCCAGCCTTACTCCTCGCTACCGTTGATGCAGCGCCCAGGGCGTTTGAAGTACAGCGTCACCGCCGGGAAATTTCGCGCCACTAACAGCAACGATAGCGACGAACCCGAGTTTGCCGAAGGGACGGCGATATATGGCCTGAATAACACACTCACGCTCTACGGTGGCCTGCTCGGAGCAGAAAACTATCAGTCGCTGGGCGCAGGCGTCGGCAGCACACTGGGGATGATTGGGGCACTGGCGGTGGACATCACTCGTGCCGACAGTCAGTTCGACGATCAACAGTCTGCATCGGGCTACCAGTGGCGAACCCAATACACCAAAGAGATCCCGGAAACAGGAACCAACCTGTCGCTGAGCTATTATCGCTACACCAGCAGCGGCTTCTTTACCTTCTCAGATGCGAATGCACACGGTCAGGACAGTAGCCAACGCCAGCGTAGCCAAATTCAGCTCAACCTTAGCCAGTCGCTGTTTGGCAGCGTGAGTTTTTACACCTCTGGCTCGCAACGTGATTACTGGAATAGCGGTGGGCATGATCGCAACTTATCGCTGGGGATTAACGGCCAGATAGCCGGAATTGGCTACAACCTTAGCGGGCAGTTCACCGACTATGACGAAGAGGATAACGACCGCACGCTTTCGCTTAGCCTCAGCATTCCACTGGATCGCTGGCTACCACATAGTCGGGCGTCGTACCGCATGACAAATCAGAAAGACCGCGCCACTCAGAATGAAGCCCGTCTCGATGGCTCATTGTTGCAGGACAACCGTCTGAGCTACTCGCTCAAGCAAACCCAGGATACTGATAACAACCACAGCAGCAGCCTTGGCAGTAGTTATCGCTCAGCCTATGGCACTTTCAACGCCAATTACGACTACAGCAATGACAGCCGCCAGTACAGCTACGGCGCGTCCGGCGGCATCGTGATGCATCGGCACGGCGTCACGCTGTCGCAACCGCTGGGTAACAGTTTCGCGCTGATCGACCTCAACGGCGCACCCGGCGTACGCGTGCAGAACTATCCCGGTATCGCCACCGATCCGTTCGGTTACGCGGTGATCCCTTATCTGACTTCGTACCAGGAAAACCGGATCTCACTGGATACCACGCTAATGCCTGATGACGTTGACGTGCAGCAAACCACACAAGTGGTTGTGCCAAACAATGGTGCAGTGGTCACCGCCCGTTTTACTGCCGATATCGGCCTGCGCGTGTTGGTCACGCTGCGCGACAAAAATGGCAACCCTGTGCCATTTGGCGCACGGGCCAGCAATCCAGATAGCGGGCAGGAAAATATTGTCGATGAAGGCGGCGTTCTTTATCTGGCGGGGGTCTCTACGCAGCCACAGCCCTGGACTGTGCAGTGGGGGAATCAGGCCGATCAACAGTGCCAGTTTACCTTCAGCTTACCTGCCGGCAAAGCCAGCAAGGCCTCAGTTTTGCGTGGCACTGCCCAGTGTCTCTAAGGATAAAAACAATGAAAAAAAGCGCGTTTATCATGGCTATTTTACTGTGTAGCAGCCATTCTGCGCAGGCTGCCTTCGGCAGTTGTGAAGCCAATGAGGTCTATTCCAGCGATCTTTCTGCCGACTGGAGTGAAGCTGACAACGTTGTCGGGCATAACTCGACATCGACTGCCCCGGTCACGGGAAACAGTTATCAAATCACCTGCGACTGCCCGAAAAACACCGGGGTTAATCCCTATTACAGGGCGGACTCACTGCTCCCGACCCAGGGACAAACTACGGGTTACTACAAGCTGAACGATAGCCTGGATATTCGCACCACGCTCAGAGACATTCCCGGAAAAGGCGAGCAGGTTGTTCCCATGACGAGCGTGAAAGAGAGCGTGCTTTATCAGGAGAGATCCGACAATGGTTTGTGTCGCGACGATGACCCCAGCAAACGTGCCGCCGCCGTATCGATCGGCGCACAAACTCAGTTTGAACTGCGCATTACTAAACCGTTTTTAGGGGAGTTGATTATCCCGCAGACGGATGTAGCGGTGATTAAAGCCGCGTGGAGCAACAATGTATCCTCTCCTCAAAGCCCTGGCGCCTATAAAAACCTGGTTACACTTTCCATCAGCGGGCGGATCACCGTACCGCAGAACTGCAAAATTAATCAGGGCGACGTGGTTCAGGTCAATCTTGGTTTTATTAACGGCAACCGCTTTACCACCAAAGACACCATGCCTGACGGCTATACGCCGGTAACATTCGATATTACCTACGATTGTGGCGATACCTCGACCATCGCAAATACCTTACAGATGAGATTTGACGCTGACGATATCATCAATCAGTACATTCTCGTGGCTCGGCGCAGAAGCGGGGATAACGTTCCGGATGTAGGTATTCGTATGCGGCATACCGACGGTGGAGCAACGAATATTCCGTTTACTGGCGGCATTGTTTTTATCGACTCGTCAGGTTCCGGCGCAGCCCATATGTCCGCGTACCCCGTCAACCTGGTCGGCGGCGTGCTGGCTCCGGGAAAATTCAGTGGCACGGCCACTATCACGATTATTGTCAGATAACGCTATGACGAATGAAAAAATCGGATGACGCGTCGCTGACCAGAACCACAAAAAAACGTACAATTTATTGAAATTTAACATCATTGTAGTATTTGGCAAGCACAGCGACGCCCGATGAAATATTACTCGCCCTGCTGCTCCAGCGCATATTTATAAAGCGCATTTTTCTTCACGCCGTGGATCTCTGCCGCCAGGGCTGCCGCTTTCTTCAGCGGTAGCTCTTTTTGCAGCAATGCCAGCGTGCGCAATGCTTCGGCAGGCAGTTCATCTTCCTGCGCTTTATGCCCTTCGACAATCAGCACCATTTCACCCTTACGGCGATTTTCATCTTCTTTTACCCACGCCAGCAGTTCACCCACCGGCGCACCGTGAATGGTTTCCCATGTTTTGGTTAACTCGCGCGCCAGCACCACATAACGGGACTCTCCCCATACGGCGACCATATCTTCCAGGCTGTCGAGCAGACGATGCGTGGATTCATAAAAAATCAGCGTGCGTGGTTCCGCTTCAATGGCTTTCATCGCATCGCGTCGGCCCTTGGATTTGGCGGGCAAAAAACCTTCGTAGCAAAAACGGTCAGAGGGCAGCCCGGCGGCGCTCAATGCGGCAATTGCAGCGCAAGGGCCAGGCAGCGGCACAACGCGTATACCCGCTTCACGACAGGTCCGCACCAGGTGATAACCCGGATCGTTAATCAGCGGTGTTCCGGCATCGGAAACCAGCGCAATGTTTTGCCCTTCTTTGAGCTTCGCCACCAGCGTTTCGGCCTTTTGCTGCTCGTTGTGGTCATGCAGCGCAAACAAACGGGCGCTGATCGCGAAGTGTTGTAACAATAATCCCGTATGACGGGTATCTTCTGCGGCAATTAAATCAACGGCTTGTAAAACTTCGAGCGCTCGTTGGGTAATATCAGCCAAATTTCCGATAGGAGTAGGTACAATAAAGAGTTGGCCTTGAGAATTATCCGCCGATTCGTGTTGTTTCATTGTGTCGTCCGTATTGCCGATTTAATATTGAGCATTGCGTAAAAAATATCACTGGATACAGTATGGTACCCTCAACATTTTCTCGTTTGAAAGCCGCGCGCGCTCTGCCAGTAATCCTGGCAGCATTGATCTTCGCCGGCTGTGGCACCCAGGCGCCAGACCAAAGTGCAGCCCACATGCAGGGCACCGCACAGGCTGATTCCGGCTTTTATCTGCAGCAAATGCAGCAAAGCTCAGATGATAGCAAGACCAACTGGCAATTACTCGCCATTCGTGCGCTGCTGAAAGAAGGCAAGACCCAGCAGGCTGTCGAATTGTTCAAGCAACTCCCACAGAGTCTGAACGATACACAACGTCGCGAACAGTCTTTATTGGCTGTTGAAATCAAGCTGGCACAAAAAGACATTGCTGGCGCGCAGGCGCTGCTGGATAAACTCACTCCGGCCGATTTCGATCACAACCAGCAGGCTCGCTACTGGCAAGCGCAGATCGATGCCAGCCAGGGGCGCCCATCGTTAACACTGCTGCGCGCTCTGATTGCTCAGGAACCGCTACTGTCAGCACAGGACAAGCAGAAAAACATCGATGCCACCTGGCAGGCTCTCTCGTCAATGACGAAAGAGCAGGCACAGACACTGGTCATCAATGCGGATGAAAACGTTCTGCAAGGCTGGCTGGATCTGCAACGCGTGTGGTTCGATAACCGTAGCGACCCGGATATGATGAAAGCGGGTATTGCCGACTGGCAAAAACGTTATCCGCAAAACCCTGGTGCGAAATTACTGCCCACTCAGTTGATAAACGTCCAGAGCTTTAAGCCAGCATCCACCAGTAAAATTGCGCTGTTGCTGCCTCTGAATGGCCAAGCTGCTGTTTTTGGTCGTACTATTCAACAGGGCTTTGAAGCGGCTAAAAATATGGGCACGCAACCCGTAGCTACTCCTGTTGCAGCCCCCACCGCATTGGCTACGAGCAACACTGAAGCGAATACTCAACCGCAGTCTGCCGACGGTGTTGCCAGCCCTTCTCAGGCCTCGGTGAGCGATCTGACACAGGATGCGCCAGTACAGCCAGAAGCTGCTGTCAACACACCGCAAACTGCACCAGCCCCGGCGACGACGGCAAGCGCGCCAGCGAATCCATCCGCTGAGCTGAAAATCTACGACACCTCATCACAACCGCTAAATCAAATCCTGGCCCAGGTTCAGCAGGATGGCGCCAGCATTGTTGTCGGCCCACTGCTGAAAAACAATGTTGAAGAACTGATGAAAAGCAACACACCGCTGAATGTGCTGGCGCTTAACCAACCTGAGGCGGTGCAGAACCTGGCAAATATTTGCTATTTCGCTCTGTCACCAGAAGACGAAGCTCGCGATGCCGCACGCCATATTCACTCGCAGGGTAAGCAGTCTCCGCTGCTGCTTATCCCTCGTAGCGCGCTTGGCGATCGCGTGTCCAACGCCTTTGCTCAGGAGTGGCAGGCGCTTGGTGGCGGCGTGGTGTTACAGCAGAAATTCGGCTCCACCGCGGAACTGAAAATGGGCGTCAACGGCGGTTCAGGGATCTCCCTGACGGGTAGCCCTATTGTATCCTCTATACCTTCGCAGCCTGGCGTGACGATTGGTGGCCTGACAATTCCAGCTCCACCAAGCGATGCGCAAATCACCGGTGGCGGTGGTCGCGTTGATGCCGTGTATATTCTGGCAACGCCAGAAGAAATCGCGTTTATTAAACCGATGATTGCTATGCGTAACGGCAGCCAGAGCGGTGCAACCCTTTACGCCAGCTCTCGTAGCGCACAAGGCACAGCCGGCCCTGACTTCCGACTGGAAATGGAAGGCTTGCAGTACAGCGAAATCCCGATGTTGGCCGGCGGTAACGAGCCTCTCATGCAACAAGCGCTAAGCGCGGTGCATAACGACTACTCGCTTGCGCGCATGTACGCAATGGGTGTCGATGCCTGGTCGCTGGCTAACCACTTTTCGCAAATGCGTCAGGTGCAGGGCTTCGAAATTAATGGCAACACCGGTGCATTAACCGCGACTCAGGATTGCGTGATTAACAGGAAGTTATCATGGCTCAAATACCAGCAAGGGCAAGTCGTCCCCGCCAGTTAACGAGTAAAGAGACCGGTGACGCGTGGGAAGCTACCGCGCGTGACTGGCTGGAACGCAAAGGACTGCGTTTTATTGCCGCCAACGTACGTGAACGTGGCGGCGAAATTGACCTGATAATGCGTGAAGGCAAAACGACCGTCTTTGTTGAAGTCCGTTTCCGCCGTTCAGCCCTTTTTGGCGGCGCGGCAGCAAGTGTGACCCATAGCAAACAACACAAATTATTACAGACCGCCCGTTTGTGGCTCGCCCGTCATAATGGGAGTTTTGATACTGTGGATTGCCGGTTCGATGTGTTAGCCTTCACCGGAAATGATGTTGAGTGGTTTAAGGATGCGTTTAATGACCACTCATAATTGAAGATACAGAGCCTGGTTCTTAAGGATTAGCGTGTTAGATAGAATTAAAGTCTGCTTTACAGAAAGCATTCAAACTCAGATTGCTGCGGCTGAAGCGCTTCCGGATGCGATTTCCCGTGCAGCCATGACGCTGGTTCAATCCCTGCTCAATGGCAACAAAATTCTCTGTTGTGGTAATGGGACGTCCGCTGCCAACGCACAGCATTTTGCTGCCAGCATGATCAACCGTTTTGAAACAGAACGCCCCAGTTTACCTGCTATTGCACTAAATACTGATAATGTGGTCTTAACTGCGATTGCCAACGATCGCCTGCACGACGAAGTTTATGCAAAACAAGTCCGTGCGCTGGGACATGCAGGTGATGTTCTGTTGGCTATCTCTACGCGTGGTAATAGCCGCGATATCGTTAAAGCCGTTGAAGCTGCCGTCACGCGTGACATGACGATCGTAGCGCTGACCGGTTATGACGGGGGTGAACTGGCCGGATTATTGGGGCCACAGGATGTCGAAATCCGCATTCCCTCACACCACAGCGCCCGCGTTCAGGAAATGCATATGCTGACGGTAAACTGCCTTTGCGATCTCATCGATAACACGCTTTTCCCTCACCAGGATGATTAAGGAGTACACATGAAGGCATTTTCGCCGCTCGCAGTCGTTATTTCTGCGTTGCTGTTGCAAGGCTGTGTAGCTGCCGCCGTTGTCGGAACTGCAGCTGTCGGGACTAAAGCCGCAACAGACCCTCGCAGTGTCGGCACCCAGGTAGATGATGGTACCCTGGAATTACGCGTCAATACGGCGTTGTCAAAAGATGCCCAAATTAAGAAAGAAGCGCGCATCAACGTCAGCGCCTATCAGGGTAAGGTGCTGCTGGTCGGTCAGTCTCCTAATAGCGAGCTTTCTGCACGAGCAAAACAAATTGCTATGGGCGTAGAAGGAACGACGGAAGTATTTAACGAGATCCGTCAGGGCCAGCCAATCGGTCTTGGCGAAGCGTCCAACGATACCTGGATCACCACCAAAGTTCGTTCCCAGTTGCTGACCAGCGATCAGGTGAAATCCTCTAACGTTAAAGTGACAACCGAGAATGGAGAAGTATTCCTGCTGGGTCTGGTCACCGAGCGTGAAGCGAAGGCTGCAGCAGATATCGCCAGCCGGGTAAGTGGCGTGAAGCGCGTCACCACAGCCTTTACGTTCATCAAATAACGCGTAAATAGCCCGGTGAGGCCATACTCGCCGGGTTATTTCGCTCTTTCCCGAAGCTGGGATGAAGTAAGAACTGACACCCCTTCATGAGCAGGTGAGATAGCTTCCGCCAGCATTGCCCGCGCAACATCACGCGCCTCAATCGATTTCCAGTTTCCGGGCAGCAGCCGGAATAACGGTGCAAAGAACATTTCATTTGCCCGCTGCTTATCCCGTTCCCCCAACAACATTGAAGGCCGTGCAATCGTTAACCGTGGCCAGTTCTGAGCAATCAGCGCCTGTTCCATTTCACCTTTAACCCGGTTATAAAAAAATGGGGAGTTGGCATTGGCTCCCATTGCGCTGACTACCAGCATATGCTGGGCACCCAGGCGAAGACCCGTCAGGGCGGTATCCACCACCAGGGTATAGTCTGCGTGAATAAATGCCTCTTTGCTGCCCGCTTCTCGTCGGGTGGTTCCCAGGCAGCAAAAAACGATATCTATCGGATCGTTCACCTGTGCCAGCGCATCTGTCAGTTGCGGATCGTGCGGGTTATAGACCCCAACCGTATCGGCCAGTGGGCGGCGTGTTGGAGCAGTAATAGCGTGGATCCGCGGTGCATTCAGCAGCATACGCAATAAATGCCCCCCCACCAGCCCCGTTGCACCTGTAATTAACACCTGACTCATCGCTTCTCCTTCCTTTGCGCCCACTATCATTCATCTAACTATAGATCACGTAGCCAAAGCATTTTTTTACCAAAACCCAATGTGTTGTCAGTGAATTTGATTTCATCCAGCCGAATCTCCCAGACGGGCGCAGGCATCATTTTGGCGACAGGGAAGCGGCGATTATAAGCTTTACGCGCTAAGTCACTCTCTTCTCCCTCCAGACGCCTGATTTCCCCTTTAAACTGCACACCGCGGATCAGCGCCACCGTTTTGGGCTGGCCGTTTACCGTTCCGGCAACGGGTGCGCGCGGGCCGGACATCTGTGCATGGCGCGTCTTCTCTTCGGTGAGCACATAGAACGCCACCTTTTGTGCATCAAACAGATAAAATGCATTGGCACACCACAATTCACCCTCATGGTGCACACACCAGGTCACGACGTGCTGTTTTGCCAGCCAACGAGTCACCGCAGTCAGTGTTTCCATTTCTGTTCTCTTTTATACTGTAAGTTTGAAAATTATCACGTCGATGGTGACAATGACACCCTGGTATCTGTACCTGATCCGTACCGCAGACAACGCCCTATACACCGGAATAACAACCGATGTGCAACGCCGCTATAAGCAGCATCAGAGTGGAAAAGGCGCAAAAGCACTGCGCGGGAAGGGGGAATTAACTCTGGCATTTGCGGCGCAAGTCGGCGACCGTTCGCTGGCCCTGCGCATAGAATATCGTATTAAACAGCTTACAAAGCGTCAGAAAGAACGCCTTGTAGAAGGCGAAGGGTTTGAGGCGCTACTGAGCAGCCTGCAAACCCCGGCGCTTAAAAACGATTGAAGTGATCGTGGTATTCCACCAAACCCGTCACACCATTCAGCGCATCTTCCGCCAGGCGATGCACCTGAAATGCGCTTTCGGTACCAGGCCAGCGGCAATGAAGATCGTGGTGAGCGGCCAGTTCAAAGCCTAAGCGACTGTACAATGCTGGATCGCCCAGTGTGACCACCGCGGCGTAACCAAACTCGTTCAGCGAATCCAGCCCTTCATAAACCAGTTGACGCGCCAGACCCTGTCCGCGGTAGTTTTCATCAACCGCCAGTGGAGCCATTCCGACCCATTGCAGGTCTTCACCCTGTACATCAACAGGACTGAACGCGACATAGCCCACAACCTGGCCTTCGTCATCGGTCGCAACCAGACCCAGCGTCAGAAAGCCATCTTCGCGCAGGTCATGTACTAACTTCGCTTCTGCATCGCTATCAAATGAGCGGCGCAGCAACGCATCAATACCAGGGGCATCAATGGGAATTTCAACTCGAATCAGCATGGTTCACCTACCGAGGTCTGTTTGGTTTCTGGCGAATGTTTCATACCCGCCTCAACAAAGTCCGCCAGTTGCAGCAGCATGACACGCAACGGTTTCGGCATCTGCTCCAGTTCAATGGCGTCCATCAGATTTTTCACATGTAGCCCTAATTCTGTATCGCCTTCAATCACCAGGCGACGCTGGAAGAAAAGCGTATCCGGGTCCTGCTTGCGCGCTGCAATCATCAATAAATCGCTGGCATCTGCGCTAAAACTCACATCAGCGTCTGCGTCCTGACTGACGATAAGTTTGTCGTTCTCAACAGAGGTATACCATCTGAGGCCAATATCGCGAACATTTATGCTCAACCAGCGACCGTCGAGAAACTCAAGTTCTCCATCGGCCAGCGCCTGGCGAAATTGCCAGCTCAAGACTTGTTCCAGAACCTGGCGCTTCAGCGTAAAGGGCGTCAGTTTAACCGGTACACTCATCAGAGAAGGACCAAAATGTACTAAGCGTGAACGCAGTTTTTCCAACACGAGCTTTACTCCCTGTTTCAATAGTCCTGCTATTTTGCCATATCAAATAAACGACATAGCGGCATAAATCAACAATTCGATGCGAAATTGTTACCTCTTTATTGGTGTCACCAATACGACTTTAACTGCCTCAAATCAAAAATTGTCTCAGCAAGGTTAACTAAAATCCCTCTTCGTTAACATTTTTGCGCCCTGGTGGCGCAACTTTCAGGATAAATTATGGAGCTGCTCTGCCCTGCCGGAAATCTCCCGGCGCTTAAGGCGGCCATCGAGAACGGCGCTGATGCTGTATACATCGGGCTGAAAGATGACACCAACGCCCGTCATTTCGCCGGCCTTAATTTTACCGAGAAAAAATTGCAGGAAGCGGTGAATTTTGTCCATCAACACCGCCGTAAGCTGCACATCGCAATTAACACCTTTGCGCACCCGGATGGTTACGCACGTTGGCAACGAGCCGTTGATATGGCGGCGCAACTGGGTGCTGATGCGCTGATCCTCGCCGATCTCGCTATGCTTGAGTATGCCGCAGAGCGCTACCCGCATATTGAGCGCCATGTCTCCGTTCAGGCATCCGCAACCAACGAGGAAGCGATTAATTTCTACCATCGCAACTTTGACGTCGCACGCGTTGTTCTACCACGTGTGCTATCAATCCATCAGGTAAAACAGCTCGCTCGCGTAACACCAGTTCCTTTAGAAGTGTTTGCCTTTGGCAGTCTGTGCATTATGGCGGAAGGTCGCTGCTATCTTTCGTCTTATCTGACGGGTGAATCCCCCAACACCGTTGGTGCGTGCTCCCCTGCCCGATTTGTTCGCTGGCAGCAAACCCCAGCAGGCCTTGAATCTCGCCTGAATGAAGTGCTGATTGACCGCTATCAGGACGGTGAAAACGCAGGTTATCCAACGCTTTGTAAGGGACGCTATCTTGTGGACGGTGAGCGTTATCATGCGCTGGAGGAGCCGACCAGCCTTAATACGTTAGAACTGCTACCCGATCTGATGGCAGCCAACATCGCCTCGGTGAAAATTGAGGGACGTCAGCGTAGCCCGGCTTACGTCAGCCAGGTGGCGAAAGTGTGGCGCCAGGCGATTGACCGTTGCAAAGCCGATCCGCAGAACTTTGTTCCGCAAAGCGCCTGGATGGAAACACTCGGTTCAATGTCCGAAGGCACGCAGACTACGCTTGGTGCGTATCACCGTAAATGGCAGTGAGAAAAGCAATGAAATATTCCTTAGGACCAGTGCTCTACTACTGGTCGAAAGAAACGCTGGAAGATTTTTATCAGCAGGCCGCTACCAGTAATGCCGACGTTATCTATCTTGGGGAAGCTGTGTGTAGCAAACGCCGCGCCACCAAAACGGGTGACTGGATTGATATGGCAAAATCACTCGCCAGTAGCGGGAAACAGGTGGTGCTGTCCACGCTGGCGCTGGTTCAGGCATCATCGGAGCTGGGTGAGCTGAAGCGCTATGTAGAAAATGGCGACTTCCTACTGGAAGCCAGCGATCTGGGCGTTGTGAACATGTGCGCCGAACGTAAACTGCCATTTGTCGCCGGGCATGCGCTCAACTGCTACAACGCCGTGACCCTTCGTCTGTTGCTTAAACAAGGCATGGTGCGCTGGTGTATGCCAGTAGAACTATCCCGCGACTGGCTGGTGAATCTGCTCAACCAGTGTGATGACTTGGGTATTCGCAACCAGTTTGAAGTCGAAGTTCTGAGCTACGGGCATCTACCTTTAGCGTACTCTGCCCGCTGCTTTACCGCACGCTCTGAGGACCGACCAAAAGACGAATGCGAAACCTGCTGCATCAAATATCCAAATGGCCGCGATGTCCTGTCGCAAGAGAACCAGCAGGTCTTTGTCCTGAATGGGATTCAGACCATGAGCGGTTATGTCTACAACCTCGGTAATGAACTGACGTCCATGCAGGGCCTGGTTGATATCGTCCGTCTGTCCCCATTAGGAACCGAGACATTCGCGATGCTTGATGCCTTCCGTGCCAATGAGAATGGCTGTGCCCCATTACCACTTACTGCCCACAGCGACTGTAACGGCTACTGGAAACGTCTGGCAGGTCTGGAGCTTCAGGCGTAAAAAAGCTCACTTTGTTAACAACGGTAATCAAATTTTAATGCAGTATTAAAAGATTAACCGGTAACAAAGTGAGCCGTTATGACTGACAAAATTATTCCGTTCTCGGTGCTGGATCTGGCACCGATCCCCGAAGGTTCCAGTGCAAAAGAGGCTTTTACGCACTCTCTGGATCTCGCTCAACTGGCTGAAAAGCGCGGCTACCATCGCTACTGGCTGGCTGAACATCACAATATGACCGGTATCGCCAGTGCAGCAACCTCTGTACTGATAGGTTATCTGGCAGCCAATACCACCACCCTGCGTCTGGGGTCCGGTGGGGTCATGCTACCTAACCATTCACCGTTGGTGATCGCTGAGCAGTTCGGGACGCTGAATACGCTGTATCCTGGCCGTATCGACCTGGGCCTTGGACGTGCGCCAGGCAGCGATCAACCCACCATGCGCGCACTGCGCCGTCATATGAGCGGTGATATCGATAACTTCCCGCGCGATGTGGCGGAACTGGTGGACTGGTTTGACGCATGCGATCCTAATCCACAAGTACGCCCGGTTCCCGGCTATGGTGAGCAGATTCCGGTCTGGTTACTGGGATCCAGCCTGTACAGCGCACAACTGGCAGCACAGCTTGGTTTGCCGTTTGCCTTCGCCTCACACTTCGCACCAGATATGCTGCACCAGGCATTGCATCTGTATCGCACTCAGTTCAAACCTTCAGCACGGCTGGCAACACCGTATGCCATGGTGTGCATCAATATAATTGCCGCTGACAGCAATCGTGATGCCGAATTTCTCTTTACCTCGATGCAGCAGGCATTCGTAAAATTGCGTCGGGGTGAAACCGGACAGTTACCACCCCCGGTAGAAAATATGCATCAGCTGTGGTCCGCTTCTGAGCAGTATGGCGTTCAGCAGGCACTGAGTATGTCGCTGGTGGGAGATAAAGTGAAAATACGTCATGGACTGGAGTCGATTCTGCGTGAAACACAAGCGGATGAAATTATGGTCAATGGGCAGATTTTCGACCACCAGGCACGTTTACATTCGTTTGATTTAGCGATGCAGGTGAAAGAAGAGTTGGTTGGGTAGGGCGTTGTCTTGCCCGGTGGCGCTTCGCTTACCGGACCTACGAGATCGTGTAGGCCGGATAAGCATAGCGCCATCCGGCACTAAAAGGCTACTGGTACACAGGCAATAGATTCACGCTCGACAGGATGTGGATAACCGCGTTGCCGACGCCGAAGACCAGGATCAGAGCAATCATCGGCTTGCCCCCCCATACACGGAATTTCGGGCTACCGAAGCGTTGACGGGATTTACGCGCCAGTAACGCCGGGACAATTGCCGCCCAAATCGTTGCTGCTAATCCTGCATAACCAATTGCATACAGGAAACCGTTCGGCCACAGCAGGCCACCCACAATCGGCGGAACAAAAGTCAGTAATGCCGTTTTAAAGCGGCCCATTGCAGAATCGTCAAAACCGAACAGATCCGCCAGATAGTCAAACAGCCCCAGCGTCACTCCAAGAAACGAACTCGCTACCGCAAAGTTAGAGAACACCACCAGCAGCAGATCCAGACTACGGCTGTTCAACACACCACTCAGCGCCTGCACCAGCACATCAATGTTACCGCCCTGCTGTGCAATACCAACAAATTCAGGACGCGGAATATTGCCCATCGTCCCCAGCAACCATACGGTGTACAGCACCAACGCCAGCAGCGTGCCGTAAACGAGGCATTTAACAATGGTGCGCGGGTCTTTGCCGTAGTACTTCATCAGACTCGGTACGTTGCCGTGGTAGCCAAATGAGGCGAGGCAAAACGGCAGCGTCATCAGCAAATACGGCGTATATGAAGCATTACTTTCCGCCACGTTAAACAGCGTAGTCGGTGTCACATGCCCTAACAAACTACCGAAGGTCAGGAAGAACGTTATTACCTTCGCACCCAGTACAATGGCGGTCATGCGACTGACCGCTTTAGTACTCAACCACACCACAAACGCTACCAGCAGAGCAAAACCAAATCCTGCCGCACGTGCCGGAACATTCAGCGACATCTCCGAGAAGGTGTGATGCAGGATCGAACCGCTCGCAGAAATGTATGCATAGGTCAGAATATAGAGTACAAAAGCAATCGAGATACCATTAACAACGTTCCAGCCCTTGCCCAACAGGTCTTTAGTAATGGTGTCAAAACTGGATCCAATACGATAATTCAGATTGGCCTCCAGGATCATCAGCCCGGAATGCAGCATACAAAACCAGGTAAAGATGAGCGCCGCCATAGACCAGAAGAACCACGCCCCGGACATGACCACTGGCAGAGAAAACATTCCTGCGCCAATAATGGTGCCGCCGATAATCACTACGCCGCCGAGCAGCGAAGGTGACGTTTGGGTGGTGGTTAGTGTTGCCATTCAGCCATCTCTCCAGTCAATTATATTGTGACTACATTTTAATGTGTCGCACTGTACCAGTACACGAGTACAAATGAAATAAAAAAAGCCCCGATTGTTTAGATCGGGGCTGTATATTTTACTTTACGCTTTTAAACCGTAAGGCTTATGCGTCACCACCGAAACGACGACGGCCAGCAGAGTCATCACGGCGCGGCGCAGAAGAATCATCGCGGCGCGGACCACGGTTACCTTCACGACGCTCACCGCTGAAACGACGACCATCGCCACGGCCGCCTTCACGACGCTCACCGCTGAAACTACGACCTTCACCACGACCGCCTTCACGACGTTCGCCGCTGAAGCGACCACCGCCACGACGCTCACCACCGGTGTGCGGTACTGCATCGCCAACCAGTTGCATGTTCATCGGTTTGTTCAGGATACGGGTACGGGTAAAGTGCTGCAGCACGTCGCCCGGCATGCCTTTCGGCAGTTCGATGGTGGAGTGGGAAGCAAACAGCTTGATGTTACCAATGTAACGGCTGCTGATATCGCCTTCGTTAGCAATCGCGCCAACGATATGACGAACTTCAACACCGTCGTCACGGCCCACTTCAATGCGGTACAGCTGCATATCACCAACGTCACGACGTTCACGACGTGGACGATCTTCACCACCACGTTCTGGACGGTCGCCACGCGGGCCACGATCGTTGCGGTCACGCGGGCCACGATCATCGCGGTCGCGGAATTCGCGTTTCGGACGCATCGGAGCATCTGGCGGCAGGATCAGCGGACGTTCGCCCTGAGCCATTTTCAGCAGTGCTGCGGCCAGAGTTTCGATATCCAGTTCTTCTTCCGGCTGCATTTTTGCCAGCAGAGCACGGTACTGATCCAGATCGCTGCTTTCCAGCTGTTGCTGTACTTTCGCGGCGAATTTTTCCAGACGACGTTTGCCCAGCAGGTCTGCGTTCGGCAGTTCTACTTCCGGAATGGTCAGCTTCATGGTGCGTTCGATGTTACGCAGCAGACGACGCTCGCGGTTCTCAACGAACAGCAGCGCACGACCCGCACGACCCGCACGACCAGTACGACCAATACGGTGAACGTAAGACTCAGAGTCCATCGGGATGTCGTAGTTAACAACCAGGCTGATACGCTCAACGTCCAGGCCACGAGCAGCAACGTCGGTCGCAATCAGAATATCCAGACGGCCATCTTTCAGACGCTCCAGAGTCTGCTCACGCAGAGACTGGTTCATGTCGCCATTCAGTGCAGCGCTGCTATAACCGCTACGCTCCAGTGCTTCAGCGACTTCCAGGGTCGCATTTTTGGTACGTACGAAGATAATCGCCGCATCAAAGTCTTCTGCTTCCAGGAAACGTACTAGAGCTTCATTTTTACGCATGCCCCACACAGTCCAGTAGCTCTGGCTGATGTCAGGACGCGTGGTTACGCTGGACTGAATACGAACTTCCTGCGGCTCTTTCATAAAGCGGCGGGTAATACGACGAATCGCTTCCGGCATAGTTGCAGAGAACAGAGCGGTCTGATGACCTTCCGGGATCTGCGCCATAATCGTTTCAACGTCTTCGATGAAGCCCATACGCAGCATTTCATCAGCTTCGTCCAGCACCAGACCGCTCAGTTTGGAGAGATCCAGAGTACCGCGCTTCAGGTGATCCAGCAGACGTCCCGGCGTACCGACAACGATCTGCGGGCCCTGGCGCAGGGCACGTAATTGCACGTCATAACGCTGGCCGCCGTACAGGGCAACCACATTCACGCCGCGCATATGTTTAGAGAAATCCGTCATGGCTTCTGCAACCTGAACCGCCAGTTCGCGGGTCGGTGCCAGCACCAGAATCTGAGGTGCCTTCAGCTCAGGATCAAGATTGTTGAGCAGCGGTAAAGAGAACGCTGCAGTTTTGCCGCTACCGGTCTGGGCCATACCCAGAACATCGCGACCGCCCAGCAGATGCGGAATGCACTCTGCCTGGATTGGAGATGGTTTTTCGTAACCCAGATCGGTAAGGGCTTCAAGGATAGGAGCCTTCAGGCCCAGATCTGCAAAAGTGGTTTCGAATTCAGCCATGTAGTACGTGTGCCTCAAAATTAATGGCGGCCAGTCTACATAACTCATCATGAAATTGATCTGCAATTTTCATTGAAAAGTGTGAACCGGCTCAAAGTAGGTGTATTAACGAACAACAACGCCCTCACCCGCGAAGGTGATGGCAATCAAAAAGATTACGGGCTGATGTGTACGTCAGCTATTGCTGGTCCGATTCTGCCAGGTCATCTTGGTCCTGGCCCAGGAGCGATAATTCCAACAATGCGTATCGGTGCTCAACAAAGTTATGAACGTTGTTAGCCACCGCCAGTTTGAACAATGCCGTAGCGTTGTCCAAATCCCCCAGACTTAGGTAGTACTTACCTAAATAGAAGTTGGTTTCACTGAGATGCTCAGCGAGCGAGGTGTTATCCGTTGCGTCCGCCTTCAGGCGTTCCATCAGCGTTGCTTCGCTAATGTTGCCCAGGTAGAACTCGACAATGTTCCATCCCCATTGTTCTTTATCCGATTTCTCGAAGCGCTGCTTTAACGCTTCTTTAGCCTGCTTCTCATCGAGCTTCTGCTCAGCGAGATAAAGCCACAGACTGCGGAAAGGATCATTGGGATCGTCTTGATAAAACGCCAGCAGATCATCTTGCGCTAACTTATCACGACCGCCGTAATACAATGCGATACCGCGATTTAAGTGCGCGTAGTTGTAAGTTGGATCAAGCTCAAGTACAGAATCAAACGCTTCATAGGCAGCATCAAAATTGCCTGCCTGCGTTAAATATATACCTAAGTAATTGAATACTTCAGGCATATCTGGTCGGATTGCCAGCGCTTGTGAAAAATCATTTCGCGCCAGTGCCCTCAGACCGAGACTATCATACAACACTCCGCGCTCATATAAAAGCTGTGCGCGTTCGTCATCGGTTAAAGCCCGACTGGCAAGAATTTGTTCCATACGTGCCAGAATCACTTCCTGCTGTAAAGTCGGTTGCAGTGGTACTGCGAGGACTTCACTCTTACGCCAGGTGGAATTACTGCATCCAGCCAGCGTGAGTGCTGTCGCAACGAAACACCAGCGCAAAAAAGGCTTCATTTCCCACTCCCGAAGACAACGATTGAATGAACGTCCAGTTCCCCGGTTGCTAACAAGGCGTCCTGCCGGGTTAAAGGCCCTCCGCTCACACGGAGGGCAATGGCAACCTTACTCGCCCTGCTGGCTCACCGGTGCTTCCGGTGCAGCTGCGGGTTGAGATTGCTCAGTTGCTTCTTTAATGCTCAGACGTACGCGGCCCTGGCGATCAACTTCCAGAACTTTAACCGGTACTTCCTGGCCCATCTGCAGGTAATCGGTCACTTTCTCTACGCGCTTGTCGGCGATCTGAGAGATGTGTACCAGACCTTCTTTACCGCCACCGATGGCAACGAATGCGCCAAAGTCAACGATACGGGTCACTTTACCGTTGTAGATACGGCCTACTTCGATTTCTGCGGTGATCTCTTCGATACGACGGATAGCATATTTTGCTTTTTCACCGTCGGTCGCCGCGATCTTCACAGTACCATCATCTTCAATTTCGATGGTGGTGCCGGTCTCTTCGGTCAGAGCACGGATAACAGAACCGCCTTTACCGATAACGTCTTTGATCTTGTCCGGGCTGATCTTGATAGTATGGATACGCGGAGCGAACTGAGAAATGTCGCCGCGCGGCGCGTTGATCGCCTGTTCCATCACTCCCAGGATGTGCAGACGCGCACCTTTAGCCTGGTTCAGAGCAACCTGCATGATCTCTTTGGTGATACCTTCAATTTTGATATCCATCTGCAGTGCAGAGATACCGTCGCGGGAACCCGCCACTTTGAAGTCCATATCGCCCAAATGGTCTTCGTCACCCAGGATGTCAGACAGAACAACAAAGTTGTCGCCTTCTTTCACCAGACCCATCGCGATACCCGCAACAGCGGCTTTGATTGGCACACCTGCATCCATCAGCGCCAGAGAAGCACCACACACGGAAGCCATGGAAGAAGAACCGTTAGATTCAGTGATTTCAGACACAACACGTACGGTGTACGGGAATTTGTCCAGGTCCGGCATTACTGCCAGCACGCCGCGTTTCGCCAGACGACCGTGACCAATTTCACGACGTTTCGGAGAACCGACCATGCCAGTTTCGCCTACGCAGTACGGAGGGAAGTTGTAATGGAACAGGAAGTTGTCAGTACGCTCGCCCATCAGTTCATCAAGGTTCTGCGCATCACGCGTGGTTCCGAGGGTCGCAGTAACCAACGCCTGAGTTTCACCACGGGTGAACAGTGCGGAACCGTGAGTACGCGGCAGAACGCCAGTACGCACGTCCAGACCACGGATCATATCTTTTTCACGACCGTCGATACGCGGCTCACCTGCCAGTACGCGGCTACGAACAACGTTTTTCTCGATAGCGTGCAGAATTTCACCCAGTTCGTTAGCGTCCAGGGTTTCGTCTTCTGCAACCAGCGTAGCGATGGTTTCAGATTTGATCACGTCAACCTGAGCATAACGCTCTTGTTTGTCGGTGATGCGGTAAGCATCGCTCAGACGAGATTCTGCCAGCGCTGCAACGCGCGCATTCAGCGCTTCGTTGACGGCTTCTGGCTGCCAGTCCCAACGCGGTTTGCCAGCTTCTTTTACCAGCTCATTGATCGCCTGAATAACAACCTGCTGCTGCTCGTGACCGAACACTACAGCGCCCAGCATCTGGTCTTCGCTCAGCAGTTCAGCTTCGGATTCAACCATCAGTACGGCAGCTTCAGTACCCGCTACAACCAGGTCCAGTTTACTTTCTTTCAGTTCGTCCTGGGTCGGGTTCAGTACGTACTGGTCATTGATGTAACCAACGCGTGCTGCGCCAATCGGGCCGTTGAACGGAATGCCGGACAGAGACAGCGCAGCGGATGCACCGATCATTGCCACGATATCCGGGTTAACCTGCGGGTTAACGGAAACAACAGTCGCGATAACCTGTACTTCGTTTACGAAGCCTTCCGGGAACAGCGGGCGAACCGGGCGGTCAATCAGACGCGCGATCAGGGTTTCACCTTCGCTCGGACGACCTTCACGACGGAAGAAGCTACCTGGGATACGACCAGCAGCGTAAGTACGCTCCTGATAGTTAACAGTCAGCGGGAAGAAATCCTGGCCTGGTTTCGCTTTTTTCTGACCAACAACGGTAACGAATACCGCAGTGTCATCCATGCTAACCATAACGGCGGCAGTCGCCTGACGCGCCATCATGCCGGTTTCCAGCGTTACGGTGTGTTGACCGTACTGGAATTTACGAACGATCGGATTAAGCAAAATAATATCCTTTCTCTATTTTTTTTGACGACACAAATGCGCCATCGTTAATACCCGATCTTCTGCGCATCCTCGCGACTAATGACAACCCTAACCCACGCTTATTGGGTAAAGCCTCTCATTAGCCGCGCGAACCTCTGCAACGGAAGATCATACTTAGCAACAATACATTAGTTTCCAGCGAATTGCTGCCATCTGCTGGAAAAAAGGGGCCATGAAGGCCCCCTCTTTCTGAAACTCGAAAGAATTAGCGACGCAGGCCCAGACGCTCGATCAGCGCGGTGTAGCGTGCAACATCTTTACGTTTCAGGTAGTCGAGCAGTTTACGACGCTGAGAAACCATGCGCAGCAGACCACGACGGCTGTGGTGATCTTTTTTGTGCTCTGCAAAGTGGCCCTGCAGGTGGTTAATCTGTGCAGTCAACAGAGCAACCTGAACATCGGTAGAACCGGTGTCGTTTGCATCACGACCAAACTCAGAAACGATTTTAGCTGTAGCTTCAGTACTTAGAGACATTTTAAAACTCCAAAGTGTTAAGAATGAAAGGACGCCGATCTCTAATTCAGCGATCCCAGTGTATACACTTCATCCTTCAAACTTACTCTGCGTTGGCTGCGTCCGCTCACCTCAGTCACTTACTTAAGTAAGCCCCTGAGGATTCTCAGACTTGCCGCCTTGATGCAGCTCGAATGATTTTGTGTACACGTCGCGCAAACTGTTAAATAATTTGCGCGACGTTAAGCGGCAGTATTCTACTCGCAGCGCCCTTTTATCGCAAGACAGAGAGCGCTACGCAGGATACTCGACCACCAGTCGACGAGGGGCGACACGACCTTCATCGTCTATCTCCCCCATGCCGATAAATTTGCCTTCGTCACCTTCCGTCACGCGAACCAGTCCTTCCAGAGGCACGCCCGTCGTACGCACAGGATTACCATTTTTAAAGTAAACCGATGACGTTAAAGGAAGATTAACAACAGGATAGTCAGACGCCGGGCTGTCCATTGGCATCAGCAGCGGATCAAGCAACTGCGCAGGCGGAATGTTCTGCTGTTCGGCTTGTTCAACCAGACTGCGTAAATGCTCCAGCGTGACCATACGATCTACCGGATATTTGCTGACCGTCAGACGGCGCAGATACGTAACATGCGCGCCGCATCCCAGTTTTTCGCCCAGATCGTCAATAATAGTTCGAATGTAAGTTCCTTTGGAGCAATGCACTTCCAGCTCCAGATCGTTACCTTCATGACGAATAAATAGCAGCTCATAAACAGTAATCGGACGTGCTTCACGCGGTACTTCAATGCCTTGACGTGCATATTCGTACAGTTTTTTACCCTGATACTTCAGCGCCGAATACATCGAAGGTATTTGTTCGATATCGCCGCGAAAAGTGTCCAGCGCATTCGCAAGCTGTTCCGGGGTAAACGTCACCGGACGCTCCTGCACGATTTGCCCATCAGCATCGGAAGTGTCTGTGCGCTGTCCCAAACGGGCAACCACACGATAGCGTTTGTCAGAATCCAGCAGGTACTGCGAAAACTTTGTCGCTTCCCCGAGGCAGATAGGCAACATGCCTGTAGCCAGCGGATCCAGCGCACCAGTGTGACCGGCACGGTTGGCATTGTAGATGCGTTTTACTTTTTGCAGTACGTCATTGCTGGACATGCCCTGTGGCTTATCCAGCAATAGAACACCATGAATGTCGCGACCACGACGACGAGGACGACTCATCAGTCCTCCTTGCTGTCGTCCGCAGGATTCACACGACGTTCATCGTCATGTTTCACCACGCTGGTCACCAGGTTAGACATGCGCATCCCTTCGACCAGTGAGTTGTCGTAAAAGAAAGTCAGCTCAGGCACGATACGCAGGCGCATGGCTTTACCCAGCAGCGAGCGGATAAAACCGGAGGCTTCTTGCAACGCTTTGATTCCGGCTTTAACAGCCGCTTCATCTTTGTCGTTCAGGAAGGTGACAAATACTTTGGCATACGCCAGGTCACGGGACATTTCGACACCTGAAACAGTTGTCATCATACCCAGACGCGGATCTTTAATTTCGCGCTGCAGGATGATTGCGATCTCTTTTTGCATCTCCTGGGCCACGCGCTGCGGGCGACCAAATTCTTTCGCCATAATAAATTCTCCAGAATAAAGACAAAAAAGGGGCCATTAGCCCCTTTTTAAATTTCATTGCCGGGTGGCGCTTCGCTTACCCGGCCTACCTCAAATAAGCTTCTATGGATTGGGCTGTCCAACACATCAACAGCCCAAAAGACGACGAAGATTATGCGATGGTACGTTTGATTTCGATGATTTCGAATACTTCGATCATATCGCCGGTACGTACGTCGTTGTAGTTCTTAACGCCGATACCACATTCCATACCGTTACGGACTTCGTTGACATCATCTTTGAAGCGACGCAGGGATTCCAGCTCGCCTTCATAGATAACCACGTTGTCGCGCAGGACGCGGATTGGGTTGTGACGTTTAACCACACCTTCGGTAACCATACAGCCTGCGATAGCGCCGAATTTCGGTGATTTGAACACATCACGGACTTCAGCCAGACCGATGATCTGCTGTTTCAGTTCCGGAGACAGCATACCGCTCATCGCTGCTTTCACTTCGTCGATCAGGTGATAGATGACGGAGTAGTAACGCAGATCCAGACTTTCAGATTCAATCACTTTACGTGCAGAGGCATCAGCACGTACGTTGAAGCCAACCAGAATCGCGTTGGATGCAGCAGCCAGAGTTGCGTCGGTTTCGGTGATACCACCAACCCCAGAACCGATGATCTTCACTTTTACTTCGTCGGTAGACAGTTTCAGTAAAGAGTCGGAGATCGCTTCTACAGAACCCTGAACGTCTGCTTTCAGTACGATGTTCACTTCGTGAACTTCGCCTTCGGTCATGTTCGCGAACATGTTCTCGAGTTTAGATTTCTGCTGACGAGCCAGTTTAACTTCACGGAATTTGCCCTGACGATACAGTGCAACTTCACGCGCTTTCTTCTCGTCACGTACGACGGTAACTTCGTCACCGGCAGCCGGAACACCGGACAGACCCAGAATTTCCACCGGAATGGATGGACCTGCTTCCAGTACTTCCTGACCCAGTTCGTTACGCATTGCACGAACGCGGCCATACTCGAAACCACACAGAACGATATCGCCTTTGTTCAGCGTACCTTCACGAACCAGAACCGTTGCTACCGGACCACGACCTTTATCCAGGAAGGATTCGATAACCGCACCGCTCGCCATACCTTTACGAACAGCTTTCAGTTCCAGAACTTCGGCCTGCAGCAGGATTGCATCCAGCAGCTCGTCGATACCGGTACCCGCTTTCGCAGATACGTGTACGAACTGGCTTTCGCCGCCCCACTCTTCCGGCATGATACCGTACTGGGACAGTTCATTTTTAACGCGATCTGGATCCGCTTCTGGCTTATCGATTTTGTTGACCGCTACCACAACCGGCACCTGCGCCGCTTTCGCGTGCTGGATAGCTTCGATGGTCTGCGGCATCACGCCGTCGTCTGCAGCGACAACCAGTACAACGATATCCGTTGCCTGAGCACCACGAGCACGCATAGAAGTAAACGCGGCGTGACCCGGGGTATCCAGGAAGGTGATCATACCGTTGTCAGTTTCAACGTGGTACGCACCGATATGCTGAGTAATGCCGCCCGCTTCGCCTGAGGCCACTTTCGTTGAACGAATGTAGTCCAGCAGAGAGGTTTTACCGTGGTCAACGTGGCCCATGATGGTCACTACCGGTGCGCGAGCTTCAGCTGCAGCACCTGTATCACGGTCGCTCATTACCGCTTCTTCCAGCTCGTTTTCACGACGCAGGATAACTTTGTGGCCCATCTCTTCGGCAACCAGCTGCGCGGTTTCCTGGTCAATAACCTGGTTAATAGTGGCCATTGCGCCCAGCTTCATCATCGCTTTGATAACCTGAGAGCCTTTAACCGCCATCTTGTTCGCCAGATCGCCAACAGTGATGGTTTCGCCAATCACAACGTCACGGTTAACAGCCTGAGCCGGCTTCTGGAAGCCCTGCTGCAGAGAAGAACCTTTACGCTGTTTACCACCTTTACCGCCGCGAACTGCTGCACGAGCTTCTTCACGGTCAGCTTTAGATTCAGCGTGTTTGTTGCCTTTTTTCGCCGGACGCGCTGCTTTCGTGCTGCGAGTACGGCCACGGCCGCCTTCTACTTCACGATCGTTCTCGTCTTCTGCCTGGCGAGCATGCTGAGAAGTGGTGACGTGATAATCACTCTTATCTTCTTCCACTTTCTCTTGCTCTGCCCAAACACCGGCATTCTCTTCCGCCATACGACGGGCTTCTTCAGCCACACGACGCGCTTCTTCTTCAAGCTTACGGCGCGCTTCTTCTTCCGCTTTACGCTTCAGTTCAGCGGCTTCATTTTCACGGCGGGCTTTTTCGGCCTGGGCGGTTTTAGTCATATCGTCGGTCTGTTGATTGCTCACTTTGTCTTTTTCCGCAGCTTCACGTTTCGCTTTATCAGCGGCTTCACGTTTAGCTTGTTCTGCGGCCTCACGTTCGGCTTTTTGTTGCGCCTCGCGTTTGGCAGCTTCTTCTGCCTCACGACGGGCTTGCTCTTCCGCTTCACGCTGCGCCTGCTCTTCCGCGGCAAGGCGTTCAGCCTCTTGCGGATCGCGTTTCACAAAGGTGCGTGTCTTGCGGACTTCGATTTGTACCGATTTACTTTTTCCACCGGTACCAGGAATATTGAGAGTACTGCGCGTTTTACGCTGCAATGTTAACTTATCCGGCGCCGATCCATTTTCACGGTTCAGGTGCGCCAGTAAGGTTTGTTTCTCTTGTGCGGACACAGAATCATCAGCAGACTTCGGGATACCAGCATCAGCAAATTGCTGAACCAGGCGATCCACGGAGGTCTGAATCTCTGCAGCCAGCGTTTTTACGGTTACATCTGTCATACTGTTCCTTCCTGCTACAGTTTATTACGCTTCGTCGCCGAACCAGCAAATATTACGGGCAGCCATAATCAGCTCACCGGCTTTTTCGTCGGTCAACCCTTCGATATCAGCCAGATCATCAATGCCCTGTTCAGCGAGATCTTCCAGCGTACAAACACCACGGGCAGCCAGTTTGAATGCCATTTCGCGATCTAATCCTTCCAGATTCAGCAGATCGTCAGCCGGTTTGTTATCACCGAGGCTTTCTTCCTGGGCCAGTGCCAGAGTGGTCAGTGCGTTTTTAGCACGCTCGCGCAGCGCTTCAACGGTCTGCTCATCAAGGCCGTCAATTTCCAGCAGTTCTTTCATTGGCACATAGGCCAACTCTTCCAGCGTAGCAAAACCTTCTTCCACCAGAACCGTCGCGAAATCTTCATCGATATCGAGATACTTGGTGAAGGTATCAATGGCTGCATGCGCTTCAGCCTGATGCTTAGCCTGCAGGTCATCAACGGTCATGACGTTGAGTTCCCAACCGCTCAGTTGTGAAGCCAGGCGGACGTTCTGACCATTACGTCCAATCGCCTGAGCCAGGTTACCGGCTTCAACCGCGATATCCATGGTGTGTTTATCTTCATCCACCACGATAGAAGCGACGTCTGCTGGCGCCATTGCGTTGATCACGAACTGTGCCGGGTTATCATCCCACAGGACGATATCGATACGCTCGCCACCCAGTTCGGTAGAAACCGCCTGAACACGCGCACCGCGCATACCCACACAAGCACCAACCGGATCAATGCGCTTATCGTTGGTTTTCACCGCGATTTTCGCACGAGAACCCGGATCGCGAGCTGCCGCTTTAATTTCGATCACTTCTTCGCCAATTTCTGGCACTTCAATGCGGAACAGTTCAATCAGCATTTCCGGCTTGGAACGCGTAACAAACAGTTGCGCACCGCGCGCTTCCGGGCGAACAGAATACAGAACGCCACGAATACGGTCTCCCGGGCGGAAGTTTTCACGCGGCAGCATGTCTTCACGCAGGATCACAGCTTCAGCGTTACTGCCGAGGTCCAGAGAGATGTTGTCGCGGTTTACTTTCTTCACCACACCGGTGACGATTTCGCCTTCGTGTTCACGGAATTGATCAACAACCATCGCACGTTCAGCTTCACGTACTTTCTGCACGATAACCTGTTTCGCGGTCTGGGTAGTGATACGGTCAAAGGTTACAGATTCAATCTGATCTTCAACATATTCACCCACGTTCAGACTTTCGTCTTCGTAACGTGCAGCTTCCAGCGTAATTTCTTTGGTTGGCTGAGTGACTTCTTCCACAATTACCCAACGGCGGAAGGTATCGAAGTCACCGCTTTTACGATCGATCTCTACGCGAACGTCGATCTCTTGTTCATATTTTTTCTTTGTTGCTGTAGCCAGCGCACTTTCCAGCGCTTCAAAAATTTTCTCGCGTGGCAGCGCTTTTTCGTTGGATACGGCTTCAACAACAGCCAAAATTTCTTTGTTCATCGCGGGCTTTTCACCTCAATCCAGACTGTTAAAAGTGGGGAACCAGGTTCGCCTTCTGGATATTACTCAGCGCGAACACTTCATCTTTACCTTCGACTGTGACAGTGATCATTTCACCATCCACCGCTTTGATAACGCCCTGCCATTTACGACGGTTTTGCACCGCCATACGAAGAACCAGCGTGACTTCTTCACCCAGGAAACGCACGTAGTGTTCAGCCGTGAACATAGGACGGTCGAGACCCGGTGAGGAGACTTCCAGGTTATAAGCTACAGTGATCGGATCTTCGACATCCATCACAGCACTTACCTGGTGGCTCACATCAGCACAATCATCAACATTGATGCCATCTTCACTATCAATATAGATGCGCAGTGTGGATGTGCGACCGCGAATAAATTCGATGCCGACCAGCTCGTACCCCAAGGCTTCAACTGGCGCTTTAATCATCTCTGTTAATTTTTGCTCTAATGTGGACAAGCCCACCCCCAAGACATAAAAAAAGGGCCTAAAGCCCAGTTATTCTGTAGTCAGATAACAAAAAACCCCGATAAATCGGGGCTTTAGATAACTGAACCCTATAACCGCACCTGCGGTTCGGAGAACCTTCCGAAAGAATTTTTTTCAAATCCAGCTACGAAGGCTTAAGTCTTCACAGTATATTTGAAAAAGAACTCTAAGGGAAAGTGGTTGCGGGGGCCGGATTTGAACCGACGACCTTCGGGTTATGAGCCCGACGAGCTACCAGGCTGCTCCACCCCGCGCCTGAAACGTGGCAAATTTTACTCGTTTTGGGTAAAAAATGCAAATACTGCTGGGATTTGGTACCGAGGACGGGACGTAAAATCTGCGCACAGTATATTGATTCTTTATACGTTATGTCAACCTTGATACAACTATGCAAATGGATGAATGCTGACAGATGCATAATAAACAAAAAGCAATAGCAATAAAATCGCCGCCTACGCCGTTATTTAACGAAATTATCACTAAACTCTTCCTGTCATCCTTAAAAGATGATTAAATGAAAACTCACTTATTTTGCATAAAAATGCAATTAACATAAAAAACCGACCTCTTCACCAGTCTATCAAGCAGGGTTTTATTTTATGACGACGATTCTCAAGCATCTCCCGGTAGGTCAACGTATTGGTATCGCTTTTTCTGGCGGCCTGGACACCAGTGCAGCACTGCTGTGGATGCGACAAAAAGGGGCTGTCCCATATGCATATACTGCGAATTTGGGCCAGCCGGATGAGGATGACTATGACGCCATTCCTCGCCGTGCAATGGAGTATGGTGCTGAGAATGCTCGCCTGGTAGATTGCCGTAAGCAGTTGGTTGCTGAGGGGATCGCCGCAATTCAGTGTGGTGCATTCCACAACACCACGGGTGGACTGACCTACTTCAACACCACTCCACTGGGTCGTGCCGTGACCGGTACTATGCTGGTAGCCGCCATGAAAGAAGATGGTGTGAATATCTGGGGCGACGGCAGCACCTATAAAGGAAACGACATTGAGCGTTTCTATCGTTACGGGTTGTTGACCAACGCGGAACTGCAGATCTACAAACCGTGGCTGGATACCGATTTCATCGACGAACTCGGCGGTCGCCATGAGATGTCCGAATTTATGATCGCCTGTGGTTTCGACTACAAAATGTCTGTCGAAAAAGCCTATTCCACTGACTCGAATATGCTCGGCGCGACCCACGAAGCGAAAGATCTGGAATTCCTGAACTCCAGCGTCAAAATCGTCAACCCAATTATGGGCGTCAAGTTCTGGGATGAAAGTGTGAAGATCCCGGCTGAAGAAGTGACCGTCCGTTTTGAGCAGGGGCATCCGGTTGCACTGAACGGCAAAACCTTCAGCGACGACGTAGAGATGATGCTGGAAGCCAACCGCATCGGTGGCCGTCACGGTTTGGGCATGAGCGATCAAATTGAAAACCGTATTATCGAGGCGAAAAGCCGTGGCATCTATGAAGCCCCGGGAATGGCGCTTCTGCATATCGCTTACGAGCGTCTGCTGACTGGTATTCATAACGAAGATACCATTGAACAATACCACGCTCACGGTCGCCAGCTTGGCCGTCTGCTGTATCAGGGCCGCTGGTTCGACTCTCAGGCGCTGATGCTTCGTGATGGTTTACAACGTTGGGTAGCAAGCCAGATCACCGGCGAAGTGACGCTGGAGCTGCGTCGCGGTAACGATTATTCGATTCTCAATACTGTATCCGACAATCTGACCTACAAACCAGAACGTCTGACCATGGAAAAAGGTGATTCAGTGTTCTCACCGGACGATCGTATTGGACAACTGACCATGCGTAACCTGGACATCACCGATACCCGCGAGAAACTGTTCGGCTACGCCCAGTCTGGTTTGCTGACTGCATCTTCCGCAACTGGCCTGCCACAGGTAGAGAATCTGGAAAACAAAGCGAAGTAATCGCGTTACAAAAATGACAAAAGCCGCGCAAGCGGCTTTTTTATGCGCTGAATTTAAAGTGAGTATCATGCAGGCTGGATAAAGACTTCACCGCCCTTCTTTAGAGAGGAAACCTGTGTTTACACAAACTTCAAATGCAAAAATGGACGCTAATTAGCGTCCATTTTCTTTGGAATTTGGTACCGAGGACGGGACTTGAACCCGTAAGCCCTATTGGGCACTACCACCTCAAGGTAGCGTGTCTACCAATTCCACCACCTCGGCACTGAAATCTTAGCGTGGGATATCGCTGGTCGGCTGAGCCGGAGCAGCTGGCTGAGTTTGCTCGGTTTTCGCCGGTGCACTCAGATTTTCCCACTCACTTCCTTTATTGGTCTTATTGCTGTTCATGTTACCCAGCACCAGACTGATGATGAAGAACAAGGTTCCCAATACAGCTGTCATTCGGGTCATGAAGTTACCAGAACCACTTGAACCAAACAGTGTACCAGAAGCGCCTGCGCCAAAAGAGGCTCCCATATCAGCGCCTTTACCTTGCTGCAGCATGATCAAGCCAACCAGGCCAATTGCCACAATAAGGAAAACTACTAAAAGAGCTTCGTGCATAATCAACCTGTTCCTTGCGGAGTTGCCGCGTACCAATGCTTCGACCAATAAAGCGGGACCGTTATACTGTTTCCCACTGAAGCGGGTGTGAATACTAACCAAAGCGAATAACCTTCGCAAGGGCAATTTGTTTGCATTGTATCAACTGCGGAAAAAATCGCCATATCAATCAAAAACGCAGCAACTTATCCCAGCATCTCTGCATAACTGACCGCTGATCCTCAAGATTAGCCCAGACAACAACCGGGATTTCACTTATCAGCTCTGAATTCTCTGGCCAACAGTGGATAATATCCTGATTCACCAACTCCTCAGCCACCATCGATTCCGGTAACCATGCCATCCCCATATGGCGCAGCACCATTTCTCGTATCGTTTCGCTTAAACCACTCTCAAACACCTTTTTCAACCGTGGTCGCACACACTGTTCTAACGGGTCAATAATACGCCTGACAAAGGTGTAGTCGCTGTAGCATAGCCAAGGGATCTGTACGCCTGGATCATCAAGACTGTCCGCCAGCTGTGCAGAAATTACCGGGATAAAACGCTCATACCGCCACAAGGCTCGTTTTAACCCTCCGGCAATCTCCAGCCCCGGCTGCGACGAGGGCAAATCATAGGTTACCAGTAGATCAATTTGGCGGTTTATCAAAGCATTAAAGTGGTTATCAATCCCCTGAATGCAGGCATTTACCGTAAAATTTAATTGTGGTTCGCTTTGTCGCAGATAGTTGATCATGTCAGGCAGGATATTCACCGACAACGTATGCAAACTGACCATTACCAGCGTGTTATCTGTTGCTGGCATCATTGCGGACAGCTCATGGCGAGCTTCCGTCAATGTACTCAGAACATGCCGGGCATAAGGTTCAAAACGCTCGCCATAGGAGGTCAACGTAACGGGAGTCGTGGTGCGATCGAACAGCGGGACACCCAGCACCTCCTCCAGCGCCTTAATACGCCGGCTTAGTGCTGGTTGAGTGATATGCCGCTGTGTAGCGGCCTGGGAGTAATTCCCATGCTGACTTAAAGCCAGAAAATCTTCTAACCACTTACAATCCACGTCAAACTCTCCGTCATGCCATAACAGTATCCACCGATAACAAATCGGAAATAGTCACAGTTATAGTAATGGCTTTAATGTGGACATCATAACAACAATATTCTGTTTCACCTGCCGAGTCTCCTTCCCCTTGACGTTTGACAGGACTGATATGTTTACTTTACTGACCAATGCCCGTGTATTTTCCCCTGAAGATTTAGGCCTCTGCTCCCTGCTCATACATGCCGATCGTATTGTGGCAGTAGAAAAAGATATTTCACTCTTTGATGGCGTCAAAGACGTCATCGATTGCCGGGGTAAGTGGGTTATCCCAGGTATTATCGATCAGCACGTCCATCTTACCGGCGGTGGTGGTGAAGCAGGGTTTGCCAGCCGAACACCTGCCGTCAAATTGCGCGATCTGATTCTGGCCGGTATTACAACGGTCGTCGGTGTGCTTGGCACCGATGCTATCTCTCGTTCCCCCAAAGATCTCTACGCAAAAATGCAGTCTCTTAACCTGGAGGGACTACGTGCGTTTATGCATACCGGAGCCTATGCGGTACCCAGCCCGACGATTACGCAATCCATTCGCGATGATATGGCATTTATCCCGGCAATTCTCGGTGTGAAAATCGCTCTTGCCGATCACCGTGGCTCATATCCCTCTTTCCAGGAGTTGTTGAGGATAGTCAGCGATATCCGGGTCGCCTCACTGCTGGCAGGTAAAAAAGGGTTACTGCATGTCCACCTCGGCAACCTGCCGGAAGGAATGTCACAACTTGTGGAGCTTTGTGATGCAGGGATCCCGATCCACCATATTTCTCCAACCCATGTTGCAAGAACAGAGGCGTTGTTCGAACAGGCTACCAATTTCGCGCGTCGCGGTGGCCATATTGACGTGACGTCTGGCGGTAGTCGATTTATGCCTCAGGAAGAAGCTATTCTCCACGCACTGGAAGCTCAGGTTCCAGCCGATCGCATTACCATTAGCTCTGACGGCAACGGCAGTGTGCCACGCTTTAACGCTCAAGGAATTGTTGAAGGATTAAGTGCAGCCCCGGTAGCAGGTAACCTCAATTTGCTTCCTCGCCTGATCGATGTCGGTATTCCAATATCTCAGGCGGTCGCGATGATGACGGCGAACGTCGCACGATCGTTGGGGATTTCCGGCGGCATGCTTTGTGCTGGAGAACGGGCCGATATTTGCGTACTCAATAACGATCTCTCACTGGCGCATCTGTTTGCCGCTGGCAAGCCGTTACTGCGTGATGGTGAATGCCTGGTTAACGGCAATTTTGAGTGAGGATGTGAAAATGTCATTATTGCTGGCGCTAGTCGCCATTATTTTTGCCGGACGCCTGATCCTGAAAAAGTATCACCCACAATCGGTGCTACTGTTGACCGGGATTGTGCTGCTGCTCATCGCACATTTTAGCGGGCTGACCACGCTCAGTAGTCTGGTGAAAAAAAGCACCGGGTTTGGCCCCTTTGATGCCTTTGAGTTTATACGCGATACCCTGAGCGTTCGCCTCGGCGGTCTCGGACTGCAAATTATGCTGATTGGCGGCTTTGCCACCTATATGTCGGCAATTGGTGCAAGCCAGGTACTGGTTCGTGTCACTTCCCGGCCTTTACAGCGTCTGAACTCCCCTTATCTGCTGCTTGGGCTTGCATTATTGCTGGGGCAATTCCTGTCGCTGTTTATCAGCAGCGCCACGGGCCTGGGATTACTACTGATGGCAACGCTTTACCCATTACTGACTCGTCTGGGTTGTAGCCGTGCCGCGGTAGCAGCCGTGATCGCCAGTACTTGCGCGGTTGAGTTTGGGCCCGGTTCAGGCAACTCTGTGCTGGCGGCTAAAACTGCGGGTATCGAGGTCGTGAACTATTTTGTCCAGGACCAGCTTCCCATCGTCGTACCCGTTATTCTCTTCATCGCCCTGCTCCATATCGTTGTTCAGCGTTTTTTCGATCGCCGGGAAAGTGGGGACCATGTGACTCAGCAGATGCAAACATTAACATCAACCGAAGAAACCAACGCACCGATAGCATGGCTGTTCCTGCCAATGCTACCGCTGGTATTGATGTTGTTATGTAGCGACCTGCTGTTCAGTTCACTAAAAATCACCCTGGATACAGCCGTACTGATAAGCCTGGCCATTACGTTGATTTGCGAGTATTGCCGCCACCGAAAAGCGCGTGATGTAATGGCAGGCGTGCAAAAAGTTTTCGACAGCATGGGCAGCGTTTTTGCCACCGTCGTCACGCTGATTATCGCTGGTGAAGTTTTTTCTGCCGGGCTGAAAGCAATTGGCGCAGTCGATGCGCTCCTGTCACTCTCCGGTGAATTTGGTCTCAGTGCCGCTTCGATTATCTTGCTGATGACACTGATCACCTTCGCAATTTCGGCACTAATGGGTTCCGGAAACGCGGCGTTTTTCTCTTTCGCACCGATGGTGCCGGATATCAGTCGCCATATTGGGAGCGACATTGCGGTGATGATGCTGCCTATTCAGATATCAGCGGGCATTGGTCGAACGTTATCGCCGATTGCCGGCGTTATCATTGCTATTGCGGGGATCGCTGGCGTATCACCGGTGGATATTGTTAAACGTACCGCAATTCCGATGCTGGGAGGATGGTTGTTAATGATTGTGCTGACATTTGCACGTTCAGGGCATTTGCTGGCGGTTCTGCCGTGGTTGGCGGGTCTTGTGCTAATAATGGCCGGGGGCTACTTCTGGCAACATCGACGCAAACAGGCACTTTCAGTAGGATAAAAAAAGCCGGAGTCTCAGGCTCCGGCATTCACGCTTTCAAGCGTTAAACCGCTTTCACAGCATCCGCAATACGGTGAGCGAACTCTGTTACCTGCGCTTCATCTTCACCTTCCACCATCACTCGTATTAATGGCTCAGTGCCTGATTTACGCAGCAGCACACGCCCACGGCTGCCCAATGCTGCTTCAACATCTGCCATCACCGCTTTCACGTTTTCATTTTCCAGCGGATCGCCGCTGCCAGCAGTAAAGCGAACATTAACCAGCAACTGCGGGAACATTTTCATTCCACTGCACAGGTCGTGCAGACTCATATGGTTACGAACCATCGCTGCCAGCACCTGCAGACCCGCCACAATACCGTCACCAGTGGTAGTTTTATCCAGCAGGATCACGTGACCCGAGTTTTCAGCCCCGATGCGCCAGCCTTTTTCCTGCATTTTTTCCAGCACATAGCGGTCACCCACTTTTGCACGGGCAAACGGGATCCCCAGCTGTTTCAGTGCCAGTTCCAGCCCCATGTTACTCATCAGCGTACCGACAGCACCGCCACGCAATTGCCCCTGGCGCAAAGCCTCACGGGCAATGATATACATGATTTGATCGCCATCGACCTTGTTACCTTCATGGTCAACCATGATCACGCGATCACCATCACCGTCCAGCGCAATACCCAGATCGGCTTTTTCAGCTATCACGCGAGCCTGCAGCGCACGGACATCGGTAGCACCAACTTCTTCATTGATGTTAACGCCATTCGGCTCACAGCCAATCGCAATCACGTTAGCACCGAGTTCACGCAGTACATTTGGAGCAATGTGATACGTTGCACCGTTAGCGCAATCCACCACGATTTTTAACTCATTCAGACTCAGTTCATTCGGGAACGTGCCTTTGCAGAACTCAATATAACGACCGGCAGCATCGACAATACGGGTCGCTTTACCCAGTTCAGCCGAGTCCACACAGGTAATCGCTTTTTCCATCTCGGCTTCAATTGCCTCTTCAACCGCATCTGGCAGTTTGGTCCCATCGGTGGAGAAGAATTTAATTCCGTTATCATAAAATGGGTTGTGCGAGGCAGAAATAACAATTCCGGCTTCGGCGCGGAAAGCGCGCGTCAGATAAGCGACGGCAGGTGTTGGCATGGGGCCGGTGAAAGAGGCAGACAGACCAGCAGCAGCCAGGCCCGCTTCCAGCGCGGACTCCAGCATATAGCCGGAAATACGCGTATCTTTACCGATAATGATTTTGCGAGAACCATGACGTGCCAGCACTTTTCCTGCCGCCCAACCCAGTTTGAGCACGAAGTCAGGGGTGATTGGAGCATCACCTACGCGGCCGCGGATCCCATCAGTGCCAAAATATTTACGATTACTCATAGCGTTTGTTTTCCTTTGCAGACAATGTGGCTTCCACCACACGCATCGCTTCTACGGTTTCTTTGACGTCATGGACACGAATAATCTGCGCCCCCTGCATTGCGGCAATCACCGCGCATGCGAGGCTACCACTCAGACGCTCAGATGGACCCACATTGAGCAACTGGCCAACCATTGATTTTCGTGACATTCCTACCAGCAGCGGCAGATTAAAATGATGAAACTCTGCCAGGCGTGCCAGTAATGTGTAGTTGTGAGCAAGATTTTTACCGAATCCGAATCCAGGGTCGAGCAGCAATTTATCTTTTGTGATTCCGGCCCTTTCACAACGCGCTATTTGCTCAATAAAGTAACGATTTACCTCAACAAAGACATCTTCATACTTTGGCGCTTCCTGCATAGTTTTCGGCTGTCCCTGCATATGCATCAGGCAAACCGGCAATCCGGTTTCCGCCGCCGCTTCCAGCGCCCCCGGTTCAGAAAGCGAGCGAATGTCATTAATGATATGTGCGCCAACTCTGGCACATTCGCGAATGACTTCCGGTTTTGAAGTATCTACTGAAATCCACACTTCAAAACGTTGAGCAATGGCCTCAACGACCGGGATCACACGCTCCAGCTCTTCTTCCACGCTCACGTCTGCGGCCCCTGGACGAGTGGACTCGCCCCCCACATCAATGATAGTCGCCCCTGCGTTAATCATCAGATTTGCGTGTTTCACTGCTTCAACCAGCGTATTGTGCGCCCCGCCATCGGAAAAGGAGTCTGGCGTAACGTTTAAAATTCCCATTACGTGGGGATGACTGAGATCCAGTGAAGAACCCTGAGCAAAGAGTTTCATAGTTTTATCCCTGGTAAAATCTTGAGTAAGCAGATAAGAAAAACCCCGGAGCAAGCCCCAGGGTTTTCAATTAAAACATGGTCATCAACAGCGATAACTTATTTGTCGCCTAACTGCTCTGACATGTTGCCCGCATTCGGCGTACGCGGCTCTTCAGTCGGACGCGGCGCACTCGGGGTGCCATTGTTGCCAGAGTTGTTAGAAGTACCAGACTCTTCCCAGCCAGCTGGCGGGCGCACATCACGACGAGCCATCAGGTCATCAATCTGTGGTGCATCGATAGTCTCATATTTCATGAGCGCATCTTTCATCGAGTGCAGAATATCCAGGTTATCGTTCAGAAGACGACGAGCGCGGTCATAGTTACGTTCAATCAGCAATTTAACTTCCTGATCGATGATGCGCGCAGTTTCATCGGACATATGTTTTGCTTTCGCAACAGAACGTCCCAGGAACACTTCGCCTTCTTCTTCCGCATACAGCAACGGGCCCAGTTTTTCAGAGAAGCCCCACTGCGTCACCATGTTACGCGCCAGGTTAGTCGCGACTTTAATGTCGTTCGACGCACCGGTAGAAACATGTTCTGCACCGTAGATGATCTCTTCAGCCAGACGACCGCCGTACAGCGTAGAGATCTGGCTTTCCAGTTTCTGACGGCTGGCGCTGATTGCGTCGCCTTCAGGCAGGAAGAAGGTAACACCCAGCGCACGACCGCGCGGAATAATCGTCACTTTATGCACCGGATCGTGTTCCGGTACCAGGCGACCGATAATCGCGTGGCCCGCTTCGTGATACGCGGTGGATTCTTTCTGCGCTTCCGTCATCACCATGGAGCGACGTTCCGCACCCATCATGATTTTGTCTTTCGCTTTCTCGAATTCAACCATCGACACAACACGCTTGTTACCACGGGCAGCAAACAGTGCAGCTTCGTTCACCAGGTTCGCCAGGTCTGCACCGGAGAAGCCAGGGGTACCACGGGCAATGATTGCCGCATCGATGTCCGGAGACAGCGGTACGCGACGCATATGCACTTTCAGGATCTGTTCACGACCACGAACATCCGGCAGACCAACAACAACCTGACGGTCAAAACGGCCTGGACGCAACAGCGCAGGGTCAAGAACGTCCGGACGGTTAGTTGCCGCGATAACGATGATACCTTCGTTACCTTCGAAACCATCCATCTCAACCAGCATCTGGTTCAGCGTTTGCTCACGTTCATCATGACCACCACCCAGACCTGCGCCACGCTGGCGACCTACGGCGTCGATTTCATCGATGAAGATGATGCACGGTGCAGCTTTCTTGGCCTGTTCGAACATGTCACGCACACGAGATGCACCGACACCCACGAACATTTCCACGAAATCAGAACCGGAAATAGTGAAGAATGGAACCTTTGCTTCACCCGCGATGGCTTTCGCCAACAGGGTTTTACCCGTACCCGGAGGACCGACCATCAGGACGCCTTTCGGGATTTTACCGCCCAACTTCTGGAAACGGCTAGGTTCGCGCAGGTATTCAACCAGTTCAGCCACCTCTTCTTTCGCTTCGTCACAACCTGCAACGTCAGCAAAAGTGGTTTTGATCTGATCTTCCGTCAGCATGCGCGCTTTACTCTTACCGAACGACATGGCGCCTTTGCCACCACCGCCCTGCATCTGACGCATAAAGAAGATCCAGACACCAATCAGCAGCAGCATTGGGAACCAGGAAATGAAGATAGAAGCCAGCAGGCTCGGCTCTTCAGGCGGCTCGCCAACAACCTTGACGTTTTTGGTCAGCAGGTTATCAAGCAGCTTCGGATCGTTAACCGGGATGTAGGTCGTGTAACGGTTACTATCTTTCTTGGTAACGTTAATCTCACGTCCGTTGATACGCGCTTCACGAACCTGGTCCTGATTGACCTCTTGCAGGAAGGTAGAGTAATCAACCTTACGGCCATTAGACTCGCTGGGCCCAAAGCTCTGGAATACTGACATCAGCACAACGGCAATGACCAGCCAGAGTATTAGGTTTTTCGCCATGTCACTCAAGGGATTAACCTCATATTACAACTGTGTTAAAAACAGCGTCAGGATACTCTATATCCAGCGTCTTTCAAACTTCCGTTTGAAATCTACCGGTTATGGTTTACGCCCGGTCGCTACAATGTACACTTCACGCGAACGGGCGCGAGAAGAGTCCGGCTTACGAACTTTGACCTTCGTAAACAGGGAGCGAATCTCTCTTAGATACTCATCGAAACCTTCGCCCTGGAACACCTTCACTACAAAACTACCACCTGGCGCTAATACATCACGAGCCATTCCAAGCGCCAGCTCTACCAGATACATGGCCCGGGGAATATCCACCGCCGGTGTTCCACACATATTTGGCGCCATATCAGACATGACAACTTGTACTTTACTGTCACCTACGCGCTCAAGTAACGCTTTCAGGACTAATTCATCACGAAAGTCGCCCTGAAGGAAGTCCACACCAACGATTGGATCCATAGGTAAAAGATCACAAGCGATAATGCGGCCGCTGTTCCCGATCTGCGTAACCGCATATTGCGACCAGCCACCGGGTGCAGCGCCGAGGTCAACAATCGTCATCCCCGGCTTAAAAATCTTGTCACTCTGCTGTATTTCATCAAGTTTAAACCAGGCACGGGAACGTAACCCCTTTTTCTGTGCCTGTTGAACATATTTATCGCTAAAGTGTTCCTGAAGCCAGCGGCTTGAGCTGGCAGAACGCTTTTTACCTGTCATTTCACTTTCCCATCGGGCAGTTCATCGTAACCAATGGTGTAAATTTCTACACAGCTATTTGGCGATATAAGGGAGATGGCGGTAGAATGACCCGTTTTCAATCCCAACGTAAGCAAAAATATACGATGAATCTGAGTACTAAACAAAAACAGCACCTGAAAGGTCTGGCACATCCGCTCAAGCCTGTAGTTATGCTTGGCAATAATGGTTTGACCGAAGGGGTACTGGCCGAGATTGAACAAGCGTTAGAGCACCATGAACTTATCAAGGTGAAAATCGCCTCGGAAGATCGCGATACTAAAACCTTGATCGTGGAAGCTATCGTACGCGAAACCGGCGCCTGTAATGTACAGGTCATCGGCAAAACGCTGGTACTGTATCGCCCGACTAAAGAACGTAAAATCTCGCTGCCACGCTAAGAATATCCCAAAATTGAACACGAAGTTTGTGTAAAACGCGGGAGTTTCTGCTAGCAGGAGAGCAAAATGCCACGCTCTCTTCGTTGATAAAAGGCCGCTATGCGGCCTTTTTCCTTTCTTTACAATACATCAACATCTTGAGTATTGGGTAATTCTTACAGGTATTCTACCTTAATCACTTCATATTCCACTTCACCGCCCGGCGTTTTGATAACCACCACATCATCCTGCTCTTTACCGACCAGGCCACGCGCGATAGGGGAATTCACAGAAATCAGGTTCTGTTTAAAATCAGCTTCATCATCGCCCACGATGCGCCAGGTCTGCTCTTCGTCGTTATCGAGATTCAGCACGGTAACCGTTGCACCGAAAACGACGCGGCCATTGTTTGGCATTTTAGTGACATCGATAACCTGCGCGTTGGACAGCTTAGCTTCGATATCTTTAATGCGCCCTTCACAGAATCCCTGCTGTTCACGGGCCGCGTGATACTCCGCGTTCTCTTTAAGATCACCGTGCTCACGAGCATCGGCGATAGCGGCGATAATTTCAGGGCGGCGCACAGATTTCAGAAAATCCAGCTCTTCGCGCAGTTTTTCAGCACCACGTAAGGTCATAGGGATAGCTTGCATTTGTTATACCTCTTGAACATTCCTGTAGGGGGCGCTTGTCTTCACCCCGGCTGCTAAGCCCACCCTGGCATACGCCATGCCAGAGTCAGAAGCAAAAAAATACCGACCCGGGGCACAAAGCTCCAGGTCAGCTACGATTTTCTATTTGATGATCATTTTACCCTGGAGTTCCCTATGGGTCATCGTTTACTTTTTGGGGCGTTGCGCCGTAGTATGACGGCCTGTTTCCAGGTTGTTAGCGCGAGATTATGCGATTTTCCAGATTTACCATTGGATTGACTGCCACTATAGCGGCGTTCAGCGTTCAGGCTGCGAATGTTGACGAGTACATCAACCAGCTTCCTGCTGGGGCCAACCTCGCCCTTATGGTACAGAAGGTCGGGGCCCCTGCACCCGCGATTGATTACCATAGCCAGCAGATGGCGCTACCCGCCAGTACCCAAAAAGTTATCACCGCCCTCGCGGCATTGATTCAGCTTGGGCCTGACTTTCGTTTTACCACGACGCTTGAGACAAAAGGCAATGTGGAAGGCGGGATATTGAAGGGTGACTTAGTAGCGCGATTTGGTGCCGATCCGACGCTAAAACGCCAGGATATTCGCAATATGGTGGCGACCCTGAAAAAAGCAGGCGTAACGCAAATTGACGGAAATGTCCTTATTGATACGTCCATTTTTGCCAGCCATGATAAAGCGCCAGGCTGGCCCTGGAACGACATGACGCAGTGTTTCAGCGCCCCGCCTGCAGCAGCAATTGTCGATCGTAACTGTTTCTCTGTTTCGCTTTACAGCGCACAAAAACCAAACGACCTCGCCTTTATTCGCGTAGCATCTTACTACCCGGTCACCATGTTCAGTCAGGTACGCACGCTGGCACGTGGTTCTGCGGAAGCCCAATATTGTGAACTGGATGTGGTTCCTGGCGATCTGAACCGCTTCACGCTGACTGGTTGTCTGCCTCAGCGCGCCGAACCTCTGCCTCTCGCGTTTGCCATTCAGGATGGTGCCAGCTATGCCGGAGCCATTATCAAAGATGAGCTGAAACAAGCAGGTATAACCTACAGCGGCACACTGCTGCGCCAGACGCTGGTCAACGAGCCTGGCACTGTTGTTGCCAGCAAACAGTCAGCACCTTTGCACGATCTGCTTAAGATTATGCTGAAAAAATCGGACAACATGATTGCCGACACCGTTTTTCGTATGATTGGCCACGCACGATTTAATGTGCCGGGAACCTGGCGTGCAGGCTCCGATGCCGTACGCCAGATCCTGCGCCAGCAAGCAGGTGTTGATATTGGCAACACCATCATTGCTGATGGTTCAGGACTGTCGCGTCATAACCTGATTGCGCCCGCCACCATGATGCAGGTGCTGCAATATATTGCGCAGCATGATAATGAGCTGAACTTTATCACGATGCTGCCGCTGGCAGGCCATGATGGCTCTCTGCAATACCGTGCTGGTCTGCATCAGGCAGGCGTCGATGGCAAAGTCTCTGCGAAGACAGGCTCTTTACAAGGGGTTTATAACCTCGCCGGGTTCATTACCACGGCAAGTGGGCAACGGATGGCGTTTGTGCAATACCTGTCTGGCTATGCGGTTGAGCCGGCTGACCAGCGCAACCGCCGTATTCCTTTGGTACGCTTCGAGAGTCGGCTGTATAAAGACATTTATCAGAACAACTAAGAACATTTCTTGCCGGATAGCGGCTCACGCCCTATCCAGCCTACGGAAAAAAAACGGGCCGCATAAGCGGCCCGTTAGCTATTCATCGGATGACAAAATTAACGCTTGTAGATGAACTCAACGCCTTCTTCGTCGTCTTCGTCCCAGTCGTCATCCCAGTCATCTTCCGCTTCGTCTTCGACTTCAGCGAGCTGCTGACGGTGATAATCGTCCCACATGAACTCCACTTTCTCCGGCTGTTTCGCTTCTTCAGCCTGAACAATCGGGTTCTCAATGATGAAGGTCATCACATCCCAGCAAAGATCTTTCACGCCCAACTGACTGGCGGCAGAGATCAGATAATATTTACCTTCCCAACCCAGCGCTTGCGCGATCGCTTTCGCTTTTTCTTCCGCTTCAGTCTTGTCCATCAAATCAATTTTGTTAAACACTAACCAACGCGGCTTAGAAGCCAGATCCTGACTGTATTTTTCCAGTTCACCGATAATGATACGGGCGTTTTCTACCGGATCTGAACCGTCAATTGGATCGATATCGATGAGGTGCAGCAGCACGCGACAACGTTCCAGATGTTTCAGGAAGCGGATCCCCAAACCTGCGCCTTCAGCAGCCCCTTCAATCAAACCCGGAATGTCGGCAACCACAAAGCTCTTTTCGTTGTCCATACGCACAACACCCAGGCTAGGAACCAGGGTGGTGAACGGATAATCCGCGACTTTCGGCTTCGCTGCAGATACCGCACGAATAAACGTCGATTTACCGGCGTTTGGCATGCCCAGCATACCCACATCCGCTAACAGCATCAGCTCCAGCATTAGATCGCGCTTATCTCCCGGTGTACCCATCGTTTTCTGACGTGGAGTACGGTTAACCGAGGATTTAAAACGGGTGTTACCCAGGCCGTGCCAGCCGCCTTTCGCGACCATCAGACGTTGCCCGTGTTTGGTCATGTCACCCATGGTTTCGCCCGTACCCTGATCGATAACGCGCGTACCTACAGGGACTTTGATGGTGACGTCTTTACCACGCTTACCGGTGCAATCACGGCTCGCGCCATTCTGACCACGTTCCGCACGGAACGATTTTTCAAAGCGATAATCGATCAGCGTGTTCAGGTTTTCGTCGGCTTCCAGCCATACGTCACCACCATCACCGCCATCGCCGCCATCCGGGCCGCCTTTCGGGATATACTTTTCGCGGCGGAAGCTGACGCAACCATTACCGCCATCACCTGCAACGACCAGGATCGATGCTTCATCAACAAACTTCATTTTACTCTCCGTAAATCATTCGCCTGAGCGGGGTTGCGAAACCACCGTTTCATGCTTACGTAAACCGCCCCAAATACGATGACCAATGGCGGAATACATCGCGCCCGCAACCACGATAAACGCACCGAGATAACCTAAAAGGTTTAGCATCGGTCTGGCGAAGAAATCGGGCCAGGCCAGTGATAATAAATCTGAAAATAACAGCGTAAACAGCGGCGTGAGCGTAATAATGGCGCTCACCTGCGCCGCCTGCCAGCGTGCCATCGCTTCCGCGAGGGCGCCGTATCCTACCAGCGTATTCAGGCCGCAGAACACCAGACAGGCAAGCTGCCAGTCGCTAAGCTGCGCTATTACACCGGGTTTAGCCAAGGGCAATAGCGCTATCGTACATAAAGTGTACAGTAAAAACAGGATCTGCGGTGAAGCCAGGCGACGCAATAACACCTTTTGCGCAACCCCATAGCTCACCCAAACCATCGCCGCGCCGACACCAAAAATCACACCCCAGGTGTAATCGGTCAGCTTGGTGAAAATTTCGATCAGACTGGTATTAAAAAACAACACCAGCCCGCTCAGAAGCATAATGGCGCCAATGACCTGCGTACCACGCATCTTTTCTTTCAGAATAAAGACGCTGGCGATCATCATGCCAACCGGTGACAGTTGACCGATAACCTGCGAAGCCGTTGGGCTCAAATATTGCAAAGAAGAACTAAACAGAATGAAGTTACCGAACAGTCCACCCGTGGCGATAGCCAGTAGTACCAGCCAACGCGCTTTACGAAAAATACGCAAAGGTGGAAGCTTTTTTTTAACCGCAAGAATAGCTCCAAGGCCAATGCTTGCCATTAAAAAACGGTAGAACACCACGGTAGGAGGCTCCATCACCTCCAGCACTTGCTTCATCGCTATTGGTAAAGCACCCCAACAGACTGCGGTCGTGAGTGCCAAAAGAATACCAATACCTGCCTGCTGCTTCATGCCGTATTCCCTGCAAGGGCTCGTTCCGGATTGCGACGGTACAACGAGCATATTTACCGGTCGTCGAATGTAAAAAGCCCCGCAACGTGTTGCGGGGCTTTTATCCGTTACCGGGACGCGAAAAACTTATTCAGCAACAATGCTGATGAATTTACGGTTTTTCGGGCCTTTCACTTCAAATTTCACTTTACCGTCTGCTTTAGCAAACAGAGTGTGGTCTTTGCCGCAACCAACGTTAGAGCCAGCGTGGAATTTAGTACCACGTTGACGAACGATGATGCTACCAGCCAAAACTGTTTCGCCGCCGAAGCGTTTTACGCCCAGACGTTTAGCTTCTGAATCGCGACCGTTACGAGTCGAGCCGCCAGCCTTTTTATGTGCCATTTAACCTGCTCCCCTTAACTTAAGCGCTGATGCCAGTGATTTTCACATCAGTGAACCACTGACGATGGCCCTGCTGCTTACGATAGTGTTTACGACGACGAAACTTAACAATCTTAACTTTCTCGCCACGACCGTGAGCAACAACTTCAGCTTTGATAACGCCGCCATCAACGAAAGGAACGCCGATTTTGACTTCTTCACCGTTTGCGATCATCAGAACTTCTGCGAATTCAACAGATTCGCCAGTTGCGATGTCCAGCTTTTCCAGGCGAACGGTCTGACCTTCGCTTACTCGGTGTTGTTTACCACCACTTTGGAAAACCGCGTACATAAAAAACTCCGCTTCCACGCACACCTTTTTGATGATTCAGAGTGCGCTATAAATATTCACAATAGGGCGCGAATATTACGCAAAACGCGAGCCTTTGACAAGTGCTACCGTCAATACATGAAGAAAAAAAACACAACACGTACGGCAACGTTTATCTGTGGCGTTTTTTCAGTACAATCAGCATATATTTCTAACCCTAAACCCGACGTTACCTTGTCATACTGTGAGGTAATCGGGGCGAGAAGCCCGGCTTTTGCGATGAATTTAGAAAAAATCAATGAGTTAACCGCGCAAGATATGGCGGGTGTCAATGCAACAATCCTTGAACAGCTCAATTCCGACGTTCAGTTGATCAATCAGTTGGGGTACTACATCGTTAGCGGTGGCGGAAAACGTATTCGCCCGATGATCGCCGTACTCGCTGCTCGCGCCGTTGGCTATCAGGATAATGCACACGTTACGATCGCGGCCCTAATCGAGTTTATCCACACCGCGACTCTGCTTCATGACGATGTTGTGGATGAATCCGATATGCGCCGAGGCAAAGCAACGGCGAATGCCGCATTTGGTAATGCGGCCAGCGTGCTGGTCGGCGATTTTATCTATACTCGCGCCTTTCAAATGATGACCAGCCTCGGTTCACTGAAGGTGTTGGAGGTTATGTCGAAAGCGGTAAACGTCATTGCCGAAGGTGAAGTTCTGCAGTTGATGAACGTAAACGACCCGGACATTACCGAAGAAAACTATATGCGCGTTATCTACAGCAAGACTGCGCGTCTGTTTGAAGCAGCGGCCCAATGTTCTGGCATTCTGGCTGGTTGTAGCGCTGAGCAGGAAAAAGGGTTGCAGGATTATGGCCGCTATCTCGGCACCGCTTTCCAGCTAATTGACGATTTACTGGATTACAGCGCAGATGGCGAACAGTTGGGTAAAAACGTCGGCGATGACCTCAATGAGGGTAAACCTACACTTCCGCTGCTACATGCCATGCGTCATGGTACTCCAGAACAGGCGCTGATGATTCGCCAGGCTATTGAGCAAGGGAATGGTCGTCACCTTCTGGAGCCAGTTCTTGAAGCTATGAATGCCTGCGGTTCACTGGAGTGGACTCGCCAGCGTGCAGAAGAAGAAGCCGATAAGGCCATTGCCGCACTTCAGGTTCTTCCTGATACGCCGTGGAGAGAAGCCCTGATCGGCCTGGCACATATCGCGGTTCAGCGCGACCGTTAATCCCCCCTGAATCATACATTATCCCGTGCCACGCACGGGATAATCCTATAAGTTCCAATAAACACCTTTTGCACTATCCCTCTGACAGAACCAACGCTAGCAACTCCTGGCATATTCTGAATATTCTCAAACATTACACGAACATTTTAGAGCGTTCATTCTCTGAGCGTATAGTGTTTAGACAGGATTATTGTGACAGCGTAAGTGGTTAACCAAAGGAGTGATGGATTTATGGAAAGCAAACTCATTGACTGGCATCCGGCAGACATCATCGCAGGGCTACGCAAAAAAGGAACGTCAATGGCAGCAGAGTCGCGAAAAAACGGATTAAGCTCATCGACACTGGCGAATGCGTTAACACGACCATGGCCAAAAGGAGAAGTGATTATTGCGAACGCACTAGGAACGGATCCCTGGGTTATTTGGCCATCGCGTTATCACGATGCAAAGACACATGAATTCATCGACAGAACGCGCATGATGAGAACCCGCAAAGAGAAAAAGAGTCTCGAGTGAGTCGGGCAGTCCCCTCCATATCAAAGATATGGGGGGACAAGAAGCGTTAACGATTACTCGCCTTTCACACGCTCAATGTTTGCGCCCAGCGCACGCAGTTTATCTTCGATGCGCTCATAGCCGCGATCGATGTGATAAATACGATCGACAACCGTCGTACCTTCTGCAATACATCCAGCCAGTACCAGACTTGCTGACGCACGTAAATCTGTTGCCATAACTTGCGCACCAGAGAGTGTTTCAACGCCGTGGCAAATAACGGTATTGCTTTCGATTTCCGCGTGAGCGCCCATACGGCTCAGCTCCGGCACGTGCATAAAGCGGTTTTCAAACACCGTTTCCGTGATGAAGCCAGTCCCTTCCGCAACCAGGTTCAACAGCGTGAACTGAGCCTGCATATCGGTAGGGAACGCCGGATGCGGCGCAGTACGCACGTTAACCGCTTTCGGACGCTTACCGTGCATGTCGAGACTAATCCAGTCTGCACCAACTTCAATATCGGCGCCCGCATCACGCAGCTTAGCCAGAACAGCATCTAGCGTGTCCGGCTGAGCGTTACGGCAGATAATTTTGCCACGAGAAATCGCCGCTGCAACCAGGAAGGTCCCGGTTTCAATACGGTCAGGTAGAACGCGATACACGCCGCCACCAAGGCGTTCAACACCCTCAATGGTAATACGATCGGTACCCTGACCACTTACCTTCGCGCCCAGTGCAATCAGGAAATTAGCGGTATCCACAATTTCCGGTTCGCGTGCGGCGTTTTCGATGATGGTGGTACCTTCTGCAAGCGTTGCCGCACACATGATGGTTACCGTCGCACCGACGCTAACTTTGTCCATCACGATGTGCGCGCCTTTCAGACGACCATCAACGGACGCTTTCACATAACCCTCTTCCAGCTTGATGGTTGCACCCAATTGCTCAAGGCCAGTAATGTGCAGATCAACCGGACGCGCACCAATAGTACAGCCACCCGGCAGTGAAACCTGGCCCTGACCAAAGCGGGCTACCAGCGGCCCCAACGCCCAGATGGACGCACGCATAGTTTTAACCAGGTCATATGGCGCGCAGAAGACGTTTACGTCACGAGCATCAATGTGCACGGAACCATTGCGTTCAACTTTCGCACCCAACTGGCTCAGCAACTTCATTGAGGTGTCAACGTCTTTCAGTTTTGGGACGTTTTGGATCTCTACAGGTTCTTCTGCCAGCAACGCCGCAAACAGGATCGGCAGTGCAGCGTTTTTAGCGCCTGAAATGGTGACTTCGCCCTGGAGCTTAGTTGGCCCCTGAACACGGAATTTATCCATTATTCTGTTCTCTGTTAAGAATTCATATTCGCTACCGGTGCAGCACCCGTAGCTCAAAAACCGTTAAGTTTGCGATCGCGCGCCCATTCCGCTGGGGTAAATGCTTTGATCGACACAGCATGAATGCGGTTATCCGCAATGTATTCCATCAGCGGGCCATAGACTGATTGCTGCTTCTTGACCCGGCTCATGCCTTCAAACATCTCACCCACGGCAATAACCTGAAAGTGACTGCCATCGCCAGAAACGTGGACTTCCTGGAGGGAGAGTGCATTCATCAGCACGCTCTGAATTTCATTATTTTCCATGGGATCTTCATTCGTCAGATAGTGAAAACAGCCCAACATCTTAGAGCAAAGTTGCGCTGTCATAAATAAGCAAAAGGCCTGGCTGGTGGATCATGACCGCAAAATTACCGCATGGCGACGCTAACGGGTCTTATCAGGCCTACAGGATCAACGTGAATATGTAGGCCGGATAGGCGCTTACGCCACCATCCGGCATTGATTACAGGCGGGGAAGGACATCGTCGGGCAGATTGTAAAGCTGCGCCAGTGTGTAAACCTTTTCGTTAACACCGCTGAGCGAAACGCTATTTCCCTGCTGCTTGCCCTGGTCAATCAGGTGTAGCAATAATGCCAGTCCACCGGTATCAACCCGGGAAACCTGGCTCAGGTCAATGCAGGTTACCCCTTTCATCGCTTCAACGCGCGCATCCCAGAGCGGATTTAGCACGTCCTGATCCAGTTCTCCCACGAGTACCAGCTTGTCACCTTCACGCGCCCAGGTGAGTGACTGCGTCATTATTTTTTCTCTTCCAGAGTGATTTTCTGCTGAGAAATAGATTTCAGCTGCGCCGTCAGGCCATCGATACCTTTGGTACGCAACAGGTCACTCCACTCATTCTGTTTCGTGGTGATCATGCTGACGCCTTCGGCGATCATGTCATATGCCTGCCAGTTACCGGTCTGGGAATTTTTACGCCACTGGAAATCCAGGCGCACAGGAGGGCGGCCATTTGGATCGTTGATGGTCACGCGGATCGGCACGATGGTCGCATCGCCCAGTGGTTGTTCCGGGGCGATCTGATAGGTCTGGCCGTGATACATTGCCAGCGCCTGGCCATAGGCTTGCTTCAGGTACTCACGAAATGCAGTGAAATACGCGTCACGCTGCGCTGGCGTAGCATCTTTGTAATAACGGCCCAGTACCAGTGCTCCGGCATATTTTACCTGAACGTACGGCAGCAGTTCCTGATCGACGATAACGCGCAAGTATTCCGGATTAGAACGAATTTTTGGTTGCTCGTTTTTCAGACGGTCAAAAGTTTTCTGCGCCGCCTCATTCATCTGTTTGTAAGGATTAGTCTGATCCGCTGCATTTGCGGCGCTAAGTGGGGCAATAACCAGCATAGCCACCATCATCAATCGTTTAAACATACGTCGATTCTCCTGAGATTACTTCGTTGCGCCCGCAGGCGTAGTGGCTTCATTATTGCCTTCTGCCGCAGATGACGCATCGCCAGAATTCTTATTGTCATCACCTTTACTGTTGCTGTTGTAAAGGAACTGACCAATCATATCTTCCAGCACCATCGCGGATTTGGTGTCCTGAATCGTACCGCCATCTTTCAGGATAGACGTTCCCAGCTCAGGATCTTCAAAACCAACGTTCAGGGCCAGATACTGCTCGCCTAACAGGCCGGAGGTACGGATACTCAGTGAACTGGTATCGGGAATATGGTTAAAGCGCTCTTCAATTTCCAGCGTTACACGTGGCAGGTACGTTTTCGGATCTAACGAAATGTCTGCAACGCGCCCAACCACTACCCCGCCAATCCGTACCGGAGAACGCTCTCTCAAGCCGCCGATATTATCAAAGGTCGCATAAATCGTGTAAGTCGGCTCGGTACGCATGGAGGTGACATTGGCTGCTTTCAGACAAACAAACAACGCCGCCAGCAGCGCAACCAGCAGGAATAACCCGACCCAAATCTCATTTTTTTTCGTTTGCATGAACTCAATTCCCAAACATCAATGCGGTCAGCACAAAATCCAGCCCCAAAACGGCAAGAGATGCGTGCACAACGGTGCGTGTCGTTGCCCGGCTAATGCCGGCAGAGGTCGGAATAGCATCATAACCATTGAACAATGCAATCCATGTGACCGTAATGGCGAACACCACGCTCTTAATCAAACAGTTGACCAGATCCAGACGCCAGTCGACGGCATTCTGCATCGCAGACCAGAAAAAGCCTGCGTCAATCCCCTTCCAGCTTACGCCAACCAGTGAGCCGCCCCAGATACCCACTGCGACAAAAATAATCGTCAGCAGCGGCAGCGAAATGACTCCGGCCCAAAAACGCGGAGAGATCACGCGGCGCAGTGGATCGACCGCCATCATTTCCATACTGGAAAGCTGCTCGGTCGCCCGCATCAGGCCGATTTCTGCGGTTAAGGCAGAGCCAGCTCGTCCGGCGAAAAGCAACGCCGCAACGACCGGCCCCAGCTCGCGCAGCAATGAAAGCGCCACGAGCATACCAAGGCTGGTTTCCGCGCTGTAAGTCGTCAGTACCAGATATCCCTGCAACCCCAGCACCATACCGATGAACACGCCAGAAACGATAATGATAAGCATCGATAAGACGCCGACATTATAGAGCTGACGGATCAGCAGCGGCGCATGTTTGCGAAACTCCGGCTTGCCGACTACCGCATTGAACAACATTAATCCGGCGCGCCCGAACGTCCGGAGGGTTTTTATCCCTCGATGCCCGAGTGATGCCAGCGCATTTAACAGCATGGGTGGCTTAACTCCCTGTTTTGAGTAAATCAGTGTGGTAATCGCCCGCCGGGTAGCGGAATGGAACCGGCCCATCGGCAATACCGTCAAGGAACTGGCGCACCCGCGGATCGGCATTTTCTTGTAGTGCCTGAGCACTACCGTAGGCCACTATTTTTTTGTCCGCCATAATATAGGCGTAATCCGCAATACTCAGTACCTCTGGCACATCATGAGACACCACTACACAGGTAACGCCCAGTACGCTGTTCAGCTCTGAAATCAGCTTCACCAACACGCCCATGGTAATGGGATCCTGACCGACAAACGGTTCATCAAACATGATGAGGTCTGGCTCCAGCGCGATAGCGCGTGCTAATGCCGCACGCCGCGCCATCCCACCAGATAATTCAGAAGGCATTAATTTTGCCGCACCGCGCAGGCCGACAGCCTCCAGTTTCATCATCACCGTGCTTCTCAGCAACGGCGCGGGTAACGTTGTATGCTCACGCAGGGGATAGGCGACGTTATCAAACACATTCATGTCGGTAAACAACGCACCTGACTGAAACAGCATGCTCATACGCTTACGCACGGTGTACAAACGCGAACGAGACATAGCAGGGACGTTCTCGCCATCAAAAAGTATCTCGCCGTTATCCGGGGGGATCTGTCCGCCAATCAAACGCAACAGCGTTGTTTTACCGATGCCTGATGGCCCCATGATCGCCGTTACCTTTCCGCGCGGCACCGTCAGGGAAATATTATCAAAAATGCAGCGATCGCCTCGGGAAAAGCTGACATCGCGCATATCGACTAGATTCGCCACAGACTGACCCATTGATTCATCCTTTACTATTGCCTCGTTGTTCGAAGAGTTTGGCGCTCAATTTAGCCCTGAACCCAACATATTTACAGATTATTACCCACCCTGGTTAGCGAAAGCTGGCATTTGTTTTACTTTTTAGCCGCATAAAGTCAAAATTAAGAATTCGTCACGGCTTCCAGAAGATCCTTCAGTGGACCGGCGAGTATACCTGAAGAAAGGACTTTAGATGCTTTTAGCGACGGCGCTGTTAATAATTGGTTTACTTCTGGTGGTCTACGGTGCCGACCGTATGGTGTTTGCCGCATCCATTTTATGCCGAACGTTTGGCATTCCCCCGATCATCATTGGGATGACAGTCGTCAGCATTGGTACATCATTACCTGAGATTATTGTCTCCGTTGCCGCATCGATGAATGGGCAGCTCGACTTAGCCGTCGGTACAGCTATCGGCTCCAACATCACCAACATTCTTCTCATTTTAGGCCTGTCAGCACTGATTCACCCTTTTACCGTGCATTCTGATGTTCTGCGTCGGGAATTACCGCTAATGTTGCTGGTGAGCATACTCGCTGCATCCGTACTGTATGACGGGCAACTAAGTCGCAGCGATGGTTTTTTTCTGCTGCTTCTTGCCGTGCTATGGCTGCTATTCATTGTTAAAATCGCGCGTCTGGCAGAGCGGCAAGGAAATGACAGCCTTACCCGGGAGCAAGTGGCGGAGCTGCCTCGCGAAGGCGGACTGCCCGTCGCATTTTTATGGTTGGGTATTGCGCTGATTATTATGCCGATGGCAACACGTATGGTGGTGGATAACGCCACTGTGCTGGCGAATTACTTTGCCATGAGCGAACTCACTATCGGTTTGACGGTGGTGGCCATTGGCACCAGCCTGCCTGAACTGGCAACGGCAATCGCAGGTCTGCGCAAGGGTGAAAACGATATCGCCGTCGGCAATATCATCGGCGCGAACATTTTTAATATTGTAATCGTCCTCGGACTGCCCGCACTGATCACACCGGGCGAGGTCAATCCGATGGCCTTCAGCCGTGATTATAGCGTCATGTTGCTGGTGAGCGTTATTTTTGCATTACTCTGCTGGCGACGTCCGCGCCAGATAAGTCGAGGCGCTGGTGCGCTATTGACTGGCGGTTTTATCATATGGCTGGCGATGCTGTATTGGTTATCGCCACTTCTCGTTGGATAACTGGAAACGCATTATGTCGCACTTAGAGTTGCAACCGGGTTTTGACTTTCAGCAAGCAGGTAAGGAAGTCCTGGCAATTGAACGTGAAGGCCTGGCGGAGCTTGATCAGTATATCAACCAGAATTTTACCCTCGCATGTGAAAAAATATTCAGTTGCCCGGGCAAAGTTGTGGTCATGGGGATGGGAAAATCCGGGCATATCGGGCGGAAAATGGCCGCCACTTTTGCCAGCACTGGCACCCCGTCATTTTTCGTACATCCTGGCGAAGCCGCGCATGGCGATCTGGGTATGGTATCGCCGCAAGACGTCGTGATCGCCATTTCTAACTCTGGCGAATCAAATGAGATTGCAGCGTTAATCCCGGTTCTAAAACGCCTTCACGTGCCGCTTATCTGCATGACCGGTCGTCCGGAAAGCAGCATGGCACGTGCAGCAGATGTGCATCTATGTGTTAAAGTGCCTAAGGAGGCCTGCCCGTTAGGTCTGGCACCGACCAGTAGTACAACCGCGTCGCTGGTGATGGGTGATGCACTTGCTGTTGCATTATTAAAAGCTCGCGGCTTTACCGCAGAAGATTTTGCGTTATCTCACCCGGGTGGCGCATTGGGTCGTAAGCTTTTATTACGCGTTAACGATATTATGCATACGGGCGACGAGATCCCGCATGTGAACAAGCGCGCCAGCCTGCGTGATGCCCTACTTGAGATCACTCGTAAGAATCTCGGTATGACCGTCATCTGCGATGACAAAATGAAGATTGACGGCATCTTCACGGATGGCGACTTACGCCGTGTTTTTGATATGGGTGTCGATGTACGCCAGTTAGGCATTGCTGATGTCATGACACCTGGAGGCATTCGTGTGCGTCCAGGCATTCTTGCCGTTGATGCCCTGAACTTAATGCAGTCCCGCCATATCACTTCGGTAATGGTTGCTGATGGCGACCAGTTACTCGGTGTGTTACATATGCATGATCTGCTGCGTGCAGGCGTAGTGTAGAAATTCAAGGATAAAAGAAATGAGTAAAGCAGGTGCGTCGCTTGCGACCTGTTATGGACCCGTCAGCACTGAAGTCATCACCAGGGCAGAAAATATTCGTCTGCTCATCCTTGACGTGGATGGCGTTCTGTCTGACGGTCTGATTTATATGGGCAACAATGGCGAAGAGCTGAAAGCATTTAACGTTCGTGATGGCTACGGAATTCGTTGTGCGCTCACTTCAGGTATTGAGGTTGCCATTATTACCGGACGAAAGGCTAAACTTGTAGAAGATCGTTGTGCCACTCTGGGGATCGCTCATCTCTACCAGGGGCAATCTGACAAACTGGTCGCCTTTGACGACCTACTCAAGAAACTGGCGATTGCACCTGAAAATGTAGCGTACGTTGGCGACGATCTGATCGACTGGCCGGTGATGGAAAAAGTGGGATTAAGCGTAGCGGTAGCGGATGCACATCCTTTGCTGATCCCGCGTGCCGACTATGTCACCCACATCGACGGGGGGCGCGGCGCTGTACGTGAAGTCTGCGATTTATTACTCCTGGCGCAGGGCAAACTGGATGAGGCCAAAGGGCAATCGATATGAGCAAAACCAGACGTTGGGTTATCATTCTACTGTCGCTGGCTATCCTTGTGCTGATTGGTATTAACCTGGCAGACAAAGACGACACCACTGAAGTAGTGGTGAATAGCAATGAGCCAACCTATAAGAGCGAACATACCGATACCGTTGTATATAGCCCGGAAGGAGCACTAAGCTATCGCTTGATCGCTCAACACGTTGAATATTATTCAGATCAGGCTGTTTCGTGGTTTACTCAACCAGTATTAACCACATTTGATAAGGATAAAGTACCGACCTGGTCAATCAAGGCCGATAAAGCCAAATTAACCAATGATCGTATGCTCTATCTGTATGGCCACGTTGAAGTCAACGCGCTGGTTCCTGACTCTCAACTACGCAGAATTACTACCGATAACGCGCAGATTAACCTGGTGACGCAAGATGTTACTTCGGATGATCTGGTTACGTTGTACGGAACAACATTTAACTCCAGCGGACTGAAGATGCGCGGCAACTTACGCAGCAAGAACGCCGAGCTGATTGAAAAGGTTAGAACCTCATATGAAATTCAAAACAAACAAACTCAGCCTTAACCTTGTGCTTGCCAGCTCACTTCTGGCCGCCAGCATTCCGGCATTTGCCGTAACCGGCGATACCGAGCAACCGATCCACATTGAATCGGATCAACAATCCCTGGATATGCAGGGCAACGTGGTAACGTTTACCGGTAATGTGGTCGTGACCCAGGGCACCATCAAAATTAATGCCGATAAAGTCGTCGTGACCCGCCCCGGCGGTGAAGACGGTAAAGAAGTGATCGATGGTTATGGTAACCCGGCAACGTTTTACCAGATGCAGGATAACGGTAAACCCGTTAACGGCCACGCGTCACAAATGCACTATGAACTGGCAAAAGATTTCGTCGTGCTGACAGGCAAAGCTTATCTGGAGCAGGTAGACAGCAATATCTCCGGCGACAAAATAACCTATCTGGTTAAAGAGCAGAAAATGCAGGCCTTCAGCGATAAAGGCAAACGCGTCACCACTGTACTGGTGCCGTCACAACTGCAGGATAAAGGCAAAACCAAGGCTCCGGCAGAGAAAAAAGGTAACTGATTCGTTATGGCAACATTAACTGCAAAGAATCTTGCAAAAGCCTACAAAGGCCGCCGCGTAGTGGAAGATGTCAGTTTGACCGTCAACTCCGGGGAGATCGTCGGTCTGCTCGGCCCTAACGGTGCGGGTAAAACAACGACCTTTTACATGGTTGTCGGCATTGTGCCGCGCGATGCTGGCAACATCATCATTGATGATGAAGACATCAGCCTGCTGCCGCTGCATGCGCGCGCACGTCGCGGCATCGGCTACTTACCGCAGGAAGCCTCTATTTTTCGTCGCCTGAGCGTATTTGATAACCTGATGGCAGTGCTGCAAATTCGTGACGATCTTTCCAGTGAACAACGTGAAGATCGCGCCAACGAACTGATGGAAGAATTCCATATCGAACATCTGCGCGACAGCCTGGGGCAATCGCTGTCCGGCGGTGAACGGCGCCGTGTGGAAATCGCCCGTGCGCTGGCTGCAAATCCGAAATTTATCCTGCTGGATGAACCCTTTGCCGGCGTTGACCCGATTTCCGTTATTGATATCAAACGCATCATTGAACACCTGCGAGATAGCGGACTGGGCGTGCTGATTACCGACCATAACGTTCGCGAAACGCTGGCGGTCTGTGAGCGAGCCTACATTGTGAGCCAGGGGCATCTGATCGCACACGGTACGCCTACCGAAATACTGCAAGACGAACACGTTAAGCGCGTATACCTTGGGGAAGACTTCAGACTCTGATAGGGTAGAAGACTTCACGTTACCGCGGGAGAAAACAACTCTGAACATGAAGCAAGGTTTGCAACTCAGGCTTAGCCAACAACTGGCGATGACGCCTCAGCTTCAACAGGCTATCCGTCTGTTGCAGCTGTCCACGCTGGAACTTCAGCAAGAACTTCAGCAAGCGCTGGAAAGTAACCCACTGCTCGAGCAAACCGATCTTCACGACGAAATTGATACCCAGGAAAAACAGGACAGCGAATCTCTCGATACTGCAGATGCACTCGAACAAAAAGAGATGCCGGAAGAGCTACCGCTAGACACCAGTTGGGATGAAATTTACACCGCGGGTACGCCGTCTGGGGCCAGCGGGGATTACATTGACGACGAACTGCCGGTGTATCAGGGTGAAACCACGCAATCGCTACAAGATTATCTAATGTGGCAAGTGGAGCTGACTCCATTTTCGGATACCGATCGCGCCATTGCGACGTCAATTGTAGACGCGGTGGATGATACAGGGTATCTCACGGTTTCTCTGGACGAAATTCTCGAAAGCATGGGCGATGATGACATCGGTATGGATGAAATCGAGGCCGTGCTTAAACGCGTTCAACGTTTTGATCCTGTTGGTGTTGCGGCAAAAGATCTCCGTGACTGCTTACTGATCCAACTTTCGCAGTTTGACAAAGCCACACCATGGCTGGAAGAAACTCGCCTGATCATCAGCGATCATCTTGATCTGCTCGCCAATCACGACTTCCGCACGCTGATGCGCGTGACCCGACTGAAAGAAGATGTACTGAAAGAGGCTGTAAATCTTATCCAGTCGCTCGACCCAAGACCCGGACAGTCGATCCAGACGGGTGAACCGGAATACGTGATCCCGGATGTGCTGGTACGTAAGCATAACGATCGCTGGGTCGTCGAACTGAACAGCGACAGCATTCCGCGCTTACAAATCAACCAGCACTACGCCGCCATGTGTAACGGTGCGCGTAACGATGCAGACAGCCAGTTTATCCGTAGTAATCTGCAGGATGCGAAGTGGCTGATAAAAAGCCTGGAAAGCCGTAATGACACACTGTTGCGCGTCAGTCGCTGTATTGTTGAGCAACAGCAAGCCTTCTTTGAACAAGGCGAAGAGTTTATGAAACCGATGGTGCTGGCGGATATCGCCCAAGCCGTCGAGATGCACGAATCGACCATTTCCCGAGTGACCACGCAAAAATACCTGCACAGTCCGCGCGGCATTTTTGAATTGAAGTATTTCTTCTCCAGTCACGTAAATACTGAAGGTGGAGGCGAAGCCTCTTCTACAGCGATACGCGCGCTGGTGAAGAAATTAATTGCTGCGGAGAACCCTGCGAAACCGCTGAGTGACAGCAAGTTAACCTCTATGCTGTCAGAACAGGGTATCATGGTGGCGCGCCGCACCGTTGCGAAGTACCGAGAGTCTTTATCCATTCCGCCGTCTAACCAGCGCAAACAACTGGTCTGACCCAACCGATAAGGAAGACACTATGCAGCTCAACATCACTGGAAATAACGTCGAAATTACTGAAGCCCTGCGCGACTTTGTTACCACAAAGTTCGCCAAACTTGAGCAATATTTCGACAGGATTAATCAGGTTTATATTGTGTTGAAAGTGGAGAAGGTTACACACATCTCGGATGCAACACTGCATGTGAACGGTGGCGAAATTCATGCCAGCGCGGAAGGTCAGGATATGTACGCCGCCATTGACGGTTTAATTGATAAACTGGCTCGGCAGCTAACAAAACATAAAGATAAACTGAAACAGCACTAACTTGTCCGGGCAGTTAGCGGGTGCAGGACGGCCTGTTGTGAAGCACAACAGGCCATTTGTACAGTTAGCGCTTAGGTGAAATTATGACAAATAACGATACGACTCTACAACTGAGCAATGTTCTTAACCAGGAATGTACACGCGCGGCCGTTCACTGCCAAAGTAAGAAACGCGCACTGGAAATCATTAGCGAACTGGCGGCAAAGCAGCTCAGCTTGCCTCCTCAGGTGGTGTTTGAAGCCATTCTGACGCGTGAGAAAATGGGCAGTACCGGCATCGGCAATGGTATTGCAATTCCGCACGGTAAGCTGGAAGAAGATACGTTACGTGCGGTCGGCGTGTTTGTTCAACTCGAAACCCCCATCGCTTTCGACGCCATTGATAATCAGCCTGTTGATCTGCTTTTCGCTCTGCTGGTCCCTGCCGATCAAACCAAAACGCATTTGCATACGCTGTCACTGGTTGCAAAACGCCTGGCAGATAAAACCATCTGTCGTCGCCTGCGCGCCGCACAAAGCGACCAGGAGTTGTATCAAATCATCACGGACACCGAAGGTGAACAGGATGAGGCATAATAACCCAATGGCATCTTTTTCTGTCGTTGTGAGGAGAAACAGTACATGGTACTGATGATCGTCAGCGGTCGCTCAGGGTCGGGAAAATCTGTCGCCCTGCGAGCGCTGGAAGATATGGGTTTTTACTGCGTGGATAACCTCCCCGTCGTGTTGTTGCCCGATCTGGCTAGAACGCTTGCCGATCGCCAAATTTCTGCGGCTGTCAGCATTGATGTGCGCAACATGCCTGAGTCACCAGAGATTTTCGAACAGGCGATGAATAACCTGCCAGAGGGCTTCTCACCGCAGCTGTTGTTCCTTGATGCTGACCGTAACACGCTGATTCGCCGCTACAGCGATACGCGACGTCTGCACCCGCTCTCCAGCAAAAACTTATCTCTGGAAAGCGCGATTGATAAAGAAAGTGATTTACTGGAACCACTGCGTTCCCGCGCAGACTTGATCGTTGATACCTCGGAAATGTCCGTGCACGAACTGGCGGAAATGTTACGTACCCGACTGTTGGGTAAACGTGAACGTGAACTGACGATGGTATTCGAGTCCTTTGGTTTCAAACACGGTATCCCAATAGATGCGGATTACGTCTTTGATGTGCGATTCCTGCCTAACCCACACTGGGATCCAAAACTACGTCCGATGACCGGTCTTGACAGGCCTGTCGCCGCCTTCCTCGATCGACACACAGAAGTACACAATTTTATCTACCAGACTCGCAGCTATCTTGAGCTATGGTTACCCATGCTGGAGACGAACAACCGCAGCTACCTCACCGTAGCCATCGGCTGTACCGGCGGGAAGCACCGTTCGGTGTATATTGCAGAGCAACTGGCAGACTACTTCCGCTCACGCGGTAAAAACGTACAGTCACGCCATCGTACGCTGGAAAAACGTAAATCATGACCGTGAAGCAAACTGTTGAAATCACGAATAAGCTGGGCATGCATGCCCGGCCCGCAATGAAACTGTTTGAATTAATGCAGGGTTTTGAAGCAGAAGTACTGCTACGTAATGATGAAGGAACGGAAGCCGAAGCAAACAGCGTTATCGCATTGCTAATGCTGGATTCCGCCAAAGGCCGTCAGATAGAGATTGAAGCCTCTGGCCCACAGGAAGTTGAAGCCCTTGCAGCGGTTATTGCGTTGTTTAATTCAGGGTTTGACGAAGAGTAGTCCGGAAGGTCGGATAAGGCGTTTACACCACCATCCGACACCACCGATTAATACAGCTTATTTTCCCGCATAAACGACTCACCGCCAAGCTGGCGCATTTGACGCATGATCCACGCCTGACGGCTACGAACATAGCCTGAAGGTGCATTCGCCTTAAAACGCAGAGGATTTGGCAATACCGCCGCCAGTAATGCCGCTTCTGACAGACTCAACCGGCTGGCGGGCTTATGGAAATACCGCTGCGCCGCCGCTTCCACGCCAAATACACCATCGCCAAACTCAGCAATATTCAGATAGACGGTCAGAATACGTTTCTTGCTCCAGACTGTTTCCATACCCAGCGTCAGACCAGCCTCCAGACCTTTACGCACCCAGCTACGCCCATCCCACAGAAAAAGATTTTTTGCCGTCTGCTGCGACAACGTCGACGCGCCGCGAATACGCTTTTCGTTACGTTCGTTGTGCTCCAGCGCTTTCTCTATGGCGGAGACATCAAATCCCCAGTGTTCGGGAAATTTTTGGTCCTCGGCTGCAATCACCGCCAGCCCCATCAGTGGCGATATCTCGTCCATGCTGACCCAGTCTGAATGCGCCACATAGCTGAAATGTCCCTGTAACCATGCTCCAAGCTGCCGCTCGACCATCACTGCCGAGAAAGGCACCGGCACCACGCTAAATAGCGCGATGCCGCCGCCCCAAAAAACGGCGAGGACAACAACCACCCGCAGAAAAATACGCCGCAAAAAGGCGGCGACCCCTTTTCTCATTCAGCCAGCACCAGCACTCGCGCCACCAGCTTATCGATACCGCTTGCGGCCTGGGCTATATCCTGCGCCAGCATATAAGCCGGTGTAGTGACGATTTTGTTGTCTTCATCGACCACGATATCATCAACCGGACAAGGCACATGTTCGCCCCCCATATCTTCCAGCACTTCCGCGGTGTCAATATCGGTGCCAATTGTCAGACGCAGTGGGAAATCAAAGATTTTTGGCAGCATCGCCGGAGCAATACACATAAATCCCAGCGGTTTTCCTGACTGATGCATAGCGACCGCCAGCGCGGCCAAATCGCTATCAACCCGACATTCGCTGCCCTGGCTGGCAAAATTACTCAGATTCTTCGCCGCGCCAAACCCACCAGGAACAATCAGCGCATCAAGTTCAGCAGAAACAGCCTGGGCCAGAGGACGGATATCACCCCGCGCAATACGTGCTGCTTCAATCAGGACGTTGCGTGCTTCCTGCATCGGCTCACCCGTCAGATGATTAATGACATCCACCTGCTGTTTATCCGGTGCAAAACAGATAGCCTGAGCACCGCTGCGAGCAATCGCCAGAAGGGTTAGCACGGCTTCATGGATCTCTGAACCGTCATATACACCACATCCACTGAGCACAACGCCAACTTTTTTCATCGAGATACTCCTTTCGCAACTGACTGAAGCATATTAATAATTCTTATTAAAATGCTACGCTTCACACATTTAACTGATTCATGTAACAAATTATTTAAGATTTGCTATCTTAACTGCGTGCGGCCTGAAATTTAGGGCTGCGCCCTTGTAAACAATGATAATAATTTACGGCGCAGCCACGATTTCCCTGGTGTTGGCGCAGTATTCGCGCACCCCGGTTAAGCCGGGGTCATTTTTTTTCCACGCTCGCTACCCAGGCTCTTAATACCGCCACGTCGTGTTGCCACTCTTGCTTCATCTCTTCAATCCATTCAGCCACGTTATCTTCCCAGGCAGGAAGGTCTGGTGATTGAATTTGCTGTCCCAGTTGCTGCAGATGTCGCAGGCCAACCGATCCCGCAGCACCTTTGATTTTGTGGCCTTCTTCAACAACGCCTTTTTTATCACGCGCAGTCAGATTGGACTCCAGGACGCTCAAATATCCCGGCATCATCTTCTCAAACACCGCCAGCCCATCGGTAATCAACTTCGGTCCCACCAGCTCGAGGTATTGTTCCAACATGGGAATATCTAACAGCGCTTGCGATTTACTGCTTTCTTCAGATGTCACAGTGCTCTCCTCTTTGTTTCGGGTATCCCAGTATTTTTTGATCATGGCGGTTAACGCCGGAACCGATAATGGCTTACTCAGCACGTCATCCATTCCCGCATCAAGATATTCTTTCTTATCCTTCAGTACGTTGGCAGTAAGCGCTACCAGCGGCGGCAGGTCTTCACGCGCGTATTTTTGGGTAAGCTCTCTGGAGATATCCAGCCCCGTCATATCTGGCAACTGAATATCCAGCAGTACCAGGTCGTATTCCCCCGGCTTGAACATTTCCAGCGCAGCTTTCCCGGTCATCGCGACATCCACGCTGTTGCCTAGTTTTTCCAGCACTGAACGCGCAACAATCACATTCAGTTCAATATCCTCTACCAGCAACACATTCAGAGCTGGCAACGGCATATCATCCTCTTCAAAGGCGTCTTCAATCTCTTCCGCTACGGCAGGCGCATGAACGGTTAGCGTAAAGACTGAACCTTTTCCTGGCTGGCTGGAGACCGTGATATCCCCCCCCATATTCTTCGCCAGACGGCGGGATACCGCGAGACCAATCCCGGTACCTGTTGCCGGTTTACCACCGTTACTGTCTTTCACCTGATAATACATGGCGAAGATCTTATCCTGCTCATCCTGCGGAATACCGATCCCGGAATCTTCAACTTCAAAATGCAGAATACTTCCTTCGTCATAACGCGCCCGAACGGTGACCTGTCCTTGCTGGGTGAATTTCACGGCATTACTGATCAGGTTCCACAGGATCTGGCGTAAACGCGTCCCGTCTGTGATGACCTTATGCGGCAGAGGCAACGTCGGTTCCAGGACAAAGCGTAGCCCTTTTTGTTGCGCCTGAAGGCCTGACAGGTTTTCCAGATCCGCCATAAAGCTGGTGAAATCAATCGGCTGGTTATCCAGTTGGACTTTACGCCGTTCCATCTTATCCATGTCGATAATATCGTTGAAAATATTACCCAACGTGACGGCAGAAACATGGATGGTTTTGAGGTATTTTTCCTGCTCGGCGGTCAGATCTGTATCCAGTAGGATCCGGCTTAAACCGACAATGCCGTTCAGTGGTGTTCGCAGTTCGTGGCTGATAGTCGAAATGAAGGTGGTCTTATCGCGACTGGCACGCTCAAGTGCGTCCTGATAACGCTTACGCTCGGTAATATCGCGCCCAAAGCCCATCAGACCATGTCGCTTACCAACTCGGTCGTAATAAGGCACTTTACGAATTTCAAAGCAGGCTTTACGTCCGTCCGGATAATCCAGCCATTGTTCATAAGTGAGCGAAACATTATGGCGGAACACTTTCTCATCAGTTTCGATAACCTTCTCTGCCGCCTCAGGGGAATAAACGTCAGCCGGTTTTAAATTTACCAGTTGCTTTTCACTCTTGCCGGTCAGCAATTCCATCGCACGGTTACAGCCGGAAAATTCTTTATCCTCATTGCGATAAAAAACCAGATCCGGCGACGCATCGAGGAAAGAACGCAGAAAAGAGGACTGTTGTTCAAGCTGGATCTGCGCTTCTTCGCGCTCTTTAATTTCCACCTTAAGCTGCTCAAACGTTTCCTGGCGCTCCGCTTCTGCCTTTTCACGTTCTACGATCTGCTGATTGAGCTGAGCAATATTGTCCTTCAGTTGTACATTAAGCTTGAGATCGCGCTCACGCATCTCTTCCAGCTTCTGTACCAGTCGTGACAGGCGCTGTCGGGACTCCTCCAGTTGTTCCACTACCACTGACAGGAAATAGACGGCCCACGGGGTAATTAACAGACCAAAAAAGATTGAACGGATAACATCAATACTTTCTACCTGACCATGCAGCACCATGGTGACAGCCATCTGCACCACAATTGCCAACACAACCAAAGCCAGCGCCAATAGCAGCGAAAAGCGCACCAGACCTAACTTCATCATCAGGTCGACATAATATTGCGCCAGCATACGAATTTGCTTCATAGAGGGTTCCTTCACGACAACTTGGCACAATAATACTCAATTCTCAGCGCGACGTTTAAGATTGTGCCAAAAATGCGTAGTTTCCCTCATCGCGCTACACTGCCGGCGGGTTCCAGGGCCGTCCCAGAGCTGACCCCTGTACACCATATTCGTTAAGGTACTTATCCAGTTCGACCATCCCGGTCCAGCGATTTTCACACCATAATGGGGCTAATAACGTCGGGCGACGGACGCTGGCAGAAATTCGGTGATAGATAACCTCTGGCGGAGTGTGGCGAATCATCTCTCCCGCCGTCACTGTGTAATCACCCAGCTCAATACCGCTCAGGCGCCCGGCCTCCCAGGCTTTCGCCATAATGCTGCCCTTCACGATATGCAGGGGATGCAGCTTAATTCCATCGACTCCGGTATCCACCACGCGTTCCAGCGTTTGCAGACATTCCATTTGCCCTTCTCCCGGCAGACCGACAATAAGGTGCGAACACACTTTCAACCCGCGTTCACGCGCTAACTGAGTGGTTCGCTGATAGCAGGCAAAATCATGTCCACGATTGATGCGGTGCAGGGTTTTATCATGCGCAGTTTGCAGCCCCAGCTCCAGCCACACCTCATATCCCTGATCTTTATATTCGCAAAGCAGATCAAGCACCGCTTCCGGAACACAATCGGGGCGCGTCCCAACGCACAGACCAACAATATTGGCCTGACTGACCGCCTGCTGATACATAGAACGCAGCACCTGCACTTCCGCAAAGGTGCTGGTATAGGCCTGGAAATAGGCCAGATAGCGCTTAGCGCGATTCACCAGGTGCGCCTGATGTTCAAGCTGTTCGGCAATGGAATGATGCTGTTGGGCCTCATCGGCAAAAGAGGCCACATTACAGAAAGTACATCCACCGCGTCCGATGGTACCATCGCGATTTGGGCAGCTAAACCCACCGTGCAGCGTGAGTTTATGAACTTTTTGCCCATAACGACGAGAAAGATCCCCACCAAACATATTGACTAATTTCTGTAACTGCATAATCTGATAGACCGCGCCTTGAAAAGAGGCCAAAGCCTGCCATTTTTAGCCCCCGTTGGCGATGACCTGGATCAATCGCCCTGGCGTGCCTTTATTTATTGCATAACAAATCAAAATAACCGAAATTTCATTCAATCCAAATGTAATTATTTTTCCTTATATCCCGCTATTTTTTTTATGTTCTTTTAGCTCTTGTATAAAAACAGTATCTTTAAGACGCCAAAACTCTAAAATCCAGCATAAAATGCCAGTCATCACGATAAACAAAGGGAGGACGAGGGATAACAGGCCTTTCTGACAGTGAGACAGATCACACTTCACCATCCATTCCACACACGTTAAATCAATGTAAAAACGCCTTTAATTTCAATATATTCATAAAGTTAATCTTCCTATAGCACATTTTTGTATAAATAAGATTGCCATTTGACCTGTGTGTGGATTCCCGATAACTTGGAAATCCGCTGGAAGCTTTCTGGATGAGCAGTCTGCTCATCATATTTATGCAGTAATTGAGATTCCCTCTGAAGCAAGTCCTCAAACTTGTTTGACCTGTGCGAAAAGGATAAAGAGGGCGAATGCGAGGTAAGCGTATGACACGCAAACCCCGTCGCCATGCTCTTGGTGTGCCCGTGCGCAACGGTTCAGATGGGGATCTCGCAGAGCCTGGGGAGGTTCACTGATATGTTGTACGATAAATCCCTTGAGAAGGATAACTGTGGTTTCGGCCTGATCGCCCACATAGAAGGCGAACCTAGCCACAAGGTAGTGCGTACCGCCATACACGCGCTGGCCCGTATGCAGCACCGTGGCGCAATTCTTGCCGATGGTAAAACCGGCGATGGTTGCGGCCTGCTGTTACAAAAACCTGACCGCTTTTTTCGTATCGTTGCTCAGGAGCGCGGCTGGCGTTTAGCCAAAAACTACGCCGTCGGCATGATCTTTTTAAATAAAGACGCTGAACTGGCGGCTGCATCTCGTCGCATTGTTGAAGAAGAATTACAGCAGGAAACCTTGTCGATTGTTGGTTGGCGCGAAGTACCCACCAACGAAGGTGTCCTCGGTGAAATCGCCCTCTCCTCCCTGCCTCGAATTGAGCAAATTTTTGTTAACGCCCCTGCGGGCTGGCGTCCGCGCGACATGGAACGCCGCCTGTTCATCGCGCGTCGCCGTATCGAAAAACGCCTCCAGGAAGATAAAGACTTCTACGTCTGCAGCTTGTCTAACCTGGTCAACATCTACAAAGGTCTGTGTATGCCGGCGGACCTGCCGCGCTTTTACCTGGACCTGGCGGACCTGCGTCTGGAATCAGCTATCTGTCTGTTCCATCAGCGCTTCTCCACCAACACCGTACCACGCTGGCCGCTGGCGCAACCGTTCCGCTACCTGGCGCACAACGGTGAGATCAACACCATCACCGGTAACCGTCAGTGGGCCCGCGCACGTACCTATAAATTTCAGACGCCGCTGATCCCTGATCTCCATGATGCCGCTCCTTTCGTCAACGAAACCGGCTCCGACTCCAGCTCAATGGATAACATGCTGGAGCTGCTTCTGGCAGGCGGCATGGACATTATCCGAGCCATGCGCCTGCTGGTGCCACCAGCCTGGCAGAACAACCCTGACATGGACCCGGAACTGCGCGCATTCTTTGACTTTAACTCCATGCACATGGAGCCATGGGATGGTCCGGCAGGTATTGTTATGTCTGACGGCCGCTTTGCCGCATGTAACCTGGACCGTAACGGCCTGCGCCCGGCACGCTACGTGATCACCAAAGACAAGCTCATCACCTGCGCCTCTGAAGTGGGGATTTGGGACTATCAGCCGGATGAAGTTGTCGAGAAAGGCCGCGTCGGTCCGGGCGAACTAATGGTTATCGATACCCGCAGTGGGCGCATTCTGCACTCAGCCGAAACCGATGACGATCTGAAAAGCCGCCACCCGTACAAAGAGTGGATGGAGAAAAATGTCCGCCGTCTGGTACCGTTTGAAGATCTGGCTGACGATCAGGTCGGTAGCCGCGAGCTGGACGATGACACCCTTGCCAGCTACCAGAAGCAGTTTAATTACAGCGCTGAAGAGCTGGATTCCGTCATCCGCGTGCTGGGTGAAAATGGTCAGGAAGCGGTTGGCTCAATGGGTGACGATACCCCGTTTGCTGTACTCTCCAGTCAGCCACGCATTATTTATGACTACTTCCGCCAGCAGTTTGCGCAGGTGACTAACCCGCCTATCGATCCGCTGCGTGAAGCGCATGTGATGTCACTGGCCACCAGCATCGGTCGTGAGATGAACGTCTTCTGCGAAGCGGAAGGCCAGGCACACCGTCTGAGTTTCAAATCGCCGATCCTGCTGTACTCCGATTTCAAACAGCTCACCACTATGAAAGAGGAACACTATCGCGCGGATACGCTGGACATAACCTTTGACGTGACCGAAACCACGCTTGAAGAGACCGTCAAAGCACTGTGCGACAAGGCCGAGCAGATGGTGCGTAACGGCACGGTGCTGCTGGTACTTTCCGACCGTAACATTGCCAAAAACCGCTTGCCAGTCCCGGCACCGATGGCGGTCGGCGCAGTGCAAACGCGTCTGGTAGAACAAAGCCTGCGCTGTGACGCCAACATCATCGTTGAAACTGCCAGCGTACGCGATCCGCACCACTTTGCAGTCCTGTTGGGCTTTGGCGCGACGGCGGTCTATCCATACCTCGCGTATGAGACGCTGGGGCGCCTGATCGATACGCAGGCGATAGCCAAAGATTACCGGACCGTGATGCAGAACTACCGTAACGGCATCAACAAAGGCCTGTACAAAATCATGTCCAAAATGGGCATTTCGACGATCGCCTCTTACCGCTGCTCTAAGCTGTTTGAAGCCGTTGGTCTGCATGATGACGTCGTTGCGCTCTGCTTCCAGGGCGTAGTCAGTCGCATCAGCGGTGCTGGATTTGCCGATTTCCAGCAGGATCTGCTGAATCTCTCCAAGCATGCCTGGCTGGCACGTAAACCGATTAGTCAGGGCGGCCTGCTGAAGTACGTTCACGGCGGTGAATACCACGCTTACAACCCAGACGTGGTACGTACTCTGCAACAGGCGGTACAAAGCGGGGAATATAGCGACTATCAGGAATATGCAAAACTGGTAAATGAGCGCCCGGCGGCGACGCTGCGCGACCTGCTGGCAATCACGCCTGGTGATGAAGCCATAAGCATTAACGACGTAGAACCAGCAACAGAACTGTTTAAACGCTTTGATACCGCAGCGATGTCTATCGGCGCATTAAGTCCGGAAGCGCACGAAGCGTTGGCCGAAGCAATGAACAGCATCGGCGGCAACTCTAACTCCGGTGAAGGCGGTGAAGATCCGGCGCGTTACGGCACCAACAAGGTGTCACGCATTAAGCAGGTCGCTTCCGGCCGCTTCGGAGTTACCCCGGCGTATCTGGTTAACGCCGATGTGATTCAGATTAAAGTCGCACAGGGCGCGAAGCCGGGTGAAGGTGGTCAGTTGCCGGGTGATAAAGTGACTCCGTACATCGCCAAACTGCGTTATTCGGTACCGGGCGTGACGTTGATCTCCCCGCCGCCGCACCACGATATCTACTCAATCGAGGACTTAGCGCAGCTGATTTTCGACCTGAAACAGGTCAACCCGAAAGCGATGATCTCCGTCAAACTGGTTTCCGAACCTGGCGTCGGCACCATCGCTACCGGTGTGGCAAAAGCGTATGCGGATCTCATCACCATCGCAGGCTATGACGGCGGCACCGGAGCCAGCCCACTCTCGTCAGTAAAATATGCGGGTTGTCCGTGGGAACTGGGGCTGGTTGAAACCCAACAGGCACTGGTGGCTAACGGTCTGCGCCATAAGATTCGTTTGCAGGTTGATGGCGGACTGAAAACTGGCGTCGATATCATCAAAGCGGCAATTCTGGGAGCGGAAAGCTTCGGCTTCGGTACCGGTCCGATGGTGGCGCTGGGCTGTAAATATCTGCGTATTTGCCACCTGAACAACTGCGCAACTGGCGTGGCGACTCAGGACGAAAAACTGCGTAAGAATCACTATCATGGTCTGCCGTTCAAAGTCACCAACTACTTTGAATTTGTTGCCCGTGAAACCCGAGAGCTGATGGCGCAACTGGGCGTAAAACGCCTGGTAGACCTGATTGGCCGTACCGATCTGCTCACCGAGCTGGAAGGATACACCGCCAAACAGCAGAAACTGGAGCTGTCCCGGCTGCTGGAAACCGCCGAGCCGCATCCGGGTAAAGCGCTGTTCTGCACCGAGAACAACCCGCCGTTTGATAACGGCGTGCTGAACGCACAATTACTGCAGCAGGCGAAACCGTTTGTCGATGATCGCCAGAGTAAAACTTTCTGGTTCGATATCCGCAACACCGATCGTTCTGTCGGCGCATCATTGTCTGGCTATATCGCACAAACGCACGGCGATCAGGGGCTGGCCTCCGATCCTATCAAAGCGCATTTCAGCGGTACTGCAGGACAAAGCTTCGGTGTATGGAACGCAGGTGGCGTTGAGTTGTATCTGACCGGCGATGCCAATGACTATGTCGGTAAAGGTATGGCGGGTGGCTTGCTGGCTGTGCGCCCACCGGTGGGTTCTGCCTTCCGTAGCCATGAAGCAAGTATCATCGGCAACACCTGTCTGTACGGTGCTACCGGTGGTCGTTTATTCGCCGCGGGTCGAGCAGGTGAACGATTCGCCGTACGTAACTCAGGCGCGATTACCGTAGTAGAAGGCATTGGTGACAACGGTTGCGAATATATGACCGGCGGCATCGTCTGTATTCTTGGGAAAACAGGCGTCAACTTCGGTGCGGGTATGACGGGCGGGTTCGCCTACGTGCTGGACGAAGACGGCGAATTCCGCAAACGCGTAAACCCTGAACTGGTCGAAGTGTTGAGTGTGGACTCTCTGGCTATCCATGAAGAGCATCTGCGCGGGCTTATTACCGAACACGTACAGCATACCGGTTCTTCACACGGCGAAGAGATCCTGGCCAACTGGCCGGCATTCTCGGCGAAATTCGCGCTGGTTAAACCAAAATCCAGTGATGTGAAAGCACTGTTGGGTCACCGTAGTCGTAGCGCAGCTGAGCTGCGTGTGCAGGCGCAGTAAGGGGTAGCAGCAATGAGTCAGAACGTATACCAATTTATCGACCTGCAGCGCGTTGATCCGCCGAAGAAACCGCTGAAGATCCGCAAGATCGAGTTTATCGAAATTTACGAGCCATTTTCCGAAGGTCAGGCCAAGGCGCAGGCGGATCGCTGCCTGTCCTGCGGTAACCCATACTGCGAATGGAAATGCCCGGTACATAACTACATTCCGAACTGGCTGAAGCTCGCCAACGAGGGACGTATTTTTGAAGCCGCGGAGCTGTCTCACCAGACTAACACGCTGCCGGAAGTCTGCGGCCGTGTCTGCCCACAGGACCGTTTGTGTGAGGGTTCCTGTACGCTGAACGACGAGTTTGGCGCGGTAACTATCGGCAACATTGAACGTTATATCAACGATAAAGCGTTTGAGATGGGCTGGCGTCCGGATATGACTGGCGTTCGCCAGACCGACAAACGCGTGGCGATTATCGGCGCCGGTCCGGCTGGTCTGGCCTGTGCTGACGTGCTGACCCGTAACGGCGTGAAGGCCGTGGTGTTTGACCGCCATCCAGAGATCGGCGGCCTGCTAACCTTCGGTATTCCGGCCTTCAAGCTGGAGAAAGAGGTCATGACCCGCCGCCGTGAAATTTTCACCGGCATGGGCATAGAGTTCAAACTCAACGTTGAAGTCGGTCGCGACGTACAACTCGACGATTTGCTGAAGGATTACGACGCCGTGTTCCTTGGCGTTGGCACCTATCAGTCGATGCGCGGCGGACTGGAAAACGAAGATGCCGATGGCGTGTTTGACGCCCTGCCGTTCCTGATTGCCAATACCAAGCAACTGATGGGCTTTGGCGAAAGCAGCGACGAACCATACATCAGCATGGAAGGCAAACGCGTGGTTGTGCTGGGCGGTGGTGATACGGCGATGGACTGTGTGCGTACTTCTGTTCGTCAAAACGCGTCACACGTTGTCTGCGCCTATCGTCGCGACGAAGAAAACATGCCGGGTTCTAAACGCGAAGTAAAAAATGCGCGTGAAGAGGGCGTGGAATTCCAGTTTAACGTCCAGCCATTAGGTGTTGAAGTCAACGCCAACGGTAAAGTCTGCGGCGTAAAAATGGCGCGTACTGAGATGGGCGCACCGGATGCCAAAGGTCGCCGTCGCGCGGAGATCGTCGCGGGTTCCGAGCACGTTGTTCCTGCTGATGCGGTTGTTATGGCGTTTGGTTTCCGCCCGCACAGCATGGAGTGGCTGGCTAAACACAGCGTCGAACTCGATTCGCAGGGGCGTATTATTGCTCCGGAACGCAGTGACAACGCCTTCCAGACCAGCAACCCAAAAATCTTCGCCGGTGGTGACATCGTGCGCGGTTCGGATTTGGTGGTAACGGCGATAGCCGAAGGCCGTAAAGCTGCTGACGGGATTATGAATTACCTGGAAGTGTAATCCAGCTTCTTCTGGTATCTCATCTGCATCCGTGGATGAGATACCAAACTCCTGCCGCAATACCATCAAGCACTGTCATGTAAGCCAGCATGACAACACGATTTTCAACGGGAAAAACTCTCCGAATCAATCCCCCCAACACATCAATACCGCGAATGAAAACAAAGTAATAATTAGACGGAAACGTTTGCTTTATTCTGGAAACTGTATATTATGCGGCGGATTTTTTGGTCCAAATTCAAGGAGGCGTTGTGTCGCAAGATAACAATTATAGCCAGGGCCCCGTCCCTCTGGCGGCGCGAAAAGGCGTGGTTCCACTGACGTTTGTGATGTTGGGGTTAACGTTCTTTTCAGCAAGTATGTGGACCGGAGGCACACTCGGTACCGGTCTTTCCTATAATGATTTCTTCCTGGCAGTTCTCTTCGGTAATCTCCTCCTCGGTATTTACACTGCATTTCTCGGTTACATTGGCGCAAAAACAGGGTTATCCACCCACCTCCTCGCACGTTACTCATTTGGTATAAAAGGTTCCTGGCTTCCCTCGATGCTACTGGGCGGTACGCAGGTGGGCTGGTTTGGCGTTGGCGTGGCAATGTTCGCCATCCCGGTTGGCAAAGCGACGGGAATTGACGTCAATATCCTGATTGCCGTTTCCGGCCTGTTGATGACAATGACCATCTTTTTTGGCATCTCGGCATTGACGGTGTTATCTGTCATCGCCGTACCCGCTATCGTTATTCTTGGCAGCTACTCGGTCTGGCTGGCGGTGAGCGACGTAGGTGGTTTGGATCATTTAAAAACGATTGTGCCGCAAACGCCGCTGAATTTTTCAACCGCACTGGCGCTGGTGGTAGGCTCGTTTGTCAGCGCAGGTACACTGACCGCCGACTTCGTCCGCTTTGGCCGTAATGCCAAAGGCGCGGTGCTCATTGCCATGGTGGCATTCTTCCTTGGCAACTCATTAATGTTTATCTTCGGTGCAGCAGGCGCCGCCGCCGTAGGGCAGGCGGATATCTCTGACGTGATGATCGCCCAGGGGCTGCTGCTGCCAGCAATTGTGGTTCTCGGCCTGAATATCTGGACGACCAATGACAACGCGTTATACGCATCCGGTTTAGGTTTTGCCAATATTACCGGTCTTTCCAGCCGTACGCTTTCGGTAGTAAACGGCATTATTGGTACACTGTGCGCGCTGTGGCTTTACAATAACTTTGTCGGCTGGCTGACCTTTCTGTCGGCGGCGATCCCCCCTATTGGTGGGGTGATTATCGCCGATTATCTGTTGAACCATCGCCGGTATGCCGATTTCAACAACGCGCGGTTTATTCCCGTAAACTGGGTGGCTATTCTGTCCGTTGCACTGGGCATTGCCGCCGGACACTATATCCCCGGCGTTGTGCCGGTCAACGCCGTACTCGGCGGCGTATTCAGCTACATCCTGCTGAATCCACTTTTCAATCGCAGCCTTGCTAAATCCCCGGAGGTCAGCCATGCAGAATAATACCCTCACCATTCGTCAGGCGCGTTTACAAGGACGCGAAGGATTGTGGCAACTCACCATTGAAAACGGGCGTTTTAGCCGTATTGAACCTCAGGACGCTGCATCTTTACCGCAGAGTGAAGTTCTTGATGCTGAAGGCGGTCTGGCCATTCCGCCGTTCGTTGAGCCGCATATCCATCTGGACACCACGCAAACCGCAGGTGAACCAAACTGGAACCTGTCGGGTACGTTGTTTGAGGGTATTGAGCGCTGGGCTGAACGTAAGGCGATGCTCACTCACGAAGATGTGAAGACCCGCGCAATGCAGACCCTGAAGTGGCAGATGGCCAATGGCATCCAGTATGTTCGTACTCACGTTGATGTTTCAGACCCCACGCTCACGGCACTGAAAGCCATGCTGGAGGTGAAACAAGAGGTCGCGCCATGGGTGGAACTGCAAATCGTTGCGTTCCCGCAGGAAGGCATCCTTTCTTACCCCAACGGTGAAGCGCTGTTAGAAGAAGCCGTGCGTCTGGGGGCCGACGTCATTGGCGCAATCCCCCACTTTGAGTTTACGCGTGAATATGGCGTTGAGTCGTTGCATAAAATTTTCGCCCTGGCGCAAAAGTACGACCGACTCATCGATGTGCACTGTGACGAAATTGATGACGAGCAATCACGCTTTGTTGAAACCGTAGCGGCACTGGCACATCGCGACGGAATGGGAGAACGCGTGACCGCCAGCCATACCACGGCAATGCACTCCTATAACGGCGCGTATGCTTCCCGCCTTTTCCGCCTGCTGAAAATGTCGGGCATTAACTTCGTTGCTAATCCGCTGGTGAATATTCACCTGCAAGGGCGTTTTGATACTTATCCGAAGCGCCGTGGTGTAACTCGCGTCAAAGAGATGCTGGAGGCGGATATCAATGTCTGCTTTGGTCATGATGACGTCTTCGATCCGTGGTATCCGTTGGGAACCGCGAATATGCTGCAAGTGCTGCATATGGGATTACACGTGTGCCAGTTGATGGGATACGGACAAATTAATGATGGGCTGAACCTCGTCACTACCCATAGCGCGAAAACCCTGCATTTGCAGGACTACGGCCTGAGCGTGGGAAATTCCGCTAACCTGGTGATTTTACCTGCTGAAAACGGGTTTGATGCGGTTCGTCGCCAAACGCCGGCACGTTATTCAATTCGCCACGGGCGAGTCATTGCCGAGACGAAACCAAGCCAGACAACGTTACATCTGACACAGCCGGAAGCGGTAACGTTTAAACGGTAGGTTGTTGTTTCAAATATTGCCGCAGGCGCTCAGACTGCGGCCCCCCATATACAACTGTTTCCTGTCAAACGTGTAATAAGCTGGCACGTACCTTAATCACGACCTTTTTGATTTCCGCAGGAGTCTCGACCGCGCAGCCCGGTTTATGAGGCTCGCCCGGCATAAAAATCGCAAACATCCCGGGTTTCAACGTGATCATTTGCTCATCGATAATCTGGCTGCAAAGTTGATAATCCTCTTCAACATGAATCGCCTCACACTGACGAGCAGAATCTGTCGTACCAAACAGAATGCGCTCTTTACCCTCCAGCAACACCTGGATATCAATGTATTGCTGATGCAGCTCCGCTTTCTTTTGTTCTGGATGCTGCGTGACGAACTGCATGACATTCATAAAAATATCATCACCCTGCAGCTCATAGCTTCCGGGCGCTTTTTCCTGCGGTATTGCCGCAACGGCCAGCATTAATGCCTCATGTAATACCGGGTGTAATCCGGCAGAAGGTAGCGTACGCAAATCACCTGACATCATAATCATTCTCCCTGGGCTAACAATGCAGCCCCCAGTAATCCAGCGTCATGGCGGTAATGTGCCGCCTGTAATTTCACGTGATAGGCCAGGGGAGCTTGTGCCAGATAAGACTCCACCAGCGCCAGATACCCTTCAGCCAGCCCGACACTGCCGCCAATGACCACGCACTGGCAGTCAGTTGTCGCTTTCACATCGGCTATCAATCGGGCGACAACCGCTGCAGAATGCGCAACCAACCGCATGGCCTGCTCATGCCTCTGGGCTGCACGCGCAAAAATAGTTTTCGCATCACATCCGGCGAGATCATCCCGAGCGGCGGCGGCAATCCCGCGACCTGAGGCAATAGCCTCCACGCAGCCCACGCGTCCACAACCGCAGAGCGGCCCGTGCGGATCGGCCAGCGTATGCCCCAGGTGCCCGGCCAGGCCACCGGACCCGGTAAGTAATTTACCGTTGCTGACTACACCGCCACCAACGCCGGTCGAAACGGTGATAAACGCCATATCACTTATCTCATCAGCAAGAGCGCGATATTCCGCCCACGCAGCTGCCTGTGCATCATTAACCGCCATCGTCGGCAAACCAGTCAGATCATTTAACGTCTGCACCAGTGGAAAGTGCACCAGCCCACCAAGATTTAACGGATTAATCGCCAGCAGTACCCCATCACGGATAATGCCAGTCGAGGCAATGGCTACGTGCGTTGCCTGCGTCTGCAGCGGCTCAACCAACGCTTTTAGTGCGGACCGCAGCGCATCCGGTGTTTTACTGGCTGGCGTAGGTAATTCACGGCGATCGCGGATTTGCAGGTCGCTATCCACTAGCGCGGCAGCCAGTTTAGTGCCGCCGATATCAATCGCCAGCGTAGTCATAACATCGCCTTCTTCATTGCTGCTATGTACCACTGGCAAATGTGTTCCAGTCGGGTAATGGCAGAGCCGACCGTGACGGCCCATGCACCATGTTGCACCCCTTCAGCAGCCTGTGCAGGAGAGTTGTAACGCCCTTCAGCAATCACCCGGCAACCAGAATCACTCAACGCTTTCACCAGTGCCAGGTCTGGTTCTTCCGGTGTTTCTGCCGTTGTATAACCAGAAAGCGTGGTACCGATAATTTCAGCCCCGAGTTTTTGGCATGCCAGACCATCTTCCAGCGAGGAGCAGTCTGTCATCGCCAGCCTTTGATGCTGATGGATGCGTGCCAGCAGCGTTGCAACAGGTACAGGCCGCACACGATCGGTACCATCAATGGCAATAATGTCCGCGCCAGCCAGCACCAGCGCATCAACATCCTCTAAAAAAGCGGTAATACGTACCGGGGAATCATCCAGATCGCGTTTAAGAATGCCAATAATCGGCAGCGAAACCACTGCGCGAGTAGCACGCAGGTTCTCCACACCTTCGATACGCAGTGCCACTGCGCCGGCCTGCTCTGCCGCCAGCGCCATGGCAGCAACGATCTCAGGTTTATCCAGCGGGCTGTCAGGAACAGGTTGGCAAGAAACAATCAGTCCGCCGTTAGCGGCAATTTTTTTATCCAGTTGTTCAAGTAACGACATACTTCTTCCCTTACGAAAATTGCCCGGATCAGGACCGGGCAAACGGATTAACCTTTTGATTTCACGAAAGCACTTTTATCACCGCCAAACGGCACAGCTCCACTGAACGGTTTACCATCAATGGCATCATGCGTGCGCAGCGCTTCCGGTCGCAGCCAGCGCTGCACGCGGGACGGCATATCGAGGCCTATCAGCAGGATCACCACAAAGGTCAGGCTAAACGAAAGCGATCCCAGCGCAGTCCCCAGATCCAGACGTTGTGCAATCAGCGCCCCGATGATCGGTGCCAGCGCTCCACCCAATGCACCGACGTTATAGGTAAAGCCCAAACCCGCCGCACGCTGATCGGTATCGAAATAACCGCCAATCAGTTTCGGTAAGATCCCGGAGATCCCTTGCCCAAGCATTTGCTGGAAAAACAGTAGCAACCCCAGTACCCAGACGTTTGTACCACCAATCGCAAACACCGGAATAATCAGCAATTGCGATGCCAGCAGACTACAGACATAGGCTTTTCGGGTCCCCAGCCAGTCACCAAGAAAGCCGCCGACGCAACAGCCAACCGCCGCGCCAAAGCCGCTAAAGAACAGCACCCTGGCAACCGTTGAAGGGTCGTACATCAGTTCAGTTTTAAGATAGGTTGGCAACAGCGCCTGAATCGGCCACGAATAGAGGAAGGCAAACAGCACAACCACCATCAACATCACGCCCGTTGGCCAGCGCTTACCGCTGCTTTGCACCATAAAGCTAATGAAGATGACGGCGCATATCAGCCCGAGGATCGCCACGATTGCCGCATTCTGCAGGTTACCCGCGAAGCAGAACCACAGCGCGGTCGCAGCAGCGAGGGTCATCAGTATATTGATAACCCGATGTTCACCCCGATAGAGAATGTCCACCATTGTGCGCACTGGCGCTTTGCCTTCGTGTTTTTCTTTCCAGTCTTCAGCTTCCGGAATATTTTTGCGCAACCAGAGGGCGAAGATAATCGGTACGATGCCAATGAAGAACAGCGCGCGCCATCCCCAGACCGGAACCACCAGGCTGTAAACCTGAGCGGCTATCACCGCCCCCACAGAAAAACCAGAAATCAGGAAACCGCTGGCTTTGTTGCGTAGGTGTTTAGGCCAGCTTTCAATAACATAGGTCGCGCTGGAGCCATATTCACCCGCCATCCCCATACCGATAACCAGACGAGCGATAAACATAGTGGTGTAACCCGGCGCAAAACCACAGGCCAGTGTTCCCACAGAGAAGAGAATAATACTGGTGACCATTGCCAGACGACGCCCGTAACGGTCGCCCATCGCCCCCAGCATCAGTCCACCAAACCAGCGAGAAATAAAGGCTGCTGAAATCAGGCTGGCAGCCTGCACCGTCGTCAGCCCGAATTCACCTTGTACTTCCGTCAGCACAAGGGCGATTAACACAAAATCAAAACCATCCAGCAAATATCCCAGCCATGCGGCTGAGAATGCCCGCCATTGCGCACGGTTGAGATGGCGATACCACGGGATGCTCTGGGTAGAAGTACTCATTTTACTCTCCCGACGATTTTTGTTGTTGTGCCGGATGACGGCGTTGCCTTATACAGCCTACGATCGACATATGTAGGCCGGGCAAACGAAGCGCCCCCGGCTATACGCTGTTACGCCTTTTCCGCCAGCAGTTGGTTAGCCAATGCTTTCAGTTCTGGCAGGTATTTTTCATCTACAGGAGCAAACGGTTTACGGCACAGCGGTACGGAGACCACGTCCATAAAGTGCAGGACCGTTTTCAGACCACGGAATACGCCGACTTTAATGAGCAGATCGATAACCTTATTGCACTCGGTTTGCAGCTTTTGTGCAGTCCGGACGTCGCCTTCTTTGAGCGCTTTCACAATTCCCTGGTAACGCCATCCCATGATGTTGTAGGTACTGCCGATTCCGCCATCAGCGCCAGCCAGCAGGCCAGAAGCGAAAATTTCGTCATAACCGTTGTAAAGCACCAGATCAGGATGCGCACGACGGATCTGCTCCATCTGATAGAGATCGCCAGAGGTTTGCTTCAGTGCGCCAACACCCGGCAGCGTCACCAGTGTGTTGATCTGATCCAGCGTCAGTTTGACGCCACTCAGTGCTGGAATGTTATACACCACCATTGGTAAGCCATCAGCGGAATCAATGATTGCGCGATAGTGATCGCAATGTTCTTCGAAGCTGAACGGATAGTAAAACGGAGTGACTGCGGAGACTGCATCAAAGCCGTAGCGATGCGCGGCGCTCGCCAGTTGTTGACTCTCTTCGGTACTGATTGTGCCAACGTGCGCGATTAAAGTGACTTTACCTTTCGCTTCTTCAGCAACAATTTCCAGCACCTGCTCTCTTTCAGCACGGCTCTGTACAAAGGCTTCACCGGTAGAACCACCGACATAAAGCCCATCAATACCCTGCTCAATGTTGAAGCGCACCAGACGACGCAAACTCTCAGTGTCCAGTCGCTGTTGGTTGTCGAACGGAGTCAACAACGCCGGCATTACGCCTTTTAAATCTCTTGCCATAACTACCTCTGTCGATGATTAGTGTTATCTGACTGCATACCTTTATACCTGTTATACCAGATCAAATAAGCAGCAATACAATACAGAACGCTTATAGTGCGATCTGCCTCACTAAACGATCGTCAGGATCGCGATCACTTTCGCAATTTTTTATTTTTACCGAAAGCGTGCCAGGTGGCGGATACGCTGTTGAGATGTTCTTGTAAGGCGCGGTCAGCTTCATCAGGATTGTGCTGGCGAATGGCCTCGACAATGGCAATATGCTGCTGATAACTCACGCTATTGTGTTCATGCAATTCCTGATCGGCAACGGTTGGACGAGCCGCAATCAGCCAGTCCAGCAGCGCGACATGGATCGCCATAAAGATAGGATTACCAGGGATCTCCGCCAGTACTCGGTGAAAATCAACGTCCGAACGAATGAACAACGTATTGTCATCCAGCGACTGGCTGTTGATCTCCAGCGCTTTCGCCAGCCGATCGATTTGCTCGTCAGTGGCATGTTCCGCAGCGTAACGCACCAGGCTGGATTCAAAGAACAACCGTAGCTGTTCAAAGTGAGCGATGCCTCCCGGATGCGAGAGGAAATCTTTCGCCATCCCGGACAGTTCACTGATGATAGTATCTGCAGAGGGGCGCGAAACGCGGGCACGTTCGCCATTGTTGATTTGCACCAGACCTTTACGCTTTAACGCAGCAAGCGCTTCCCGCACGGAAGGACGACCCACGTTGAAGAAAGCCATCAGCTCTCGTTCCGACGGCAACTGCTCACCTTCGCCAAATTCCCGGCGACGAATCATCTGTTCCAGCTCTTCTTCAACCATTTCAGACAGTTTTTTACGCGCCAGTGGACGGTTACGTAAGCTACGGCCAATGGTCGATGGAGAGTCTTCAGCTTGCGAATCAAATGCGTTCATAGGGTCCATTCCGCTAAGTCGAGGTGACAAACAACAGCGAGTTCATCCTAACACAGGATCGAAAGCAGGGTGTAATGATGGTCGCCCGGCAAAGCTGGCACATTGTGAATATACAAAATAGAAATATTATTTATCATAAAAACATTCAGGTTAAATTTAATTACAGAACACTATATTTTATTTATGAAATTAGCGAACATGATCGTGAAAAATTATCATAACCATCTATTTTAAAACGAAAAACATTTTAAACTCTGAATAAAAAATAAGATATCCACTCCATAAAAAGGCGCAGAAAAAATATAACATCCGCATTTATAACAATGTAATTACCGGATTTATGTTCTTCTCTGCCATGGAGTGAAAAAATGTTCGGCATCATTATCTCTGTCATCGTTTTATTAACGATGGGTTATCTGATCCTCAAAAACTACAAACCACAAGTGGTACTGGCAGCTGCCGGGATCTTTCTAATGATCTGCGGGGTCTGGCTGGGCTACGGTGCGTTGGTCACGCCTGATAAAAGCAGCGGCTATTTGCTGGTCGATATTTATAACGAAATTCTGCGTATGCTCTCAAGCCGGGCCGCAGGACTTGGACTGTCAATCATGGCGGTGGGCGGTTATGCCCGCTATATGGACAGGATGGGAGCCAGTAGAGCCATGGTTAGCCTGTTAAGTCGACCTCTTAAGGTTATCCGATCACCTTACATCGTTCTGGCCGCCACCTATGTGATCGGCCAGATCATGGCACAGTTCATAACCAGCGCCTCCGGGTTAGGCATGCTACTGATGGTCACGCTCTTCCCGACATTAGTCAGCCTTGGTGTGAGCCGTTTGTCTGCGGTGGCAGTTATTGCCACTTCAATGTCGATTGAATGGGGCATTCTGGAAACCAACTCAATTTTTGCCGCACAAGTGGCAGGAATGAAAATCGCCACCTACTTCTTCCATTACCAGTTACCAGTGGCTTCCTGCGTAATTATTGCCGTTGCCATTGCGCATTTTTTCGTGCAGCGCCAGTTTGATAGAAAAGCGTTACCGGATAGCGCAGGTTTCGCCGAACAAAAGAGGCTCGAAGATGTACCACCGCTCTATTACGCCATTTTACCGGTAATGCCGCTGATCCTGATGCTGGGTTCGCTGTTCCTTGCGCATCAGGGATTGATGAAAGCAGAACTTAATCTGGTGGTGGTGATGCTGTTGAGCATGACAGTGACCATGTTTGTAGAGTTCCTTCGCAAACACAATCTGCGCGAAACAATGGACGATGTGCAGGCTTTTTTCGACGGCATGGGCACGCAGTTTGCGAATGTCGTTACACTGGTGGTGGCAGGCGAGATCTTTGCTAAAGGGTTGACCACTATCGGCACCGTCGATGCGGTTATTAAAGGAGCGGAACACTCCGGGCTCGGCGGTATCGGGGTGATGATCATTATGGCTGTGGTTATTGCTGCCTGCGCAATCGTAATGGGGTCCGGCAACGCGCCGTTTATGTCTTTTGCCAGCCTGATCCCGGATATCGCTGCCGGGCTGCATATTCCGGCTGTCGTAATGATTATGCCTATGCATTTCGCCACCACGCTGGCACGCGCAGTTTCACCGATCACCGCAGTCATTGTCGTGACATCAGGCATCGCTGGGGTATCGCCTTTTGAAGTGGTTAAACGTACGGCGATCCCAATGGCCGTAGGATTTGCGGTGAATATGATCGCCACAATCGCGCTGTTTTACTAATTCCGAACGCAGAAAACAAAACAGGCCCAAAGGGCCTGTTTTTTTTATTTAACTACGCGTAGCGCTGGACGTCCACCACGAGGAGGCGGTGGAGTATCATCCGGGTCATTGTCGTCGCCGTTGTCAGGTTTATCACCATCAATGACGGACATGACCGTTTCGCTCTCAAAGCCAGGAGCTTCGTTGTCGTCATCGTTTAGGCTGGCGACATCTTCGTCATAGGCGGATTCTGGCTCAAACATCGTACCGGCACCGTTTTCACGAGCATAAATTGCCAGAACAGCAGCCAGCGGCACAGAAACCTGACGTGGTACTCCGCCGAAACGCGCGTTAAAGCGCACTTCATCGTTAGCCAGTTCCAGGTTCCCAACTGCACGCGGTGCAATATTCAGAACAATTTGCCCATCACGCGCATATTCCATAGGAACCTGCACGTCCGGGAGCGTCACATCCACCACCAGATGCGGCGTAAGCTGGTTGTCTAGCAACCACTCATAAAATGCACGCAGCAGATACGGACGGCGCGGTGATAGTTGTGGCAAATCCATACAGATTAACCCCGGCCCAGGCGCATTTCACGTTCAGGCTCAGTCAGAGAAGCCAGGAATGAGTCACGTTCGAAGACGCGAGTCATATATCCTTTCAGCTCTTTCGAACCTGCACCGCTGAATTCAATACCCAGCTGCGGTAAACGCCACAGCAGTGGTGCCAGATAGCAATCTACCAGGCTGAACTCATCGCTCAGGAAATACGGTTTCTGACCAAATACTGGCGCAATCGCCAGCAACTCTTCGCGCAGTCGCTTACGAGCGACATCAGCTTCAGAAGCAGAACCGTTCACGATGACGTTCATCAGCGTGTACCAGTCTTTTTCGATACGCTGCATGTACAGGCGGCTCTCACCACGCGCAACCGGGTAAACCGGCATCAGCGGCGGATGCGGGAAACGCTCATCCAGGTATTCCATAATGATGCGAGATTCCCACAGGGTCAGCTCACGATCCACCAGTGTCGGTACGCTCTGATTCGGGTTGAGGTCGATCAGATCCTGAGGTGGATTGTCCTTCTCCACATGCTCAATCTCGAAACTAACACCTTTCTCAGCCAGCACAATGCGGACCTGATGGCTATAGATGTCAGTAGGACCAGAAAACAGCGTCATTACCGAACGTTTGTTGGCAGCGACAGCCATGAAAACCTCCAGGTATATTCAGAATTTTACTGCTACCAGCCACTATATATGGCCAGTCAGAAGTGGTGTCACCCATATTCGGGAAAGCCATTATTGCTCAAAATACAAACAAAAAATGAACGATACCGGACATTTGGGCAGAAAATTGGATGATAGTTTACCAGATTTTGTGACCTTTGTGGTGAGTCGATTCTGGAAATGGGGAAAAAGAGGTGGCAATCAGCACATTACCGTGGATCTTCGCGGCGAGTATACATAAAAAAACCCGCCGAAGCGGGTTTTTTCGCAAATTGAGCTCTGCCGAAGCAGAAACCAATTAACGTTTGGAGAACTGAGGACGACGACGTGCTTTACGCAGACCGACTTTCTTACGTTCAACCTGACGAGCATCACGGGTAACGAAGCCAGCTTTACGCAGTTCGCCACGCAGGGACTCATCATACTCCATCAGAGCGCGGGTGATACCGTGACGGATCGCACCAGCCTGACCAGAGATACCACCACCTTTAACAGTGATGTACAGATCCAGTTTCTCAACCATGTCGACCAGTTCCAGCGGCTGACGAACTACCATGCGGGCAGTTTCACGACCGAAGTACTGTTCCAGAGAACGTTGGTTGATTACGATTTTACCACTGCCCGGTTTGATGAAAACGCGAGCTGCGGAACTTTTGCGGCGACCAGTGCCGTAGTATTGATTTTCAGCCATTGCCTATAATCCCGATTAGATGTCAAGAACTTGCGGTTGCTGTGCCGCGTGGTTGTGCTCGTTGCCAGCGTAAACTTTCAGTTTACGGAACATAGCACGACCCAGCGGGCCTTTTGGCAGCATGCCTTTAACCGCGATTTCAAGCACACGCTCAGGACGGCGAGCAATCATCTCTTCAAAGGTCGCTTGTTTGATACCACCGATGTGACCGGTGTGGTGATAGTACACTTTGTCAGTACGCTTGTTGCCGGTTACAGCAACTTTGTCAGCGTTCAGAACGATGATGTAATCACCGGTATCTACGTGCGGAGTGTATTCCGCTTTGTGCTTGCCGCGCAGGCGCAGAGCCAGTTCGGAAGCCAGACGGCCCAGAGTTTTACCGGTCGCGTCAACAACATACCAGTCGCGTTTTACGGTTTCTGGTTTAGCTGTAAAAGTTTTCATTAAAAGCTTACCCAAATAAATAAGTTACACGTTGGTGAACACCCAAACGTTTTGTCAGTTGAGGTTCACACGACATTGTCCAGCAAACCTACCCCTTCGAATAGCCTATGCCGGCACATAGAAAGTTTTGGGAAAAAAACTCTCTCGTAACGTGGGGTCGCAAGATTATAGAGAAGTCAGGGTCAAAGATCGACCCCTTTATGTGATTTGCGGCGGGTTTAACCCGCTAAATGTTCCCGTTTCAGATACTCTTCGCTTTGCATCTCTTGCAAACGCGACAAGCAGCGCTGGAATTCAAACTTCAGGCGTTCACCCTGGTAGATCTGATATAAGGGGGATGCCGCACTCACGACCAGTTTGACATGGCGCTCGTAGAACTCATCAACCAGCGCGATAAAACGCCGTGCTTCGCTCTCCATCAACGGTGTCATCACTGGTACATCAGATAACAGCACCGTATGGAACAGGCGCGACAACGCAATGTAATCGTGCTGACTACGCGCATCGACGCAGAGCGTGGTAAACGAAATCGCCAGCGTTTGGTTTTCTACGGCTAACGTCGGCATCGGGCGATGGTTTATCTCCAGCGTCGGAGCATGCTCACCTTTCGCGCCCGCTAACGCCAGCCACAGTTTATCCATCTGCTGCTGAGTTTCATCATTAAGTGGCGATAACCATAAATGCGCCTGCGTTAACGTACGCAGACGATAATCAACGCCAGCATCTACGTTCATGATGTCGCAATACTGTTTGATTGCCTCGATAGCGGGCAGAAAACGTGCGCGTTGCAAGCCATTACGGTACAGCTCATCAGGCGGAATATTAGAGGTCGCAACCAGCGTGATACCACGGGCAAACAGCGCTTTCATTAATCCACCGAGCAGCATCGCATCGGTAATATCTGAAACAAAAAACTCGTCAAAGCACAGCACATCCGTCTGGGCTTTAAAACGGTCGGCAATCACCTCCAGCGGGTCACTTTGACCTTGCAGAGCGGTAAGTTCTTCATGCACGCGCAGCATAAAGCGGTGAAAGTGCAGACGCTGTTTACGTTCACCCGGCAGGCTATGGTAGAACAGATCCATCAGCCAGGTTTTCCCACGCCCCACTCCCCCCCACATATACAGCCCGCGTACCGGCATATTTTCCGTCGGCTCACGTTTACCCAACAATTTACCAAAACGGGCCATCAGCCCACTCTCCTGCGGCACAGGACGTGTTCGGGTTGTGAGTTCCTGGAAAATAGTTTCCAGCCGATTCACAGCTTCTTGTTGTACGTTGTCAGGTTGATGGCTGCCGTCGTTGAGGGCCTGCAGGTAACGCGATGTCGGGGAAAGGCTTTGCATGATGTTATTGTTATTCCTTGAGAATCGATGTGCCGTCGCTCACGGTTGACGAAAAAAAGGCCGTTCTACACTACGCGATATAAAGACGGGATTCCACTTCTACGGGATTAGCGGTTATAGTGGCATAATCAGGCGCAGGCATGGAGCCTAAAGCCAACACCCTACGGAAACAAAAGACAACGGGAGATGTTCATGACCTGGGAATATGCGCTAATTGGGTTAGTCGTCGGTATCATTATTGGTGCTGTAGCCATGCGTTTTGGTAATCGTAAATTACGCCAACAGCAGGCATTGCAGTACGAACTTGAAAAAAACAAAGCTGAGCTGGAAGAATACCGTGAGGAACTGGTGAGCCACTTTGCCCGCAGCGCTGAGCTGCTGGACAACATGGCGGACGACTATCGTCAGATCTATCAGCATATGGCGAAAAGCTCCAGCAACCTTCTTCCAGGTATGTCACCGGAATCCAACCCATTCCGTAATCGTCTGGCAGAGTCTGAAGCAGGCAACGATCAGGCTCCGGTTCAAATGCCGCGTGACTATTCCGAAGGGGCGTCCGGCCTGCTGCGTAGTGGCGCAAAGCGCGACTAACTGCACATCGTTAAGAAATTTATTGGGCGCAGCAATTGCGCCCTCCGCTTCTCTTCCCTTCCCAGCTATTATTTAGTCGTTAGCCGCATTGTGACCAAACCCAAAATTCAATAACATCAAACTGTTTTGAATCATCTTCCGTTTACTCAAGGTACGAGAGCAGGATCAATGAAAAAACAAACCCAGCTGTTGAGTGCATTAGCGTTAAGTGTCGGGTTAACTCTCTCGGCGCCGTTTCAGGCCATTGCGTCGATACCCGGCCAGGTTCCCGGTCAGGCAGCGCTCCCCAGCCTCGCCCCAATGCTGGAGAAAGTGTTACCTGCTGTCGTTAGCGTGAGGGTCGAGGGTACCGCCGTTCAGGGACAGGGACAGAAAGTCCCGGAAGAATTCAAAAAGTTTTTTGGCGATGAACTGCCAGACCAACCTTCGCAACCGTTCGAAGGTCTGGGGTCGGGGGTTATTATTGACGCCGCAAAAGGCTATGTTTTAACCAACAATCACGTCATTAATCAGGCACAAAAAATCAGTGTCCAGCTTAATGATGGCCGCGAGTTCGACGCCAAGCTTATCGGTAGCGACGAGCAGAGCGATATCGCGCTACTGCAAATTCAACACCCCAGCAATCTGACGCAAATTGCCATCGCCGACTCCGACAAACTGCGTGTAGGTGATTTCGCCGTAGCAGTCGGTAACCCGTTCGGACTGGGACAAACGGCAACTTCAGGTATCGTATCGGCGTTAGGCCGTAGCGGTCTGAACCTGGAGGGTCTGGAAAACTTTATTCAGACCGACGCATCTATTAACCGCGGTAACTCCGGCGGCGCATTGCTGAACCTGAATGGTGAGCTGATCGGTATTAATACCGCCATTCTGGCTCCGGGCGGCGGCAGTATCGGTATTGGCTTTGCTATCCCAAGCAACATGGCGCGCACGCTGGCTCAGCAGTTGATGCAGTTTGGTGAAATCAAACGCGGCCTGCTGGGTATTAAAGGCACGGAAATGACTGCCGATATTGCCAAAGCGTTCAAACTGGATGTGCAGCGCGGCGCGTTTGTCAGCGAAGTTCTGCCTGGCTCCGGCTCTGCGAAGGCTGGAGTGAAATCCGGTGATGTCATTACCAGTCTCAACGGCAAACCACTCAACAGTTTCGCTGAACTGCGTTCGCGCATCGCGACAACCGAGCCGGGTACCAAAGTTAAACTGGGACTGCTACGTAACGGCAAACCACTGGAAGTTGAAGTCACCCTGGACACCAGCACATCGTCATCTGCCAGCGCAGAAATGATTGCACCTGCGCTACAGGGGGCAACGCTCAGCGATGGTCAGTTAAAAGACGGCACTAAAGGCATCAAAATTGATAACGTCGAAAAAAGCAGCCCTGCCGCGCAGGCCGGTCTGCACAAAGATGACGTTATCATCAGTGTTAACCGCGATCGCGTGAACTCGATTGCTGAAATGCGCAAAGTCCTGGAAGCGAAACCATCGATTATTGCTCTGCAGGTGGTACGCGGTAACGATAATATCTATCTGCTCCTGCGTTAACCTATGCGAACCGGACATCAGCCTGCCGTGTGATGTCCGGTAAACTCGTGATATGCTGCTGCCGTTCCCTTTTTTAATGACGCCGCCATCATGTTTGTGAAGCTTTTACGTTCGGTCGCGATTGGTTTAATCGTCGGCGCCATTCTGCTGGCCGCGATGCCCTCTCTGCGCAAAATTAATACGCTTTCCGCACCACAGTTCGACAGTGCAGATGAAACACCCGCCAGCTATAATCCGGCGGTTCGTCGCGCTGCGCCTGCCGTGGTTAACGTTTACAACCGCAGTATGAATAGCACGACGCATAACCAGCTCGAGATCCGTACACTCGGCTCGGGCGTTATCATGGATCAACGCGGCTATATCATTACCAACAAACACGTTATCAATGATGCCGACCAAATCATCGTCGCTTTACAAGATGGGCGTGTGTTTGAAGCCCTGCTTGTCGGCTCCGACACGCTGACCGACCTTGCGGTACTAAAGATCAACGCTTCTGGCGGACTGCCAACCATCCCAATAAATAACAAGCGCGTTCCGCATATTGGCGATGTCGTTCTCGCCATCGGGAACCCGTACAACCTTGGGCAAACAATCACCCAGGGGATCATCAGCGCCACTGGTCGTATTGGTTTGAACCCAACAGGGCGGCAAAATTTCCTGCAAACAGACGCCTCCATCAACCACGGTAACTCGGGCGGCGCGCTGGTCAACTCGTTGGGTGAGTTGATGGGTATTAACACGCTGTCATTTGATAAAAGTAACGATGGCGAAACACCTGAAGGGATTGGTTTTGCCATTCCGTTCCAGCTGGCAACCAAAATCATGGATAAGCTGATTCGTGACGGACGCGTTATTCGTGGGTACATCGGTATTAGTGGTCGTGAGATTGCTCCGCTGCATGCTCAGGGCAGTGGGATGGATCAAATTCAGGGGATAGTGGTTAACGAAGTCGCCCCGGATGGTCCGGCAGCGCAGGCAGGTATTCAGGTTAACGACCTGATTATCTCGGTCAACAATAAACCTGCGGTATCAGCCCTGGAGACCATGGATCAAGTGGCTGAAATTCGCCCCGGGTCGGTTATCTCAGTCATTGTGATGCGCGATGATAAACAGTTGACGCTCCAGGTGACGGTTCAGGAATACCCGGCAACAAATTAGTATAATTGGGATGTAAAAAAACCGGAGATTACTCCGGTTTTTTTATACGTCAAACCTGATGGCAACGCAGAAGCGTCTTATCTGGTCGACACGAAAGCATTACTTAACGAACTCTTCGCCCAAAGTAATATCTTTCTTCAGCGTGTCCAGCATACCTTCCAGTGCATTCTGTTCAAATGCACTCAGTTTACCGATGGACTTGCGCTCTTCCACACCATTTTTGCCCAGCAGCAGCGGCTGAGAGAAGAAGCGCGCATACTGGCCATCGCCTTCAACGTACGCACATTCCACTACGCCTTTTTCGCCATTCAGGGCACGAACCAGTGACAGACCAAAACGTGCCGCAGCCTGACCCATAGACAGGGTTGCAGAACCGCCACCAGCTTTAGCTTCCACAACTTCGGTACCCGCGTTCTGGATACGTTTGGTCAGGTCAGCAACTTCCTGCTCGGTGAAGCTCACACCAGGAATTTGTGACAGCAGTGGCAGAATGGTCACGCCAGAGTGTCCACCAATTACCGGAACTTCAACATCGGCAGGCTGTTTGCCTTTCAGTTCCGCAACAAAAGTGTTGGAGCGGATGATGTCCAGCGTAGTTACGCCAAACAGTTTGTTCTTATCGTAGACGCCTGCTTTTTTCAGCACTTCTGCAGCGATAGCAACGGTCGTATTCACCGGGTTAGTGATGATACCAATACATGCTTTTGGACAGGTTTTAGCAACTTGCTGCACCAGGTTTTTCACGATGCCTGCGTTAACGTTAAACAGGTCGGAACGATCCATACCCGGCTTACGCGCGACACCCGCAGAGATCAGAACCACATCAGCACCTTCCAGTGCAGGGGTGGCATCTTCACCGCTGAAGCCTTTGATTTTCACAGCAGTAGGGATATGGCTCAAGTCAACGGCCACACCAGGAGTTACTGGAGCGATGTCGTACAGGGAGAGTTCTGAACCTGAAGGCAGTTGGGTTTTTAACAGTAATGCTAGCGCCTGACCGATACCACCAGCAGCGCCGAGGACTGCAACTTTCATCCTAAACTCCTTATTATATTGATAAGCAAAATGTCTATTGCTCCGCGGCGGCGACCTTAATTCACAAATCCAACGAATTCAATAACCACGCGTCAAGAATGCGTAGTCACGCAAATTTGGCTTTTATGCATTTAACTTACGTAAAATAAATCCTAAGTTACGTAATTCAAAACAACCGCCCAGTAGAGCAACTTTCCAACAGGTGTTGACAATATACCCTACCGCCCTCTCAAAACAACATCAATTTGATAACATTTAATTTACTTTTAATCTTATTTGCGAGCCGTGACACAGGCATGTTTCTTGATAACGAAATTTGATAAAATTCCGCTCTTTCATAACATTATTTCAGCCTTGAACGAGGCAGACCGTTTGCATAAAAATTCATCTGTATGCACAATAATGTTGTTTCTACCGCCATATTACGGGTGACTTATGCGAAGCTCGGCTAAACAAGAAGAATTAGTAAAGGCGTTTAAAGCGCTGCTCAAAGAAGAAAAATTCAGCTCTCAGGGCGAAATCGTCCTCGCGTTGCAGGATCAGGGCTTTGATAATATCAATCAGTCCAAGGTTTCACGCATGCTGACCAAGTTTGGCGCAGTGCGTACCCGCAATGCAAAAATGGAGATGGTGTACTGCCTCCCGGCAGAACTGGGGGTTCCAACAACCTCAAGCCCGCTGAAAAATCTGGTACTGGATATCGACTATAACGATGCTGTCGTGGTCATTCATACTAGCCCAGGCGCAGCACAATTAATTGCCCGCCTGCTGGACTCATTGGGTAAAGCGGAAGGTATCCTCGGGACGATTGCCGGAGACGATACCATCTTCACCACCCCAGCGATGGGCTTTACGGTAAAAGATCTGTACGAAGCTATTCTGGAGCTCTTCGAACAAGAGCTGTAACCCCTTCCCCGTCGCATCATGCGGCGGGGGAAAAACCTTCCTTTCATACCCACGCCACTGTTTTTCACTACTAATCATTTAACAGATAGTGCGTTTAACCGCTATAAAGCATTCACATAGTGAATGATAATCATCAAAAACGCACAAATTGCAAAATCACATATCAATATGATTTTATTGAACTTATTTTAATCCCGGTGTACTGAAGCGTATTTTTAATTCCGTTTGGTTATAAAAAATATATTTTTTAACCCATAACACCCAACGAAACCATTAGCGTGGTATTAATTTACTGAGTGATTAGTGTATACTTGATTCTGTGATGAGGGTCACGAAACGAAGACCCCAATAAAAGTATTCGACGAGGTAAATATCATGAAAATCAAAACTACTGTTGCAACCTTAAGCCTTCTGTCTGTTATCTCTTTCGGCGCAAGCGCTGCGGTAAATCAGGTGAACTCACAAGAAGCACAGAATCTGCAATCCATGGGTACTATCTCTGTGTCTCAGATTGGTAGCTCACCAATGGATATGCGTCAGGAAATTGTCGCCAAAGCAGAAAAAGCGGGCGCCAGCAGCTATCGCGTTACTGAACTCCGTGAAGGGGCTCACTGGCACGCAACTGCTGAACTGTACAAATAAACCCTCGTCGTCTAGTCCGACGACTTGCCCCCGCTGCCGGGGGCTTTTTTTATCTCTTAAGATGAGTGACGAACGTTAAAGCGCAATTGCCCTTCCAGCTCTTCTTCCGCTTCATCAAACAGCAAAATCAGCGCGCCATAGCGTCTGCGTTGCTTATCCGGCAAATGCACAAACTCAATCTCCAGCGGCAACGGCAATACTTCCCCGACAACCACTTCCCACAGAGAATCTAAGTCACTGACCTTTTCCCGGGCCAGGCCGAAGGTACGCGTAAACTCCCGGTAGAAATCACTTTGATCTTCAATCTCGTCAAAATCAAACGTATAGATATTCATCTATAGCCACCATCCCGCCGTCGGTTACTCTACAGACCACCAATATGCAAGGTCTTCACTTGCAGAAACTCTTCTAATCCAAGCACCGATCCTTCACGCCCTAACCCCGACTCTTTTACCCCACCAAATGGCCCCAGCTCGGTTGAAACGGCACATTCGTTGATACCAATCATGCCGCTTTCAATGGCCTGCGAAACGCGGAATACACGCTGCAGGTTTTGCGTATAGAAATAAGCAGCCAGCCCAAAAGGAGTATCGTTAGCGCGCTGAATAACTTCGTCTTCACGACTAAAGCGGAAACAGGCCGCGACGGGTCCGAAAGTTTCTTCACGGGCAAGTTTCATCTCTTCGTTGCAATTGCTCAGTACCGTTGGCTGCCAGAAGTTACCGCCCAACGAATGCGCTTTTCCTCCCGCCAGAACCGTCGCACCTTTTGCAATAGCATCTTCAACATGTTCCCGCACTTTATCTACTGCCGAAGGCTCGATCAGCGGGCCAACCACCACACCGTCATCCAGACCATTACCCACCTTCAGCGCCTGGACAGCATCCGCCAGTTTGCGGGTAAATTCGTCATAGATGGATTCCTGAATATAGAAGCGGTTAACACTAACGCACACCTGACCCGCATTACGGAATTTGTTAGCGATGGCCCCCTGCACCGCGGCATCAATATCGGCATCATCAAACACAATGTATGGGGCGTTGCCGCCCAACTCCATCGAGACTTTTTTCATCGTGTCGGCCGCGTTACGCACCAGCGTTTTTCCGACAGCGGTGGAGCCGGTAAAGGAAATTTTACGCACTTTATGGCTAGCCATAATTGCATCACTGATTTCCGGGGTATTGCCCGCGACAGCGTTAAGCACCCCATCGGGCACACCAGCCTTTTTCGCCAGCGTTAGCAGCGCAAACGCGCTGAGCGGCGTATTGTTGGCCGGCTTAATCACCCCGGTACATCCCGCAGCCAGCGCGGGCCCAAGTTTGCGTGTCAGCATCGCCATCGGGAAGTTCCACGGAGTGATCGCAGCGACTACACCAACAGGTTCACGGGTAGCGAGAATTCGCGAGCCTGGTTTAATCGGAGGGATAATCTCACCATTAGCGCGTTTGGCCTGCTCCGCAAACCACTGAATAAAGCTGGCGGCGTACTCAACTTCACCTTCGGCTTCTTTCAGCGGCTTCCCTTGTTCAATGGTCATCAGACGCCCCAGCCAGCTTTTGTTTTCGAGGATCAGTTCATACCAGCGATAGAGGATTGTCGAACGCTCTTTCGCCGTTTTTTCGCGCCACGCCGGAAAAGCGTTTGCGGCAGCAGCAATCGCCTCTTCAGTCTGCTGCTTACCCGCCTTCGCCACCTTTGCAATGACCTCCCCCGTCGCCGGATTTACCACATCAAAGGTGGTATCCAGGGTCTTCCACTGCCCATTAACCAGATATCCCGTCTGAAAAAGTTCACTCTCCTGCAGTCCAGGCATAGTTTTTTCCTCCTGATGTCATGGCTTACGCACATCGAATAAGTATAGCCATAAAAAAACCGACGCTTCTGGCGTCGGTTTTTAACTCTTAACTGCTGGTCAGGGCGTGCTGATATTTGTGCAGCATACCCGTAAGCCGTTTTACAGGCTCCGTCACCTGAGGCGGGGCTTCCCAGATGTTTAATTTTTCCTGATAGATATCAAGCTCCTCAAGCAGCTGACTAAAGTAGCGTCGGCGTTTGTCGTCATTTCCAGCTGAAATAACGTGATCGGCAGTACGACGGAGCTGACGATGAAACGCAGATAAATCCTCATTTACCGGTACAGGTGCATCACGCAGACGCTGGTGAGCGATGATCATCGTCAGCGCCAGACGAAACTTCGCCAGATCGCCGGGAAATTTATTCATCAGTAAAAACAGTTGCTGATAGAGCGCCGGAAGGTGATTCTCTTTTCGACGAACCATATTAGTGGTCATAGCGGAGACTGCGGCTGAAACAAACTGATTGAGCAGCACGCGACCTGTTCTGTCACGGGAGTTATCACGCACCAACAGAATCACAATAAACGCCAGCACACATCCCACAAGCTGCCCCAGCGCACTGTCGAGGAACTGGCTAAAATGGAACGTCATCGGGTTATCCAGCACGATAATGTTAATCGTGCTCGCCAGCGCCCCCATAGAGCCCAAACGCCGCTTCTGTACCTCGATACCGAGGAAAAATCCCAGCACAGCAAGGCTCAGGCACAGTAACAACATACTTTGCTGGGTATTGGGGATAATCACCAGAAAATAGAGCGCCCCCAAAGGTAATGCTGCCAGCGTGCCGTAGATAAAGTCTATCGCTACCATACGTGGATTGGGTAAACGCATTGCCAGTGAGGTAACGACCGCAATCATCACCATCGCGCCACTACCTGACGTCCAGCCGGTCCACAGCCAGAACAAGGTTCCCAGCACACAGGAAAGCGTGGTACGCCAGAAGTTGACCATCGCATGGTGACGTTCGGCGGATTCCACTTTCACTACCGGCTCACCCTGCAGGATCTCTTCTTCAATCGCACTAATTTTGGTATTGCTGACAACACCGCGTTTGAGCAGCAGGTAGCGTGTCGCAGCACCTGCCCAGCTATATATCGTCACCGGCGTGTCACGCTCGCCGGTCCAGACAATCACGCGCCGCATCCGCTTGAGTTGCTTATGTACGTCCTGCACCGTTTGAACTGGCGTATCAAACAGCTCACGGAAGGTGTCCGTAATCAGGTCCGGTCGCGTGTTCTGGATAAGATAGGTTTCACAGGATTGAGTAATGAGCGTCAGCGACAACGTGTTCAATGCTTTAAGTCTGCGGTTGGCGCGTACCCAGCGTGAGGACTCCATGTTCAGGTTGCTGCGCATACCTTCCAGCGCCGCAGTACGACGGACTAAATCCCCCCAGGCTTTATCCACTTCTTCACTGTCGCCATGCTTAATACACAGTTGCATAAGTTGATACTGCGCCACCAGAAGGCTGTCCAGCTCGACATCGATCTCCTGCTTCACTGAACGGGGTGAAAAGAGCAGATCGGCTACAATAGCGCAGACGATCCCCATCACGATCTCGCTGCAGCGTTCGAGCGCAAATTGCGGCGTCAGCAATGGTTCCGCCTGAATGGTAATGACGATTATCAGCGCCGTGTAGCCCGAAAGCCCCCAGGCATAGGAGTTCTCGATCTTCACCAGCGAGGAGAGCCAGGTACAAAAACCGGCCCAGATGCAGCACACCAGGATCATCAGCAGCGGCGCACGGATCATGCTGATAATAATGATCAGTGCGGCAATACAGCCAATAAATGTTCCGACAATACGAAGCATACCGCGATAACGGATAGCGCCGGAATAGGGTTCTCCACCCGCAGCAAAGGCCGGGCCAGCCGCCACAATTGCCGCAGTCAACACCGCCCAGCGCGGTGTCTCAAGTTGAAAGTGAAAGCCAACAAACAGCGCCAGCACAATGGCGCATGCCAGTTTTACCGCAAAGCGGATATGCTGATTGGCAATGGAGAAAATACCCATCACGATTAACCAAACTCGCGCAGGCGATGCGCTATTTTACGGAAAAATGACTCCTGGCTGGCATCGCGATCCTGCTTACCAGTAATGACGACGGTGGCCGTAGTACCGGCCGGCCACAGGGTGCCTTGCTGCTCATCCAGACGAATACGCACCGGCACACGCTGTGCCAGACGTACCCATTCAAGATTGGAATCAATGGTCGCCATACCTTTTGCATCCTGCGTACTGCTGGCATTCGTTACACCAGCCGCTACGCTATCAACGGTGCCTTTCAATACCTTATTACTGCCAAGTGGTGTTATTTCAGCACGATACCCCGGACGAACACCTTCCAGCTTGGTCTCTTCCATATAAGCCAGCACATAAAAAGAGTGCTGTTTTACCAACGCTACCGCCGTGGAGCCGCGGGTAATAAACTCGCCAGAATAGACGTTAAGGTTAGTCACCCAACCGTCGGCTGGGGCGCGAATGACCGTTCGTTCAAGATCCAATTTCGCCAGGTCGCGTGTCGCCTGCGCCTTTGCAAGCTGGTGCAATACGGTTTGCAATACGTTATTGGACTGGTCAATCTCTTCACGAGACATTGCCTGAACGCCAAGCCGGTTACGACGACCCGCTTCCTGGCGCTTTTCCTGTACCAGTACCTGATAATAGGCGACATCCGCTTCAGCCTGTTCGAGGGCTTTCTTATAGCGCGGTTGGTCGATAGTGAACAGGACCTGATCCTTTTTCACCAGTTGGTTATCATGAACGTTAACATCAGTGATTAAGCCCGCGACATCCGGTGCAATTGCCACAACATCAGCACTGAAACGTGCATCACGCGTCCACGGCGATTCGGTGTAGTAGACCCATGCGCGGAAAATGGCGATAAAGGCCAGAATGACCAGTATGAGAGTCATGGCCGTGCGGGAGAGTTTTCTTGTTAGTGTTTTCACTTCAACCTCAAACGAACAGGCGCGTTATTAAATAGAAAAGACAGCAATACAGCGCGGTATTAAACAGAGCCGGATGCCAGACAAAATCATAGATGCCAGTCGGAACTAGCATCCGGCGCACCAGCCAGAAAATCGCCAGTGACAAAAGCAATTCGAAAAATATCGGTGGGAAGGAAAGACCAAACACCACGATAACGGGAAACAGACTCATGTTGACCTTGGTAGCTTAAGAGAGTGCAGATGATTGATTTTTTTAGCGTATGTCACCGCAGAGAAGGGCAAGGATTAGCCAGGCGAGAGCGACACAGCAGTTATTTGAATAATAATATATTAACGTAACTGTTATGCTGTTATCTATATTATGTGATCTAAATCACTTTTAAGCCAGAGTGAACAATGGAACGATTAAAACGAATGTCGGTGTTTGCCAAAGTTGTCGAGTTAGGCTCCTTCACCGCCGCCGCGAGACAGCTTCAAATGAGTGTTTCATCGATAAGCCAGACGGTATCAAAACTGGAAGATGAGCTACAGGTTAAGCTGCTAAACCGCAGCACACGTAGCATTGGGCTTACCGAGGCGGGTAAGATTTATTATCAGGGCTGCCGCAGAATGCTGCACGAAGCGCAGGATGTTCACGAGCAGCTTTATGCCTTTAACAACACGCCAATTGGTACCCTGCGAATTGGCTGTTCTTCAACCATGGCACAAAATGTCCTTGCTGGACTGACGGCAAAAATGCTGAAAGAGTACCCTGGCCTGACGGTAAATCTGGTCACCGGCATCCCGGCACCAGACTTAATCGCCGATGGCCTGGACGTCGTTATCCGTGTGGGTGCGTTGCAGGACTCGAGTCTTTTTTCGCGTCGCCTGGGGACCATGCCGATGGTGGTCTGTGCCGCGAAAAATTACCTCGCCCAATTCGGTACCCCGGAAAAACCAGCCGACCTCAGTAATCATTCCTGGCTGGAATACAGCGTACGACCCGATAATGAATTTGAGCTTATTGCCCCGGAGGGGATTTCTACTCGCCTCATCCCACAGGGACGCTTCGTAACCAATGACCCTATGACGCTGGTGCGCTGGCTGGCCGCAGGCGCGGGAATTGCCTATGTCCCACTGATGTGGGTGATCAATGAGATCAATCGTGGCGAAGTGGAGATCCTGTTGCCCCGTTATCAGTCAGACCCGCGTCCGGTCTACGCCCTGTATACTGAAAAAGACAAGCTACCACTCAAGGTGCAGGTGGTGATTAACTATCTCACGGATTATTTTGTCGATGTGGCACAGTTGTTTCAGAGGATGTATGGCAGGGGCAAAGAAAAATAGAGGACTGTCCAGCCGGAGCAGCATTTATGTCCCCCATCCAGCAAAATGCCCGATAGCACAATGCTTATCGGGCATACAGCAGGTATGAATCCGGAGATTTAAGCAGTGCCGCCCACGGTCAGGTTATCCACCTTCAGCGTCGGCTGACCAACGCCCACCGGCAGACTCTGCCCTTCTTTACCGCAAACACCAACGCCGTTATCCAGTTTCAGATCGTTACCCACCATGGAAATCTGCTGCATCGCTTCAATGCCAGAACCGATAAGCGTCGCGCCTTTCACCGGTTTGGTGACTTTACCGTTTTCAATCAGGTACGCTTCAGAGGTTGAGAAAACAAACTTCCCGGAAGTGATATCCACCTGACCGCCGCCGAAGTTAGGTGCATAAATCCCATATTCGACAGACTCGATAATTTCCTGCGGCGTGGATTTCCCTGGCAGCATATAGGTGTTGGTCATACGCGGCATTGGCAAGTGCGCATAAGATTCACGACGTCCGTTACCTGTCGGCGCCACACCCATCAGACGCGCATTCAGTTTGTCCTGCATGTAACCTTTCAGAATACCGTTTTCAATCAGTACGTTGTACTGGCCAGGAGTCCCTTCATCATCAATGGCTACCGAACCACGGCGATCCACCATCGTACCGTCATCAACGACTGTGCACAGTTCAGACGCGACCAACTCCCCCATATGACCGCTGAATACCGAAGTACCTCGGCGGTTAAAGTCACCTTCCAGACCATGACCGACCGCTTCGTGCAGTAGCACACCAGGCCAACCTGCGCCCAGCACTACAGGCAGCGTTCCTGCCGGAGCGGCTACCGCAGAGAGATTCACCAGCGCCATGCGCACGGCCTCTTTCGCCCACGCATCGGCCCGGACTTCGCCATCAAGGGAGGCGAGGAAATAGTCATAACCAAAACGACCGCCGCCACCGCTGGCACCACGTTCACGTTTGCCGTCATCTTCTACCTGCACGCTGACAGACAAACGCACCAGAGGACGAACATCCGCCGCCAGCGTTCCGTCTGTCGCAGCCACCAGGATCAACTCGTAGACGCCGGTCAGACTTGCAGTCACTTCCTGCACGCGCTTATCAGCCGCACGTGCAACACGATCGACACGCCTGAGAATGTCCAGCTTCTCTTCACGGCTCATGCTTTGTAACGGATCAACCGAGGTATAGAGAGCTTGATGTTCGACTGCGCCCAGCGTCTTTACTTTGCCATCGCCGCTGTCGCGCACAATCGTACGGGCAGCATGAGCGCTTTGCTCTAACGCCAGCAGGCTTATCTGGTCTGCATAGGCAAACCCTGTTTTTTCGCCGCTGATGGCGCGCACACCAACGCCCTGGTCGATATTGTAAGAACCATCTTTAATGATGCGGTCTTCTAAAACCCAGGATTCGTGATAGCTCGACTGAAAATAGAGATCGCCGTAATCAAGACGGCGTTCGGCCAGTTGGCCCAGAATGGCAAACAGATCCTGATGTTTCAGGCCATTCGCCGCTAGCAATTGTTCACTTACCAGGTTCAGACTCATCGTTTTGCTACTCATTAGTTGCTGCGGTAGGGAGATCTATTTACTGAGATTGGGGCAATTACTCGCCCCCGTCAAATCATTGCTTTCTTTCTTTTCGCGGCTGGCGCAGGACTTCGTTAATCTGCGGCTTATCAACCGGACCGGTGATGCGATAGCGCAGAATCGAGACTTTGCTCCATAACGGTCCCAGTACTTTACTGGCAGCAAATACAGCGGCACCGACAATCGGGTTGACGGCAAACGCGGCGGCAACACCCACGGTGGCAGAAATTTCCGGTGCGACAACAGCTTCCATATCCAGCTCACGCCGCACAAGGTTAACTGAACCTTTCATCGCGATATCCGCTTCCAGTCCGTCCACCAACGTATCATCTGTATGCATTACGCCATCTTTAATCCATGCCGTGCTGCGAATGGAGTCAAAATAAAAGCCTTCACTGAAGGTATCGCTAAAATCAAAACGCAGTTTACGCAGCAACGCATCAAAGCTCAGCAGGCGCAGCAGTTGTCCCGCATGTCCGGTGCTTAACTCAGTAAGCTCGCCTTTACCCAAACGGGTACGCAAAATTCCATTAAGCGAGGCTTCATCAGGATCCCAGGGGGGATTGCGCCAGTGCAGATCGTACTCAACGTTGAATGAAGAGTTTCGTATCGGCGTAGATACGCCAAAGAAACCCGCGGCAGAGTCAATTTTATTACCGTTTAGTTTTCCCTTCAGCGACGTACGCTCTTTACCCGGCACGTTAACCCATTCACCGTCCAGAGTCAGTCTGGCAAAACCTGTATCTAACAAACCACTGCTCAACGTCAACGTATCGCCTTTAATCGCCACATCGGCGTCAATACGCCCGTATTTCTGCCCCCACATCCAACACTCTGCGCAGCGCAACTGAACATCCGGCCAGCCACGGAAGCTAACTCTGCCAATGTCAGAAAACGGCGAGGCGGATGCTGTTTTCTGTGACGACTTTGCAGTGCCTGGGTTGTAGTAAAGATACTTAATAAACGCCAGCCACGGCGCGTTATTGCGCATGGCCAACGTCGCGTTAATCTCACGTCCTTGTGCCTGTATGTTCGCCCCGTTAAGCGCAGGTTCAGACACAATGCTCAGATTGTTCCACTGCTGGCCTCCCAGTGATAAAGATGGCGTACGTACCGTGATGCGTTGGGGGAAGTTCGCGTTAGTACCGACGTTATCCGCCGCACCTTTCTGGAACAACGCCAGCCACTGCGCACCATCCATTGGCGGAAGGTTAAGTTCAACGCCCTGCTGGTCAGGCAGCGCAGGCACGGTACGGCTTTCAGAAGTCCAGATGGCACGGTCAAGCGTCAATTTCTGGTTCAGCAACCAGTGGCTGTTAAAGTGGTTTTTATTTCCGGCGTTGCCAGTCAGATCAAAACTGCGCAGATTGCCGTCCGCCTTAACGTTAACCGGCAGCGACTCACCGCGCGCTTTGTTCAGCGGTGCAGGTAAGTGACTGCTTACATTTTTCAGGTCACTCTTTAACTCAATGTTGTATGTTGCCCCGGCATGATACGGAAGTTCGATACCAACTTTACCATTCCACGCCATGCTGCCGCTTAAAGCATCGTTCACCTGCGTCGGCAAAATCCCCATCCGGGTTGGTTGCCAGTCCCCCTTCAGATTCACAGCGACCTGATAAGCTTTAGTGCCTTCAGTAGTGGAAAAATCGACATCCAGAGGCTGATTAAACCAGTTTGCCGTCATCGGCTCGCTTTTGAGATCCCCGTTTACAAAGCTGAATTTGCCGTTCAGGTTCTTCAGCATACTGTCGAGTGGCTTAATAAACAGGCTGTTATTACGCAGCATGACATCACCTTTGGCGGTGACCAGCGAACCATCAAGTGGGATATCAAGATGTAAGCGAGCATTCACATCGCCGTCAATCTGGAGCTGTTCCAGTGTGGCACCGAGAGAGTCCTTCAACGGGGTATCATCAAAATACGGTCCGACCGCCTTTCCCGGCCCGTTGATATCCGCATCAATCAGCAGCTTTTCTTTCTCATAGTCGGGTATATTGGCGGTCAGGTTACTGGCTTTCACTCCGCCTAACTGGACGCCGTCGGTTTTCATCCACAGACCGTCGTTAAGGAAGTTCAGCTCAATATCAAGGTCAGTTAACGCAGGCCAGTCTGGCTGGAAGGCAAACGTTGCATTGCGCAGCGGCACCAGCACCTGAAACTGACCTTCGTTGTGTTTATACGGGAATAAGTGCGGATTACCGCCATAGACCAGCGTGGCGTTATCCGCCTCACCACCCTGAATTGCGCTGCTGAGGTAGTCAACCAGCTCCTTACCCATCAGGTTTTCCGGAAAATAACGCCAGGCCTGAGAGCCGTCGTTGGTACTGATACCCGCCAGAATGCCCAGCCATGGCTCATCACCTGTCGGTTGCAGATAGCGAAAACCACCGCGAGCATGTACTGCTGTCGCTTTAACATCAATATCACGCCCATCTAACTGAAAACCTTTGTCATTTTTCAGCCAGCTAAGCGTAGCTACACCCTCTTCAATTTCCAGCGGAGCGCGGAAGACCGTTTCATAGGGCATTTTTGCCTGTTTCATGGAGGCGGTGAGCAAACCATTTTCAACACTGCCCGCAAGCGTTCCGGAGAAATGTTCTGCACCCGGTAACAGCTTCCACTGTTTCCAGGCCAGATTGGTCCACGAGGACTGGAAGCGGGTTTTTTCTGTCGCCTGCAACGGAATATCCAGCGCCAGCACATCTATCTTGCCGCTCGGTTGCGTTGCCTGCCAGATATCACCCAGCGCCGGAGATAACTTTGCCGCCATCGAACGCAGCCCCTCTAATCCAGCTAACTCCAGATTACTGGCACGAATGCGCAACTCATCACTGCGTTTGTTATTTTCACCACCCACTTCCTGCTCAGGGATCCAGGCAAGGGTTAACGCTCCGCTCGGCCAGGGTTTATCGTCCAGAGTTATCCGTGTATCGGGAATAGAAAATTGCCAGCCTGGCTGTTCACGGCTAATGTGTGCGGTCAGATTATCAACAGCGAGCGTGTGTGTATGGTTATCGCCCTGCCAGCTTGCACCACCTTTCTTCAGCCAGATATCTCCACCGGAGATTTCCCCTTTGCTGAGCGTCATCCATCCTTCGAGGCTAAAACGCGCGGTTTGCAGCGCGACGTTATCCTGCATCCATTTCCCCAACCACGGCTTCACATCGATGTCATCAGCCTGTAGCCAGACGCGACCATTATTCAGCAGTCCGTCATCGTCACGCAGATCCATTCGCACCTGCATGACGCCGTGCTGTCCGGTGAGGCTGGAGAGACTGACCTGACCTTCGGCGCGGTGTCTGTTTTTACCATTCAGCCAGGTAAGCTGTGGTATCGCCAGCTCTGCACGCTGGCCAGAGAGGGTTAAAAAGCTGATTTGACTATCGCGAAGATCGAAATGATCAAACTGACGAAGGAAAAGATCGCTAAGGTGACCGGCTTCAATGCCATCGTCGTTGTCGCTGCGCTGGATAGGAGTATTAGTGCGCAGTTGCAGTTGCCAGAAGGTAAGATCGCGAAACTGCCAGCGCATGTGCAGCAGACTTTGCCAGACATCCAGCGCCAGCGTGACGCGCTTAACTGAGAATTCTCCGCCATCGTTTAGCTGCGCATGGATATCGCGCGCCTCGAGCGTCGGGCCAAAGTTTTGCCAGTTGGCGGTGAACTGAGTGGCAGAAACGGGCATACCTGTTGCGGATTCAATCTTGCCAAGAATGGCGGGACGCCAGGTATCGAGATGAGGCAAAGCAAGGCGCAGCCCACTAACCAGCAGCGCTGCGATGACAACGAATGCGGCTCCAGTGAGCAGTAATATCCCCGGCAATCGCCTCACGCGCCTCTCCTTGTCTGCCAAAAAATGTGACTCACAAACCTGAAGTGAATCTTGCCGGATGGCAGCGCTTGCGCCAAATCCGGCCTACAAGCACTGACGCCGCAGGCCTGCTCACATCATTACCACGTCAAACTGCTCCTGGTTATAGAGCGGCTCGACTTGTACTTTGACCTGTTTGCCGACAAAGATTTCCACTTCCGCCAGCGCATGTGACTCTTCACCTTTCAGAGTCTCTGCCACTGCCGGAGAAGCATAGACCAGGAAACGATCGGAGTCGTAAGCATGATGCACGCGCACAATTTCACGCATGATTTCATAGCATACGGTTTCTACCGTTTTCACCGTGCCGCGCCCATGGCAAGTTGGACACTCGTTACAAAGCACATGCTCCACGCTTTCGCGCGTACGCTTACGCGTCATCTCCACCAGCCCCAACTGTGAAAAACCGTTAATGCTGGTTTTTACGCGGTCCTTACTCAGGGCCTGCTCCAAAGAGTGCAGCACCCGACGACGGTGATCCTCATTATTCATGTCGATAAAATCGATAATGATAATGCCGCCCAAGTTGCGCAGACGCAGTTGACGCGCAATGGCCTGCGTCGCTTCAATGTTGGTATTAAAGATAGTGTCATCGAGATTACGATGTCCAACAAACGCGCCGGTGTTTATATCAACAGTGGTCATCGCTTCGGTCTGATCGATAATCAGATAACCACCGGATTTCAGCTCAACTTTACGTTCCAGCGCGCGTTGAATTTCATTTTCAACATCAAAGAGATCGAAAATAGGCTGCCGTCCACTGTAGTGTTCCAGCTTGCTGGTCATCTCCGGGATGTATTCCGCGGTAAACTCCAACAACGCTTCATAGGTCAAACGGGAGTCCACTCGGATTCGGTCAAGCTGAGCATCAGCAAAATCGCGCAGTACACGCTGCGCAAGCGCCAGTTCGCCGTACATCTGATAGCGCGTTTGCGGACGCTTTTTGCGCTCCATAACTTTGGTCCAGACGCGCTTCAGGTAAGCGGCATCGGAGGCCAGATCCTCTTCGCACACACCTTCTGCCGCCGTGCGAATAATAAATCCGCCCTGCTCATCGCAGTAATCCGCCACCACTTTTTTCAGACGTTCACGTTCGGTTTCACTTTCGATACGCTGGGAAACCCCAACGTGTGATGCACCAGGCATGAAAACAAGGTAACGGGAAGGAAGCGTGATATCCGTCGTCAGACGGGCGCCCTTAGTGCCAAGCGGATCTTTTACCACCTGCACCATCAGGTCTTGTCCCTGGCGCACCAGCTCGGAGATGTCGCGCACAGTGAACTGCTTTTGCTCTTCACCTGCCACACATTCTGTATGTGGCATGATGTCTGAAGCGTGAAGAAATGCGGCTTTATCCAGTCCAATATCTACAAAAGCCGCCTGCATACCCGGAAGTACACGACTTACACGACCTTTGTAGATATTGCCTACGATTCCGCGTCGCGCCTCACGTTCAATATGAATTTCCTGCAGAATTCCGCCATCAATGTACGCCACGCGCGTTTCCGATGGCGTTACGTTTACCAACAATTCAGCCGTCATGTTTATCCCTTTTCTCACGCAGTGCGTTAAAATTGCTCAGCAACTCATACGTTTCTACCAGCGGTAAGCCGACTACGGCGTGATAGCTGCCATTTATCTTCCTGACAAAACAGCCACCCAACCCTTGAATACCGTATGCACCTGCTTTATCCATAGGTTCACCGCTGGCAACATAGCCCGCAATGTCCTCATCAGTTAGTGCTCTGAATGTCACTTCCGTTACAACCAGGCAGTCCAGACTGTGCTGGCGATCGGCTAACGCCACTGCCGTCATGACCTGATGTGTTTTGCCTGACAGCTTGCGCAGCATCGCTGCAGCATGGGCGGCGTCATGCGGTTTTTCCAGCACTTCGCCATTCAGAATAACAATGGTATCTGCACCCAACACCGGCAGATCACGAAGAGCCAACGCAACGCCTGCCTGCGCCTTCTCCCGCGCCAGACGAACAACATACTGCTGTGCGCTTTCTTGCGAATGCCGCTGTTCCTCAATCCCGGGAACCAGCCGCTCAAATTTCACACCAAGCTGAGTCAACAATTCCTGCCGGCGTGGGGAACCTGAAGCCAGATACAGAGTATTCATATCAACCTTATTGCACCGCAAACTGCTGGCGGACTTTACGCATCAGTAAGAATAACCATGGCCAAAGCACACCGTTTACTACACTACTCCAGAACACTTCGGGTCTGAAAGAGACATTGATCACTAAAAACTCGGCCCAGAAAACAATAATATCCACGACCAGTGATAGCAACATGACCACCAGCGCCTGTTGCCAGAGCGCGAGGTTACGGAATAGTTGGAATTTCAGCGCGACCAGATAAGCAATGATACTCATCGACAAAGCCCGCACGCCAAGCGTGGAACCACTAATGAGATCCAGTATGGCACCCACCACAAATCCTGTGCCCACATTTACGCGATGCGGTAGTGCCAGGATCCAATACAGCAGGATGAGCAGCACCCAGTTTGGCCGGAAAACAAGAATGTCATCCGGCCAGGGCATGACTTGCAATAACAGTGCAATAAGGAACGAGAGCCAAATTACCCAACGTCCCTGGCTACGATAGCTTGCCACTTACTGCCCTCCCGGCTTACGCGGAGAAGGTACTGGCTGCGCTGTATTCGCAGGTGCAGGAGTAACACCTGTTGCCGGTGCTGGAACAGGGGCTGGCGGGCCCATCGTATCCGGCGACGGCAGCACCTGAGGCATCATTTGCATCAGACGTTCATTGGCTACGCGGTGCACTTCCTCCGGAGTCATCGGATTTGCACCATTACGGTCGGCTCCCCACAACAGCAACAGGTAGCGCAAACGCTGTAAACCAGCAGTCGGACGCGCCTGAATCACGGTGTAAGCACGTTGGGTGTCCAGCTTAACGGAAGATACAACGGCGACCGGATACCCTTCAGGGAAACGTCCGCCCAGGCCCGATGTGACCAGCACATCGCCAACACGAATATCGGTATTGGCTGGCAGGTGTTCGAGCTGTAGATCGTCCGTGCAGCCGTTACCGGCAGCAATCACACGAATGTCGTTACGCAGAACCTGGATCGGCAACGCGTGGGTTGCATCGCAAATCAGCAGTACGCGGCTGGTCAGTTTTGCCACGGCAACGACCTGACCCACGACACCTTTATCACTGATTACCGGCTGACCTTCGTAAACACCGTTTACGCTCCCTTTATCGATCACAACCTGATCGCTGTAAGGGTCATTAACCGTTGAGATGACCTGCGTCACCATCTTTTGTTCATCCTGACGCAGCGGCGATCCCAGCAGCTCGCGCAAGCGCGCGTTCTCCTGTTTATATTGCCCCAGCATCAGCAACTCGCTGTTTTTCAGCAGCAGTTCCTGACGCAGCGCCCGGTTTTCAAGTTCGAGTTGGTCACGCGAAGCCAGCGTTTGCGACACGCCGTCGAGTAATTCACGGGGACCATTAGAAATAAAGTAGAAAGGACTGACGGCGGTATCCATGTACGTTCGGATTTGGCTAAACGTACCCAGGCGGCTGTCGGCGATAATAACGCCGAGCGCCACCAGCACCGCCAGAATAAGGCGAATCTGTAGCGACGGGCCACGGCTAAAAATTGGCTTCATAGGCTATGCGTATTCTCGTGTCAGTGCGGAAGGGCAACCTGTTGGCCACCCTACCTGCATCCGACTACTCTTCGCTGAACAGGTCGCCGCCGTGCATATCAATCATTTCCAGCGCTTTGCCGCCGCCGCGCGCCACACAGGTCAGCGGATCTTCAGCAACAACAACTGGAATACCGGTTTCTTCCATTAACAGACGATCAAGGTTACGCAGTAATGCGCCACCGCCGGTAAGCACCATGCCGCGTTCGGATATATCAGACGCCAGCTCTGGCGGGCACTGTTCCAGTGCAACCATCACCGCGCTCACGATACCGGTCAGCGGTTCCTGCAGCGCTTCCAGAATCTCGTTAGAGTTCAGGGTAAAGCCACGTGGAACACCTTCAGCCAGGTTACGACCGCGAACTTCGATTTCGCGTACTTCATCACCCGGATAAGCAGAACCGATTTCGTGCTTAATACGTTCTGCGGTAGCTTCACCGATCAGAGAACCGTAGTTACGACGCACATAATTAATAATGGCTTCGTCGAAACGGTCACCACCGATGCGTACGGAAGAAGAGTAAACCACGCCGTTCAGGGAGATAACTGCGACTTCAGTGGTACCACCACCGATGTCCACAACCATAGAACCGGTTGCTTCGGAAACAGGCAGACCCGCACCGATCGCTGCCGCCATCGGCTCTTCGATCAGGAACACTTCACGCGCACCTGCTCCCTGAGCGGATTCACGGATCGCACGACGTTCAACCTGAGTTGCTCCAACCGGTACACATACCAGTACGCGCGGGCTTGGGCGCATGAAGCTGTTGCTGTGCACTTGTTTGATAAAGTGCTGGAGCATTTTTTCAGTCACGAAGAAGTCAGCAATAACGCCATCTTTCATTGGGCGAATTGCAGCAATATTACCCGGTGTACGACCCAGCATCTGCTTCGCATCATGACCTACTGCGGCCACGCTTTTCGGCGAACCGGCACGATCCTGGCGAATGGCCACAACAGAAGGCTCATTCAATACGATGCCTTGTCCTTTTACATAAATAAGGGTATTCGCGGTACCCAGGTCAATGGACAGGTCATTGGAAAACATGCCACGAAATTTTTTCAACATACTAAGGGATAATCCTGAAAGCTGGGGCGGAAAACAAAATCCGCTTACTTTACCAACCACACGCAGCAGCGACAAGGCGGAAAAATCATCTGCTACGGTGAAAATTAGTGCAGTTCGTTTCCTTTGTTACAAAACCGGCCTGAGTCCATCAGGGCTGAATAAATCAGCAGCAATCCTCGCCTCATTTGCAACCTGTCAAAGGTCATTCACCTGCATGTTTGCTGTTACAGCCTGGCGGGCAGACAAGCACACCCCCAGAAGGCACAGCGCGCGTTATTCTACGTGAAAACAAATTAAACGGCAGGTTAAACCGAATATCTTTGCGAATATTTTTTCACGTTGGTGTCAAGTGGCTGTGATGCGGCAAAAAAATCACCTTGTCCACCCGAGACTCCACGTTCGGTCAACGTACGCCACTCGCTACGCGAACGAACACCGGTGGCATAAACCAGCGTGGGTGTTCCTGAACAGGCTTCCACCAGGCTCTGCACAAGAAGCTGATTTTCCGTTCGCTTATCAATATTTCTTACCAGGCTTGGATGAAGTTTCAATAATTCGACATTGAGTTCTTTTATCCAACTGGTGCTAACCAGTGTTAAACCTGCCTGCGTAACGGCGATACGAACACCCAGCGCATCCATCAATCGAATCACAGGCTGTAACCGGCTGATATGTTGACAGACATCCGCCTCCGCAAGTTCAATAATTATGCGTTTACGCAGCGATTTTTCGCACTGCATCAGCGTATCACGCAACCAGCGCTGAAAACGCGGGCGAATAAGCGACTCTACTGTCGCCTGCATCGCCAAACTTTCCTGTGGCCAATAGCCCAATAACAAGATCAGACGGCTAATCTGCAAGCGGTCATATTCTTCCGCCAGGCCAAATTGCAGCACCATCGGCATATATTCTGCCGAGATGACCTCTTCGCTCCCATCAAAAATGCGGCACATTAATTCCCGATGGTGCACCCGCCCTTCACATGTCACAGCAGGTTTTTGGTAAATTCTCGGACCGCCCCGGCTGAGCATCTGTTCTATAAGCGTTCGCCAGCGTACATTACCCCGGCCTTTTTCGGGTAGAGAGTCGTCATAGACTGACCAACTGTTCCCACCTTGCAATACCGAATTACGGGTTGCCGCTTCGGCGTGATCCATAACCTGTTCAGTGGATTGACCGCTGCGGCAAACGCAAATGCCAATATGAATCATATCGGCACGATCGATCATTTTGTTAGTCGGAAGTGCGTCTACCGCTTTTAACAATTGCCCGGCGATACTTTCCGCTTCTTTTAACGTGCGGTGCGGCAGCAAGATGGCAAAATCACTACGGTGGTAGCGTGCCAGCAGCGCTCCCGGATAGCGCATAATAAAGGTCGACAACAAATTGATGAGCGCGGAGATTTGTTCTTCAGCAAGCTCAACTCCCCAACTATCACGCAACAGGGTAAAGTCCGGCAGACGAACCATCATCACAACCCCGTGCGATCCTACTTTCTCTTGATCTTCCAGCAGCGTCGCCAATTGGTTATCAAAGAACAGCCGGTTGCTAAGCCCGGTTTTTGTATCCTGCGCAACATAGGATCGGATCAGCGTATCCAACCTGCTTCGCTGCTCGCGGGCGTTCTGAATTTCGGTAAGCAGCATATCAAGCGCACTACTGGTACGCGCAGGCCATTCATAGACTGTACCCCGGACGTTCGGCCCTCGTTCACCGTTCAGGATCCGCGTTGAACGAATCTCCAGCAGCTCCTGTCCGGAAAGCTGACGCTGAAGCCAGCGTACCGACAAGAATAGCATCAGGATAATAAAACCAATCGATAGCGTGAGCGGCGCTGTCGTCATCAGCGAATGGAAATAATTGCCCATTGGATCCTGATAGACCAGACGCAGCGACATCCCAGGATGCTTGACCAAAGGAACCGTGATATCGCGATAGAGATTGTTCGTCCCTGCAGGGCGATAGCTACTGGTTCGGGAATGGCGATAAACAATATTCTCACCCTGAAGCAACTCAACGCGGACGATATCGACGGAGATCATTAACTCATCTATTTGCGGCGTTAAAGAAACAGCATCTTTGGAGACAAGATGGGTGTCAATCGCCGTCGCTACGGCCTGGACGCGGGCGGTGAACTTGTATTGAATCGCGTTGTAAAAACTCAGTGAGCAGCCAATCAAAGTCACGAAGATCGTTAACCCGGTAAGCAGCGTCACAAAAGCTGAGAATTTCGTCGTTAATCGCATCCTTGTGTTAACTCCGACAGTTATGAATCAAGCGTGAAAATGAAAAAGCGACACGAAAATGCGAAATTGAACGCGAAATCCGTCAATTTACACAAATAATGTGGGCATACTACCAAATCAGGTATTTCTAGCAATTTATTGCGCAGAATCGGCATCATGTTTTGTTTAGCGAGTATAGTCTTCATAAATAATTTTCCAATCCACTATATGAATTGAGGACAGGTTATGCAGGCTTTGATCTTAGAACAGCAGGACGGAAAAACCCTCGCATCCGTTCAACCCCTCGACGAAAACCAGCTACCGGAAGGCGATGTGACGGTGGATGTTCACTGGTCGAGCCTGAACTATAAAGACGCGCTGGCCATCACAGGCAAGGGTAAAATTATCCGTAATTTTCCGATGATTCCTGGTATCGATTTCGCTGGCACCGTTCGCAATAGCGAAGATCCCCGTTTTCATGCAGGCCAGGAAGTCTTGCTAACCGGCTGGGGCGTGGGGGAAAACCATTGGGGTGGACTGGCAGAACGTGCACGCGTGAAAGGTGACTGGTTGGTTGCTCTGCCAAAAGGACTGGATGGCCGTAAAGCCATGGTCATCGGCACCGCCGGTTTTACCGCCATGCTGTGCGTAATGGCGCTTGAAGACGCCGGTATTCGCCCGGAAGATGGCGAGATTGTTGTCACCGGCGCCAGCGGTGGTGTGGGCAGTACTGCCGTCGCGTTGCTGCATAAATTGGGTTATCAGGTTGCGGCGGTATCCGGTCGCGAAAGTACGCATGACTATCTGCGTAGCCTGGGCGCCAACCGAATCCTCGGTCGTGATGAGTTTGCTGAATCTCGCCCGCTGGAAAAACAGCTCTGGGCCGGTGCGATTGATACCGTTGGCGACAAAGTGCTGGCAAAAGTCCTCGCTCAGATGAACTACGGCGGCTGTGTCGCTGCCTGTGGTCTGGCCGGCGGTTTTGCACTCCCAACCACAGTGATGCCATTTATTCTGCGTAATGTGCGCTTACAGGGTGTTGATTCCGTGATGACGCCCCCGGCTCGTCGTGCGCAAGCCTGGCAACGTCTGGTCAATGACTTGCCAGAATCATTCTATGCGCAAGCTGCAACAGAAATCACTCTGGCTGATGCGCCAAAGTTTGCCGATGCCATCATCAATAACCAGGTGCAAGGCCGCACATTGGTAAAGGTACGTTAAGCTGTCGCAGATAAAAACTTACATTTAATTAACTATTTTTTTATACACATTGACGGACTCCCTGCCATAGTAACTACGCGCCAATATGAGTCATCGCGCGTATGCCGGGAGTCTATTATGAAGAAAATACGTCAATTTACCGAAGCCGATGTAACCGCAGAATCGGCTTTTTTTATGCAGCGCCGCCAGGTGCTGAAAGCACTGGGTATCAGTGCCGCCGCATTGTCTTTGCCTTTGTCTGCACAGGCTGACCTTCTCAGTTGGTTTAAAGGTAATGACCGTCCACCCGCACCTGCTGGTAAACCGCTTGATTTCAGTAAACCTGCTGCCTGGCAAAATACGCTTCCTTTAACACCAGAAGATAAAGTGTCTGGCTATAACAATTTTTATGAGTTTGGCCTGGACAAAGCAGACCCGGCAGCCAACGCTGGCAGTCTGAAGACCAATCCCTGGACGCTGAAAATCAGTGGCGAAGTGGCCAAGCCCTTAACACTCGATCACGATGCACTAACCACACGTTTCCCGTTGGAGGAACGTATTTATCGGATGCGCTGTGTAGAGGCCTGGTCAATGGTCGTGCCGTGGATTGGCTTTCCTTTACATAAGCTGTTGGCACTGGCCGAACCCACCAGCAATGCAAAATATGTCGCTTTCGAAACGCTCTATGCGCCGGATGATATGCCGGGACAGAAAGATCGCTTTATTGGCGGGGGGCTGAAATATCCCTACGTTGAGGGACTGCGCCTTGATGAAGCCATGCATCCGCTCACGCTACTCACCGTAGGTGTTTATGGTAAGGCGCTTCCCCCGCAGAATGGCGCACCGATCCGCTTAATCGTGCCATGGAAATACGGTTTTAAAGGCATTAAGTCGATCGTCAGTATCAAACTCACACGTGAGCGCCCACCGACGACCTGGAATATGGCCGCACCTGATGAATATGGTTTTTATGCCAATGTGAATCCACATGTCGATCATCCTCGCTGGTCGCAAGCGACTGAGCGTTTTATTGGTTCAGGCGGGATTCTGGACGTACAGCGACAACCTACGCTGCTATTTAACGGTTATGCCGATGAAGTCGCCTCGCTGTATCGCGGCCTCAATTTACGGGAGAACTTTTAAGTGCGCCTGACTGCAAAAAACATTACCTGGCTGAAAGTGTGCCTGCATCTTGCCGGTATTTTACCTTTTGTCTGGCTCTTTTGGGCGGTAAATCATGGGGGATTGAGCGCCGATCCCGTTAAAGACATTCAACACTTTACCGGTAGGACAGCTCTGAAATTTTTACTGGCGACCTTGCTGGTCGCGCCGCTGGCGCGCTACGCTAAACAGCCATTATTGATACGTACTCGTCGCCTGTTAGGGTTATGGTGTTTTGCCTGGGCTACGTTGCATTTAACCAGCTATGCCCTACTGGAACTGGGCATTAATAATCTTGCACTGTTAGGACGGGAATTAACAACGCGTCCTTATTTGATGTTGGGCATTATCAGTTGGGTCATATTATTTGCCCTCACATTAACGTCAACACAGGCAGCACAGCGAAAACTGGGAAAATATTGGCAGTTCTTACACAACTTCGTCTATCTGGTGGCGATCCTGGCGCCTATTCATTACCTGTGGTCGGTAAAGATTTTATCTCCACAACCGATCATTTATGCAGCGCTCGCTACCGTGCTTTTAGCCTGCCGTTATAAGAAGTTCCGCCAGTGGTGGCGGTAGTTTCACGATATGTGCAGTGCGTTGCAAAACACAGACGAACCCATGTTCTTTACATGCCAACGGTTGATTATCTTCCCTGATAAGACCAGTATTTAGCTGCCAATTGCTACGAAATGGTTATAATGTGCGGCCTTGCTTTCCCCGAGAGCGTTTTTACACCGCTGAAAGGGTGACAATCGCGCATTGAAGGTATATTTTGTTTTTTACCCGAAAATGGCAGAAGATAGCCACACAATGACTGACAAGTCATGAAATCTCATTTAATGGTTGCGGCACGCAGTGCAACGCCAGAGATGCGTGGCATCTTGTCACCAACAGTTATTCAAATGCTATACAGACGGCGATAAAACGCCTGTCACAATCTCACTAAACAAAGAGTACGGAACCCACTCATGGATATTCGTAAGATTAAAAAACTGATCGAGCTGGTTGAAGAATCAGGCATCTCCGAACTGGAAATTTCTGAAGGCGAAGAATCTGTACGCATCAGCCGTGCAGCGCCAAATGCAGGTTTTCCAATGATGCAACAGGCTTATGCTGCACCAATGATGCAACAACCTGCTCTGTCTAACGCTGTCGCTCAGACTGCAACTCCAAGCATGGAAGCCCCAGCCGCAGCGGAAATCAGTGGTCACATCGTACGTTCCCCGATGGTTGGTACTTTCTACCGCACCCCGGGTCCTGACGCCAAACCGTTTATCGAAGTGGGTCAGAAAGTGAATGCGGGCGATACCCTGTGCATCGTTGAAGCCATGAAAATGATGAACCAGATCGAAGCCGATAAATCCGGTGTGGTGAAAGCGATCCTGGTCGAAAGTGGTCAACCGGTAGAATTTGACGAGCCGCTGGTCGTCATCGAGTAACGAGGCGAACATGTTGGATAAAATTGTTATCGCCAACCGCGGCGAGATTGCCTTGCGTATTCTTCGTGCCTGTAAAGAACTGGGCATCAAGACCGTCGCTGTGCACTCAAGCGCGGATCGCGATTTAAAACACGTATTACTGGCAGATGAAACGGTCTGTATTGGCCCGGCTCCATCTGTAAAAAGTTACCTGAACATCCCGGCTATCATCAGCGCCGCTGAAATCACCGGCGCGGTGGCAATCCATCCGGGTTATGGCTTCCTCTCTGAGAACGCCAACTTTGCTGAACAGGTAGAACGCTCAGGCTTTATCTTCATTGGCCCAAAAGCCGATACCATCCGCTTGATGGGTGACAAAGTGTCCGCCATTACTGCGATGAAAAAAGCTGGCGTACCAACCGTTCCCGGCTCTGACGGCCCGCTGGGCGATGATATGGACGCTAACCGCGCTCATGCCAAACGCATTGGCTATCCGGTAATTATCAAAGCTTCCGGCGGCGGCGGCGGTCGCGGTATGCGCGTTGTACGCGGCGATGCTGAACTGGCCCAATCCATTTCCATGACGAAAGCTGAAGCGAAAGCCGCTTTCAACAACGACATGGTTTACATGGAAAAATACCTGGAAAACCCACGCCACATCGAAATTCAGGTGCTGGCAGACGGTCAGGGTAACGCGATTTATCTGGCAGAACGCGACTGCTCTATGCAGCGTCGTCACCAGAAAGTGGTCGAAGAGGCGCCAGCACCTGGCATTACTCCGGAACTGCGTCGCTATATCGGCGAGCGTTGCGCCAAAGCATGTGTTGATATCGGCTACCGTGGAGCGGGTACTTTCGAGTTCCTGTTCGAAAACGGTGAGTTCTACTTCATTGAAATGAACACCCGTATCCAGGTAGAACATCCGGTTACCGAAATGATCACTGGCGTTGACCTGATCAAAGAGCAGTTGCGTATTGCAGCAGGTCAGCCGCTGTCTATCAAGCAGGATGAAGTTATAGTTAAAGGCCATGCGGTAGAATGCCGTATCAACGCCGAAGACCCGAACACCTTCCTGCCAAGCCCGGGTAAAATTACGCGTTTCCACGCACCGGGTGGCTTTGGTGTGCGCTGGGAGTCACATATTTACGCAGGCTACACTGTCCCTCCGTACTATGACTCAATGATCGGTAAACTGATTTGCTATGGCGAAAACCGTGACGTGGCAATTGCCCGCATGAAAAACGCCTTGCAGGAACTGATCATCGACGGCATCAAAACTAACGTTGATCTGCAGATCCGCATCATGAATGACGAGCACTTCCAGCGTGGTGGTTCTAATATCCACTACCTGGAGAAAAAACTCGGACTTCAGGAAAAGTAAGCACGCGTTAACTGAAAAGGCCGGGAATTCCCGGCCTTTTGTTTTTCTCCCCTCCGGCACGTCCCATAATGTACAATCCCCGCTTTCTTTATCCACAAGGGACAAAAAATGGACGCTCGTTTTGTTCAGGCCCATAAAGAGGCGCGCTGGGCGCTGTGGCTGACCCTTTTCTATCTTGCCACATGGTTAGTGACCGCTTACTTACCAGATTCCACACTGGGCTTTACCGGCTTGCCACACTGGTTCGAGATGGCGTGTCTGCTGACACCATTGGTTTTCATTTTGCTGTGTTGGGCAATGGTGAAATTTATCTATCGCGATATTTCTCTGGAGGATGACGATGCAGCTTGAAGTCATTTTGCCGCTTGTCGCCTATCTTCTGGTGGTGTTTGGTCTTTCCGTTTACGCAATGAGAAAGAGAACGACTGGCACCTTCCTGAATGAGTATTTCCTCGGCAGTCGCTCCATGGGCGGTGTCGTGTTGGCCATGACGCTAACTGCAACCTACATTAGTGCAAGCTCGTTTATTGGCGGCCCCGGCGCGGCATATAAATACGGGTTGGGATGGGTATTGCTGGCAATGATCCAGTTGCCTGCCGTCTGGCTGTCGTTAGGTATTCTCGGTAAGAAATTCGCCATTCTGGCGCGCCGTTACAATGCCGTAACCCTCAATGATATGCTGTTTGCCCGCTATCAGAGCCGTTTACTGGTATGGCTGGCGAGCCTCAGCCTGCTGGTGGCTTTTGTCGGAGCGATGACCGTGCAATTCATCGGCGGCGCACGTTTGCTGGAGACTGCTGCGGGTATTCCTTACGAAACCGGCCTGCTGATCTTTGGTATCAGTATCGCGTTATATACGGCATTCGGCGGATTTCGCGCCAGCGTGCTGAATGACACCATGCAGGGCATGGTGATGCTGATTGGTACTATCGTCTTGCTGGTGGGCGTAGTCCACGCCGCAGGCGGCCTCAGTCAGGCAGTAGAAACCTTGCAAACCATCGATCCTAAGCTGGTGACACCGCAGGGTGCTGATGACATTCTGTCTCCAACCTTTATGACATCATTCTGGGTACTGGTGTGCTTTGGGGTGATTGGTCTGCCGCACACGGCGGTACGCTGCATTTCCTATAAAGACAGTAAAGCCGTACATCGCGGGATTATCATTGGCACCATTGTGGTGGCGATCCTGATGTTTGGGATGCATCTGGCAGGCGCACTGGGACGTGCGGTAATCCCTGATCTGACAGTTCCGGATTTGGTTATCCCTACCCTGATGGTAAAAGTTTTGCCACCTGTTGCTGCCGGTATCTTTCTCGCCGCACCGATGGCAGCGATTATGTCGACGATCAATGCTCAATTGCTGCAAAGTTCCGCTACGATCATTAAAGATCTTTACCTGAACCTTCGCCCGGAACAACTACAAAATGAAACTCGCCTGAAGCGAATGTCTGCGGTGATCACCCTGCTGTTGGGGGCGTTACTGTTGCTGGCTGCCTGGAAGCCGCCAGAGATGATTATCTGGCTTAACCTGCTGGCGTTCGGCGGCCTGGAAGCCGTTTTCCTGTGGCCTCTGGTACTTGGCCTGTATTGGGAACGAGCGAATGCGACAGGTGCATTGAGCGCCATGATTGTCGGTGGGGTACTCTATGCCGTACTCGCCACCTTTAACGTTCAGTATCTGGGCTTCCATCCGATTGTGCCTTCGTTACTGCTAAGTTTGCTGGCTTTCCTGGTCGGAAACCGTTTTGGTTCTGCCGCCCCGCAAGCCGTCATATTGACTACTGATAAATAAAGAGTTTTGCCATGCCATGGATCCAACTGAAACTGAACACGAGCGGTGCAAACGCTGAAGAGTTAAGTGATGCACTGATGGAAGCGGGTGCCGTTTCTATCACCTTCCAGGATACACATGATACGCCGGTGTTTGAACCGCTGCCGGGCGAAACTCGCCTGTGGGGTGATACCGACGTTATCGGCCTGTTCGACGCAGAAACCGACATGAAAGAAGTTATTGCCCTTCTGGAACAGCACCCGCTGTTGGGCACTGGCTTCGTGCACAAAATCGAACAGCTTGAAGATAAAGACTGGGAGCGCGAATGGATGGATAACTTCCACCCAATGCGCTTTGGCGAACGTCTGTGGATTTGCCCTAGCTGGCGCGATGTGCCGGACGAAAACGCCGTCAACGTGATGCTGGATCCTGGCCTGGCGTTTGGCACGGGTACTCACCCAACGACCTCTCTGTGTCTGCAATGGCTCGACAGCCTCGATCTTAACGGTAAAACAGTTATCGACTTTGGCTGTGGTTCCGGCATCCTGGCGATTGCAGCGCTGAAACTGGGCGCGGCGAAAGCCATCGGTGTGGATATTGATCCTCAAGCCATCCAGGCGAGCCGCGATAACGCACAGCGTAACGGCGTTTCTGACCGCCTGGAGCTCTATCTGCCAAAAGACCAGCCAGAGGCCATGAAAGCCGATGTAGTGGTCGCAAACATCCTCGCCGGCCCATTGCGTGAATTGGCACCATTAATCAGCGTACTGCCCGTTGAGGGTGGCTTATTGGGCCTTTCCGGTATTCTTGCCAGCCAGGCGGAAAGCGTCTGTGAAGCCTATGCCGATCTCTTTACACTCGAGCCGGTTGTCGAGAAAGAAGAGTGGTGTCGTATTACCGGTAAGAAGAAATAGTCCCCTTTCGTTACCGTTGGTAACGTTAAGATCGCTCTTTTTTTCGCAAAAGGATTTGCGGAAATGAGAGCGAGATCGCATTCGAAAGCCATTATTTGTTCATAAAGACAGCGTTTTATCCTGTTCAACTTACCCTGATAGTAATAAAAAAAGAGAAGTTTTCGGAATTTATAAATGGATGCCAAATTACCGATTTATTGTATCCGCATGATTATTAAATACTTTATTTTGAAACTGTCCACTCAACCAGCAATTCATTGATCCACCTCAGGGGATTGGTCAAAGTTTGGCCTTTCATCTCGTGCAAAAAATGCGTAATATACGCCGCCTTGCAGTCACAGTATGGTCATTTCTTAACTCATGCGCATCGGACAATATCAGCTCAGAAATCGCCTGATCGCAGCACCTATGGCTGGCATCACTGACAGACCATTCAGGACGCTGTGTTATGAGATGGGAGCAGGATTGACGGTATCCGAGATGATGTCTTCTAACCCACAGGTTTGGGAAAGCGACAAGTCTCGTTTACGTATGGTGCACGTTGATGAGCCAGGAATTCGCACGGTGCAAATTGCCGGCAGCGATCCTGTTGAGATGGCCGATGCCGCACGTATTAACGTGGAAAGCGGCGCCCAAATTATTGATATCAATATGGGGTGTCCGGCTAAAAAAGTGAATCGTAAGCTCGCAGGTTCAGCCCTCTTGCAGTACCCGGATCTAGTGAAGTCGATACTAACCGAGGTCGTCAATGCAGTGGACGTTCCTGTCACACTCAAGATTCGCACCGGCTGGGCTCCGGAACACCGTAACTGCGTAGAGATTGCCCAACTGGCTGAAGACTGTGGCATTCAGGCTCTGACCATTCATGGACGCACCCGCGCCTGTTTGTTCAATGGAGATGCTGAGTACGACAGTATTCGGGCAGTTAAGCAGAAAGTTTCCATTCCGGTTATCGCGAATGGCGACATTACTGACCCGCATAAAGCCAGAGCTGTGCTCGACTATACGGGGGCGGATGCCCTGATGATAGGACGTGCAGCTCAGGGAAGACCCTGGATCTTTCGGGAAATCCAGCATTATCTGGACACTGGGGAGCTGCTGCCCCCGCTGCCTTTGGCAGAGGTGAAGCGCTTGCTTTGTGCGCACGTTCGGGAACTGCATGACTTTTATGGTCAGGCAAAAGGGTACCGAATTGCGCGTAAACACGTATCCTGGTATCTCCAGGAACACGCTCCAAATGACCAGTTTCGGCGCACATTCAACGCCATTGAAGATTCCAGCGAACAGCTGGCGGCGTTGGAGGCATACTTCGAAAATTTTGCGTAAACAGAAATAAAGAGCTGACAGAACTATGTTCGAACAACGCGTAAATTCTGACGTACTGACCGTTTCTACCGTTAACTCTCAGGATCAGGTAACTCAAAAACCCCTGCGTGACTCGGTTAAACAGGCACTGAAGAACTATTTTGCTCAACTGAATGGTCAGGATGTTAATGATCTCTATGAGCTGGTACTGGCTGAAGTAGAACAGCCCCTGTTGGACATGGTGATGCAATACACCCGCGGTAACCAGACCCGTGCTGCCCTGATGATGGGCATCAACCGTGGTACGCTGCGTAAAAAACTGAAAAAATACGGCATGAACTGATACTAATCAGCGATATGTTTGTTTTAAAAGGCGCTACTCGGCATGGGGAAGCGCCTTTTTTATTTGCATCACACGGAGGCTTTGGCGATGAAGGCGAGATGTGAACCTGTCTATTTTGGCGATGAATCGAAAAAGATAATCCAGGGTGATGCGCTAACTGAACTGCAAAAGCTCGCACCCGAAAGCGTCGATCTCATTTTTGCCGACCCACCTTATAACATCGGCAAAGACTTTGACGGAATGGTGGAATCCTGGGACGAAGAGACCTTCCTGGTCTGGTTGTTTGAGTGTATTGAAGAGTGCCATCGCATTCTTAAGCCACAGGGCACTATGTACATCATGAACAGCACAGAGAACATGCCGTATATCGACCTCAAATGCAGACAGCTTTTTACCATTAAAAGTCGCATTGTGTGGTCATATGATAGCTCTGCAGTCCAGGCCAAAAACTTCTTTGGTTCCATGTATGAACCGATCCTGATGATGGTAAAAGATCAGAAAAGCTATACGTTTAATCGTGATGATATTCTGGTTGAAGCCAAAACAGGAGCCAAACGCGCGCTTATCGATTACAGAAAGAACCCGCCCCAGCCGTACAATCAGAAAAAAGTACCTGGCAATGTTTGGGAGTTCCCGCGCGTTCGCTACCTGATGGATGAATACGAAAATCATCCAACCCAAAAACCTAAGGCCCTGTTAGAGCGTATCATTCTGGCATCCTCTAACTCAGATGACGTGGTGTTAGATCCGTTTGCAGGCAGTTTCACCACCGGGGCTACTGCAGTGGAACTGGGTCGCAAATTCGTTGGGATTGAGATCAATGATGAATACGTAAAAATGGGACTCAGGAGACTGGGTGTCAGCTCCCATTTTTCAGAGAATGAGCTTGCAAAGATAAAAAAGCGAAAGACCAATAATCGGTCTAAAAAGAGTCGATTAACTGAAAATAGCGGCAAGATCTCAACAAAGTAAAAGCATTGTAAGTCTGCTTTTCAGCTTTTGGATTTCGTGTATATTCCCAGCACACTTGGGCATGAATACACAGGATTTGGTAATGATTCGCAAGTATTGGTGGCTGGTTGTTTTTGCGGTCTTCGTTTTTCTTTTTGATGCGCTGCTCATACAGTGGATAGAGTTGATGACAACAGAGCACGATAAGTGCCGGAATATGAATTCAGTGAATCCCCTCAAGCTGGTCAATTGCGTCGACCTCGAATAGCACGCACGGTAACAGATGTTTTATAGCAGCCGTCAGGCCATGGCGGCTGAAACTACCCAACCTGATTTTCACTCTTGATCAACTGCATCACACAGCCATCAGGGCTTAGCATTTTTAATACGTTATCCACTAATACCGGCGCTTGCCCATACAGATCATAACTTGCTGGATTCATTAGCCAGTTTTTTATTATCCCACTGAAACTCCCATGGAGAATAATTATAATAACGTCTAAATCCAGACTGCTTGCGATAAGGTTTTCATCCATACATTCCTGTAAAGATTTACGGATACTCTGATGACTTAGTCCTATTTTATCGCGAATTTCCTGCTCTGATATCATTTCGCTATTGAATTCACACTTATGATATAGAATCTGCATTAATGCCTGCTGACGAGGTATCTCAGCAATATACTGCAAACCAACGACCAGTTTTTCTCGCAATCGCTGTAACGGATTATCACCCCAGCGTCCAATGAGTCTGTCCTGAATAAGATCGCGCAAAGGGGGTTGCTGTAGCCATAACTCATTAAACAGTTGGATCTTATTTTCGAAATGCCAATAGATTGCGCCTCGCGTCACGTTGGCGGCATCCGCAATGTCGTTTAGCGTCGTATTGCCTACACCACGGAGAGCAAACTGTACAATCGCTGTTTCAATGAGATGCTGTCGTGTTTTGAGGGCATCAGCTTTCGTTTTTTTAGCCATGGTTTCAAATGCCTGGGACAGAATAGGAATTGATAAACTTTCTTATCAAATATTTGCCATATGGAGCAAATGTATCACTTCGCATTTATTTAGACGAGATCTAAAATATTTCATTACGTGCAACATACATAAATAATCAAAACAAATAAAAATTAGTTAATATATTCATTGGGCAAATGTTTATTTCAACATGTGTTTACCTGCATCAGGTCATTGCATACTTCCTGCTAACGAAAAGGTAGCTGATTAATCTTTTTTTGTTTTTATGTGCCGTGCATCGTACAGCAAAATAAGTATTACTTACATCGCAAGCTAATAATTTGTAGGATAGCCAACTATTATTTTATTTGCGCGCGTTATCGCCTTGCCGTTATCCGGTAAATAACGAGCTTTCGGTTTTTAAGGAAAAGTAATGACGAAAAATGCCAGGCTCTCACTCCTGCCCTCATTCATTATCATCTCCACTGCATTACTCGCCGGTTGTAACGATCAGGGAGAAACACAAACTCATCCTGCCGAGCCACAGGTTACTGTCCATGTTGTGGAATCTGCCCCCTTAGCCGTTACGACTGAATTGCCGGGCCGTACAACAGCCTTCCGTATTGCAGAAGTTCGCCCTCAGGTCAGCGGGATTGTGCTGAAAAGGAATTTCACTGAAGGGAGTGATGTTGAAGCAGGCAAGTCGCTTTATCAGATTGATCCCGCAACTTATCAGGCCGACTATGATAGCGCCAAAGGTGAACTGGCAAAAAGCGAGGCCGCAGCGGCTATCGCCCATTTAACAGTAAAACGTTATGTCCCGTTGGTCGGAACAAAGTACATCAGCCAGCAAGAGTACGATCAAGCCATTGCTGATGCTCGTCAGGCCGACGCCTCCGTCATCGCCGCCAAAGCTGCGGTCGAAAGCGCTCGTATCAATCTCGCTTACACCAAAGTGACATCGCCTATTAGCGGACGTATCGGTAAATCTAACGTTACCGAAGGTGCGTTAGTTACCAATGGTCAGGCGACAGCGTTAGCCACTGTGCAACAGCTTGATCCCATTTACGTCGACGTGACGCAGTCCAGTAGCGATTTTATGCGGCTCAAACAGTCTGTCGCACAAGGTAGCCTACATAAAGACAACACCAGCAGTACCGTTGAACTGGTGATGGAGAATGGCCAGTCATACCCGCTGAAAGGCTCTTTGCAATTTTCTGACGTGACGGTTGACGAGAGTACCGGATCCATCACCCTGAGAGCCGTTTTCCCTAACCCACAGCACTCTCTACTACCAGGCATGTTTGTACGCGCCCGCATCGATGAAGGTATCCAACCTAACGCCATTCTTGTTCCACAACAGGGTGTGACACGTACACCTCGCGGAGATGCAACCGTGATGGTCGTCAATGATAAGAACCAGGTCGAAGCTCATGCCGTTGTAGCCGTACAAGCCATTGGTGACAAATGGCTCATAAGCGAAGGCTTACAACCGGGCGACAAAGTTATCGTCAGCGGATTACAAAAAGCTCGTCCGGGAGTGCAGGTAAAAGCGACCGCCGATACCGAAACTCCAGCCGCGAAAGCCACACAATAAGGTAACCGGACATGGCAAACTTTTTTATTAGGCGACCTATCTTTGCCTGGGTACTGGCCATCATTCTGATGATGGCGGGCGCTCTGGCAATCATGCAACTGCCCGTGGCGCAGTACCCAACTATTGCCCCCCCTGCCGTAGCGATTTCTGCGACCTACCCAGGCGCGGATGCACAGACGGTGCAGGATACCGTAACGCAGGTTATCGAACAAAACATGAACGGTATCGATAACCTGATGTATATGTCCTCCACCAGCGATTCGGCCGGGAGCGTAACCATTACGTTAACGTTCCAGTCCGGCACCGATCCCGATATCGCACAGGTTCAGGTACAAAACAAACTGCAGCTCGCGACACCTTTACTGCCTCAAGAAGTTCAACAGCAGGGTATCGCCGTTGAGAAATCAAGTAGCAGCTTTTTGATGGTCGCGGGGTTTGTTTCTGACAACCCGCAGACAACTCAGGATGACATCTCTGACTATGTCGCTTCCAACATTAAAGACTCTATCAGCCGTCTGAACGGCGTAGGTGACGTGCAGCTGTTTGGCGCGCAGTACGCCATGCGTATCTGGCTGGATGCGAATTTATTGAACAAGTATCAACTCACGCCGGTTGATGTCATTAACCAGTTGAAAGTACAAAACGACCAGATCGCCGCAGGTCAGTTAGGGGGTACACCTGCCTTACCTAACCAACAGCTCAACGCCTCTATCATTGCGCAAACGCGACTGAAAGATCCTGAAGAGTTTGGCAAAGTGACCTTACGCGTGAACAGCGACGGTTCTGTTGTTCACCTCAAGGACGTTGCACGCATTGAGTTGGGGGGTGAAAACTACAACGTCGTTGCACGTATTAACGGTAAACCGGCATCCGGTCTGGGTATTAAGCTGGCAACCGGTGCAAACGCTCTGGATACCGCCAACGCAATCAAAGCAAAACTGACTGAATTACAGCCGTTCTTCCCTCAGGGAATGCAGGTAGTCTATCCGTACGACACCACACCGTTTGTTACCATCTCTATTCACGAGGTGGTAAAAACGCTGTTTGAAGCGATCGTACTGGTTTTCCTGGTGATGTACCTGTTTCTGCAAAACATTCGCGCAACGCTAATTCCGACTATCGCTGTGCCTGTGGTGCTGTTGGGGACATTCGCCGTACTTGCTGCATTTGGCTACTCGATAAACACCCTGACAATGTTCGGCATGGTACTCGCCATCGGCCTGCTGGTCGATGATGCGATAGTCGTAGTAGAAAACGTGGAGCGCGTGATGATGGAAGACAATCTGCCGCCCAGAGAAGCGACAGAAAAATCCATGTCACAAATACAGGGGGCGCTGGTTGGTATTGCCATGGTGCTATCTGCGGTGTTTATCCCAATGGCCTTCTTTGGAGGTTCAACCGGGGCAATTTACCGACAGTTCTCTATTACTATTGTTTCTGCAATGGCGCTTTCAGTACTGGTGGCGTTGATTCTGACTCCCGCCCTTTGTGCAACATTGCTCAAGCCGGTATCTGCAGAGCACCACGAGAAAAAAAGTGGTTTCTTTGGCTGGTTTAATACCAAATTCGATTACAGCGTCAACCACTACACCAATAGCGTCAGCGGTATAATTCGTAAAACAGGTCGCTATCTGGCGGTCTATCTGATCATTGTTATTGGCATGGCGGTGCTGTTTATACGCCTGCCTACCTCCTTCCTGCCAGAGGAAGATCAGGGTGTGTTCCTGACGATGATTCAGCTACCAGCCGGTGCAACACAAGAGCGTACTCAGAAAGTGCTGGATCAAGTTACCCACTACTATCTGAATAATGAGAAAGCCAACGTCAAAAGCGTCTTTACGGTTAACGGCTTTAGCTTCAGTGGACAGGGGCAAAACTCAGGGATGGCATTTGTCAGCCTCAAACCCTGGGAAGAGCGTAGCGGCGATGAGAATAACGTTGAATCTGTAATTGCCCGAGCAACTCGGGCATTTAGTCAGATTCGTGATGGCCTGGTATTCCCCTTCAACATGCCAGCCATTGTTGAATTGGGCACCGCAACCGGCTTCGATTTTGAGCTGATTGATCAGGGAGGGCTGGGACACTCAGCCTTAACGCAGGCACGTAATCAGCTGCTAGGCATGGTGGCACAACATCCTGATTTGCTGGTACGTGTACGCCCCAACGGCCTTGAGGATACTGCGCAGTTTAAGCTGGATGTTGATCAGGAAAAAGCGCAAGCGCTTGGTGTTTCCTTGTCAGATATTAACGAAACCATCTCCGCTGCGCTGGGCGGCTACTACGTCAATGATTTCATTGACCGCGGTCGCGTGAAAAAAGTGTATGTTCAGGCAGATGCAAAATTTCGTATGTTGCCGGAAGACATCAATAATCTGTATGTTCGCAGCGCCAATGGCGAAATGGTACCTTTCTCCACATTCAGTTCAGCGCACTGGATTTACGGCTCACCGAGACTGGAACGCTACAACGGTATGCCATCTATGGAGCTGTTAGGCGAAGCGGCACCAGGCAAAAGTACCGGTGAAGCAATGGCGCTGATGGAAAGCCTGGCGGAAAAACTGCCTAACGGTATTGGCCATGACTGGACGGGAATGTCCTATCAGGAACGACTGTCAGGTAACCAAGCACCAGCGTTGTATGCCATCTCGCTAATCGTTGTCTTCCTTTGCCTTGCAGCACTGTATGAGAGCTGGTCGATTCCATTATCCGTCATGCTTGTCGTCCCGCTCGGTGTCGTTGGTGCGCTGCTGGCGGCATCGCTTCGCGGGATGAATAACGATGTGTACTTCCAGGTCGGCCTGTTAACAACTATCGGCCTCTCTGCCAAAAACGCCATCCTGATTGTCGAATTTGCTAAAGACCTGATGGATAAAGAGGGCAAAGGTTTGATTGAGGCGACTCTGGAGGCCTCCCGTATGCGTCTGCGTCCTATCCTGATGACATCTCTGGCCTTTATTCTGGGGGTTATGCCTCTGGTTATCAGTAATGGTGCAGGTAGCGGTGCGCAGAATGCCGTCGGCACAGGTGTTATGGGGGGCATGCTCACGGCTACATTGTTGGCGATCTTCTTCGTTCCCGTCTTTTTTGTTGTCGTTAAACGGCGTTTTAGCCAGCATCGCGATTAAATTGTAAAATAAAGGCGTCTCCGGGCGCCTTTTTTACCTGATAATGACCTCTTTATTTATTAATAAGATAGCCATTCTTTTTTTTTAGCACATGGTTCCAAAATTCCCCGTTCTATTCATTATGTTTACAATCCACATGAATTGAGATTATTCCTCATGTCAGTCTTTTTTTAAGAAGTGGTAAAATACCCCTCGATTTCGCAGATAGCTTAGCGCCTGTCTTTGCTTTTTTAGCGAAACTTTTATTTTAGAGGTAACACCATGAAAAGATTAATATCCGTTGCATTGCTTACAGCATTTCTGGCTGGCTGTGCACACGATTCTCCTTGCGTACCTGTATATGACGACCAGGGCCGTCTGGTTCATACCAATACCTGTATGAAAGGCACCACGCAGGATAACTGGGAAACAGCAGGTGCGATCGCCGGTGGTGCAGCCGCTGTTGCCGGTCTGACACTTGGGATAGTTGCCTTGACGAAATAAATCATGTTAAAAGCGCGGTAATAGCCGCGCTTTTAACAATAAAGAAGATATCTTTATATAAGACAAAATGATGGTTTAAAGCTTTGGCCCTGAAATAAAATCATTATAGATTCCCCTCACATATTCACGACTGAAAATTAGCATTTTTTCAGCTTTTCGTAACAACACGTCTTCTTATCATTATTCTCACGCGGTCAATATTCACGCCCGAAATTGTTATCAGGCATCCTGTTTAAATTTTTGCGCTGAAATGTGGCGTACGTTTCAATTTTGCACCACTTCAGGGCGCTGCATTTATTTTTTCCTGTCTACACTCTGCTTATTGCGCCGAATATTCGAGCGCAAAAACCTGGCACTACCTTTGCTTAAAAGAGTATGGCCAAAGCCACAGACAGGTAAAAGACGTTTCCATAACAATAATTCCTCCACACAGGATGCTCTATGAAAAAGATGATAATAGCCAGCCTGGCTGCGGCCGGCGTGCTGCTTGCGATTACAAATCAGGCACATGCCGGCGCAACGCTTGATGCCGTAAAGAAAAAAGGATTTGTGCAATGCGGAATCAGTGACGGCTTACCAGGCTTTTCCTATGCCGACGCAAGCGGTAAGTTTTCAGGTATTGATGTAGATGTATGTCGTGGTGTTGCCTCGGCCGTATTTGGTGATGACACGAAAGTAAAATACACCCCGCTCACCGCTAAAGAACGCTTCACCGCTTTACAGTCTGGTGAAGTCGATATGCTCTCCCGTAATACCACATGGACCTCCTCACGTGATGCAGGAATGGGGATGTCCTTTACTGGCGTGACTTATTACGATGGCATTGGCTTTCTTACCCACAACAAAGCGGGTCTGAAGAGCGCAAAAGAACTCGATGGTGCAACGGTTTGTATTCAAGCAGGCACGGATACTGAACTGAACGTGGCCGATTATTTTAAGGCCAACAATATGAAGTATACCCCCGTCACCTTCGATCGCTCCGATGAATCCGCTAAGGCTCTGGAATCAGGCCGCTGCGATACGCTTGCTTCCGACCAGTCTCAGTTGTATGCCCTGCGAATCAAATTGAGCAACCCTTCAGAATGGATTGTTCTGCCAGAAGTAATCTCTAAAGAACCACTGGGGCCTGTCGTACGCCGCGGCGATGATGAATGGTTCTCTATTGTTCGCTGGACGCTGTTTGCCATGTTGAATGCTGAAGAGATGGGTGTTAACTCGAAAAACGTTGATGAAAAAGCCGCTAATCCCGCAACACCGGATATGGCACACCTGTTAGGCAAAGAGGGAGACTATGGTAAAGATCTGAAGCTGGATAATAAATGGGCTTACAACATTATTAAGCAGGTAGGAAACTATTCGGAGATCTTTGAACGTAACGTGGGATCGGAAAGTCCACTGAAGATCAAACGTGGGCAAAACAACCTCTGGAATAACGGCGGCATTCAGTATGCGCCACCGGTGCGCTAATGCGAAGTGATGTAACGGGCGCCGCAACTGCGGCGCTCAACCCAGAGTCATTGTTACCGAGGTTTTCTTATGTACCATCGCCGCTCAACCGTAAAAGGATCACTCTCCTTTTCTAACCCTGCGGTCCGCGCCTGGTTATTTCAAATTCTTGCCATCATCGCGGTCGTTAGCATTGCGATCTATCTCATTCACAATACGATTAATAACCTAAGCAGTCGCGGTATCACCTCGGGGTTCTCTTTTCTCGATCGCAGTGCCGGATTTGGTATTGTTCAACATCTGATTGATTACGAGCAGGGCGATACCTATGGGCGTGTCTTTCTGGTCGGTCTGCTTAATACGCTGCTTGTCTCAGCACTATGTATTGTTTTTGCTTCATTTCTCGGCTTCTTTCTTGGACTGGCACGTTTGTCAGATAACTGGTTGCTGCGTAAGCTATCTACAATTTATATCGAAACGTTCCGCAATATTCCGCCGCTGCTGCAAATCTTCTTTTGGTATTTTGCCGTACTACGCAATTTGCCGGGTCCCCGTCAGGCCGTCAGTGCGCTGGATCTCGTTTTCCTGAGTAACCGGGGACTCTATATTCCGGCGCCGCAGATGGGAGAAGGTCTTTTTGCCTTTTGCGCTGCACTCATGATTGCTGCAGTCGTAACTATTGGGCTATTTCGTTTCAATAAAATGTACCAGACAAAAACAGGTCAATTACGCAGAACGTGGCCAACAGCACTGGCGCTGATCGTGTTTTTGCCGATGATTTCACAATGGATTTTTGGCGCAGCGCTCCACTGGGATATACCCGAACTGCGCGGTTTTAACTTCCGCGGCGGCATGGTACTTATCCCAGAACTGGCGGCGTTAACACTGGCGCTTTCAGTGTATACATCTGCATTTATTGCAGAAATTATTCGGGCCGGTATTCAGGCAGTTCCTTATGGTCAACATGAAGCAGCCCGTTCTTTGGGCCTTCCCAATCCGGTAACGCTCCGTCAGGTGATCATCCCGCAGGCGCTCCGCGTCATCATTCCACCACTGACCAGCCAGTATCTGAATATCGTAAAGAATTCATCCCTTGCTGCCGCCATTGGCTACCCGGATATGGTTTCACTGTTTGCCGGAACCGTACTGAATCAAACCGGGCAGGCCATTGAAACCATCGCCATCACTATGTCGGTTTACCTGATCATCAGTCTGAGCATTTCTCTGTTAATGAATATATACAACCGTCGTATCGCACTCATTGAGCGCTAAGGAGTCATGATGACAAAAGCACTACTGTCTCACCCCTCGCGCCAGAGCAGTAATCATGCTGGCCGCGTGATATTTTGGGTGCGTAAAAATCTATTTTCCAGTTGGTCAAACAGTTTGCTCACTCTGTTATGCATATGGCTCATGTGGATGTTCATTCCCCCATTGCTGAACTGGGCATTTCTGCAGGCCAACTGGATAGGTTCTACCCGGGCAGATTGTACAAAAGCGGGAGCGTGCTGGGTGTTTATCCATGAACGCTTCGGACAATTCATGTATGGGCTCTATCCACACGATCAGCGCTGGCGGGTTAATCTGGCTCTGATTATCGGCCTACTCTCTATCGCGCCGATGTTCTGGAAAGCGATACCTCATCGTGGTCGCTATATCGCCGTCTGGGCGGTGGTTTATCCGGTTATCGTCTGGTGGCTGTTGTACGGTGGTTTTCTCGGTCTCGATCGCGTGGAAACCCGCCAGTGGGGTGGACTGACACTCACCCTGATCATAGCCTCTGTTGGTATTGCAGGCGCGCTCCCATGGGGGATCTTACTGGCGTTGGGGCGCCGTTCTCATATGCCTGTCGTGCGGGTTTTATCCGTCATTTTCATTGAGTTCTGGCGTGGTGTGCCGCTGATCACTGTCCTGTTTATGTCGTCAGTCATGCTCCCGCTGTTTATGTCGGAAGGCACCAGCATCGACAAACTTATTCGGGCGCTGGTCGGTGTAATTCTTTTCCAGTCAGCTTATGTCGCAGAGGTGGTGCGTGGGGGATTGCAGGCCCTCCCGAAAGGCCAGTATGAAGCCGCCGAATCACTGGCGCTTGGCTACTGGAAAACCCAAGGGCTGGTCATACTTCCGCAAGCCCTCAAACTGGTTATCCCCGGCCTGGTTAACACGATCATCGCCCTCTTCAAGGATACCAGTCTGGTCATTATTATCGGTCTGTTTGACCTTTTCAGCAGCGTACAACAAGCCACCGTCGACCCTGCCTGGCTTGGTATGTCGACAGAAGGATATGTTTTTGCCGCGCTGATTTACTGGGTTTTCTGCTTCAGCATGTCACGTTATAGCCAGCATCTGGAAAAACGTTTTAACACCGGGCGTACACCGCACTGAGGAAATTATGAGCCAATTATTAATACAATCTAACGACGCGATGATTACGCTGGAAAACGTCAACAAATGGTATGGACAGTTTCACGTTCTGAAAAACATAAACCTGGAGGTAAAACAGGGAGAACGTATCGTATTATGCGGACCTTCTGGATCCGGTAAATCAACAACGATCCGTTGTATTAACCATCTGGAAGAGCATCAGCAAGGGCGTATTGTTGTAGATGGAATTGAGCTCAATGAGGACATCCGCAATATTGAACGCGTCAGACAAGAAGTTGGAATGGTCTTTCAACACTTTAATCTCTTTCCTCATTTAACAGTCCTGCAAAACTGCACACTGGCTCCTGTCTGGGTTCAGAAGATGCCAAAGAAAGAGGCTGAAGCTCTGGCAATGCACTACCTTGAACGAGTGCGTATTGCTGAACATGCGCATAAATACCCTGGACAAATTTCCGGTGGGCAGCAACAGCGCGTGGCCATTGCGCGTTCACTGTGCATGAAACCCAAAATCATGTTGTTCGATGAGCCCACATCAGCACTGGACCCTGAAATGGTAAAAGAAGTACTCGATACCATGATAGGCCTGGCGCAATCGGGAATGACAATGCTTTGTGTTACTCATGAAATGGGGTTTGCCCGAACAGTTGCAGACAGGGTGATCTTTATGGATCTTGGCGAGATTGTTGAACAGGCGCCACCAGACGAATTTTTTGCCCATCCGAAATCCGAGCGTACCCGAGCGTTTTTATCACAGGTCATACATTAAAACCTGCAAGCCGGATAAGCTGTTTACGCCGCCATCCGGCATATTCCACAATTCGCAAATGCAAAAAGGCCCATCCTGACGGATGGGCCTTTTCACTTATTTGATGTCTGGCAGTTCCCTACTCTCGCATGGGGAGACCCCACACTACCATCGGCGCTACGGCGTTTCACTTCTGAGTTCGGCATGGGGTCAGGTGGGACCACCGCGCTACAGCCGCCAGACAAATTCTTTTCTAAGCGCCGAACTTTAACCTAAAAACTGGTGCTGATACCCAGAGTCGAACTGGGGACCTCACCCTTACCAAGGGTGCGCTCTACCAACTGAGCCATATCAGCACACTAAATTTGATGCCTGGCAGTTTATGAATCACTGCGTGATCCACCCTTCGGGCCGTTGCTTCGCAACGTTCAAAAGCTCTCGCTTTTGTCCTACTCTCTTATCGAGTAGTGAACTGCCTCAAAGGTCAATGCCATACTTCTTAATTTGATGCCTGGCAGTTCCCTACTCTCGCATGGGGAGACCCCACACTACCATCGGCGCTACGGCGTTTCACTTCTGAG